>CAMCZU010000001.1 GCA_945888065.1 Rickettsia typhi
TTTTAAATTCTACAGAGTTTATATATTTACCTCTGTGGATACTAAATAATATAGGTATATTACATTTTATAGGAATGTTCCAATCTTTTATGTTAATATTCGGTATATAAAACATTGAGCTACAAGATGTATAGGAAAAATCGTGAATAAAAGAACATTCAACCCTATTTGCAAAATGAAAAATCAAATAATATGCTAAAAATGACCCAAAAGAAATAGGAAAAATAGCAAATTTATATAAATTATTTTTATTTAATTGCTCTTCAATATAGTTTCTTTAAATAAAAATATTATTGCATATAATAATAAAATATTAAAAAGCAAAAAGCTATTAAAAATAATAGCTTTTTGCTTATATAATTATATTAAAAGCTTAATATTAATTTAAATTTAAAAAAATTTCTACTTTAGAAACATTAAAATCATTTCCTGAAATATTTTGTAAAATAAAATTAAATCCTTCATTAATAGTTCTATCACCCAGTGGCACTACAAAATTAAAATCACAAGGTTTATTTGTATCCCCTACTTTTTTACTTGCATAATCACTATCTAAAAGTGAGTTAGCTTTAGATACCAAAGATAAAGAAAGCTCTTTAATATCATTAGATGATGCCATATCAAAACTACCAAAAACACGCACCTTTATATTTAGTGAAGCTAAGCTAATTTTTGGTAATAAATCATTTGATGTAAGCTCAACATCAAATGGCACAAAAGCATTTGCTATTGAACTAAAATATTGCCTAAAATTAGTTCCATCGATATTTTTAAATACTACACTTGCATCTCCTTGATTTAAAAGCTCAGAAAAAGAAAATGTATTAAAATTTAAACTTTGCGTATTTTGTATAAAAATATTATCTAAAGGAGAACAAATTAATTTATCAAACCTAGCTATTGATGCAATTTTAGCATTTTTTAACTTAAATAAGCTAATAACTCCAAAATTATCACCCCTTGTCTCTGTAGCTCCGCTTAGAGTTGTGCTAGCATTGTGAATATGCGCTCCTGCTACACCTGTTATATTACGAGTGCAATTGGTTGTTTGAGAATTTCTATGGGTATCTAAAGCATCACTCCCACCTCCACCTGTAGAATTATTTCTATATCCTTCTATATAAGTATGTTCATGACTCATATCATGAGAGTGCTCTCCGCCTTGTGCAATAGAAGTAGAAGCAGAAACCCCATTTACACTAGTTGCAAAATTTTGTAATTCTTTATATATAATTTTGCTTCCAATGTGGCGTTTTGTTCTATTTTGCACATCTGGCAAGTAAAACATATTGTTGTCATTAGTATTTCCATTTTCACCAAATACTCCAAAAGCTTCTGCAAACTCACTTTTATTAAATTTTCTTCTCTCTCCTAAGCTTCCATCTACATTAATAATGTAGGCGCTATACCAACCCTTAGCTTCTAAACTTGGTAATTCTAATACACTTCCCATATATTCTATTGTTGCTCCAATAAATACATTATCTAAAGCTAAATCATTAACTTTTATATTATTATTTATGTTGTTATTATTTGTCATCTCTCTTATCCACCTTATATTTTAGCTTAATTAAATGTTATTTGATATTAAGTAATTTTATGCTCTACACATAATTTATACTTAACAAACATAATTATACATTTAAAACATAAAAATGTCAAGCACTTTTGTATTAACTTATTTGACAACTAAAAATTTTAATTGTAATATTGAATAACTAAATGTTTTTAATTAAAGTGCAATAAAAAATTAAGGTTGCAAAAAAAATGAATTTTAAAAAAGTGTTATTTATATTTATTTTGAGTATTTATGTATTTAATACCAATGTTTTATATTCTCAAGAAACAACAAATACAACAATAAATAATAATTCACAAAATGAAATAACTATTAATGGAGTTAAATATGCTCCTATTACAACTCCTTCAAACTCAACCAATACTGCTTCTACCACCACCCCTGTTGATACTTCAACACAAAAGCAAAGCACTCCTAACTTAGCTATTGATGATTTAATTGTAGGCGGATATGTATCTGCTGGATACCTTTTTAATTTAGGTTCTACATATAAATCTAGCATTACATTTTATAAATATAAAGACCCCAATTATTATGGTCCAAGTGATTCAAGAGAAGAAGAGTTAAATACAGATTCTTCAAATGGCAATGCTTTTTATGTAAAAGTTGGTTATCAAAGCATTATGGCTGGGGTTGAAGTTGAACTTAAAAGCACATCTGATTTAAGTAATACTTTTGAATCTCAAATAGATCCAAAATATAATGTTAGAGTTTACAATTATTCTCCAGAATTTGGTTTTAATTTTTATTTAGATTTTTTAAGCTCAAAACAATATCTGTTAGCTCCTGTTTTTGGGGTTTCCACTGCTAAATTTGCTACTCAAACACTATCAGATGGAAAAGTGTATAAAGATAATTATTTTCCAAATTTCGGTATAAAATATGGTATTTTATACAGGCAATTTGTATATAAAAATTTTGGCTTTGAAGCTTCTTGGTATGGAATGTCTAGATTTAGCAACCATAAAATTGAAGGATGGGATTACATATCTGAAGGACATCACAAATTAATAACTAACTTTCATAATTCTGAACTATCTATTGGCTTAGTTTATGATTTTTAAATTATAACAATTATAAAGCTAGATAATTAAAACATATTATCTAGCTTTATTTTGCTTAAAATTAAGCTTATAATAGTATTTATGAAAGCACATAATTTTTTTGCAAAAATTTTTGATAAAATTTTAAATATTGTTGGCTATAAATACTATTTATTTATTCCTAAAAATACTATTTTTACAAATAATCCACCTCCTCATATTATAAATAATCTTAAAGCTAATTTAAATACCCCAGATATTAAACTTATTAATAGTATTTTATTACTTAACACAATTGATAAAAAAATTATTAAACTTAAAGATTTATCTATTTATTCTAAATTTTATAAATTATCTATTTTTACAAAAATTTATCTTAAAATTAAATACAAATTACCTAAAAATGTTAAGCTATTAGATGAAGTGTTTAAGCACCATAATGGTTTAAAATTTTTAAGCTCCACTATTTTAAAATCTCTTGCAAATAAATCTTGTATAACCGCAGGTGCAAGTTGGGGCGATAGCCCCCTTATTTTCAGCAAATATTGCTCCCAAGTTTATGCTTTTGAACCCTCAGATGAATTTTACACAATGCTAGTAAATGTAATTGCTAAAAATAGTTTAACAGATAAAATTTCTCCATATAAAAAAGCTTTATTTAATGCTAACACAGATGTTTTTTTAAGAAATGATATACAATATAACCTAGGCCATTATTTAGAGTTTAGCAAAAATCCTTATAATCAATCAATTTCTACCACAACTATAGATAGATTTATACAAAATAACAATATAACAAACTTAGGGCTACTTCATTTAGATATAGAAGGAGCAGAATATAATGCAATTGAAGGTGCAATAGATACAATAAAAAAGTTTAAACCAATTTTGCTAATTTCTATTTACCATAATGAAAAAGATTTTTTTACAATTAAACCTCTAATAGAAAGCTTAAATTTAGGCTACAAATTTAAAATTAAAAAGCTTTCAAGAATTCGCTTAGAGGTAATGCTTATTTGCTATTTTGATTAATAAATTATAAAAAAATTCAATAAAAAAAGCCCTTTAAAACCAAAGTTAAAGAGCCTTTTGTATAAAAGATAACATATAACTACTTTGTTTTAATTTACTTTAAATAGCTAGTTTTTACATAGTTTTGAGCTATTTTTGTAAATTCTTCTACTTGATTATCTATCCAAGATACATCTTTCTTTAATAATTTAGCCATATATATAGCAACCTCTTTAGCAATTAATATACACACTTGTGGATCTAAAAACAAAAGCCTAATTCTACGAGCTAACACATCATCTAAACTTAAAGCTTGTTCATACTCAATTGCATACCTTACTTGTGCATAATTATAAACATATTTAGAACTTAAAAGCCTATCAAAATCTTCTTCATAGCTTTGTAAAATTTTATATGCCGATCCATAAAATCTAAATTCAGATGGAATACTATATTGCTCTGCCTTGCTTAAGTAATTATGAATTTTAATTTCAGTTGTTTTACTTTTTGCATTTTGTAATAAATTAGTTTGACTTATAATATTATCTACTAATTTTTCACAAATTCTTCTGTATGAAGTCCATTTTCCACCAACTAAAGAAATTAAATTAGAAGAAGAAATTTCTATATGCTCTTCCCTAGAAATAGAAGAAGTAGAAGATTTATTTTGCTTTATTAAAGGCCTAATACCTGCATATACTGCCATAATATCTTCTTTTTTTATCTTTTTTTCTAAATAAGCATTCAAATTATCTATAATAAAATCTACCTCAACTTGTTGTGCTTTAGGCTCAATAGATGGATTTTCTACAGGGGTATCTGTAGTTCCTACAATAATAAAATCGTGCCAAGGAACAGAAAATAAAACTCTACCATCTGATGTTTTTGGAACTAAAAGAGATTGCTGTGTATTAAATAAATCTTTATGAAACATCAAATGCACCCCTTGAGATGGTTGCACTATTTTTGCTACATTTTTATCATCTAACAATCTTACAGAATCCGAAAAAATTCCTGTAGCATTAATTACACATTTAGTATTTATTTTGTATGTTTGATTTGTTTGAGTATCTGTAAACTCTACCTGATTTATTTTTCCATCACTATCTTTATTAAAAGCTACAACTTTTGCATAATTTAAACAAAACGCACCCTCTTCAATAGCAGAATTACTTAATTCTAAAGCTAATCTTGCATCATCAAAGGTTGCATCCCAATAAACAATACCACCAACTAAACCATCTTTTTTTACATTTGGATATTTTTCAATTAAGCTAGCTTTAGAAATTGTATAAGAACAATGTCCTTTTGGAAATTTAGCTAAGGTATCATATAAAAATAAACCTGCTCTATAAAATGCTAAATCAACATAACTATAGCAAGGAATTATAAATTCGCACCAACTAGCTAAATGAGGTGCATTTTTTAATAATAACCCCCTCTCTCTTAGAGAATCCATAACTAAATGAAAATGAAACTGCTCTAAATAACGAACTCCGCCGTGTAATAACTTAGTAGAACGAGAAGAAGTTCCTTTAGCAAAATCAAAGCTTTCTAATAATAATGTTTTATACCCACGAGATGCACAATCCAAAGCACTACCAACTCCAACTGAACCACCGCCTATAATGACTACATCAAAATTATTATCTTTTTGTATTGTTTGTAAAACTTCTTCTCTTTTTAACATATTTTTAACATATTTTTAACACACTCTTTTAAATTAAAACTTATTTATTATAAGATTAATCTAGCCAACTTTTAGACCTTTCTACAGCTTTATTCCATTTATGAATAATCATTTCTCTTTTAGAATTATCCATACTAGGTTCAAATACTCTATCTAGCTTCCATAAAGATGCTATTTCATCTGCTGAATTCCAAAAGCCAACAGCTAAACCTGCTAAATAAGCTACTCCAAGTGCTGTTGTTTCTACAATTTGAGGCCTAATTACAGGAATGTTTAACATATCTGCTTGAAACTGCATTAATAAATTATTATTACTTGCTCCACCATCTACTCTTAATTCAGCAATTTTTATCTTAGCAGATTTTTCCATAGTTTGCAAAATATCTTTTGTTTGCAATGCTATTGCCTCTAATGCTGCACGTGCTATGTGTGCTTTTGATGTGTTTCTTGTAATTCCTATAATGTTTCCTCTAGCATTTGCATCCCAATGAGGAGCACCAAGACCAACAAAAGCAGGAACCAAATAAACCCCTCCATTATCTGCAACCGAAGATGCAAGTTTTTCTACATCTGAGGATTTTTGAATAATACCAAGACCATCACGAAGCCACTGCACAACTGCTCCACCAACAAAAATACTACCTTCTAAAGCATAAGTTGTATGATCTTTTCTACCCCAAGCAATTGTAGTAAGCAATTTTTCTTTAGAAATAACTGGTGTTTTACCAATATTAAATAACATAAAGCAACCTGTTCCATAAGTATTTTTTACCATACCTTCTTTAAAACAAGCTTGTCCGAAGGTTGCCGCTTGTTGATCTCCTGCTACTCCTGTAATTGGAATTTCTTCCCCTATTAAATCTTTATTTGTTTTGCCATACATATCTGAACTTTGCTTTACTTGTGGCAACATAGATTTTGGAATTGTTAAAATTTCTAATAATTCTTCATCCCACTCTTTAGTATTAATATTATAAAGCAAAGTTCTACTTGCATTACTTTGATCTGTAGCGTGAACCTTACCACCTGTTAATTTATAAATTAACCAACTATCAATTGTTCCAAAAGCTAACTCACCTTTGTTAGCTTTTTCACGAGCACCTGGAACATTATCTAAAATCCATTTTACCTTAGTTCCACTAAAATAAGAATCTAATACTAAACCTGTTTTTTCTAAAAAAACTTTATCTTTACCCTTGCTTACTAGATCTTTGCAATAAGTTGCTGTTCTTCTATCTTGCCATACTATTGCATTATATATTGGTTTACCACTAGATTTATCCCAAACTACGGTTGTTTCCCTTTGATTTGTAATACCTATTGCTTCAATTTGATTAGCATAAACATTTGCTTTTGCTAATACTTCATAAATTACACCAATTTGCACTGCCCAAATTTCGTTGGCATCGTGTTCTACCCAACCATCTTGTGGATAATGTTGCTCAAATTCTTTTTGAGCAACCCCTTTAATTTCTACCGCCCTATTAAATAAAATAGCCCTAGAGCTTGTAGTTCCTTGATCTATAGATAAAATATATTTCATATGCTTTTCCTTTAATTTTTATAAAGATTTACTTATCTTTATTCTTAACCTATTTTTTTACATTACTTTTAATAAAGCAACCAATTGTCCAGTCATAAACAACTGCTCCTAATACTCCACCAACGATAGGAGCAACAACAGGAACAATCCAAACTCCATTTTCAAAACCTGTATTTTTAAAACCAGCAACTAAGGCAAACAATCTAGGACCAAAATCACGAGCAGGATTAATTGCATATCCGTGCATTCCACCAAAAGATATTCCAATTGCCATTACTAAAAAACCTACAATAACAGGAGTTAAATTGCTAGGATTGTTAGATGTTTTATCTGTAATTGCTAAAATTACAAACACTAATAAAAATGTTCCTACTATTTGATCAACAAAACCAGCTAAAACATTTTTCACTGCAGGAAAAGTTGCAAACACACCAGCACTATGAGAAAAAGTAGGATCAAACTCAATCCATTTATAATAATAAACAGCAAATACAATCATTGCACCAACAAAAGCACCAATTATTTGAGATATAATATAAGGTATTACATCTGCCCAAGGAAATCTTTTAGTAATAGCCATTGCTAAAGTTACCGCAGGATTCAAATGTGCACCAGAAATTGAAGCAACATAACAACCAAACATCACACCAAAACCCCAACCCAATACAATATTTGTATAACCACCATTCACAATTGTAGATGAAGGAGTAGCAAACACTACAACCATAGCTACAACACCACAACCAAATAAAATTAATACCGCTGTTCCTAATATTTCAGAAACATATTTTTGCATACTAGAATACATAATAAAAACTCCTTAGTTAATTATTTTAATAAATTAAATTATTTACTATCTTAATAAGCATTTTTAAGAATGTCAACATATAAAACATTTTATCACAAAAGGTAAAGCTATTTATATAATACAATATTAGATGAATTAATCAATGAATTATAAAAATGAACCTTATTAATATAAAAGCTATGCTTGATATTATTAGATTCATTTTTTAATAATTCTTCGTATTTGTTTATTAATTTGTTTATGCCAGATAAATCTAGGTTGTCTAAATCAAATAAATCTCCATCAATGCTAACAATGATTTCATTTTCAGATGATACAAACCTTCCTTGCTGAATAAAAAATCTTTTTTTTTCATTTCCTTCAAACACATAAATTGTTCCGCTTTTTAACACATAAGCAAAATATCTACCCATAGAAGAAATAGAAATATCACCAAAAGCTCCTGGTAAAACAACCATTTCAACTGATTTACTATATAGAGTTTTGTCAAAAGATACTATTTTTAAATTTAAAGATGACATAAATTTGCTACCTATTATTTTTATAAATTTTTTGCTTTTTCTTTAACATCTTCTAAATTACCCATCATAAAAAAAGCTTCTTCAGGTATGTTATCAACTTCTCCATTACAAATAGCTTTAAAACCTGCGATTGTTTGCTCAAGTGGAACAATCACACCTGGAACCCCATTAAATACCTTAGCTACATTTAATGGTTGAGAGAAAAATCTTTGAATTTTTCTAGCTCTGCTAACAATTAACTTATCATCATCAGATAATTCATCTATACCTAAAATTGCTATAATATCTTGCAAATCTTTATATTTTTGTAAAATTCTTTGCACAGATAATGCAACATTATAATGATCTTGACCTATAATTTGTGGATCTAAAACTCTTGAATTAGATGCGAGTGGATCTACCGCAGGATAAATACCAAGTGAAGCAATATCACGAGAAAGCACAGTAATAGCATCAAGATGAGTAAAAGATGTTGCTGGTGCAGGATCTGTTAAATCATCTGCAGGAACATAAACCGCCTGAACTGATGTAATTGAACCCTTATTGGTAGATGTTATACGTTCTTGCAAAGCCCCCATTTCTGAAGCTAAAGTTGGTTGATAACCAACTGCAGAAGGTATTCTACCTAACAGAGCAGAAATTTCAGAACCTGCTTGAGTGAATCTAAAAATATTATCCACAAAAAATAGCACATCTTTTCCCATTTCATCTCTAAAATACTCAGCTACACTTAATCCGCTTAATGCAACCCTTGCTCTTGCCCCTGGTGGTTCATTCATTTGACCATACACTAGCGCACATCTTGATTTTAAATGATTGCCTTTAAAATTAACACCTGATTCTATCATTTCATTATATAAATCATTACCTTCACGGGTTCTTTCTCCTACTCCTGTAAAAACAGAGTATCCACCATAGGTTGTAGCAATATTATTAATTAATTCCATAATTAATACGGTTTTTCCAACCCCTGCTCCTCCAAATAAACCAATTTTTCCACCTTTTAAATAAGGCAACATTAAATCAATTACTTTAATTCCTGTTTGCAACACTTCTGATTTTGTAGTTTGATCTAAAAAATCTGGAGCAGATTTGTGAATTGAAGATTTTTTTTGAGTTTTAATTTCACCCATTCCATCTACAGGATCGCCTACCACATTCATTATTCTACCTAATACTTCTTCACCAACAGGAACACAAATAGCCGAACCACTATTAACAACTTCAACTCCACGAACTAAGCCATCTGTGCTATCCATTGCAATTGTTCTAACACGACCATCTCCTAAGTGTAAAGCTACCTCTAACACTAGTTTTTTACCATTTAAGTTTAGTTCTAAAGCATTATACAAAGATGGAACATCAGAATCAAAAAAATCCACATCTACTATTGCTCCCATAACCTGAGACACCCTACCAACACTTTGCTTAGACACTATATTATCTCCTTTAAATAATTAACCTTAATTTTTATACAGATTCAGACCCAGAAATGATTTCTATCAATTCTTTTGTTATTAAACCTTGCCTTGTTCTATTATATTCTAATTTTAAATCTTTTTGTAATTGCTTACAATTTTCATTTGCTCCATCCATAGCATTAAGCCTAGCAGAATATTCGCTTAAAAAACTTAATGTTAATTTTTTATAAAGCACATAAGATAAAAAATTTGTTAAAAAATACTCAATATTATGTTGCAACCCTTTAAAGTCTGTAGCAACATAAGAATTTTTGTTTTCATTTGCTTGTAATGATAGCTTATGCAATAATTCTACCACATCTTCTAAGACTATTTTTTGCTCTAATACAGAAATATTTTCTGTAGAAATAATTTTTATTCCATCTATATTGTTAGCATTTATTTGTTCAACAATAGCATCAACTAATATAGCAATATCATCAAAATAAAATTTTTTAATGTCAGAAGAAATTCCTAAATTTATAACTTTATTATTTGATAATTTTTTAGAAAAATAACTTGCCTTATTTCCAATTGGTAAAAAACAAGCTTGAGTGTATTGCAACAATTGTTTTTTTACTTCTTTAAATACATTTACATTATAACCACCACATAATCCTTTATCTGATGCAATAAAAATAATTAAAGGATTTTGTAAATCTTGTTTTTTTGTAAATAAAAAATTATACAAAATAGAATCTTGCAATTTAATATTATTATATAAATTAAACATAAAACCAAAAGTATTTGCAGAAGATGTGTAATAATCTTTAGAATTATGCAATAAGTTTTTAATAACCCCTAAACGAGCTGTAGAAATAGCCTTCATTGAGTTTGTAATTTTTTCAATTACCCCAACATTGTTAATGCGTTTTTTTATGTCTTTTAAGTTTGCCATTATAAATTATTACTTATTTATTTTCTAGTTGCTTTAAAAATTTTTTATTAAACTGAGTTAAAAAATTGCTTATATTATCCATATCTTCTTTTGTCATATCTAGCTTTGTTTTAATGTTGTTTAATACATTTGCTAAATCAACTTTTGCTAGTTCTTGCATTTCTTTTTCGTATTCTTGAATATGAATCACATCTATTGCATCTAAAAATCCTTTTCCTACTGCAAACAAGCTTAAAACTTCTTCTTCTAATGATAAAGGCTTATATGGAGGTTGTTTTAAAATTTCTGTCCATCTTTTTCCTCTTTCTAGTAATTTTTTT
The DNA here is from genome assembly GCA_945888065.1 of Rickettsia typhi. Lineage (GTDB taxonomy): Bacteria > Pseudomonadota > Alphaproteobacteria > WRAU01 > Hepatincolaceae > CAMCZU01. Next base: position 10,874 of record CAMCZU010000001.1, read on the forward strand.
GTTGATGCATCTAAATCTGAGGCAAATTGACTAAATTTTAACATTTCTCTATATTGAGCTAACTCTAATTTAATAGGACCTGTCACTTTTTTCATTGCTTTAGTTTGTGCAGATGAACCAACACGACTTACAGAAGTTCCAACATTTACTGCGGGTCTTATACCCTGAAAAAATAAATCTGTTTCTAAAAATATTTGTCCATCTGTAATAGATATAACATTAGTTGGAATATATGCTGTAATATCATTAGCTTGAGTTTCTATTACAGGAATTGCTGTTAAAGAACCGCCTCCTAGTTCATCTGACATTTTTGCTGCTCTTTCTAAAAGACGAGAATGTAAATAAAATACATCTCCTGGGTATGCTTCCCTTCCTGGTGGTCTTCTTAATAACAAAGAAACTTGACGATAAGCAACCGCTTGTTTAGATAAATCATCATAAAACACAACACAATGCATAGAGTTATCTCTAAAATACTCTCCAATAGTTGCACCTACATAAGGAGCTAAATATTGCAAAGTAGCAGAATCTGAAGCTGTAGCAGATACAACACAACTATATTCCATTGCACCCATTTGCTCTAATGTTTTTACCAAACGAACCACAGAAGATTGTTTTTGTCCGATTGCAACATATACACAAAACATTTTTTCAGAATCTTTAGTAGCTTTATCATTAATAGCTTTTTGATTTAAAATAGAATCTAAAATAAGAGTTGTTTTACCTGTTTGCCTATCTCCGATAATTAATTCTCTTTGACCACGACCTATTGGAATCAAAGAATCAATAGCTTTAATTCCAGTTTGAAATGGTTCACAAACACTTTTTCTTTCCATAATACCTGGAGCTTTAGTTTCTACAAACCCAAATTGTTTACAAGCTAAGTCTCCCTTACCATCTATTGGTTGCCCTAAAGCATTTACAACTCTACCTAATAACTCCTTACCTACAGGAACTTGTATTTGTTTGTGTAGCCTTTTTAAAGATTCACCACTTTGAATTTTTTCATCTTCACCTAAAATTAAAATCCCTACATTATCTTCTTCTAAGTTAAAGCAAAGCCCTTGTGCACCACTTTGAAATTCAACCATTTCTCCAAAAGAAACACCTAAAAGCCCATAAGCTTTACATACACCATCTCCAACAGATAACACAACCCCTGACTCTTCTAAATTTACATCCATATCCATTGCATCTAATTCTTGCTTTAACACTTCAGTTAAATTAGTTTTATCTTTAGCCATTTTAAATTTTACCCCTTAAATTGTGTTCTATTTTGCTTAATTTTGATTTTAAACTATCATCATATACTTTATCTTTAATATGAATAATTAAACCGCCTAAAATACTTTCATCTATAATTTTTTCAATATAAAAATTACTTTTTAGTGTTTCTGTTAGTTTTTTTTCAATTTTATTTTGTTGAAGCTCTGATATTTCAATAGCAGAAATTAATTTAACCTTAATATAATCATTAAATTCATAAAAAATCTTATCCCAACTTAAACTTAAGTGCCTTAAAATTTTTAATTTATTAGATTTTAATAGCAACAACATAAAGTTTTTACATAAAGCTGATAATCCTACTTGATCTATAATAGATAGCAATACTTCTTTTTGCTTTATTTTAGGTAGCATATAAAATTTTTGCCCGTATTTGTCAAAATTTTCTTTAGACTTAGATGTATTAAAAACATCATTGAATAATTGTTGAACCTTTAACATATCAATATTTACAACATCTAAAGAATTGCGTTCTTTAGCAGTTTCTAACAAAGCTTGTGAATATTTTTTTATATCTCTTTGTATATTAAGTGTTGTCATTATTTAATTGTTAGTTAATTAGATTTTTACTTCCTATAACATTATATATCAAATATTAAACTAAATACAAATTATTTTTTTATTTAGTAAAAATTAATTGGATCTACATCAATTTGCAACTTAATGTTGTAAAGATTATTATTATCTATCCAGTGTTTTAAAAGCTTTTGAATATTAACATTTATATTTGTTTTTACTAAAAATCTTTTTCTATAAAACCCTCTTAAAAAAGCAATTGGGGCATCTATTGGTCCTAAGATAGAATATTGATTAGAGCTATGTGGGGAAATTTGTTGCAAATATTTACAATAGTTTTCTAAATCTACTTTGTTTTTTGATGATACAATAACTCCAGCTAATTTACCAAAAGGAGGGAAATTTAAGTTTTGCCTATTATTTAATTCATTTTGTATAAAATTTTCATAATTTTGGGATACCAAAGATTCAATCAAACTACTATTTGGATTATAAGTTTGAATTGCAACCTTACCAGCTTTTTCACCTCTACCTGAGCGACCAGATACTTGATATAAAAGTTGCCAACTTTTTTCTGAAGATTTTAGATCTAAATTATACATATAATCTCCATCTAAAATTCCTACAAAAGTAAGATTAGGAAAATGATACCCCTTAGAAATAATTTGAGTTCCAATTAAAATATCATATTTATTATTATTAATATCTTCTAACATTTCAACTGCTTTGTTGTGAGTTGTAAGAGTATCTGAAGATAGTAAAGCGATTTTTGCATCTTTAAATTTATCTTGAACTTCTTCAAATATTTTTTCAATTCCAAAACCAAAAGAAATAACCTCACCTTCACAACTAGAACATACTTTTGTAATTGCAATAGAATATCCACAATAATGACAAAGCAATGAATTTTTTTGCCTATGCTCTACAAGTGGAATATCACAATTAACGCATAAAACTTTTTCACCACAAGATTTACATAAAGATGTGTTGCAATATCCTCTTTTATTAATAAAAATTAAAGATTGTTCTTTTGCATTTAGGTTCTCTTGAATTTGTTTTTCAAATACTTTAGATACATAATGCCCTTTTGCCAAAGCTTCTTCTCGCATATCTACTACTTTAAACTGAGGCATTTGATGTTTGTTAAATCTACCTTGTAATTTAAAAAGTTGATACTTGTTTTTTTGTGCATTATGTAAACTCTCTAAAGATGGAGTAGCTGATGCTAACATAATAGGAATATTATGTAATTTTGCCCTCATTACTGCCATATCTCGGGCATTATAAATTACTCCTTCTTCTTGTTTATAAGAACTATCGTGTTCTTCATCTACTATTATTAATCCTAAGTTTTTAAATGGTAAAAATAAAGAAGATCTTGCACCAATAATTACTTTTAAATTTCCTGTTCCTGCATTTACCCAAGCATCTTTTTTAACTTGCTTAGTAATTCCAGAATGCCAAACATATGGCTTTACATTAAATCTTTCTTCAAATCTTTGCATAATTTGAGTAGATAAAGCAATCTCAGGAAGCATAATTAATACTTGTTTGTTTTGCTTTAATACTTGTGTTAAGACTTCAAAATAAACTTCTGTTTTTCCTGCACCGGGGACTCCTTGTAAAAGGCTTACACAAAATGCAAATTTTTTATCTTGATAAAAATTTAAAATATCTTGAGAAATTTTTTGTTGATCACAAGATAATTCAAGTGGTTGATAATACAAATTTTGTTGAAAATTTGAATATAAGGATTGTGTTTTAAGCTCTAAAAAATTTTCTTTTATTAAAGTATTAATTACCCCTATGCTTACACCTGCAATATTTGCAAGATATTTTTTTTCTAAATAATCTTTATTTGCTAAAGCTTCTATAATGTTAGCACGACCCTTATTTATAGTGATTTTTTTATTAAAAAGTGGGTTTAATCCAACTAAATGCTCTACTTTGTTAAAATCAAATCCTGCAACATTAATAGCTAATTTTAATACATTGCCAAAATTACATACATAGTAATTAGATAATTTTTGTAAAAACAACAATAAATTTTCACTTAAAGATGGAATATCTTGAACTTTTTCAATAATAAACTTTAATTTAGAGGCATCAAAATCTATTGTATCAACAATTTCACTTACAATTCCATACATATTTTTATTACCTAAAGATACTAATACTATATCTCCTATCTGAATATTTTGATTATCATAAAAACCATATGTATATGCTTTTTGTAGCTTTAAAGGTAAATAAATATTAGCAAAGTTTATTTTCATAGTGTTTTTTAAAAATTATTGCATACATAATCTTACATTATATAATATAATTTTATGAGTGTATAATAATTAAACTATAAGGATTTTTTTGTGTTTTTATTATGGATAAATTAGAACAAAAAATTTTATCTCTTTTATGCAAGGCATCTCTTAAAGAAGAATTGCTAAATTTTATGGAAGATATTTTATCTGTAAAAAGAAAATCCAACCTTACCGCACAATCTTATTGCACAGATTTATGTGAGTTTATTAACTTTATGTCTAATCATTTAGGATTTAATATTTCTTTATCTGATTTAAATAGTATCAAACTAATAGATTTTAGAAGTTTTTTATCTTTACTTCATAACAACAAACTAACTAAAACTTCAATTTCTAGAAAACTTTCTGCTTTAAGATCATTTTTTAAATATCTAAGTGAAAAAAATATGATTAATAATAGTGATTTACAAATGTTAGCTATGCAAAAAATATCTCAAAAATTACCTAGGTCGCAAAGTGAAAACCTTATTTTTGATGTTCTTAACTACGCTTGTAAATCTTCTAAAATTTCTTGGGTTCAAAAACGTAATCAAAGTATTCTTTATGTGCTTTATGGCTGTGGGCTTAGAATTGATGAAGCACTATCTTTAAAAATTAATCAAATACACTCTAAGCTTAGCAATGAATATGTTAGCATCAGAGTTTTAGGCAAAGGCAACAAAGAAAGGCTTGTTCCACTTCTTCCACAAGTATATAATGTTATTAAAGATTATTTACAATCTATTCCTCAAAATGTTTTGCTTTCCAACAAAACGTTAGCTAACTCTAATGTAAAACAAGAATACATTTTTATTGGAACTCGTGGTGAAAAGCTTTCTGCAAGAGTAGTGCAAAGAATGCTTAGTGATATTAGAAAAAAACTTAATTTAGATGAAAACTTTACCCCTCACGCACTAAGGCATTCTTTTGCAACTCATCTATTAAATTCAGGAGTAGATTTAAGAACAATTCAAGAACTCTTAGGGCATTCATCTCTTGGGGCAACTCAAAGATACCTAAAAATAGATTTAAGAGAACTACAAAAAACTACTCTTAATTTCCATCCAAGAGGAGACTTATAATTAAAATCTATCTGTAAATAAAGTTGAATTTTTTTATAATCTTACTATTATATTAATAATATTATTAATTTTTTAGATTATCTTAAAAAATGGAACAACTACAAAAACGTTGCAATAATTGTGGCTACTTTTACCATATAGATGCTTATTTTTGCCCAAAATGTGGTAAGCCTTCAAGCTTTACAAATTCTCATAAAAATAATTTAGTATTACTTTTATTATGTTTGTTTTTAGGTTGGGCAGGAATTCATAGATTTTATGTTGGTAAAATTGCATCAGGAATTTTTCAATTTTTATTATGCCTTATAACTATTGGATATATTTGGGTAATAATAGATTTTATTGTAATTGCTTCTGGTAATTTTAGAGATGCAAACTTTAAAAGAATTAGCTGGTAAATAACCTTATTAGGCTACAAACTTTAATTTTTCATAAATATTTAACATATTTACAACTTCTACTTTCATATTATCTGCTACAACCCACATTGCAAGATTATTATTAACCATACGAACCCTGCTAATATATACATCTTCTTCACCGATTGCTTCAAATGGGCTTACATAACCATCATTTGCTCTGTAATCTACTACTTTTACATTTTCTATATTGGTTATGATATTTTTAATTTCTTCTTCTGTTCCATCTACTTCTATCATTACAGAAAGTGCCTCTCCTATAAAAATAGGAACACGAACACAAGTTGCAACAATGTCTAAATTTACATTTAATACTTTATTACTTTGCATACACAATAATTCTTCTTCTTGAGTATTACCATTAGTTGTAAAATCTTTAATATGTGGAATTAAATTAAATGCAATTTGTTTAGTAAAAATATTTTTAGTTTCAACAATGCTAGAATTAGCATAAATACAACGTGTTTGTTCAAATAATTCACCTAAAGCTTCTTCTCCCTCATTTGATACCCCCTGATAAGTAGATACAAATACTTTCCCTATATTTTGTATATTATATAAAGGGTGCAAGATTTTTGATAACATTATACAAATAGCACTAGGAGAATTAACAATATTACTTTGAATATTACTTAATATATTATCATTAACCCCAACTACCACAGATGGAATCATATAATCATAGGCAAAGCATTCGCTTGAATCTATGACATATGCTTTTGTTTCTTTTAATTTAGTTGCATAAGGTTCAATATTTTTTTTATTCATCAATACAAATATTACATCTAAAGAATCTAACTCAAATGTATCTAAATTTTCTACCTTAAATGATAGTTCTTCTATTTTTAAACGCTTTCCTACTTTATCTTGATTATCTAAAATTACAAGTTTATCAAAAGAGGTATCTTTATCTATCATTGTATTAATTAATTCTTCTGTTAAACGCCCACAACCAATTATTCCTATTTGCAACATTTTTTACCTATATTTATGTTTAAAATACAAAAAGGTAAGATATGTAATAAAACACAACTTACCTTTTAACTTAATTTAACTTATTAAAAACATAATAAATTAGTATGTTTTTACTTTAAATCCTGTAGTTTGTTCAGCTATTTTTGCAGATTTACCTAATCTATTTTTTAGGTAATATAATTTTGCTCTTCTAACTTTACCTTTTTTAATTAAAGTAATAGAATCTATATTTGGATTATAATAAGGAAAAACTCTTTCTACCCCTTCCCCATAAGATAATTTTCTTACTGTAAAAGAAGAATTTAACCCTCTATTTTTTACAGCTATGCAAATTCCTTCGTAATTTTGAAATCTATCACCAATTTTTACCTTAACATTAATAGTATCACCAGGTGTAAAATGCACAGATTTTTTATTTTCTACTAATTTAGCTATTTGTTCTTTTTCAAAATCTTCTAATATATTTGCCATAATTACTCTCTTTTTACTTTAATTAACTTTTTTTATTTATTTTTTTATATTTTTCCCACAAATCTAACCGAATCATCTTTGTTTTTTCTTCTGCCTTTTGTAATCTCCAAGAAGCAATTTTTTGGTGATTCCCACTTAATAAAACCGCTGGAACCTCCATATTATCATAAACAACAGGCTTTGTGTATTGTGGATACTCTAATAAATTATCCTCAAAACTTTCTTTTGTAATACATTCTTTTGAGTTTATCACATTTGGTAAAAATCTCAAAATAGAATCTACTATTACCATAGCACCAAGCTCTCCACCTGATAAAATATAATCTCCAATACTTATTTCTTTTAAATTATATTTTTTAATAACCCTATTGTCAATACCTTCAAAATGCCCACAAATAAAAGTAATTCCTTTTTGTTCAGACATTTCAAATGCTTTACCTTGATTAAAAACCTCCCCTGCAGGAGATAAATAATACATATTATCCGAGGCACCACTATTGAGGGCAAAATCTATACAATCTCCTAGCACATCAGGCTTTATTAATAATCCTGCTCCACCTCCAAAAACTTTATCATCTACTTTTTTATATTTATCTTTAGCAAAATCTCTTATATTAAAAACTTTAAAATCCCAAATTTTTTTCTCTAGAGCTTTTTTTGCTAAGGAGTGTCCTAAATAACCTGGAAACACTTCAGGATACAAAGTTATAAAAGATACTTGATAGGTCATTTATTATTTTTATAATTAATTTTTTTCTATTATATCTTCATTGATAGGAATTTCAGTTGGAAGATTTATTTCAATAAATTTTTTTTCTAAATTAATATTAATTACATTAGCTTTATTAAAAACTAACATAAATAAAGAATTATCTAATTTTTGAATTTCTAAAATATCCCCTGCACCAAAATTATCTACAGAGTAAACTTTACCTATAAGATTTTTAGTTTTAAAATCTATCACATCTAAATTAAGTAAATCTACATAATAAAAATCATCTTCTTGCAAAGATGGGAGAGCACTTTTTTTTATATATAAGTTTTGATTAATTAAATTTTGAGCAACTTCAATAGAATTAATATTTTCTAAGGTTGCAATTATTGTATCACCCTTAAAATAATAAGATTCTATAAAATAAGTATTAAGTTGAGAATCAAAAAGTTCATAATCTACAATAGATTCTAAATCTTGAGTGAAAGATTTAATTTTTAATTCACCCTTTAATCCTTTAGTTCCAACAATTTTTCCAACAATTATATAATCTTTATTAGTTTCTAAATTATCCATTGTTTAGATTATATACCCAAAAGTTTTTACTCGGTTGGTTTAGCTTCATCAGTTGATTTAACTTCTGCTTGAGCTTGTTTTTCTGCATCAATTTTAGCTTGTTTTTCAGCCTGAGCTTGTGCTTTAGCATCTGCCTCTGCTTGAGCTTTTTTTTCTATTTCAGCTTGTTGAGCTTTTAGTTTTTCTTGAGCTTTAGCTTTTGGTAAGCTTTTTTTAGTTTGCACATGAATTTCTTTTTTTTCTACAATAGAAAATTTAGCTAAAATGCTTCTAACTTTATCAGTTGGTTGAGCACCTACAGATAGCCAATATTTAATTCTATCTTCTTTTAGTGTGTATTTATTTTCAGCATTATTTTCTAGCATTGGATTATATTTACCAATAGTTTCTAAAAATTTACCATCTCTTGGGCTTCTGCTATCAGTTGCCACTATATGATAATAAGGGTTTTTTCTTGCTCCCCATCTTGCTAAACGAATTTTAACAGACATTTAAATGCTTCTCCAAAAATTTAAAAATTTATATATATGCTATAATATAGCAATTTATGTAAATATCAACAACTTATTTATTTATTATTAATTTTTGAAGATACAAAACTAGTAATAGCAATTGTTACAATATAACTTGCTAATATTTTTAGTTCTGTATCAACATAATCAAAATATTGTTTCCAAAAAAATGATGATAAAAATGAATTAGAATTAATTTCTATTTTAGAGAAAGGGAAAACAATTAATACATACAAAGCTAATAATGATAAAAATACTTTTTTTAATAAAAAAAATTCTATCAAGCTACCGATTTTATGTTTAATTCTTTCAGGTAATAACTCATTTTTTGCTTTAGCTTTTTTACCTTCAATATCTTCAAATGGTTTATCATTCAATATTGTATTTTGTGTATATTTATCTTTTGTATTTATCAAGAATTTATTAAATTTAAAATTTGGACTCATTTGATTTATACTTCTTTATCAGTTGTTAAAGATGGAATATGCAATTTTTTAAATTCTTCTTTAATATCTTCATTTTCCAAATAATCACCTAGCTTTTTAGCTTTGTCCCAAGCCCCTTCTTTAATATGGCTAATATCAGATAATTCCCAAGCATCCATTGTTCCAAAAATACGATCTATAGATTCTAACAAAGGAATCATTTCTTCAGAAATCTCTTTAGAATTATCATTTTGAATAATTTTATTTACTGCATTACTTCCAAAATTTTTTAACTCATCATACAACTCTGGTATAACAGGTCCATACTTCCAAGCTTGAATTTTTTCTTTTATTAATGGGTAACCTTCATAATGCATATAAATACCATTTGTAAAATATACTAATTTTTGTAATTGCATATTTGTTATTTGATTATTAGTATTTTTGTGTTTTTTAATAAAATAATTTGCTATATCTATACAAGAATATGTATCTTGTTTTTCCATTATATACTCCTTAAGCACACTTAATGCTATTATTAATTTTATTTTATAATTTTATAATATATAGATAGTTGTAAAATACCAGCTATATTTTTTATATTGTCATTTTTTTATAATTTTAATACATTGAAATTATAAAGTAAAGAAAAAATTCTTTAAATGTATACTATTTTAATTTTTTAAACATATCTTCAAGATTTCCTCCAGCACCCATATTTTTAAGTTGCTTCATCATATTCATCATTCCACCGCCACCATTTTTAAACTGCTTAATCATTTTTGCCATTTGCTCGTATTGTTTTAGTAATTTATTAATATCTGATAGCTCTGTTCCTGAACCTTTTGCTATTCTTTTTTTACGAGAAAAATTTAAAATTTTTGGATACATTCTCTCTCTTTTAGTCATTGAATCTATAATAGCTACTTGTTTTTTAATATTTTTTTCTGCTAGGGTTGTATCACCTAATTTGTCTGCAACACCAGGAATCATAGATATTAAAGATGTTATTCCACCTAGTTTTTTCATTTGTAAAATTTGCTTTTTTAAATCATCTAAAGAAAAAATTCCTTTTTCTAAGTTTTCTTTTAATTTTTGTGCCTCAACTTCTTCAATTTCATCAAATTTTTCTACTAAGGTTAGGATATCTCCTTGAGATAACACTCTATCTACAATTTTTTTAGCATTAAAAATTTCTAGATTATTGATTTTTTCTCCCATACCCATAAATTTTATAGGAATGTTGGTAATATATTTACAAGATATAATAGCTCCACCTCTGCTATCTGCATCTACTTTTGAGGCAATAATTCCACTTAAAGCTACTTTTTCATTAAAGCTTTTAGCAACATCAAGTGCAATTTGACCAGAAGCAGAATCTATAACCAGTAATACTTCTTTTGGATTGATTTTTTTGTAGATTTCACCGAGTTCACTCATTAATGCTTCATCTATAGATAGCCTACCTGCTGTATCTAAAATTACTACATCGTAGTTATTTTGTTTTGCATAAATATCTACCTCTTGTAAAATTTTAAATAAATCTGATTTATAAGATTCATAATCATAAGTAAAAAAATCTAATCCATTAGATGTAGCTAAAGATTGCAATTGATTATAAGCTGCTGGGCGATGTAAATCTAGGCAACACATTAAAACTTTTTTATTTTCTTTAATTTTTAAAAAATTAGCAATTTTAGCACAAGTGGTAGTTTTACCACTACCTTGTAAGCCTACCATCATATAGTAAGATAAAGCTTTTGTGTGTAATTTTGTTGATATCTCATCTTCATTTAACAAATTAAATAAGGCATCATAAACAGCTTTTGTGATTACAATTTTTGGGGAGATGCTTCTATAAATTTCACGACCTAATAGATCTTCCTTAATTTGTTCAATTAAAGATTTTGCAACTTGTAGTGCTACATCTGCCTCTAGCAATACTAGCCTTATTTCTCTTAATACTTTCGTTAAATCTTCTTCATTAATTGAGGGATTTTTACCAATTGATGTAAAAATTTCTTGAAATCTATTTTTTAAATTATTAAACATTATTTTAATATTTTGGTTACTTATTTTTTTTAATTTGAGTATATATAATAAAAATTAATATTAACATTAAATATAGGGCATTCATATAATCATTTATTGTCATTTTTTAGATTTAAAAAATCCAAACAAGGATTTTTCTTTGTTTGCTTGTTGTATCAATTGAGATTTTTGGTTGTTATCTTGTTGATTATCATCTTGTGATTGTTGATACTCTTGTGGTTGTGATTGTGCTATATTAACATTACTTAAATTAGCTATATTTGATTGATTATTATCTTTCATAGCTTTAATAGCATCATCTTTGTTATACAAAGAATCATCTTTATATTCATTTAAAATATCATTTAGTTCATTTTTATCTAATTTTTTTATAAAAGAGTCTAAATCATTATCATCATAGGTTGAAGATAATAAATCTTCTACTTCTTTTTTATGTTTTTTTAAAGTATTAGCCAGATTCTCTTGTTTTTTTTGAATATCTAAATTTAAACTATCTTTAACAGCATTATAATTGGCATCTAAATTTAATTTAAACCCGCTATGATGTGGTTCTTTATTTACTAAAGATAGCAAATAACTATCTAAATTAAATTTTTCATAATCAGTTTCGCTCTCTCCTGTTCCTACAAAATATATAGGAGCCAAAAGATTTTTCATAATATTAATTAACACTCCACCTTTTGCTTGGGAGTCCATTTTTGTAATTATAATACCAGTAATATCTATAACTTTATTAAAAGATTTAGCTTGTTCTACTGCAGATTGACCTATGGTAGCATCTACTACAAATATTGTTTGATGAGGAGCTGAAAGAAAATATTTTTTTAAAGATTTATCAATTTTTTGCAATTCATTCATTAAATCTACATTATTTTCTTGCCTACCTGCTGTGTCTATAATTAAGACATCATATTTATTTATAGTGGCATATTCTAAAGATTTATAAGCTAAAGCTGAAGGATCTTTTGTTTCATCTTCAAACATATCTACTTGCAACTTTTGTGCCCAAATGTTTAATTGTTCTTTTGCACCTGCTCTAAATGTATCACAAGGAGCAAGTAAAACTTTATATCCACCTTGTTTTAACATATAAGATAATTTTGCAATAGAGGTTGTTTTACCAGATCCATTTGTGCCTACCATAGTTATTACAAAAGGTTTTTTATCTATTACAATACTATTTTTTACAAAAAAAGGAGAGAGATCTTCTTTTAAAATTTCAAAAATTTGTTTTTTTAACTCTCCTATAGATACCTCTTTAGAAAAAGAAGTTTTTTTTAAACGATTCATAACAAACATAGTAGATCGCACACCTACATCAGCTTTAATTAAATCTTCTTCAATTTGTTCTAACAATGTATCATCTAAAACTTTTTTAGAAGCAAACAAACGTAGCATTTATAATATTCCTTATATTCCTTATATTTATTATATTTTAATCATCATCTTAAATTTTAGCAATTAAAGATTTTTGGTTATAATCTATAACTTTTGCTATTACAATACTTCCCTTTGGAACTTTATTTCCTATAATTTCACTTAGGCAGTAATCTTGGCTATAACCCATATTATTAGATTCAACAAGAACCTCTATGTAGGTATTTAATTTACTTTTAAATAATTCTAATTTTAAATTTTCACTTAAGGTATACATTACTTGAGTTCGTCTTTTAAGTTCATTGCTATCTATATTTTTCATATTATATGCTGGGGTTCCTTCCCTTGGAGAGTATGGAAAAATATGTAAAAATGATAATTTTGCTTGTTGTATTGATTGCAAGGTATCTAAGAATTGACTTTCTGATTCTCTGGGAAATCCACAAATAAAATCCGCTCCTAACAAAACCTTTGGATTAGCTGTTTTTATATCATCAATCCATTGCAATGCACTTTCTTTGCTATGCCTTCTTCCCATATTTTTTAAAACAGAATTATTAAAAGATTGTAAAGATAAATGCAAATGAGGCATAAATTTTTCTTCATTTTTTAATAAATCTAAAATATTGTTATCAACAACCGCAGGATCTAATGAACTAAGGCGAAGACGTGCTAAATTTTTTACTTCATATAAAATTTGCTTACACAACTTACCTATCTGTGATTCTTCATCATTAAATACATTGCGATTATAAGAAGAAATATCAACACCTGTTAGCACAACTTCATTATGCCCAAAGTTAACCGCTTTTTGAATTTGTTCAATAATATGGCTAAAGGGCAATGAAACAGACCCACCTCTTGCCTTATTTATAATACAAAAACTACATTTATGATCACAACCCTGTTGAATTTGAATAAAAGCTCTAGTTTTATTTTCAAAACCATCAATTTGAGGAATGCTATTACTATCAACTTTAAAAATATTCTTATCATCATCATTAATAACAATTTTTTCATCACTAAGCATAGCTTCTATAGAAAATTTATGATTATTACCAATTACTTTATCTACCTCTGGCATTTGAGCAAATTTTTTATGATCAATTTGTGCCCCACATCCTGTAATAATAATTTTAGCACTTGGATTGTTTTTTTTTAATTTTCTAACAAGTTGCATAGATTGCCTGTTTGCTTGATTTGTCACCGTGCAAGTATTTACAATAATTGTATTTTTCATACCACTCGCATTTACTTGTTTTTTTAATAGCTCTGCTTCAAAAAAATTTAATCTACAACCCAGTGCAAATACCTGATTATTGTTATCAAGATTAATTTGGTTTTGTGTATTATTATTAAATTTATCACTCAAAATTACAAAAATCCTAAAACTATTAGCTGATTTATACTTATTTTGTTTGGTGCCCCCGGGGAGAATCGAACTCCCACTTCTTTACAGAAAATAGATTTTGAGTCTACCGCGTCTACCAATTCCACCACAGGGGCTAATATTAGCAAAAATATTCTTACAAATTATAATCTTATTGTATATGTTTTACAAATAAATTTAAAAAAATATACAATAAAAAAAAATTAAGATACAATAATTAAGTTTATAAATAATAATAATATACTTGCTTTTAAATATGTTTTTTAAATTTTTACTTGTTTTTTTGTTTTTAGGATTACAAAATATTTATGCAGAAGAAGATTCACAAATTATTTATGCTCCACAACTTGCAATTACAGAACAAGATATAGAAAATGCACTAAATTATATATCAAAAGCTTATGTAAATTTAACTTTTACATATAATAGTGGAGCTAACAACAACACTTTAGGATCTGAATTTTTTGCTACCAATGAATATATTTATGCAAAAGGTGAACTTAATATTAATCAAGATTCTAGTATTTCTTATATGCAATTAGATCCTAAAATACTAATTTATGGTGATATGCGTTATTATAGTTTTAATATAGCTGGATCTTATATATTTTATGATAATACCCCTTATATGTTTTTAGGGCTTGGTATTACAAGCCCTTTATTTAGTGTGTCTTATCAAAAACAATACGAAACAAGTTATGATAGATTTTATGTGTATTCTCAAAGAAATTTATTTATAATTAATAAAATTGTTTATGTTTCTTTTGTTGGAAAACTTGATTATATTTACCAAAATAAATATGTTAAAGTGAACCCTGCAATTTATGTAAATTTTAATCAACACTCTGTTGGATTTGAATATACATACTCTAATCTTTATTTTAATAACTCTAAAAATCTTTTTTCTTTGGTATATAAAATATCTTTATAATTTTTTTAAGTTATTCTTGTTTTATAAATTCATTTGTATCATTGCTTAATGAATAAAGGGAACCATCTTTAATATCAAAATACCATCCATATAAACTCAAGGTATTATTTTCAACATTTGTTTTAATAAATGGAAATGTTAAAAGATTTTTCATTGACCCTTTTATTGATTCTAATTCACAATGTTTACATACCTCTTGATGTTCTAATAAATTAGGTATGCTATCTTTTAAATGAGAAGAAATATTAATCCATCCCTGCACAAAATTTAAACCAATAAAATCATCTTTAAATGATTTTACCAATGCTTCAATTCCACCACAATTGCTATGACCTAAAATAATTATATTTTCAACATTTAACACATTTACAGCAAATTCAAGCGCAGCAGATGTGCCGTGTTTAGAATCCCATTTTGGTTCAAAAGGAGGAACTAAATTAGCAATATTACGAACCACAAAGATGTCTCCAGGATCACTATTAGTTAAAATAGCAGGATCAACCCTAGAATCACAACAACTAATTATTAATGTTTTTGGATTTTGCTTATATTCTAATTTTTTATATAAGGTATCACTAATATCATAATATTTTTTTTTAAATAAGCTATAACCTTCTAAAAGTTTTTTTATATCTGCCATTACTTGTAAAATTTACCTTATTTTTCTACATTAATTGTTATCATCATTCCACTTATCATATGAAATAAATTATGGCAATGCAACAGCCACTTTCCATTTTCATCTGCAACAAACTCCATTTGCAAACTTTCCATATGATCTAAATTAAAAGTATGCTTAATTAATACATTTGGATTATTAACAACTTTAAAAAAATATCCGTGCAAATGTATAGGATGTGGCATATGTGTATGATTTGTAATAGTAATTTTAACTTTATCACCTGCTTTAATATTAAGATTATCTATAGCTTTTTTATTTTGAGTAATAGACCAATTATAATCTTTATGATTACCTTTTAAGCTTAATTTATATTCTTGCATATTGCTAAATTTATCAAAATTAAGCCATTCATAATTAATAGATTGCAAATATTTATAAGGTTGCTCTTGAGAGTAATTATTATAATCATAATTAGTTAACTTTATTAACTTACCTTTTCCAACAATTACCCTAGAGTATTTATTAGTTCCTAACATAAAAGCTATTAATTCATAGGACTTATTATTAGGCACATTTAAAATTATATCATATGTTTCACCCATTGCTACTCTTAGAGTTTTTAATTTTTTAGGTTTTACATCAATGCCATCACTTGCTATTACTTCAATTTCTCCACCTGAGTATACAAAATTTATATACCCATCTACATAAGCATTTACAATCCTTAATTTAATTTTATTATGTTGAATGTTTTTAAATTCAACATAATCAGGCTTACCATTAATTAAGTAATTTGCATATATAATATCTGAATAATGATTTTTCATATTCATAGATTGCATATTATCTTGCTTATTATCTTGCATTTGCATATGATGATGACTATGTTGATTTTCATTACTATGTGTTGTAGCTTTAGGCATTAGAGAATTTACAATCTCAAGGGGAGATTTATCAATTTCACCAGAATATATTAACAAATTATCTTCTTCTTGATTTTCTTTAGCATCTTTATCTTTAAAAATTATTCCACCATAAATACCCTGAGATTCTTCTAAGCCGTGTGCGTGATACCAGTATGTTCCAACTTGCTTTACTTGATATTTATAAGTAAAAGAACTATGAGGCTTAATAGCTACCATATTTACATTAGCTACTCCATCCATATTATTTGGCAATAACACTCCGTGCCAATGAATTGTTGTGCTTATATCTGTATTATTTTTAACCTTAATAATTAAAATATCATCTTTATTTGCTTTAATTATTGGGGCAAAATCTAATCCATTGATTTTATATTGAGTTATTTTGTTATTATTAATAGTTTTAACAACAGGACTAACCTCTAAATTGTATGTAATTTCTTTTTGACCTTGCGAATTAATATTCACAAAAAATAAGTTAAACATATAACTAAGAAATAACATTTATATATCCTTTTTGTTAAATTGGAGACCACTGCTTTTTTATATTATCATTTTCATCTAACAAAGTATATTCTTTATATAAATATTCAACCAAATCTTTTATTCCTTGCTGATTAATATTAGAAATGCATAAAATATTTGACTTTAATTTTGCTTTTTTAATTTTATTTAATTGATTTACTTTAGTTTGTTCATCTAGCAAATCTATTTTACTTAACACAATCAATTGCTTTATATTAGATAAATCTTGTTCATATTGTGCTAATTCATTGTTAATAATTTTAATATTTTCTACAAAATTAGGGTTGCTAATATCTACTACATGTAAAAAAGATTTGCATCGCTTAATATGAGACAAAAATCTACTTCCCAAACCAACTCCATCTGATGCACCCTCAATAAGACCTGGCATATCTGCTAAAATAATTTGCTTATCATAAATTTCTAAAACTCCTAAATTAGGATGAAGAGTTGTAAAAGCATAATTAGCAGACTTTACATTAGCATTAGTAAGCACATTAATTAAACTAGATTTTCCTGCATTTGGCAAACCTATAATCCCAAAATCTGCTATCATTTCTAACTCTAGCCAAACCCATAACTCTTGACCTTCAATACCAGGCTGTGCAAACCTTGGAGCCCTATTTGTAGAAGATTTAAAACTAGCATTTCCTCTTCCACCCATTCCACCTTTTAAAAATAACACTCTTTCTTTATCAAAAGCAAAATCATAAATAACCTCAGATTTATCTTCATTATAAACTTTAGTTCCCACAGGAACTTTGATAATTAAATCTTCAGATCGCTTCCCGTGACGATCTTTACCCTTGCCACCTTCACCACTTTTTACTACAAAATGTTGCTTGTATCTAAAATCAATCAAGGTATTTAAAGAATTTGTAGCCTCAATGTATAAATCTCCACCATCTCCACCATCTCCACCATTTGGACCACCATACTCAATAAATTTTTCTCTTCTAAATGCTACTGCACCCTTACCACCATTACCCGATTTAATGTATATTTTAGCTGAATCTAAAAATCTCAACACATCACCTATTAAAAACAAAAAAGTAATCACACATAAATATATATGATTACTTTTTATAATTTACCAAAAAATATTATATAAGTATATTTTACACACTAAGAATATTTACTATTTTTCTTCCGTGTAATTCAGAAAAATAAACCTGACCATTTTCTAATGCAAACAAAGTATGATCCCTTCCCATTCCAACATTTTTACCTGGGTGAAATTTAGTTCCCCTTTGTCTCATTATTATATTGCCAGTTATAACTTTTTCACCACCAAATTTTTTAAAACCTAACCTTCTACCTGCGGAATCTCTTCCATTCCTAGAGCTACCACCTGCTTTTTTATGAGCCATTTTTTCCTCTTATTTTATATCTGTAATTTCAATTTTTGTAATATATTGTCTGTGTCCGTTTTTTCTTTGTGAATGCTTACGTCTTCTTTTTTTAAATACAATTAACTTTGTGTCTCTTTTTTGTTCAATTACCTTAGCAACCACAGATCTATCTAAAACTAATGGTTGTCCTAAAATAACTTTTTCTCCATCTATTACAGATAATACATCTGTAATATGCACCTCAGAACCAACTTCAGAATCTAGTTTGTTTACTCTTATTACATCACCTTTTTTTACAATATGCTGTAATCCACCAATTTTTATTACTGCTAACATTTTAATTTTTTCCTTTTTTAGCTATAAAATTTATATCATTTTTTAAAAAAATATAAACTAATCAATATATTTTATCAATAAAAATTATTTAATCAATAATAATTTTTACATTTTTTATTCTGGCAAATAAATTGTTCCATTTGTATAATCAACAAACAAAGCAATCATACCTGGAAATATTAACAATAATAAACCCAAAGAGTCTAATATTACTATTGTTCCATCAAAATTATTACTATGAGGTTTGTTAATTTGATAAGACTTTAAAATTGTTCCACAATTACAAAGACTTATTAACAATATTATTATTAAGCAATACTTTTTAAGACACCTCAATTTTTATAATTCCAATTTTTATAAATATTAATCAAATACTATGCTTCTTACTGAAGGTGCTTCTAAACCTTCTTCTTTGTATCTAGCATTTTCTTCTTTACTAAGCCACAAAGCACCTGTAGCATAATCTATAGATAAAAATAATATTCCTGGAGCTACAAAAACAAATAACCCCATAGAATCTAATCCTAATACAAAATAATCTATTCTTTCTGATTTTTCAACAAAGCTTCTATCTTTATACATTAAAGTTCCACAAGAAGATACATAAAAAAACATTGCCAATAATAGCAAACTTAACAGCTTTTTATTCATTTTGTTTTACTTCACTCGCTTTATTTTATTTTGTTTCTTCAGTTTCTTTTTTAGCTTGACCAATAACAGAAATATCTTGTTCTTTCATAAAGGCTACTTTATCACCTGGAAAATCAATAAAAATGTAGCTATCTGTTTGTGAATCATATAACTCCATCATACCTAAAGATGGGTATTTATCTTTAGAGTTAGATCCCATATAATCTATCATAGTTCCTCTATCTAGAGATCTTTTTTCCATTGTATAAACATTTTTAGATAATCCAATAAAATATGTTTGCCTTACTCTTGCTTTAGTTGGCTTTACATTGTAAACTTTAATATTATCAGCAGATAAAATAGTTTCATTTGGCATAATTAATACACCTACCAATACTTTTCTTGTTGTTCCAAAAAAGCTTTCCCCATATTGTTCATACAAAAACTTTTTATCTATTTTACTAGGATTTTTATCTTGTGTTTGTAATTTATAACGTCCTCCATCTTCAGGGGTATCTAAGTCTAAAAATAAAATTCCAACTTTTCTATCAGGAATACCATAACGCAATACATAAGATGATACAATATCTATTTCTCTTTGGAATGTATCTTCTAAAGACCCTTGTGTTTCAACAAAAACATATTGTAAGGCAGATATTTTAACTAAATTTGCTTCTTTAACAAGGATAGCATTTTGCTCTCCTTCACCTGAATATTCTGAACTAGAATCCTCATCAGCACCATACAAAACAAAAGATGAGCTTAACAAAACAGCCAACAATAATAAGAATTTTATTTTATTATACATTTTATTTCCACTAAAGGATGTTATTTAATAAAAATTATATAGAATTTAACTAAAAAATCAATTATATATTTTATACAATTTTATTTAACCTTTATTTTATAAAATAAGCTATGTGTATTCCATATGTGTATTCCAAAAAAAATTACCTCTCAAAAAACTTTTAAAATCAATAGTGAAATAAATGTTAATGGTGATAAATCTATTTCTCATAGGGCAATTATTTTTTCATCTTTATCTCCTTTTGTTAGTTCTATTGATGGATTGCTAGAATCTCAAGATGTATTTAATACTATGAATGTTTTTAAGCAACTAGGTGTTATTTTTGAAAAAAAACAACATCAATACATTGTAAAAAATGGTGGTATTAAAAATTTTAATAAAAGCAACCATTCTTTTAGCTTTGATATGGGAAACTCTGGAACATCTGCTAGGTTGCTAAGTGGATTATTTAGTTCACTTGAAAATTTAAAATGCACAATAACAGGTGATTCTTCTTTAAATAAAAGACCAATGGAGCGTATTTTAACCCCTTTAAAAAAAATGGGTGCAATGATTTCATCTAACAATGGATTTTTGCCCCTAAATATAGTTGGGCAAAAATTAACAGGAATAACCTATAATTTGCCCATACCATCTGCTCAAATTAAATCTGCAATTTTATTGGCAGGGTTAAATGCTAGTAAGCCAACTACAATTATAGAATCTTCTTTGTGTAGGGATCATAGTGAAATAATGATGAAAAATTTAGGTATAGATATTGTATGTAATAAAAACAATGCTTTAAATACAAATACTATTACATTAACACCTTATACATCAGATATTCCAAGTTATGATTATAAAATTTGCGGAGATTTTTCTTCTGCTTCTTTTTTTATAGTAGCTACCTTGCTACTTGATGATTCTAAATTATTAATAAAAAATGTTAATTTAAATCCTTTAAGAAATGCTTTTTTAGATGTATGCATTGCTATGGGTGGTAAAATTAGCATTTTAAACAAACATATTCTCGCTGGAGAGGTATGTGGAGATATTTATATTGAATCTTCTAAGCTTACATCTCCTACTATTAAAGATTATCAAATTCCTATTATGATTGATGAATTTCCAATTTTTTTTGTGCTTTGTTGCTTTGTAAATGGTGTTAGCACATTTCATAATTTACACGAATTAACACATAAAGAAAGCAATAGAATTTCATCTATGGCACACAATCTAATGTTATGTGGATTTAACATTGAGTATGGGGATGCATTTATAACAATATATGGTGAAAATAAAGATATTACTAAAAAAAATCTTATTCTAGATAGCTTTAAAGATCATAGAATTGCAATGTCATTAATAATTATGGGATTACGAAGTGAAAATGCTATAACAATTGATAATTGTGAAAACATTAATACCTCTTTTCCAGATTTTTTAAAAATTTGTAAGAAACTAAATTTTAATATAAAATACTAAGTTAATTATTAAAGCTAAAAAACATATAATATAAGATTATTTAAAAATGATTATTGCACTAGATGGAACATCTGCATCAGGAAAAGGAACAATTGGAAAATGGTTAGCAAATAAAATAAATTTTGCATATCTTGATACCGGGTTAATGTATCGCTTTGTAGCATTTCAATCTGTTGAAACAAATTGCTATACAAATGAAGAAAAAATTATTGCATTGACTAAAAATTTAAATTTTCATAACTTAGATTCCATTGCAGAAAAACTAAAATCAGATGAGATTGCGTCTATAACTTCAAAATATATTGCTAAAATTCAACCAGTAAGAGATATATTAATTCAATATCAACAAAGCTTTGGTAATAATCCATCTGAGTTTATAAACAATCAAGTATTAGGTGCAGTTATAGATGGTAGAGACATAGGAACAAAAGTTTTTCCAAATGCTAGTTTAAAATTTTATATTACAGCCTCTCCACAAGAAAGAGCAAATAGAAGATACAACGAATTAAAAAACACTTCTCTTAAAATATCTTATGATGATATTTTAGAATCTTTAATTTTAAGAGACAAACAAGATGTAGCTAATGGAAATTTTAATAAAAGCCCTCAAGCAATTGAAATAGATACAACCAACCTTACAAAAGAACAATCTTGCAATGTTGTATATAAGTATGTATTAGAAAAATTTAAATTATAAAAAAAATTATATACTTTTATATAATTTTATTATAAAATTTATACACTTAAGTATGTTTAACCATCTAATCTTTTTTAGAAATTACATCTTAAAATTTTTTGATAACCATAAGGAATAAATAAATAAATGAAACAACAAAACAATTTTAACAACGAAAACTTTGAAGACCTTTTTAAACAAAACATCAGTGGTGTTGGTAGCTTTGAAAATAATATTGTAAAAGGTATTATTATCAATATAGATCAATATTATTTAACTGTTGATGTTGGTCTAAAATCAGAGGGTAAAATTCTTATTAATGAATTTAAAGATGCACAAGGAAATGCTCCAGAATTTACAATTGGGCAACAAGTAGAAGTATTTATAGATAAATATGAAGATCAAGATGGTAATATAATTTTAAGTAGAGAAAAAGCTAAAAGAGAAGAAAGCTGGTATGATCTAGAAAAACTTTACAACGAACAAGCAATTATAAATGGTTTAATTTCTAAAAGAGTAAAAGGTGGTTTTGCAGTTATTGTAAATGATACATTAGCTTTTTTACCAGGTTCGCAATTAGATGTAAAGCCAATTAAAAATATTAATGCTTTAGTTGGAACTATACAACAATTACAAATTTTAAAAATGGATAAAAAAAGATTCAACATAGTTGTATCTAGAAAATCAGTAATCAATCAAAATAACATTGATAACAACAT
The DNA here is from genome assembly GCA_945888065.1 of Rickettsia typhi. GTDB lineage: Bacteria > Pseudomonadota > Alphaproteobacteria > WRAU01 > Hepatincolaceae > CAMCZU01. The sequence continues at coordinate 33,948 of CAMCZU010000001.1, forward strand.
AGATATAAATTCAGAATACTCAGAAGGTCAAATTGTAGAAGGTGTAATTAAAAACATCACAGGTTATGGTGCCTTTGTAGACTTAGGAAATGTAGATGGTTTATTACACGTTACTGATATTTCTTGGAGTAGAATAAATCATCCATCTGAAATTTTACAACTTGGTCAAAGTGTAAAATTACAAATTATAAAAATCAATCCAGAAAATAAAAGAATCTCTTTAGGTATGAAGCAATTAAGCAAAGATCCTTGGGATGAAGTAGTAGAAAAATACAAAATTGGCGAAGCTTATAAAGTAAAAATTTCTAATACTACAGATTATGGCATTTTTGTGGAATTAACAAAAGGTATTGAAGGCTTGGTTCATATTTCTGAAATGAGTTGGGTAAAAAAAGATATTAATCCAAAAACAGATTATGCTCAAGGTCAAGAAGTAGAAGTAAAAGTTTTAGAAATAGACATCAAAAAAAGAAGAATGAATCTATCTATGAAGCAATGCACAAGTAATCCTTGGTTAGAATATTCAAATGCAAATCCAGAAACAAGTGTTGTAGATGTAGTAGTAAAAGAAATCAATGATAGTGGTCTTGTTGTAAAATTAAACGACATTTTAGATGGTTTTATTAGGTTATCTGATGTTTCTTGGGATAATGTTGATAAAAGCATTTTAAAAACTTTTAATATAGGTGATAAAATATCTGCTAAAATTATAAAAAATGATTTAGAAAAAGATAAAATCTTATTAGGTATTAAGCATTTAAGTCAAGATCCTTTTTCTTCTGTTTTAGAAAATCTTACAAAAGGTAGCATTGTTAAATCACATATTACTAATATAACAGAAAATGCTTTAGAATTAGATGTTAAAGAAGGAGTATTAGGTATAATTAAAAAAAATGATGTGTCTTCTGATAAAGATGAACAAAATTTTGATACCTTTAAAATTGGTGATGAAGTAGAAGCTATTATAACTCAAATAGATAGTGCTAAAAAAATTATCTTTTTATCAATTAAAGCTTTAGAAATTTCTGAACAAAAAAAAGCTATGTCTAGTGGTGATAGCTCTGGATCATCTTTTTCTGATATTTTTGCAGAAGCAATGAGCAAAAAAGAAAAAAAATAATATTAATCATAAATAGGCTTATTAATCAAAATATTATTAAGCCTATTTTATAGCTAAATGGTATAAAACATCAATGAACTGGATTAATAAATTAATAAAAAAAAATAGTGATTCTATAAAAATCAAAAAAGATATCCCTGATAATTTATGGATTAGATGTAATTCTTGTAATTCAATATTATTTAAAAAAGATTTAATAAAAAATAATATGGTTTGCACGAATTGTAATTATCACTTTTTTTTAAATGTTAATAAACGTTTACAATCTATTTTTGACAATGAAGATTTTATTTTGTTATCTTTGCCTCAAGCGATAAAAGATCCTTTAAAATTTAAAGACAAAGATAAATACATAGATAAACTGAAATCTTACAAAGAAAAAACTAATCACTCAGATGCCATAGTATCTGCTATGGGAAAAATTAATAATGTTCTTAGCATTGCCTCTGTTATGAATTTTGAATTCCTTGGTGGCTCAATGGGTTCTGAAGTTGGTGATGGAATTGTATATTCAATTGAAGAAGCTATAAAACAAAAATGTCCTTTTATTATTTTTACTGCAAGCGGTGGTGCTAGAATGCAAGAAGGTATGTTTTCTTTAATGCAAATGGCAAAAACATCTATAGCAGTAGAAAAATTAAAAGAAGCTAATTTACCTTATATAGTAGTGTTATGCAACCCTACTACAGGCGGTGTTACAGCTTCTTTTGCAATGCTTGGAGATATTCATATTGCAGAAAAAGGTGCAGTTATTGGGTTTGCAGGTGCAAGAGTAATAGAACAAACTATTCGTAAAAAATTACCTGAGGGCTTTCAAAGTGCAGAATATTTGTTAGAACACGGAATGGTAGATTATGTATCCCACAGAAAAAATTTAAAAACTATTTTAGGAACTATTTTAGATTTATTAATAAACAAAACTAGCAAATAAGTTGACTAAACATTTACAATATATTGATTTATCTTTATCTCGTATTCGTAATTTTTTAAATAACATTGATAACTTACAAAACAAAATACCAAATATTATTCATATAGCAGGAACTAATGGTAAGGGATCTACCTTGTCTTTTTTAAAATATATATTACAATATAATGGTTTTTCTGTTAATACATTTACATCTCCTCACTTAGTAGATTACAATGAAAGGTTTTATTTAAATGGTAAATATATAACCACAGAACAATTAACTTTATATCAAAAACATTTATCTTGTATTGATGGTTTTAATGATTTATCAATTTTTGAAGCTACAACAGCAATAGGTTTTTTTGCTTTTTTTAACAATCCTGCCGATTATACTATTTTAGAAACAGGTCTTGGTGGAAGATTAGATGCAACAAACGTAGTAGACAACCCTATTTTAAACATTATTACTAAAATTGATTTTGATCACGAAAATTTTTTAGGAAATACCTTAACAAAAATTGCATATGAAAAAGCTGGTATTATTAAAAAAAATGCTATTGTATTAAGTGATTATCAAGATGAATCTGTTATTAGAGTATTAATAAACTCTACTAAAAACAATAAATTAATTTTAGGTGGTAGAGATTACAATATAAATTTAAAAGAAAAAAATATTACTTACCAAAATTACACCTATAAGCTAGATAGCCTATCTTTACAAGGAGAGCATCAATTATATAATAGCTCTTTAGCTTTAATTAGTGCTTTAAATTTACCAAATATTACTCTTAACCACAATAAAACACAAAATGCTTTAAATAATACTTTTTGGGCAGGAAGATTACAAAAAATGCCCTCCTTATATGGTATTACAATAGATAATTCAGAAATTTATTTAGATGGAGCACACAATGTTTCTGGGATAAAAGCATTAATAAAATTTATTTTATCTAAGTTAAATGCAAATCCTAACTTACAAGTGCATATTGTTTTTGGAATGCTAAAAAAAAAAGATATACAAAATTGCTTAATAGAATTTAAAAAAATTAATTGCATTATTTATCCTTTAGATTTTTCTACCAACAACCCTTCTGATTATGACAAATGCTTTTCTAATAAAAATATTGAAGCTATTTGTAAAAGCTTGAATTTAACATCTTACAATTTTGATAATATTACAAATATTTTAAATTATATTAAGAAACAAAATGGAAATAACCTAATTATTATTTGTGGATCATTGTATATGCTAGGTGGAATTTTAGCTAACAATCCACAAAATTTACAATAAATTTTTTACAATCAATACATTTTAAGATATACTTACACATAAATTATAAAGAGGAGATTTTTATGAATTTTTTAAAAAAATGCTATATGAGTTGCTATAATTTAGCGGTTTCTTATACAAACTCTAAATATGCTTTGTATATATTAATTTTAACTGCTTTCACTGAAAGTTCATTTTTTTTACTTCCTCCTGATGTTTTATTAATTCCTATGGCTTTTGCAGTTCCATCTAAAGCATTATTTTATGCTTTTATTACTACTATATCCTCTGTATTTGGTGGAATTTTTGGATATGTTTTAGGATATTATGCTTATGATGGATTTTTAAAATCTACTATTGAATTTTTAGGTTATAGCAATAAATTTGCTGAATTTCAAAGTTTTTATAATAATTATGGTGTTCTAGCTGTATTTATTGCAGGTTTTACACCAATACCTTATAAAATTGCAACCATTGCTAGTGGAATTTTTAAAGCTAATATTATTCCTTTTGTTGTGGCATCATTATGTTCTAGGGGATTAAGATTTTTTTTACTAGCATTTATAATTAAATTTTATCATACTCGTGGCAAAGATTATATTGTAAAAAACTTTAAACAATTAAGCATTTTATTTTCTATTATTATAATACTCTTTGTATTTTTATATATTATGTATCAACAATTTAGGTAAAAGCTTACAATGAAAACAATAGATTTTATGCTAATAGGGATTATTATTATATGTATTTTTGTTATTATTATTACATTACAAGCTATTAATAATGCTACTTTTTTAAATGTTTTATCTAATTTAGGTATAATTGAAAATTCAAAAAATGGACTTAGAACTATTTTTTTTACCATTATTTACTCTTCGGCTATTATTTTTGTTTCTTTGTTATTATTAGCAGGAAGATTTTTTAAAAGAATTTTAATAAAAGATTAAAATATATATTATATATGAGATATTTTCAAATTTTTATTTGCATTGTGTTATTACTTACAACCTTAAGCGAGTTGTTGTTAAACACACACCCTTGCCAATTATGCTTGTATCAAAGATTGTTTTGGATATTAATTTTAATAGTATGTTTTGTTAAAACAAAAACTTCTTTATTGCTATGTTGTATATTGTTATTAGGCACTATAAGTGTTGGATTTTACCAATTCTTAACTCAAGTAGGATTCATAAATACTATTTGCAATATTAATTTTAATAACCTTAACACTCCTTGCAATACTTTTGATATTTATTTATTTGGTAAAGGTATTTCATTTGCTTTAATTAATGCCTTAATTGGATTCTTTTCTTTAATATATTTAACTTTTAATTTAACAAAAAAACACATATGATATACACATATCTAAATTATAAAATTACTAAATTATCTTATTTTTTTGGAATTTATATTAATTTAATTTTAGATTTTTTTATTTTATGGTTTTTGTATCACCAAGAATTAAAAATTGCTTGTGTTATATTTATTATTAAAAATCTATGGTTTTGTTTAACACCTAAACTTCAATCTACATCATCTTTTAATTATCATATATATAATGGGATTAATATTTTACTTAAATCTATCCATAAAAGAGGAAAAATTTTAATATTTTATGTATTTATTTATAACATAATATATATTTTGTTATTTTATATGCTATACAATAAAGAATTATTAGCTTTGTATTTATCTATATTTTTGTATATAAGTAAAATATTTATTAGTTTAGCCTTTTTAAAATTATCTCAATTTAATAATAAAAAATCTATTTAATTAAAAATTTTTTTGTTGGCGTCCATAAAGCATTTTATTAATGCCTATCAATGTTTTTATTTCATTTGAAGTTAAATTAGCTTTTTTAAAAATAGCTTTTACATTATTTTTAGTAATTTGCTCTCTTGTTCTTTCTGAAAAAAATCCAACTGAAGATAATTTAGTAAATAGATCATTATAAAAATAATCTAGTTCTGTAAATAAAGCCATATTATTGATGCTTTTCACCTTGTTATAAGATAAATTTTGCTTTATATAAAAGCATACAATAGCCACTGCATTGGCAATATTTAACGAACCAAAATCTTTATTAGTTGGAATACTAACAATATAATTAGCATTGGCAATATCATTATTTGATAGCCCATTTTTTTCACAACCAAATAATATAGCAATCTTAGAGTCATTGCTTTGTTGATTTATAATATGTGGTAAATCTGTAATGCTTAAATGCTGTGTTGTTAAATCTCTTTGCCTAGCAGATAATGCTACTACTAAATTAGCATTAGATAAAGCATTAGATAAATCATCATAAATATTTACATTAATAATATCTAAAGCTCCACAAGAAGATGCTTTGGCATCGTTTATAATATCTGCATATAAAGGATTTACAACAGACAAATTCATAAGGTTAAAATTTAACATACTTCTTGCAATCATACCTAAATTTTCAGGTAGCTGAATATCTTTTAATACAATTGTGATCATAACAAAATTTACCTTATAGCTTATTAGTTTTGCAAAGCTTCTTTAGCATAATTCTCTTTAATTCTTTTTATTTCTTTTTTAGATGGATGATAATAAATAGGTTGACCATTTTGCACTATAGAGGATAAAGAATGAGTTTGTAAGCCTAATTTTGTTTGATAAATCCAATAATCGGTTAATACACTTTTAATATAGTTTCTTGTTTCATAATAAGGAACACTTTCAATAAAAAACAAAGCATTATTAGGCATTCTATGTGGTTCATTTATCCATTTTATTACCTTTCTGAAACCACCATTATAACCTGCAATAACATAAATTAAATTACCTTTAGAATTTTCATTTTGAATTAAAAAGTTCAAATATTTTTGACCCAACTCAACACTTACAGGTTTAGTATTAAGATAGTTAGTCATTTGAGAATCAAAATTATATTTTTTTATCATTAAATTTGCTGTGTTAGGTAATAATTGCATTAAACCTTGTGCTCCTACCGAACTTTGAGCTCCTGCATAAAAATTAGATTCTCTTCTAGAAATAGCTAACAACAATGATGGATCTACTTCATATCCGTCTCTTAAATTTATAATAAAAATAGGGTAAGATAAATGAGCAAATCCGTAATACATACCCATTTCCCCTGCTATTTTTAAACTCAATGCTGGCATATAATGTGTGCTAGATAAATAAATTAAAGCATTTAAAATAGAAATTTCTAATTTTGTATTAAAAGAAGATACTTCATAATTAGCTAAATAAATTAATTCTTGTTCTGCCCAATCATTAAAACCCATTTGCAACAAGGCTAAAGCTCTTTCTCCGTATCTAGTTTGTGATAAATTTTTCATATCATTTTCATAATATTCTACATAATCAACACTACTATCATATTTGACATCAATTCCTAATTCTTTTAGTGCTAAAATTCCATAAAAATTATATTTATATTTAGAAGCTAATTTTAAAGATTTATAATAGTTATCCATATCTTTTAATTGCAAACAAACTCTTGCATACCAGTAAGATCCCTTTGCAATATTTTCAGATGATAAATATTTAGCATTAGCATAAAAAAACTTAAAAAACCTTGCAGATTCTTTAAAATTTTTCAAACGATAATAAGATAGCCCTAAAGAAAACATAGAATCTGAATAAAGGGCAGGATTATGTAAAGTTGCTACTTTATTCCAATAAATAGCTTGAATGTCATCTCCATCTAAAAAGTAAGACCTTCCTAGCTTAGATGCATAATAATCATAAGTTTTTGCATCTAAATATTTTTTTACTTTATTAGATAATAAAATATTTTTTACATTAAGTGTTTTACCTTTTTTTAAGTAAAAATTAAGTTTTTTAGTTGTTGAATTTTGCAATAATGATGGCTTATATTCTTTAGAAAAATCTATATTTTCAATTTGATTGCTAAAAACTTCGTGCCTTAAATAAATTGGTATAAATCTATCATAAAAACTATTTGGTTTTTTTAAGGTAATTTTTAAATTAGATTTTTTAATTTTTTTATTAATAATACTATACATTTCAGATGAAACAGCAGTTGTATTATAGTTTTCTAACCAGTCTATTAATTCTTGAATAGTTGGATTATAAGATGAAGTTTTGTATCTTAAATACAAATAATACGGAACTAAAATTTGGTTGTTTAATTCTTCTATTTGCAAGTCGGCTTCATCATATAAACTTTTTTCTTGTAAAGATAAAATTTTTTTATAAATTTCAATATCAGATTCACTAAGAATTTTAGGTAATGTAATACTAGAATGGTTATTTGATACAAAATAAGTAGGACTAGCATTTAATACAAAACTAACCAAAAAGCAACTAATGAGACAGAAAATAAAAGACTTCATATTTTTTAAATAAAAAATTACACAATTGTAATTTCATTATATACTAATTTTTATTTAAAATATTCAATTCAATGCATTTTATTTTTATATCTAATAAATCGTGCCATAATAATTTTTTTTGAGTTGGATTTCTTAATAAATATGCAGGATGAAAAACTCCTTTTGCTAAGCAATCTAAGTTAGACTTAACAAAAGATAAACTTAATTTATGCCAAGTTTTTCTTATAGTGCTAATAGATTCTTCATTGTTTAATAAATTATTAGAAGCTTTAGTTCCAACTAAAATGATAATCTTAGGCTTAATTATTTCAATTATTTTATTTAAAAAAGGCAAACATAACGACATTTCTTCAAATGTTGGATTTCTATTCCCTGGGGGTCTCCAAAACACACTATTAGTAATAAAAGAATTGCTACTATCTATACCTATATCTAACAAAGCTTTTTTTAATAATATTCCACTTCTACCAACAAATGGTTTGCCACTTTCATCTTCTTCTGCCCCTGGAGCTTCCCCTATAATCATTATTTGTGCATTTTCATTTCCTTCACCAAACACGGTGTTGATAGCTGTTTTTTTTAATAAACATTTATCAAAGCTTAATAATTCATTCTTTAAGTCATTTAGGGTTTCAATATGAGATAAATCAATGCTAAAATTTTTTTCTATTTCTTGTTTTTTAAATAAAATTTTTTCATTTTTTTGTTCATTAATTACATTTTCTGGGTTTGCTTCTTTATTATTGTTTTTATCATTATTTATTTGTATTGATTTAATATTAAGTGCATTCCCCTTATAAAAAAAATATTCAATATTTAACAAAGAATATAAATTAATGATTTTTTTAAGTTTTTCTTTATTCATTGTGTTATAATAGTAGCATCTTATGTTTTTATTAAACAATTTTATAAAAAATTTTATTTACAATTATGAAATAATTTTATAATAATAACATATAATATTAAATTTAATTATATAATCTGCTAGAAAAATTATGAATAAAAAAAGTTTTATCTATATATTAACAATTTTACTAATTTGTTTAGTATCATTTTTTGCTATAAAATCTATCAATGAAACATCTTCAACGTTATCACAAAAAGAGGTATTTAATTATCTTTTTAAAGCACGTCAAGCAAATATGGCTTTTAAATACAACGAGGCTGACCAATTTTATCAACATATTGTAAATTCTAATAATAAAAAAGATGTTTTAGAAGAATATTTATTTTTTTTAGTAGCTCAAAGGGATTTTAAAAAATCATTTGATGTAGCTCAACAAATTTTATTATTTGAACCAAAACACTATTTAGCAAATTTAATTTTAACATCTTATTTAATAAAATCTAATCAACTAGATGAAGCAATATATCATTTAAGCTCTATTAATGCAGATAAACAATCAATTCATGATATTATTTTAATAATGTTAAAAGGCATTAAAAGCTATGAAAATAATCAAGAAACCAAATTTGAACAAGAAGCTACATACATTAAAGAAATGGCTCCTGACCTATATTACTATGAAATAGGTATGTTTAATTTATATGTAAACAACACAAACAAAGCAAAAGAAATTTTTGAATATGTTAATAATAATTATCCTAATACAGAATCAGTAATTAATTATGCTAAATTGCTTTATGTTGAAAATCCTACAAAGTCTACAGAATATTTTAAAGATTATTTAAGTGATAATTTTTTAAGCAATGAAAAAGCTGTTAGCTACATTCAAGACAAACCTATATTAACTTTACAATCAATTTATTCTGATATTTTATTACGCTTAGCCTTGCTTATTCCATCTGAATTAAATCAAAATCTTATGGTATCTAATAGCTTTATTTTATCTAATTTAGCATTTATGCTAGATGATGAAAATGATGTAGCTAAACTATCTATTGCAAACTTTTATGATAGTCTTGGCAACTACAACGATGCTTTAACATTTTACCTAAAAATTGAAGATAGCAGTTTTTATAAAAGAGTAATAATTTATAAAATTTTAGATATTTATACAACTCTCCAACAAGAAGATAAATCTATATCTTTGCTAAAATCTTATTCTTCAACAGATAATGATAACCCTACTCCTTTGCTAGAGTTAGGTAGAATATTTCATAAACAAGGAGATTATGAAAAAGCAATTTCTTTATATAAAGATGCTTTAGATATTTCTTTAAAAAATAATTATGTTTTAGGGAAATACTTGTCTTATTATTATTCTGGAGTATCTTATGATAAAATGGGCAATTGGAATTTAGCTGAACAAAATTTATTATTAGCAAAAAATATCAACAATCAAGATCCTCTATTGGTTAATTATTTAGCTTATTCTTGGATAGATAGAAATATCAATCTTAAAGAGGCTTTATTTATGTTAAAAAATGCTCTTAAAATATCTCCTGTTGATGCAAATATTTTAGATAGCTATGCTTGGGGATTATTTAAAACTAAAGATTATAAAAATGCACTTAAATATTCTATTCAAGCAAATAAAATTAACTCTTATGATGCACAAATTAACGATCATTTAGGTGATTTATATTTTGTTAATAAAAACCCTAAACAAGCTCATTATTATTGGCAATCAGCGGTTAATTTAACTCAAGATGAAATTTTAAAAGAATCTATAAATAAAAAACTAAACAAAGATATTCCAGCATACCTTGTAGGAAATAAATCTAAAATGGTTAAAAAAACATAGCTTTAGCAAATTATGTTAATTTTAAAAGCTAAAGCTAAGGTTAACTTGTTTTTACATTGCCTTGGTAAACTTGATAATGGATATCATAATTTGCAGTCTTTATGTGCCTTTGCAGATGTTTATGATGTTTTATATTTTAAATTTTCATCTAACTTTAAATTAAATATTATAGGTGATTTTGCACAATCTTTAAGTAGCTTAGATTCTATTAATAACAACCTTATTATACAAATATTTAATTTTTTTTCTTCTAATTATAATCTTAAAAAACCCTTAGAAATAACCTTAAATAAAAAATTACCTCTTAATGCAGGGTTAGGCGGTGGATCATCAAATGGTGCAATAACAATTTTAGCTATAAACAAATTATATAATTTAAAATTATCTATAAATGATTTAATTAACATAGGTATTAAGTTTGGAGCAGATATACCAACTTGTTTATATCAAAAAGCTAATTTTTTTGAAAATATTGGAGAAAAAACAACCTCAATTAATTTACCTAAAAAGCTTCCTGTAATTTTAATTAATCCATTGCATCACGTATCTACTAAAGAAATATTTTTAAACTTTAAAAATCCAAATACACTACCTATTAATGTTAAAGATATAACACACATAAAAAACACAAATCACTTGCTAAATTTTTTATCTAAACAAAAAAATGATTTAACAAGCTCTGCTATAGAATTAAATTCAGCTATAAATCCTATTATCAACGAACTCAGCAAATCATCTACCTTAGTTAGAATGTCGGGCAGTGGTAGTAGTGTATTTGCAATTTATCCTAATTTTTCAGTTATTAATAATATTTTGCCTTCTTTATATAAAAAATTTCCTAATTATTGGATAAAAGCTAGTTATTTACAATAATTGATATGTCTCTTTGCAATTTATTTTTATAAGAATAATCTAATTTAATATTGAGTTTTTTAAAAATATTTAAAGCTAAAATTACATCATATTTTACTTTTACATCTTCATCGCTTAAGATTGGAGATTTTGCTGAATCTTTAATATTAATAATAGTTTGATTGTTTTTTTGCATAATATTAATAGTAATTTCTGCATTATTAGAATTTTGATCCACAATATATAGCAAAAACAAGCTACAGGCTTTTACAAGCAAACTTTCAGAAGAATTAATATAAGATAGCTTAGGGGGAAAATTAATTTTAATATTGATATTTTTTAAAGAAATTCTAGCTTTAGCTTGATTTAAAATATAAGCAACTACAATATTTAAATCTAGGTTATCTTTTGGGATTGTTTGTATTTGATTAAGCTCTAGTAAATCTAGTTTATAAGTTAATTCTTGATTAATTAGCTGTGCTTTATCTAGTATTTTGTTAATATATTCCATTTGTTTTATATTTAAATTTCCTACATATTGATTTTTTAACATTTCAGAAAAACCAATAATACTATTTAAAGGATTGCCAATTAAAATATTTAAATCATATACCAAATCATTTTGCAAATTAGATAAGTTTTTTAATAACTCAGGGCTATCAAACACAATATCTTTATTAGTTTTATCGTATGAAAAAACTACAAACATAGAGGTATTTGGTAAAGCAATTCCATTAATTACTAATGCTTTATCATCAATATTAGATGTGTAAGAAAAACTCCTATTGCTTAAAATATTACCAATAATTTGTGGTTTATCTGTATCATTTATATTTATGTATGCAAAAGCATCTCTAATATGCGATGGATATAAATTTTCTGAAGATATATTAAATAATTGTAAAAATTTTCCATTATAATCTTCTATTTGACCCGTGGTAGATACCACTATAATTGCTTGTGGATTTTTTTCAATAATTTTATTATAAAGATTTTTTTGATTATTTAGATTATATGTAATATCCCATACTTCTGTTGTATCTTGCCAACTAAACATTAAGTAATCAGAATATTTAATAATTTTTTGTTCTAAATTTTTTCCATTTGGTAATAAAATATTTTGAGTTTCTTCAAAGTCTTCTTTTGTTAAACTTGCTACTATTTGTTGGCACATTTTTCTAAAATCATCTTGCGGAGGATAAATTTTATACTCTCTTAAAATTTCAAAAAAATCTACAATATATATATTATGCTGTAAAAAATTTTTAGGAATCCCCCACATCTCTTCAAGTTGATTATTAAAAAATAGCAACTCTCCTTCTTTGCTAAATAAAGCAATAGATGCATTTACCTTATGTAATATTTGTTCTAAATAATTTATTGTCATAGTTTTAATATAGTTATAATTGCAAAATTGATTCTATTTCATCAACAGACATTTTTAAAACTTTTTTAATAATATCATAGTTAAAACCATTTCTATACATTATTGCTATTTCTTTATTTATATCAAACTCAATTTTTTTTCTATATATGCCTAAAGATTTTTTTTTTAAAAATTTACAAGCACTAAATAATTCTACATCAATATTTTGATGACCATCTTGAATAATATTGCTTATAATACTTGGATTCAAACCCTTTTCTTGAAATTTATAAGAAATTTGCACCATAGATTTTCCCCTGTTTAACAAGCTATTAAATTGATATTTAGCATAAATATCATCGTTTAAATAACCAAGTTGTTGTAAATACAAAATTACATCATCAAGTTGGTTAAGATATTCATCAATAAAAGAACTATCTTGCAGTAATTCATTGTAAAAAATTTTTTTTAATTTTTTTCTTAAATGAGATTTTAATTTTTCACAAGAGCAATTATATTTAGATAAATAGCTAAAAGATAGTTTTTTTAGCATTTGTAATTGCTTGTTTTCCATATATTCATATAAATTGTATTTTATTTTGCCATATAATATAATATTATATTTAATATATTAGCAAATACAAGTATAGGGAATAAAAAATTTTATGGTAAAGCAATCTATGTGGGTATCTTTTTATACTTTTTATCTTAAAGAAGTTAAACGTTTTTTAAAAGTGTGGGGGCAAACTTTATTAGGTCCTATCATTCAAACATCGTTGTTTTTACTTGTATTTGGGGTCTCTTTATCTGGTAGCCACAATAATAATGCTTATACATATACACAATTTTTGATTCCTGGATTATTAATGATGATGATAATTCAAAACTCTTTTGCTAATACATCTTCTTCTCTGTTAATTGCTAAAATAAATGGTAATATTATAGATATCTTAATGGCTCCATTGAGTCCATTTTTAGTAATTAGTGGGTATATTTTAGGATGCATTACACGATCTGCTGTGGTAAGTATTTGTATTTTGCTTTATATAAGTTTATTTTCAACATTAATATTTCATAATATTTTTTTACTTTTTTATTATGGAATTTCTGGTTGTATTCTTTTAGGATTATTGGGTTTAATTGCAGGAATGTTGTCTGTAAAATTTGATCAAGTAGCAAATTTTACTAATTTGATAATAACTCCATTATCATTTTTATCAGGAACATTTTATTCTATAGCTAAATTACCTGTTTTCTTTCAAAATATTTCTCATTACAATCCGTTTTTTTATCTTATAGACGGCTTTAGATATAGCTTTATTGGGGTCAGCGATTTTAGTATAATGTATGGTAGCGTAACACTTTTAATTATAAATATTATCTTGTTTGTAGTATGTATTCATATATGGAAAATTGGCTATAAAATTAAATCATAATAAATATAGCAATATTAGTTTGACCAAAAATTTTTACTAAAAATAATAATTACACCTAAAATTTCTAGTCTTCCAAGGAGCATTAACATAACTAATATCCATTTTCCTCCATCTGGAATAGAAGCAAAAGTACCACTAGGACCTACCACTTGACCAATACCTGGTCCAACATTTGTTAAACAAGCAACACTTGCAGAAAATGCTGTAATAAAGTCTAAATTCATTGCCGATAAACACACAGAACCAAAAGCTAAAAATATTAAAAAAAGAAACAAATAAGAAAAAATATTAATAGACATATCAGAAGTAATAATTTTATTATTATAATAAGAAACAGAAATATGCTTATTTAAAAATAATTTATCAACTGCAGATTTTAATACTTGATATGCAATTTGAAAGCGATAAACCTTAATTCCACAGGCAGTAGATCCACCGCATCCACCAATAAACATTACAAAAAATAGCATCATTGTAGGAAAATATCCAAAACCTGTATAATCAACATTTACAAGCCCTGTCCCTGTTAATAAAGATACAACAGAAAATGATGCATACCTAAAAGAATTAAAACTAGATAACCCATTATGAAAATATAAATAACTAAACAATAACAACACCGAAATAATTAATATTTTAAAATAACCAATAACTTGTGAGTCACTAAATAAATTTATTTTTCTTAAAAATATAAAATAATATAATAAAATATAAGGCATGCCACCAATAATCATAGATATCATTAAAATTATTTCTGCAGTTGGATTATTAAAATATGCAATTGAACTATTTTTATTTGAAAAACCCGCGGTTGATACAGATGTAAAAGAGTGAATTAAAGAATCAAAAAAATTCAAATCTGCAACATACATCAACAATATAATTATAATTACAGTAATTACACTATAAATAAGCAAAATACCCAAAGCAATTGTTTTTACTTTTTTAAATGCACTATCAAAAGTTTCAAATGCTTCTAACTTAAATAGTTGCATTCCCCCGCCTTGAATAGATGGAAATAACAAAATACCAATTACAATAATACCAATTCCCCCAATCCACTGCATTAATGCTCTCCAAAAATGCAATCCATAAGAAAGCTGATCTAAATCTGTTATAACAGTAGCACCTGTGGTAGTAATCCCTGACATAATTTCAAAATAAGCATCGGTATAACTTAAATTTAAATAACTAAAACTCAAAGGTAGTGCTGCAAAAGCAACTACAATAATCCAAGATAAAATTGTAATTAAAAATCCATCTTTAGCAGACATTACACCTAAATTTTCTTCTTTATTTGCAAATGCAAAAGTAAAACCAATAAATGTAGTAAAAAGAGAAAAAATAAAAAAACTTTTAGATGAACTTCTATTAAAAAAAAAGTCTATAAAAGCAGGAATCAACATCAATACACCAACTAAAGATATAATGTATCCAATAAAATGTAAGATTAGCCTAAATTTAATATTCATAATAAACCATTAATAAAAAATTTTTTTCTAGTGTCTTAATACTAAGATTAATACAAGTAAGTGTCAAGGAATTATAAAACTTAAATATCCCTAAATAAATTAAATAATATTATTTAAATAATTCTTAACTTTTACCTGCTATCATAGTAAATAGAATGATTTTAGCAAATAAAATTATTAAAAAATAAATATAATCAATGAGGGTATGTATGTCTAATTCTTTAACATTTTTATCACAATTTTTAAAAAACACTAAAAACCCTAATACAAACCCTAATACAAATATATCTACTATAGAATCTACAATATTAAAAATAAAAAACACAAATATAATTGATAAGAAAACAAAAAAATTAGAAAAATAAAGTGGCTGGGGTGGAAGGATTCGAACCCTCGGAATGATCGGATCAAAACCGATTGCCTTACCGCTTGGCTACACCCCAATTTAAAAATCATAGAGATTTATACAAATTAACAAGAATGATTATAAGATAAAATAGGCTAAATAGCAATCTTTTTTATCTTATAATGTAAGATTTATTACAAAATTCGCACTTAACTTCTATTTCTCCACTTTCATTTTTTAAATCTTGTTTATCTTTAGTAGAAAAATTTATTATCATATCTTGAACTTTTTCTAAAGAACAAGAACAATTATATTGATAATATTTTTTATCATAAGTAATAACTTCAAATTCATTATAAAGCTTATATAAAATATCATACAAATTATCACTAAACATTTCTTCTTGTGTAAGAGTATTAGATAAAATCTCTAAGGTATTAAAATCTTCTTTATGTTTTGCACTTTCTTCAAATGTTTCATAAACATTAGGAATCATTTGTAAAAATAAAGCACCGCATTTTTTAGACTTAACATCAGAAAAAAATTTAATATAAGTTTTAATTTGTTCAGAATCTCTAAACCATCCATTTGCAACATCAGTTATATCTTTACCATCCATAGCAACAATAGCTTGATATGGTTGTTGTTGAATGTTCTGATTCAAATGAAAAATCAAAAATCCTTTACCTATTAAATCTTTAAAATCTAATTGATCTTTGGTTGTTTGAAATTCTTTGTTTTGAGTCACAAAGGCTCTAATATCTCCATTTGATTTGTTATCTACTAGCAAAACTTTAATTAAACCATCAAAACAATTTACTTGCAGTTTAAACACACCATCAAATTTAAAATTACTAGAAATAATTGTATTAAAAGCAATAGTTTCTAAAACAATTTGTTCTATTAATTGAGAAACATTAAAATTATTAACAACAGATTCGCATACTTTGTTTAATCTTAAAATTTTACCCTTAACTCTAATATCTTTAAAGCTAAATGGAATTAAGATATCATCTTCATTAAAAATAATTGCCACAATTATTCCTTAGATGTTGAATGCACAAAATGAAATACCTTGTTTGGAAAAACATATCTCCAAGCACTATGGACTGCCATTGCAGCCTCTCCAAATCCTGTGGTTATTAACTTTAATTTGCCTTCATATTGAGCAACATCACCAACTGCAAAAATACCAGGTAGCTTAGTTTCACAAACAGAATTAATAACTTCTATAGATGAATGTAGCTTGTTAATGTTAAAGCCCCACTTTTCTAATTCTCCCAAGCTTCTTGATAGCCCAAAAAAAGCTAATAAGCAATCTGCTTGTAAATCTAACACTTCAGAGTTCATATTTTTAATACTTACTTTATTTAACATTCCATCGGTCCCTGTAATTCCATCTAAATTATAGGGTATCATCATTTCAATTTTTTTATCTAATACTAAATCATTCAAAGTATTTAAAGAAGATGGTGAAGCCCTAAAATTATTACGTCTATGCACAACATATATTTTTTTAGCAATTCCAACAAGACCAATTGCCCAATCAACTGCAGAATCTCCGCCCCCTGCAATTACAACTACTTTATTTTTAAAATCTTGCGGATTTTTAACTGAATAAAAAACTGATTTATTTTCATAAGATTCAATATTATCAAAAGGTAAACGATTAGGACCAAAAGCACCTGCCCCCGCTGCTATTACAATTGCTTTGCAGTTAATGCAATCATTTTTAGATGTAGATACTTTAAAAGTTTTATTATCATTAATATGCAAATTAGTTATAAAGCGAGACATCAAATAAGTATTTTTATTAAATTGATTCGCTTGAAGAGTTAAATTATTAACTAAATCTTTTGCTAAAATTTTTTCAAACCCAGCTACATCATAAATATTTTTATAAGGATAAAGAGCATTTAATTGTCCACCAATTTCATCTAAAGCATCTACAACAATGTTATCCATAGATAAAAATCCCGCTTGATAACTTGCAAACAAACCAACAGGACCAGCACCAACGATAAGCATATCTGTATTATATTCTTTCATTTTTTTTTATTACCAATTTATATTAATGTTAATTAAAATATACAAAAGTTTAACATATTTATATATTTATTGTTTATAATTTATATATTAATATAAATATTAAAACAAATTACAATGAATAATAAAAACTCTACTATTGCTTTACACAACTTAGAAGACACTAAAAAAATAGCTTATCAATTAGCTAGTCATACACTTGCAGGTGATGTTTTTTGTATGAAAGGAAATATTGGAGTTGGAAAAACTACATTTTGCCAATTTTTTATTGAATATTTTCTTCCTAAAAGCACAGCTTTAAGCCCTACTTTTAGTATAATTAATTCTTATGATACTAAAAAATTTAGTATTTATCATTTAGATTTATACCGAATTCAAAATCCTCAAGAATTGATTGAACTAGGATTAGATGAAATTTTAAACAACAATGTTGCATTAATTGAATGGAGTGAAAATTTAAAAAATTATTTTATATATAATCCTATTTATTTAACACTAAGTGTGCAAAATAATATTCATTATATAGATATTGCTTGTTCAAATGAATCTCAATTTAATAGATTTTTTCCAAAATGATATACAACATTCCTTTTTGCAAATCTCTTTTAGACGATTTTAGTAATTTATTATTAAATGAAGTTAAACATCACAAAGAAAAGCTAAACGAATATATTATTTTATTACCAAACTTACGATTGTTAAGCTCTTTACAACGATCTTTTTTAAACAATTCTAATGCTCAAAGCTTAATTTTGCCAAAAATGATATCAATTGAAAATCTTGATTATTTTTTAAGTGATATAAGCATCTTAACTAATAAACAAAAAAAAGACTTACATTATGAAGATTTTTTTAAAAACACTATTTCTCTAACCCAAAGAAACTTTATTTTATCTAGGCTAATTATAAAAAAAGATCCTCAGCATACTCCATCACAAGCTTTGCACAAAGCTCAACTTTTAGGAGAAATTATAGATAGAGGATACGAAGAAAATTTAGATTTTAATTCTATTACAAAAATTATTGATTCTAACTTAGCAAATCATTGGCAAGAAATTATTCAATTTTTAGATATAGCTTTAAATTCTTGGCATCAAATTTTATCTCAAAAAAATATGATAGATATTGCATACAAAAAAACTTTAATATACAACATTCAAAATGAATTATGGAAAATTCAGCCTCCAAATACTCAAATTATTGCTTTAAATATTTCTTCTTATTTTAAGAGTGTAATTAGCTTACAACATACTATTAATAATTTAAAAAATGGTAGGTTATTTTTTTATGGCATAGATAATAATATTTTTACAGAAACAACTCTATCATACAATCATCCTCAAAAAGTTTATCAATATATGTTTGAAGCAATGAATGTTAAGCAAAACAATATTAAGCAACTTTGTAAAATAGAAGATAAAAAAGAAACATTTATTCATAGATTATTTGATACAAATATTTACAAAAAATTTAGCATTGCAAATATTAAAAATATAACTAATAAGCTATCTATAATTGCTACAAAAAATGAAGAAATTGAAGCAAAAACTATAGCTTTAATTTTAAGAGAAACACTCCAAACACCTAATAAAACAGCAGGTTTTATTAGCAACAACCAAAGTTTAATTTTTAGGGTAAAAAATGAATTACTAAAATGGAACCTTGAAATTAACGACTATTTAGGAGAAAAATTAACACAAAGCAATCAAGCTAAGTTTTTTTTACTTGTAGGTGAAATAATTAACAATAATTTTGAACCTACTTCTTTTTTATCTTTACTAAAGCATCCATTTTTTCATATACAAAAATATAATCAAACAGAGCTAAAATTGCTTATTGATAACCTAGATTTACATATTATGCGAAACAGCTTTTATAACAATGGTTTTGAAGAGCTATATAACAATTGCAATAAAAATAAATATCCAGATCTGTTTTTGTTTCTTAAAAATTTAGAAGAATATTTTAAAGATTTTAAAAAAATTTCTTCTCAACCTACTAAAAAAATTAATTTTTCACAAACACTCATCAAGCATATTCAATTATGTGAAGCTTTATGTAAATATGAAGATAATTTTTTAATATGGTCAAATCAAGAAGGCAAAGAATTATCACTCTTATTAGCTAAGCTAATTGAAGAATCTCAAGAGCTAGATTTGTTAAACTTTAAAGAATACCTCAATATTTTAACATCAATTATAGATGAAAATAAATTAACACATTTTTATAACAAGCATCCTCGCCTATTTTTATATGGTAATTTACAAAGTATAGGAATTCAAAATGATATAATGATAATTAGCAATTTGAATGAAAATGCTACCCCTTATATTGATAAACAAAATCCTTGGCTAAATAAATATATGATGAAAAATATAGGAATGCTTAGCAATGACTATAAAATAGGGCTTCAGGCAAATGTTTTTTGCCAAATTTTAGGTAGTTCTGAGGTAGTGCTTTCAAGATCTCAAAAAGATAAAGGTAATTTAACCACCCCATCTCGTTGGTTATTAAAATTAATTACAACTTTACAATACTACAAAATTGATTCGTTAAATCATAAGGCTTATTTAAGCGATTTTGCACAGCATTATTTTAATAATACAAACATATCAACCAAAATTTCTCTGCCATTTTTTTCAACAACACAAGATAATTTTAAAAAAATTTCAGCTACAAAAGTAGAGCTTTTAATTCAAAACCCATATGTGTTTTTTATCCAAGAAATTTTAAAAATTAAATATTTAGAAAATATTAATCCTCCAATTCAAGCATCTGTAATTGGAACCTTGCTTCATAATGTATTAGAAGATTTTTTTAAAAATTTACATATAAAAAAAGATTTATCTTATGATCAAATGATTTTTTTATTATTAGATTTATGTAAAAAATATTTTAATAAATTAAATAATGATATTATTTTCTCTTTATTTAAACTTCCTGCTCTTAAAAATACTCTTAATAAATTTATTGAACTTAAAATTAATGATATTCATTTAGCAAAAGAACATTTTATTGAATGTTTAGGAGAATTAAATTTAACATTGCATAATAATACAAATATAACATTAGTAGGCAAAGCAGATAGAATAACACTATATAAGAATAATTCTATAGAAATTGCAGATTATAAAACAAGCTCAAAAGATAGTATTTTAACTTACCAAAGACAGCTTGAAATTCTATCTTTAATTTTATATAACAATGGATTTAAAAATATAACTTTTAACCCAAAATTACATAATTTATATGCAAATTATATATATTTACCTAAAACATTTACAAAAGATATTAAAATTTTAAACATTAGTTATCAAGATGATATACAAAATCAAATAGATACTTGGAAAGATGAAATAATAAATTTGCTAAATAATTATCTTGTTAACAATCAACCATATCTTTGGACTACTCACAAAAACATAGCAAGTCCATATTTGCATTTTGCAAGATATTTAGAATTTAACACAAATTTAGACGACTTAATTGAAGAAGAAGAAAATAATGAATAAAAACCTTATCCCAAATTCCAAACAAATTTTAGCTTCTAATCCTAATGTTAATGTATGGGTAAGTGCATCAGCAGGAACAGGTAAAACCAAAATTTTAGTTGATAGAGTATTAAGATTACTCCTAAATGGTGAAAGTATTGAAAATATTTTGTGCATAACCTATACAAAAACAGCTTCTCAAGAAATGATAAACCGATTAATGGATATTTTAGCTAATTGGAGTATTTTAAAACCAGAACAGCTACAACGTAAGCTTTATGCTTTAACAAACGAACCTCCATCATCAGAACAAATTATCCTAGCAGAAACTTTATTTTCTAAATTATTAAATAATATGGAAAAAATTCAAATTCAAACAATTCATTCTTTTTGTCAAAAAATTTTATCTCAGTTCCCTCTTGAAGCAAACTTGCCTACTAATTTTTATGTAATTGAAGATTCTTTAGCTAAAAATTTAAAAAAACAGGCAATTTATTATATATTAAATTTAAAGTTTAATAATTTAAGCAATGAAGATAATGAAAGTAAAAGCTTACTAACAAAAATCATTACCAATATGTCTGGCTTTACATTTGAATCTCAAATGGAAGATATGCTAACAAATTCCTATGAATTAGAACACATTATAGAGTTTTACAACCTTAATGCATCTTGGGATAAATACGAAGATTCTTTATATAAATACCTAAACGCAAACAAAAACATTAAAAGTAATTCCTTAAAAGAGTCTTTGCTTAACAACCCAGAGACTATAGAATCTTTAAAAAAAATTACCTTAGAGCTAAATTCAAAAGAATCTAATCCGACCGCATTTAACAATGATTTTTTACTTTTTTTAAACAAATCTTTACCTGAAAGAATTTTGCAGTTTAATTATTATCAACAAATATTTTTAACAGAAAAACTAACTCCTAGAAAAATCATAGTATCTAAAAAATACCTGCAAGGCTTTTCTCAAGAAACTCAAGATTTTATAAACAATACAATCTCAAAAGCTACAAACGATCTTGTTAATTTTCAACAAAGCTATAATAACCAACTAACTGCAGAAATTAACCTAGCTTTTATGAAAATTTCAATTGAAATTTATAATACTTATCAATATTTAAAAGAAGAATCTTCTTTGGTAGACTTTAATGATTTAATTATAAAAACTCATAAACTACTTAGCAAATCTACTATGAAAGATTGGATTTTATACAAGCTAGATAGCAAAATTAATCATATTTTAGTAGATGAAGCACAAGATACAAGCTTTTTACAATGGGAAATTATTAAGCATTTTAGTGAAGATTTTTTTTCAGGACTTAGTGCCAAAGAAAATAAAAGAACAATTTTTATAGTTGGTGATATAAAGCAATCTATTTACAGCTTTCAAGGGGCAGATCCTTATATTTTTAATACAATAAACTCTTATTTTAAAAATAAAATACTAAGCTCTAATTGTGCTTGGCATCAAATTCCTCTTAATTTATCTTTTAGATCCAACAAAGGAATTATAAATACAATTAATAGCTTTATACCTAATTTATTTGACAATACAAAAGCACCCTATTTGAAAGAAGAATTTACACATACATCTAATTCTAAAGAAAACGATCCCTACAATGTTGAAATTTGGCCAAGCATATCACAAAACAAAGATAGCACTAACAAATATGAAAGATATAAAAATTTAGCTCAAGCTATTACTAAAAAAATACAAAACCTCCATTTTGAACATAATATCGATTATTCTGATATTTTAATTTTATATAAAAAAAGGCAAAATAATAAAACTTTAACTTATTTAATTAAATTATTTAAAAATAATAATATTCCTATCTTAGGATTAGACAAAATAAATCTTAATGATAGCATAGCAATCTTAGATTTATTATCTTTAACAAAATTTTTATTACAACACAATGATGATTTTTCATTGTGCTGTGTATTAAAAAGTCCTCTGTTTAATTTAAGTGATAATGATATTGTAAACCTAAAAACTCTAAGTAATACTTTAAAAGTAAACATATTTGAATCCCTTGAAAGTTCTTCTTTTAAACACATATATCAAGAGCTTAAATCTTTAATTGAAGATTCTAAAATATTAGGTGTGTTTGAATTGTTTTTTAAAATTTTATATACAAATAATGGTGTAAAAAAATTTGTTTCTAGATTAGGACAAGAAGTTATAGAAGCACTAAGTGAGTTTATGAACCTTATTTTAAACCAGTTTTTACCTAATAATACTAATACTTTACAAGTTTTTTTAAAATATCTCTTAGAGCACACTCAAGATATTTCCAGAGACTCATCTGATAACACAAATAGTGTAAAGCTAATGACAATTCACGGAGCAAAAGGACTTGAGTCAAAGGTTGTATTTTTATTACAAGATCTAGATGATAAAACATCTTACACGAGCTTAATTCACAATAATAGTCCAACCAGTCCCCTTTTGTTATTAACACTATCATCTCAAAATAGAGCCAACATTTTAAATGAACTTTTAGAAAATTTACAAATTAAACAACAAGATGAATTAAAAAGATTATTTTATGTAGCAATTAGTAGGGCAAAAGAGCATTTATATATTTGTTCAGTATGCAAACAATTACCTACAGATACTAAGCCTAACCAAGTATGGTATAATTGCATTAACAACACTTTAATATCTAATCAACATTGTTTTATTGAAGAAGAAAGCAGTTTTTTTACTGAAGATCTAAATTTTATATCAAAAACATATTATAAAACAACTCAAATTAAATCTAGCACAAAAGATTCTTCACAATCTTTGGTAAATACAAATAGTCCATCTTGGTATGAAGAAACACCAATAGCAGAGAGTTCTTTATCTAAACCAATTAGTCCTTCTAAAATAGAAATAGATGAAAAATATTTTATCTCACCACTTGATATGCTATCTAAACAAATTAATCCTAAAATTAATAAAGGATTAGTTATTCATAAAATCTTAGAACAACTTAATTATGTATCAAATAATCATTTAGAATATGCTAAAAAATTTCTTGATAATTTATATGCTAAACTTTCTTTAGAGGATAAAAATCAAATTTTACACGACATACAAAATATTTTAACTCATCCAAATTTAGATTTTTTATTTACACATCCAAGTTTAAATGAAGTTTTTATAAGTGGTATGATACAACACAACAATGAAATGCAAATAATATCTGCAAGGGTAGATAAAATAATAAAATTACAAAATAATATTATCATTATTGATTACAAATTTGCTAAATCTAAAGCTATTATGCCTAAAAATTACATTACTCAAATGACTTTATACAAAAAAATTCTTAAACAAATATATCCACATCACATAGTTAAATCTTATATTTTATTCACTCAAGACATATCTTTAGTAGAAATACAATAATTGCATTTTATAAAAAATATACTATATACTAATAAAGTATATTAACAATTATTAGGGTAAAAAAATGGTAAAAAGCATAAAAGAATCTGAGTTTGAAGTAGAGGTATTACAAGCATCTACTAATCAAAAAGTATTAGTTGATTTTTGGGCTCCGTGGTGCGGACCTTGTGTTGCAATGGCTCCTGCTTTAGAAGATGCTTATACAGAAAATCCAAACATTAAAATTATTAAAATTAATGTAGATGAAAACCCTCAAATAAGCGGACAATATGGAATTCGTTCAATACCTACTTTGCTAATGTTTGAAAATAAAAAAGTAATCAAAACTGAAGTTGGATTAAAAAACAAATCTCAAATTTTAGAAATGTTTAACTAAAGTGTAAAAATATATTTACTACTAAAAATATCCTGTAAAATAAAGCTGTATTTTTAGTAGTAAGTATTGGTGTGAATGGCGGGATTTGAACCTGCGACCCTCAGATTAGGAATCTGATGCTCTATCCTACTGAGCTACATCCACATAAAATATCAAATTAACTTTTTTTCTTCAATATTATCTTTATATCTTATATAATAATTTTGTTGATTTTACAATCATATTTTTATAATGACCACATACAAAATTTTTTATAATGAAAAATCTTTTTAATATATTGTTTTGTTTTTTATTGTTGTTTATTACTATTTTTTCTCAAAACTTATATTCTGCACAACAAAAAAAGAAATTACATTCAAAATCAAGCAATAAAAACATACAAAACAACTCTATAGTTGAAATTAATAATGTATCTTTAATTAAAGTAATAGATGGAGATACAATTGAAGCATTAGTAAACAACAAACCTACAAAAATTAGGTTGTTAGGAATCCAAGCACCAGAACTATATACAAATCCTCCGTGGCCATTTGCCAATGAAAGCAAACAAGCCTTAGAAAATATTTTAGCAGATGCCCCAAATTTTAAAATACAATATGTAGCTTCCAATAAAAAAGACAAATATGGTAGAATCTTAGCAGATATTTTTACTTATGATGAAATCTGGGTTAATGGTTATTTAATAGATAAATCATTAGCTTATGTGTATATATTAAACAATTCTTACATACCTTATATAGATAAATTATTGCAAATAGAAAATAAAGCTATTAAAAAAAATAATCTTTTTTGGAAAAATGAAAAATATGAAGTAATTAAAGCTAACAGGGCTTATCAATTTGTAGATAATTATAAAATTATTGATGGCAAAATTATAAATATCTTAGATTCTAAATATTCTATTTGGTTGCAATTTGAAGAAACAAAACAAAAAGGTTTCTCTGGTAGAATTGATAAAGAATATGCTAATATTTTTGGTGGTATTAAAGAAATTAAAAAATTGAAAAACAAAAATGTTAGAATTCGTGGCTTTGTAGAAAAATACAGCAAAGACTTTGGACCTTTTGTAGATATTCAATCAGCTTTTGCATTAACATTAATAAAATAATCTATTACAACAAGTGTTATTTATGTTATAATAAATAACATAAATATTATTTTTAATAAAAAATTAATTATAAGGAAAATAAAATGACTAACTTTATTACATTAGATGATATATCTGTTGAAAATAAAAAAGTATTAATTAGGCTAGATTTAAATGTTCCAATTAAAGATGGAAAAATTTTAAACAAAGAAAGAATACTACGCTCAACTCCAAGCATTAAAGAGTTATCAAACAAAGGTGCTAAAGTAATTATTTTATCTCATTTAGGTAGACCATCAGGAGATGGTTTTGAATCAGAATTTAGCTTAAAACCTATAGCAAAAGCTCTTGAAGAATGCTTAGGCAAAAAAGTTTCTTTTGCAGATGATTGCATTGGAGATAAAGCAAAAGATGCAATAAATAATTTGCAAAGCGGTGATATATTAATGCTAGAAAATGTAAGATTCTATAAAGCAGAAACTAAAAATGATCCTGACTTTACTAAAAAATTAGCATCTCTTGGAGATATATTTGTATCTGATGCTTTTTCAGCTTCGCACAGAGCGCATAGTTCTACAGAAGGCTTAGCACATTTGCTACCTTATGCGGCAGGTAGATTAATGGAAGAAGAACTAAAAGCTTTGCAACAAGCATTAGAAAATCCTAAAAAACCTGTATTAGCAATTGTTGGTGGTGCTAAAATCTCAACAAAATTAGATGTATTCCATAACTTAGTAAAAAAAGTTCAATACATTATTATTGGAGGAGGAATGGCAAATACATTTTTATATGCAAATGGAGTAAATGTTGGAGAATCTTTGTGTGAAAAAGATATGAAAGATGAATGTTTAAATATTATATCTGAAGCAAAATCTAATAATTGCCAAATTATTTTACCTGTAGATGGAGTGGTTGCAAACGATCTTAAAGAAGGTGTATCAACTTATAATGTTGCCAATGGTAATTTATCTTCGGGGCAAAAAATTTTTGATGCAGGTGAAAAATCTATTATAAATTTTATAGATGTTATCAAGCAAGTAAAAACTTTAATTTGGAATGGTCCATTAGGTGCATTTGAAATAAAGCCTTTTGATAATGCTACAAACGAAGTTGCTAAAATAGTAGCTGAGTTAACAAACAAACAACAACTTATAAGTATTGCTGGTGGTGGAGACACTGTTTCTGCATTACAAAATGCCAATGTAGATAGGAGTTTTACTTATATATCTACAGCAGGTGGAGCATTTTTAGAATGGATGGAAGGTAAAAAACTACCTGGAGTAATTTGTTTAGAAAAAAAATAAATACTAAAGTATAACAAAAAAGGGGAAATAAATTATTTCCCCTTTTTTGTTATACTAATAATGCTAATTATTTTTTAGCTGAGAATTTTGATTTTAATTTAGACATTAACCCAGGGGAGTCATCTTCATCGTCGTCGTCATCAAAATCATCTTCATCGTCATCGTCATCAAAATCATCAAAATCATCTTCATCGTCATCTTTAGGCTTTTCTTTCATAGCAGCTTTCTTTTTAGAACTTAATTCTTCTTCGTCTTTGCTATTTTTTTTCACTAATTTACCTTTGCCCTGTAAAGTTGGCTTAAGCTTAGATTTTCTTACATTTCCTAAAAACGAATCAACATCAAACTCACCATCTAAAGCAGACAAATAATCCCTTTTAGTATCCCAGTTTAAAACAGAACTACTAGAAGAATTAGAGTTATTATATGGCGAAAATGGTTGCATATCATTAAATTTATTAGGTTGATTTGGAAAAGATTGTTGATCATTGTTATTATAATTTTGTTGAGAGTTATTATATTGATTAGAGTTCATACTATTATAATTATTTAAACCACCAGTATTAGAAGCAAAAGAACTTTTATTTTGGTTATAATTACTATTAGTTTTAAATCTGCTATTATATGCCATAATACTACACTTTACTTGTTAAGTTAAAAATTATATTCACTTCAACTGATATATAGGTTAAAATATATTTGTATGCAACTTTACCTACACTACATTATAGATTATAAGAGACATAAAATGATAAATCAACTAAAAAATACAAGTTATTTCTCTGAATTATCTTTTTTAAAAATTAATTATAATACAAAAATTGGTATTTTTGGAGGATCATTTAATCCGCCTCATATGGGTCATTTGTATATTGCTAACACTGCAATTAAAAAGCTTAATCTAGATTTTATTATTTTTATGATCACCCCTCAAAATCCAAATAAAAAAAATATTGACACCTATTCCTTAAATGAAAGAATAAATTTATCCAAAAAATTATGCAACAACAATCCTAAAATTAAAATTATAAGCATTGAAAAATCTCTACATCTGCATTATACTTACCTAAGTATGTTATTCATAAATAAATTTGTTAGTAATAAAACACAATTATTTTGGATAATGGGAGAAGATAATTTAACTAATTTTCATTTATTTAAATATTGGAAAAATATTGCAACTAGCTTTAATATTGCTGTATTTTCTAGAAATAAACATTCTATAAAATCTTTATATTCAAAAGCTTCTATTTTTTTAAAATATCAAAAAATAAATAAATTAAAATTTTTTTTAATACCTAAAAATGATTTATCTTCTACTAAAATTAGAAATAAAATAAAGGAATCATAATTGAATAACTCTGAAAAGTTAAAAGAATTAATTTTACAAACAATTGATGATCAAAAGGGTCAAGATGTATTGTGTATACCTTTGCAATCAAAAAGCGATATTGCAGACTATATTATAATATCTAGTGGAACCTCTTCTAAGCATATTTTTAGTATTAAAGAAAAAATTTATGAAAATATAAAAAAATCTGGATATAAAAAAATTTCTATAGAAGGAGAAGATGGTCTAAATTGGATTGTAATTGATTTAGAAGATATTATAATTCATTTGTTTAAACCTGAAGTGCGTGATTATTATAATCTTGAAAAAATTTGGAATTATGAAACAAATAAATTATAACAAATGAAAATAAATTTAATTTGTGCATCAAAAATTAAACAAAACTCTCCTCTTTTAGCAATATTTAATGATTATTACAAACGAATTACTTCATTTAAAATATCTTTATTTGAAATTGATGATAAAAACTTTTCTCAATTAGATACAAATAAAGCCCTTTTCTCTTTTGTTAAAGAATCATCTTTTACAATATTACTAGATGAGCAAGGAAAATTAGTTAGTTCACAAGACTTATGCAATATTTTTTATAAATTTCCACATCAAAATATATCAGTAATAAATATTTTAATTGGCGGAGCAGATGGATTTTTAACAGAATATAAAAAAAAAGCAGATATGATGCTTTCTTTAAGCAAATTAACATTTCCACATCAACTTGCAAGGATAATATTAATAGAACAACTATATAGAATACAAACTATTAATCAGGGTCATCCATATCATAGGGAATAATTTATTACTTATTTTTATTATATTGGTAAAATAATGTTTATTTCTAAGCCTCCTAAGTGCTTTGATTTATTTAAAAAAATATTACCGCCATTTTTTACAACAATATCTTTTACAATATATAACCCTAGCCCTACACTACTATTATTTGATGTTCTTGCTTCATTTATTCTAAAAAATGGTTTAAAAACATTTGCATAATCTTTTTCATCTATGCCAATACCATCGTCACTAATTTGAATAGATATAGAATTATAACCTATATTTTTTACTATAATTTCAATGTTTTTAGCATATTGCATAGCATTAACAATTAAATTATCAATAGCTCTTTTAAATAAAACTTCATTAATTTCAATATGTTTTGTAATATTTTCATTTTTAAAAGTAATATTTATTTTAGATGTGTAATAAGAAATACACTCAAGAAAAAATTTTTTTATATTGAGCTTTGATTTTACATTTTCTGCATAATCTGATTTTGTAAAAATTAAATATGATTTAATCATTTCAATCATATTATTAATTTCTTTTTTTATATCACTATTTTCATCAAAATTAGTATATAAATCTAACATTAGATTAATTTTTGTTAATGATGTTTTTAAATCGTGAGATACCGAAGATAACATTAAGCTACGTTGTTCTAAAAAATTTTCAATTTGTCCTTTCATTTCATTAAAAGCTATGGTTGCCTGACGAATTTCTATAGATCCACTTGGTATTAAATAAGAAACTTTTTCTCCTTTCCCAAATTTTTTAGTAGCTTTAGCTAATTTAATTAGAGGTCTAATTTGTAATCTAAAAAATTGAGCAACAATAAGAATTGCTAAAAAATAAAAAACAATCATTAAAATTACTAAAATATCTAAAGATTTTATAAAAAATAATTCTTTTTCTAAATAAAAAGATAAATATGCATCATATTTGATATGTATTAATAATTTTAAAATTTTATATTTATCATCATATTCATAAATATAAATAGGGTTAGAGATTAAGCTTTGTAAATTTTGTTTTAATAAAGACTCAATATCAGTAATTTTTTTATTATATTGTGTGGGGATATCTTTTAATAAAACTAAACTAGGCTGTATGCCTTTATAACCCTTCCAATCATCAATTAAAATACTTAAATCTTCTATTGTGTCTGTTTTGTTTGCCAAATAAACTATGTGTGCAATATTAATAACAACATTAGATATAAGACTATTTTTAATTTTACGCCATTGATTGTCATAAAACAATACCACCACAAGGGTTTGAATAAATAATAAAATAAAACCTATAATAATTAAGCTTCGTAAAAAAAATGTTTGTGGGACAATTTTTTTAAATATAAACACTAATTTTAAAAAATTACCCCTATAGTTTTTTTTCATCTATCTACCTTCTGGTTAACACAAAACCCTTATTTCTAATAGTTTTTATATATTTTGGATTATGAATATCTTTTTCAATTTTTTTTCTTAATCTCATAATTGATACATTCAAAGAATTAAGATTACTTTGAGTAATAGGTTTACTTAACCCCTTCAAAATGAATTCTTTAGTTAAAATTTCATTTATATTATTAACAAAAATCATCAATATTTGAACTTCTTGATCTGATAGCATTATTTCTTTATCTTTAATTTTTAAAGATAAATTTTTAATATCAAACATTAGCTCTCCTATTTGGATATGGCTAGAATTACCATATATAAAATCTATATCTTTTTTTATTAAATTGTTTACTCTTAATAATAATTCTTTAGAATTAAATGGTTTAGACAAATAATCATCACTAGCATACTCAAGTGCTGTTAATTTGTTATTTATGTCATCTATAGCTGTTAACATAATTGAAGGAATAATAATATTGTTTAGCTTTAAATTTTTTAAAAAATCAATTCCATTTTGCTTTGGCATCATATAATCAACCAATAAACAATCTATAGCAATATAATTTATAATAGTGTTAGCTTCATCAATATCTGTAGCATAAAAGGATATAAAATTATTTTCACTAAACAATTGATATAATAAGCTACATATAGTGCTATCATCATCTACTATTAAAATTTGCTTCATTAATTTAATTCTAATTAATTGTCTTGATACAACTCAATATTATTTATTACATAATTAAATGCTTCATCTATAGAATCTGTAATAATAAATAAATCCATATCAGATTTTTTTATTAACCCGTATTTAATTAAGGTATCAAAATTTAACAAATTGTTAAAAAATTCAGTTCCAAACAACACAACTGGAATTCTTTTTTTCATTTTATGAGTTTGTAGCAATGTTAAATTTTCAAACATTTCATCAATCGTGCCAAACCCACCAGGAAAAACAACCAATGCCTTAGCTAAATAAGAAAACCAAAATTTACGTAAAAAAAAGTAATTAAAATTAAAAATCAAATCTTTTGTAATGTAAGGATTAGCATCTTGCTCAAAAGGTAGCACAATATTAAAGCCTAAATTTTTTTCTTCTGCTTCAAATGCTCCTAAATTAGTTGCTTCCATAATTCCACCACCTCCACCACTACACATATAACATTTTTTATGTGATGGTAAAGTTTTACTCCATAATGCAAACTTATATGACAACTTCCTTGATAGCTCATAATATTGAGAAATTTCTACTTGATCTTTATAATAAGATAAATCTTTATTCTCTAACTTTGCTTTTTCTAAGCTTTCTTTAGCTACATCTAAAGGCAATATCCTTGCAGAACCAAAATGAACGATAATGTTTTTAATATTATGTTTATCAATTTTAGACTTTGTTTCTAAAAACTCTAATAATATTTTAGCAGATCTTCCATCTGAACTATTAATAAAATTAACATCATTCATTATTTTATCAAATTCTATACTCACCTAATATAATATCCTTTAAGTTTTTATTCATCACTTACAATATCTTTATAAACTTTTATTATATAATCTAAACCACTAATAAAAGAAATAATCATAGATACATAAGTTAATACTATTCCCGTATACTCAATACAAATTAAGAAAATATTTTCTTGACCACCTAAAATTAAAAAACCTAAACAAATCATTTGAATAGTTGTTTTATACTTTCCCAATTTACTTACATGTATAACAATTTTTTTTACAGCTAAGCCTTCTCTAATTCCAGAAATAACAAGTTCTCTAACTAAAATAACCATTATAGGAATTACAATATAAGGAGCATAAGAAATATTTTTTACTAACAAGACAATAAAAACAACTAAAATTAAAGATTTATCAGCAATTGGGTCAAAAACTCTTCCAAAAGTTGTATTTATATTGTATTTTCTAGCCAAATAACCATCAAAAAAATCTGTAATACTAGCATAAATAAACAAAGCTAAAAATATTATGCGATATTCTAAAGAATCATCAAATAAAAACAAACTAAACAAAGGAACAACAGCTAACCTTGTTAATGTTAAAATATTTGGTATTTTTGAATTCATAATTAAAAAAGCCTCTATAAAAATAAAATTAATATATATTCTAAATTAGAATACCATATTAATGAAACCAGTTAAATATTTTTATTGCAACTGCATTGTTTATATTTGGAACTTTTAATAAGTCTTTTATAGATGCTTTTTTAATATTATCTAAAGATCCAAAATAATTTAACAAATCTTTTTTTCTTTTTAAACCAATTTGAGGAATATCATCTAGCTCTGACTTAACTAAGTTGGTAGAAATTCGTTTTTTTAAAGATTGAATAGCAAATCTATGTGCTTCATTTCTTAACATTTGAATAAAATGTAAATCAGAAGAATATTTATCTAGATTAATTTGACTATTATCTATTAAAATTAATTTTTCTTCCCCTGCATTACGCTTAGCACCTTTTGCTACTCCTACCATTGGAATATTTAGCTTTAAATCACACATCACTTTATATGCAACCTGAAGCTGACCTACCCCACCATCTATTAAAATTAAATCTGGTTGAATATCTTTATTTTCAACAATTTTAGATAATCTTCTTGTGAAAACTTCTTTTAAAATACCATAATCATCATTTCCCATAATATTTTTATTTTTAAGATGAAAAATTCTATAGTTTTCTTTTGCAAAACCACTATGTGTTGCTGACACCATTACACCTAATGAAAGAGTTCCGTATAAATGTGAGTTATCGTATATTTCAATAACATTAATTGGATTACTTAATTTAAAAAGTGTTTGTAATTGATCAAAATTGTGTTTCCATTTAGATTGCTTTAAATGCTTTTTTTCTAAAGATTCTCTACCATTTCTTATTACAATATCCATAATATTTTTATCTATAGGAGTATTTGGATTTTTTATTGTAATTTTTTTATTATTTGCTTTTTTTAAAACATTTTCAAGAAGTTTAAAATCTAAAGAATTAGATTTATTTATATTATAATTAATATAAACGCTTTGTGGGCAATCTCTGTGGGTATAAAAATGTAATAAAAATTTTTGCCACACGTTGTTTATATCTTCATCTATTTTTTCTTCAAAAGCTACATCTAAAGCACCATAATGTCGTCCGTTTCTAAATAAAAAAATTTGTCCCAAATACTGATTGCTATTTTTAACAAGTGCAATAAAATCTGCATTTTGATTTTTATCTAATAAAATAGATTGCTTATTTGTTAATTCATTTAAATTTTTTATTCTGTCTCTAATTACAATTGCTTGTTCGTAATTTTGATTTTTTTTCAAAAATTCAAGTTGTATACTTAATTGCTTTTTTAGCTCTTGATTATCACCTTTTAAAAATTTTACTAATTGATTTATAGAATCTTTATAATCAAAGTCATTAATTTTATTAACACACGGAGCAGAACATCTTTTAATTTGATACAAAATACAAGCTCTTTGCCTGTGAGAAAAAACATTATCAGAACAAGATCGTATTTTAAACAAACTTTGTGCAATTTTAATATTATCATCAACAACCTCAGAGGAAGCAAAAGGTCCAAAAACCCCATCAATAGCTGTAGATGTTTTGCTTCTAAATTTAAAAATCCTAGGATACTTATGATCTAAACTAAGCTTAATAAATGGGAATGTTTTATCATCTTTTAATAAAATATTATATTTAGGTTGAAACTGCTTAATTAAATCAGATTCTAAAAGTAAAGCATCTTGTTCTGAACTAGTAATAATCCATTCTATAAAATGAATTTGTGATACCATATGCTCTATTCTTGGTGTTAAATTTGAATTTGCATATGATAAAACTCTATTTTTTAAATTTTTTGCTTTCCCAATATAAATTATTTTATTTTTAATATCAATCATTTTATAAATACCACTATTAGTTGGTATTTGTGAAGACAAAAATTTTATTAACTCTTTACCTATAAAATTATTTTTTTTTATTGACATTGATTTGCTTAATTCTTATTAAACTTTGTAAGTTATCACTACCATTTATACTATAGCAGAAAAAATTAAAAAAATTATTTTATCTTAACACTCAAGCTAAATTTGTTGCGAATCAAAATAGTTAATTTTTTATCCACAAAAATGTGGATAACTTTGTGGATAAAAATTTTAATATATAATTAACAAGATTATATATTAAAAACTTATAATAATTATACAATACTTTAAAAGCAACATATATAAAGGCTTTTAGATATTATTACAAGATTTGTTTACAATTGTTCATATAAAAAATCAACACTTAAAAGCATTGTGTATAACTTATATAAAAAATATCAATTATGTTAATTTTTGTTAATAATTAGTTAAAAATTTATTCATAATACCATAATTTATAATGCTACTATAAATTTCTTTTTTAAAAGCTACTGCTAAATTTTCTACCTCTAAATAATTAATCCATTTCCAATCATCAAATTCTGGTCTAGCTTCAAAATTAATATTAATATCTGTATCTGCACCTAAAAATTTTAAAAAAAACCATTTTTGTTCTTGACCAACAAATTTACCACTCCATAAAGTTTTTGCAACATCAATTGGTAAATCATATTTTAAAAGTGGAGTGCTTCCTAAAATTTGAAACTGATTTATACCTACCTCTTCTTTCATTTCTCTTGCAATAGCATCTTCATATGTTTCACCAAACTCAGTTCCACCTTGTGGCATTTGCCACTCGTATTGAGTATTTTTTCTTTTACCTACAAAAATCAATCCTTTTTTATTAATTAAAACACCGCCTACACCTGACCTATATTTTGTCATTTTTTTCCTATAAGTTAATTTTATATCTTTTTATAATTTTTAAAGCATATTGCAACTGATAATCAATATAAGAATTTTGACTATCATTTAAAATATCATACAAGGTATCATCTTCTAATTGTTGATATTTTTGTAAAGATTTTTTAGAGCATTTATTACATAATGTGCCATTAGAGAATACATAAATATTTGGTTGAATACCATATTTATTAATAGATACTCCGCTTGGTATATAATATTCACCAGTAGTTAATTTAATTTCTTCACCTATTTTGCTTAAAGGAATAATGCTTTGAATTAAGCCTTTTCCATAGCTTTTGTTTCCAACAATAATTGCACGATTATTATCTTTTAAGGCTCCTGCTACAATTTCAGCAGCAGATGCTGAATTTTTATTAATTAATACTACTATGGGCTTTCCTTTTAATTTATCTTTATGCTTTGCATAATAAATTTCTTTAGAATATTTAGATTCAACAGATACTATAACACTATTTTTTGGTAAAAAATTATCTGCAACCATAATCCCTTGATCTAATAACCCGCCTGGATTATCTCTTAAATCTAAAATTAAACCCTCTAGATTAGATTTTCTAGAAAAAGAATTTAATAGTTTTAACAACTCTTTGTTAGATCTTTCATTAAAAGAATTAATTTTAATGTATGCAATATCATCATACATTTTTCCCATTACTACAATTGGTCTTATTTTTTCTCTTATTAGGTTTAAGCTATAAGACTTTTTACCCCTATATAAAATTAATTTAATTTTACTACCAACATTACCTTGCAACAACTTAGATATATATTTTATATCTAAGTTGGTTAGTTCAATATTATTAATACTTTTAATAATATCTCCAGCTAAAATGCCACCCTTATATGCAGGGGTATCATACAAAACTCCAACTACCTCTGCTTCTTGAGATTCATTTTTTATAATTTGAATTCCAACACCACTAAATTCTCCCCGTGTAGTATTAATTAAAGATGCATTGTCTTCATTATTTAAATAAGATGAATATGGATCCAAGTTATCAAAAATACCTTTTACTGCATATCTAATTAAAGTGCTTATTGGAATATCATTATAATAATATTTTTGAACATTAAAAATAACTTCAGTAAACAAATTTATACTATCATAAATATTTTCTGGTGATTTGCTAAAATTATTGTTTACAATAATTTTATCCTGATTATTTTTAGCTATAAAAGCTAATATAAATGGTATCAAAAATAATAAAAACCATATTTTAAATAATATTTTTTTTAATTTAATCATTTTATAACCTTTATTTGTTCTTTTTTACCTAACCACAAATTAGGGTTAATAGGCTGGTTGTTATGCTGAATCTCAAAATAAATTGGTAACAATTTAGGATTAGAAATAGCAATTGTTTCGTGAGTTTTTACCAATTGAGTTGGCTTAACAAAACTTTCAAATTTACCAGAAATAATCGTAAAATATGAAGCAGAATGCTTAATAATTATTAAATTATCATAATTTGTAAAATTATCTACAAACAAAATTTCACCATCAAAAGGAGCTACTATTTGTGAATGGGGATTAGCTAATAGTGTGATGCCATTGTAATAAATAGATTGGCTTTTATTTTTATGAAAATCGCTATATAAATATCCAGATACAGGTAGCACAAAATTACCTTTGTTTTTTATAAATAAACTATCTTCTTTGCTCCAAGATGGTAATTTATAAGATTTATTTAAATAAATCATTAAATTAAATAAGTCATCACTTTTAGAAATAAAAGATTTATTTTGATTTATCACCTCTTGAATATCTTGATCAAAGCTTTTTTTATCAACTAGCATACTTTTTAATTTTTTTAAATTAATACTTATTGCATTATTTATCTTAATAATTTGTTTTTCTATTTTTGCTAACTCATCAGAATTTTGTTTAATAACATACAAATGCTCATATACTTCATTCATTTGCATTTGAATATAAGAGCTATAGTAATTTAACAATGCATAAGATATAGCAATATCATCATAAGATTTTTTACTTAATAACAAATTTTCAAAAGGAATACTGCTAAGTTTATATAGTGATACTATAGCTTCAGATATATTATTTTTATATACAAATAATTTTTTGTTATTATATATTCTTTTTACTTCTAAGGATTGCTTATATTGCTGTAAATTATCTAATGCAATCTCATTATCTCTAATTTGTTTAGATAAATCTATAATTTCATTTTGAAGATTAATAAACTTAGCATTTAAACAACTAACAATTAAAAATAAAAAAACAATTATATCAATAACAAAAATTGTTTTATTTTTTAAGCAATGAACACCCATTCATTTCAACCGGTTGCTCAACATTCATTAAACTTAAAATTGTGGGAGCTACATCAGCTAACTTTCCATTGATTAATCCATTGTAAGATCCTTTATGATTAACTACAATGCACCTTACTAAATTAGTAGTGTGTTGTGTATGAGGAACATTATTTCTTTCATCCCACATTGTTTCACAATTGCCGTGATCTGCAATTAAAACCCAAATATAATCATTTTCTATCACTGCTTTTTCTATTTTTGCTAAACATTTATCAACTGCACTTGTAGCTTTTTTTCCAGCTTCTAATACTCCTGTATGCCCTACCATATCACCATTGGCATAATTTACCACAATAAAATCATATTTTTTAGAATCTATAGCATCTACTAATTTATCTGTAATTTCAAAAGCTGACATTTCAGGCTTTAGATCATAAGTTGGAACATCTTTAGGCGATGGAACTAAAATTCTGTCTTCTCCAACAAAATTTTCTTCACGTCCACAACTAAAAAAGAAAGTTACATGTGGATATTTTTCAGTTTCTGCTACTCTTAATTGTTTTAAATTTTTATAAGCTAACCACTCACCTAAACCATTTTTTAAATTAATAGGCTCAAAAATAATATCTAATTTTTGTGCTAAGCTATCAGAATAACTAACCATACCCAAAGATTTAGCAAATCTTACAATTTTTTTTCTATCAAACCCTTTAAAATCTTCAACTACCAAAGAATCTAAAATTTCACGAGCTCTATCAGTTCTAAAATTAACCATAAATAGCATATCACCATCATTAGCACCACTATAATTACCAATTGTGCTAGGCAAAATAAATTCATCATTAATGTTGTTATTATACGAATTTTCTAATACATCTTCATAAGAATTAAAATTTGGAGCATCTGCTAATACAATTGCTTTATAAGCTAATTCAACTCTATCCCATCTGTTATCTCTATCCATAGCATAATATCTACCGCAAAGAGTTGCTAAAGATATATTTGAGTGCTGATTTAACAATTTTTCTAACACACTAAAATAACCTTTTGCACTTTGAGGTGGAGTATCACGACCATCACTAAACAAATGTAGCTTTACATTTATTCCATTTATAGCGAATAATTTAGCACAATACAAAATATGATCTAAATGAGAATGCACTCCACCATTAGAAAATAATCCCATAATGTGGATTGATTTTTTAGAATCTTTTAAATATGTAATAGCTTTTTGAATTTTTGAATTATTTTCAAAAGATTTATCTTCAATAGCTTTATTTACACGAGGAAGTTCTTGGAATACAATTCTACCTGCCCCAATATTTGTATGGCCTACTTCAGAATTTCCCATTTGACCCTCTGGTAAGCCAACATCTAATCCAAAGGTTATTAAATTAGAATTTATATTGTCTTTTAATAGGCGATGCCAAGTTGGTGTATCACCTTGTTCTACGGCATTATATAGTGTGTTTTTATCTTCACCCCAACCATCTAATATACTAAGCAATACTTTTTTATTAGCCATTTTTTTTACTTTATCCTTTATATATAAATTATTTTTGTATATTCAAAATATTATCATTTTATTTTAAAAATTAAACATTAAATCTAAATAAAATTATATCACCATCGCATACAACATAATTTTTACCTTCTTGCCTCATTTTGCCATTTTCTTTAGCTTTTTGTTCTCCACCAAGTTTTATAAAATCTTCATAAGCTATTGTTTCTGCACAAATAAAACCTCTTTCAAAATCTGAATGGATTTCTCCTGCTGCTTGTGGGGCTTTGTATCCTACTTTAATAGTCCAAGCTCTTGTTTCTTTTGGACCCGAAGTAAAAAACGTTTGCAATCCTAAAAGTGAAAAAGCACATTTTACTATTTTATCTAATCCTGTTTCATTTAATCCTAATGCTTGTAAATATTCTTGTCTTTCTTGTATATCTGTTAAAGTAGATACTTCTTGCTCTATTTTTGCACAAATTATTACATATTTAGCATTTTCTTTTTTTGCTAATTCTGCGACCATTTTAACATATTTATTTTCTATTAATAAATCTTCTTCTGCAACATTACACACATACAAAACAGGCTTTGATGTTAATAAAAATAAGCTTTTTACAACTAATTTTTCTTCTTCTAAAAATTCAATTGATCTTACTGGTAAGCCTTGTTTTAATACAGGTAATATTTTATTAATAACATCTAGTTGTTCTTTGCAAATTTTATCTCCAACTTTTGCTTTTTTTTCTAAATTTGGAAGCCTTTTTTCTAGGGAATCTAAATCTGCAATCATAAGCTCTGTATCTACAATTTCAGCATCTCGCACAGGATTAACAGAATCTTCAACGTGAATAATATTGTTATCATCAAAACAACGCAATACATGAATAATAGCATCTACCTCTTTGATATTACCTAAAAACTGATTACCTAAACCTTCTCCACTATGTGCTCCTTTTACAAGCCCTGCTATATCTACAAATTCTAGCTTTGCTGGTAAAATTGTTTGTGATTTTGTAATGTTAGCAATTTCAAATAAACGTGCATCATTTACATCTACAATCCCACGATTTGGTTCAATTGTGCAAAATGGGTAATTTGCAGATTGTGCATTTTGAGTAGATGTAAGAGCATTGAATAGTGTAGATTTTCCAACATTTGGTAATCCCACTATTCCACAATTTAAACTCATTTTTTTAATTCTCCTTAATTATTTATATTATTTATAAATTCATTAAATTTTTTTTCTATTAATAAATCAAAACTATTAATTATTTTATTAGAAATAACCTCTATATCAATTAATTGATTCTGAGAAAAATTACTCAATACATAAGAAGATACATCAACTAAATTATTTGGTCTTCCTATACCAATTTTAATTTTATGAATATTTTTACCTATTTTATTTTGGATATCTTTAATACCATTGTGCCCACCATCTCCAGAATTAGTTTTATATTTAATTTTTCCAAAATCTAAGTCTAGATCATCTTGAATAATAATTACATCTTGTGGTAAAATTTTATAAAAACTACACAAACTTGCAACACAATCACCAGATAAGTTCATAAAAGTTTGAGGCTTTACAAAAATTACTTTATTTTGTAAAAAATTTTTTTCACTCAATAAACCCTTAAAATTTAATTTCCACGACAAATTATAAAACTTGGCAATACAATCTAACACCATAAATCCTACATTATGCTTTGTAAGTTTATAGTTATCACCAATATTACCAAGCCCTACAATTAATATCATATAGCAATCAATAAATTATTTAGATGCTTGAGAATCTTTTTTAACTTCTTCTTCAGTAGCAGCTGTAATAGATGCAATAGGATAACCCTTTGGATAGTAAGTTTTAATTCCAGTAGGTAATTTAATATCTTCTATTTTTATCACACTACCAACTCTAGTATCTGCTAAATCAATTTCAATTTGATGTGGAGCATTTTTAGGATTACAAGCTACCTCTAAGCTATGTGCTATAATATTTAACAATCCACCAGCTTTAAGCCCTGCTGATTTAGAATGATTTTTAAATATAACAGGAATATCTAATCTAGTAATTGTTTTTGCACCTACTCTAAGTAAATCAACGTGAATTGGGATATCTTTTACAGGATGTAATTGAATATTTCTCACTAAAACTTCTTGTTGTTTGTTATCTATACTAACTTTATAAATGTTAGAATATAATGTGCTTTTTACAATTTGAGACATAATCTCTTTAGGATTTAAACAAATAGATAAAGGCTCTTTATTATCGCCATAAATAGTAGCAGGAACATGTCCTTCGCGTCTATTTAATCTTGAGGCCCCCTTACCTACTTTTTCTCTTTTAATTGCATTAAATACGAATTGTTCACTCATAATTTATCTCCAAAAATTTCAAATAAATAGTTTTTAAATAAAAATAACTTACCTCCAAGGGTGTAAGCATTTAAGCATTATAATATAACTATTGCAATTTGTCTATTGCTTTTATTTTTTATATAAACTATCATTAATTATAAATAAATAAATAAATAAATAAATAAATAAAAATGACAACTAAAGTAATAACATTTGGAACTTTTGATTTATTCCACATAGGTCATCTTCGCATTTTACAAAGAGCAAAAGCATTAGGCGATGAATTAATTGTTGGGGTATGCACAGATGAATATAGCTTTGAGAGAAAAAATAAATACCCTATCAATAATCAAAATCAAAGATATGAAATATTAGATGCACTAAAATGCGTTAATAGTGTATTTTTTGAGGAATTTGATAATAAAAAATTTTATATTCAAAAATATAAAGCAGATATTATGGCAATGGGAAGTGACTGGGAAAATCATTTTGATTACTTACAAACTTATTGTAAAGTGCAATATTTGCAACGCACTTCCTCTATATCTACTACCCTTATTATAGAAAAAATTATTAATGAGATGTAAAAAATGACAGAAGATTTAAAAATTCTTTTACATTATGAAAATTGCAATTATTCTCAAATTGGATATAAAAAATTATTGCAAGATTTATTATTAAAACAACTTAAAATATTTGATAAAATTTGCAAAAAACATAATATTGAATATTTTTTCACACATGGAACTTTACTTGGAATTATTAGATACCAAAAAATGATACCTTGGGATATTGATATTAATATAGGAATGCTTAGAGCAGAATACAATAAGTTTAAACAAGTTTTTAATATATACTCAAATATTATTAGCCTAAAATTTGATGAAAAACATATCTTAGAATATGGTGTAAGCTACTTGTATCATCAAGATATAGCAATTTATCAAAAAATTCAAATTATGCCTTTTGATATTATTTATAAAAAATTTTCAGTTGGAGAACAAACTGATTTTGCAAAAAATATTTATCAAATTACAAAACAAATCCTTAATAAGGAAATAGATTATAATTATAAAGTAAATGATTATGAATCTTTTAAAGATAGTATTGATATAAAAAATACAACTATTATACAAAATATTAATTATCCTTATTCAGCAAAGCCAGTTGTATATTTTTATGATGATATCTTCCCTCTTAAAAATTGTATTTTTCATAATCATAAATATAAAGCATTAATAAATAATTACAATAAATACATATATACAATGTATGGCATAAATACAGAATATATAAATTATCAAGCATACAATTATAAAAATGATAACCTACAACTAACTATTGATCTATTAATAAAAGATAGATTAGATAAAAAAATAGAAGAATATTTATTAAATGATGATGAAATTATTTAACAATAAACAATTTTAATCTTTCTTTTTTTTAAGTCTAATTTTTTCTTTTACATCTAACATTGAAGATGCAATTAATGCCGTTGGGATTGAAAAAAGTGCAATACCTAAAAATAATAAAATTGTTGTTATAATTTTTCCTGCAACACTCTGAGGTATCATATCACCATATCCAACCGTTGTTAGTGTGATCACACACCACCAAAGGGATGC
The DNA here is from genome assembly GCA_945888065.1 of Rickettsia typhi. Taxonomy (GTDB): domain Bacteria; phylum Pseudomonadota; class Alphaproteobacteria; order WRAU01; family Hepatincolaceae; genus CAMCZU01. Next base: position 77,633 of record CAMCZU010000001.1, read on the forward strand.
AAAAATTGAAGAAAAAGTTTCAGGTTGAAGAGGATTTTCAAAATAATATACAATAGCAGAAAAAATATAAATTAAAATACAAGCTACTAAAAATACTCCAAATAATAATACTTTAATTTCTGCTAATGCTTCAAAAAAAACTTCAAAAAGACGATCATTTTTATAATTAAAATAATTTAAAATTCTCAACAACTTAAAAAGTCTAATTAGCCTAAAAATTTGTAATGGCTCTATAAAAATTACAATTACAGATAAAAAATCAATTATACCCCAAAAGCTAAATATATATTTTTTTTTATATTTTGTTAAAAAAATTCTTGTAGCATATTCTATAGTAAAAATAATATTAAAAATCCAATTACCTAGTTTGTAATATTTTTCATTAATATAACTTAAAGATAGAGAATCAAAAGAATATAAAAGCACATATAAAATAATTATACTTAAGCTACTTAATTCTAAAATTTCTTTCCATAAATGCTTTTTGTTAAATAATTTCAAATTCATTGCTGTCTAAAATTTCTAAACTTAAATATTTTTTATTATCATAACTCATTACTACAAAATTATTATATACATCTTTTATATAATTAGTATAATCACTTTTTACAATTAGTTGCTGTATTAAAAATTTAATTATTAAAAAATATGGTAAATATGTTTTTTGATTCCTATTTAAAAAAATCAGATCATAATTAGTATTAATAAATCTATTAATACTAGAATTAGATTCAACTTTTATAAAAGATTCTCTATCTAAAACTTTATCATAATGAGAAACAATATCCCTAATTCTTTTAACATCTGTTAATATTGGTATAAACATTTTATAATTAGAAATACCAAAAAAATTAGCTACTTTATTTTTTATATCATCATTAAAACTGCATAATTTATAAACATCAATTAATGCACCAAAACTTAGTCCTTCTAAAGCTATCCAAGCTGGAGCAGGTTTAGCATTGCACTTACACTTGCTGTATTTGGTTTTTTTGCATTTACAATTCTTTTTAAAATAATAATCAATATGAATATTATTTTGACTTGTAGCTTGAGATTGAATATTATTAAATTTTTTATCAATATCTTCATTTGATTTTATATTTGATTTTTTTGCTATATATAAATTTCTTTTTGCATAAAAAGAAGGATCTTTTTTGGAGAAATGATAAATTAGCTGAGTTTTAAATGCAATTTCTATAAATTGTAGTAATTGAGATAATAAGGCTTTATATTGTATATCTAAATAATATAAATTTACAATTTCACTAAATTTTGCTTCATTTTTATAAATATCTTTACATATATTTTTATCTTTTAAAAAGGGAAATCTATAAGAATTAAACCTATGGTAAGATGTTATGCTTAAAAAATTTTCAGCATTTTTATTATCATCAATATTCAAACCTCTTTCTTGCATCAAACTTATTTGACTTTCAAAAGATTTCCATTGTTTGTTGTTTTTAGACATTTTCTTTTTGGTTATAAAAAAAAGGATTATAAAATAAATAATAAAACTTACTTCATAATCCTTTTTAAAAAATACATTTTACCCGATCCCGGGATTCATAAAATATTATACCTTAATTTTTAAAAAAATACAATTAAAATATAAAAAAATATATATAATTAACTTAAAAATAAATCAGACATAGATTTATTTTCTACAGTTCTTTTAATACTTTGTGCTAAAAGCTGTGCTACAGATAAATACCTAATTTTTTCAATATGATTGGTTTTAGCAATAGAGTTTATTGAATCTGTGCAAATAAATTCTACAATTGGAGAATTATTAATATTAACAATAGCTTTACTAGAAAATACTCCGTGGGTAACATAAGCATATACAGAAGTTGCCCCTGCTTTATTTAAAGCAATAGAAGCATTACAAAATGTTCCTGCTGAATCTGCAATATCATCAATTAAAATACAATTTTTATCTTTTACTTCTCCAATAATATTCATTACCTCTGATACACCTGGGACTGATCTTCTTTTATCTATAATTGCTAAATCGCAACCTAACCATTTAGCAACACTTCTTGCTCTCATTACTCCACCAATATCTGGAGAAACAATTACAACATCACTAAGGGAGCTAAATTTAGCTCTAATATCTTCTACAAATAAAATATTTCCATATAAATTATCCACAGGAACATCAAAAAAACCCTGAATTTGAGCTGCATGTAAATCTAGGGTTATTAACTTATCTACCCCAGCCTTAGTTATTAAATTAGCTACTAATTTTGCAGAAATTGGAGTGCGAGGAGCACTTTTTCTATCTTGCCTTGCATATCCAAAATAAGGAACTACTGCTGTAATACTTTTTGCAGAGGCTCTTTTTAATGCATCTATAATAATTAATAATTCCATTAAGTTATCATTAACAGGGTATGATGTAGATTGTATTATATACACATCTTCCCCCCTCATGCTTTCTAATATTTCTACACTAATTTCACCATCTGCAAAATTTGTAATATTAGATTTTACACAAGACACACCTAAAATTTGTGCGATTTTTTCTGCCAAGGGCTTATTAGCATTTCCAGAAATTAATTTCATTTGATAACTCTTAATTAATAATATTTTATAATTCTTATTTTATTTATTATTTTAAAAAAATACAAGACATTTGCAATCCACGATTTTTCTCTCCCCTTAGAGTAGATCTTCTATGACTAAAAAATTGTTCTTCATTTTCACAAGTATCAATAGCTAAATCATCAATATTTTGTTCTAAAATGCCAGAACTTATTAATCTATATTTTGCATAACCTTTTATATCAAATAAAAATTTATTGTTGTTTACTGAGGTAAAAAATTCTTTTGAGGATTCATCTATTTTTAAGTGCTCTATATAAAAATCACTCCCCACTTCATAAGATTTCTTTCCAATTGAAGGACCAATTGCAACAAATATTTGAGAATTAAAATAAGTATTTGAGTTAATTTGAGATATTGTATTTTCAATAATTCCTCTCAATAAACCCTTCCATCCACAATGAATAGCACCAACTATTTTATGAGTTTCCTCTACAAATAATAAAGGAATACAATCAGCAGTAAAAATACCAATTGGTAAATTTTGCATTTTACAAATTAATCCATCTCCTTGAATATTTTGCATATTTTCTGTGGATAATATATTAGTAATATTAAACACATCTGTTGAATGAACTTGCTTTAGAGTAGAAATTGGATTTTTACATTTTAGATAATTTTCAATCATTTTTCTATTTTGTAAAATATTTTCTTGAGAATCTTGAGTAAAAAAAGATGCATTTAAAGAATCAAAATCTCCACTACTAAACCCTTTTTTTTCATCTAAATGCCTTCCAAAAAAACAATGTTCAATAAAATCAAATTTTTTTAATAATTTAGATTGATACATAATTTTTATTTCTCTCCTATTTTATAAAATCCATAAGGATTATCCACATTACAAGAATTTAACATTACTTTAAATTTTAATCCCATATCATTTTCATTAATTAACAAATTGCATCTTTGCAAAAAATTTTCTCTATCTTTAGATGATAAATTATTTGCTAAAATATCTCGCCTATTTTCAAATCCTAAAGAAGTTAAAAATTCTTTTTGAGTAATTAAATTATAACAATCTATATTGTTTTTTTTTGCTAACTCTATTAAAGAGCCAAAATTTAGATTATATGTAATATCACACATACCTGCATTTTGTAAAATTTCATCTATATTTAATATATTACCATCTAAATATCCCCTCAAAGAAGATAATTTAGAAGGCAAAAAACTTCCATAATCAATGCTTAAAATTACTCCACCATTTTTTTTAATAATATTTAATAATTGAGTATAAATTTTATTAGCTAAGATAGAAATCTCTAAAACATCATTTTCTTTATAATTATCATTAGTTAAAGTAGAATTTTTATTTAAAACTAGCTGTAATTTTTTATTACTATCATTCAATCCTACAAATACTTCATATAATTGATTATTTTTACAAATATATTGTTTTATTGGTAAAGCATCAAAAAATTCATTTGAATATATAAATGTTAATTGTGTAAAATTAATTTCATCAACAGATTTATACCATTTAGTTTTTTGTAAAATATGTGGATATCTAGCTATTTCGTTTGTTTGTAAGCTTTGCAAAATAGGATTAATTTCTACAATGTGTAAAGATAAATTTTTATGAAAACCATCTATCTTAGATGTAGATCTTAAAATATCATTAATTAAAGATCCACTACCAGCTCCTAATTCTAATAAATTAAAATTAATTCTTCCACATTTATCCCATAAATCTACTAACCATAAGCCTATGAGTTCTCCAAAAATTTGAGATAACTGAGGTGATGTAATAAAATCTTGCTTTCTTTGTGAGCTATAAAAAAAAGGATTAATATTTTGATAATAACCAAACTCAGATATTAAAGCTAATTTTAAAAATTCATCTAATGGAATTGCTTTTGAATTTTTAATAATTTCATAAATTTTTTTATGGTTATTTAATTGATTGATTCTTATAACTCCAGTGCAAAATAATAAAACCTAATACTATCATTAAAAAGCACAATATTTGACCCATAGATATTATATTAAAAAAATAAATTTCTCCTACTCTAAAAAATTCTATAGCAAACCTAAAAGATCCATAACAAAGCATTGCTAAAGAAGATATAAAGCCTACTTTTTTATAATAACCTTTTAAAAACAAAATTAGTAAAATTAAAAATAATACTAAACCTTCAAAAAATGCTTCATAAAGTTGGCTAGGGTGCCTTGCTTCTATCATATTAGGAAACACAACACCCCAAGGCACATTAGTAATTTTTCCATATAACTCAGCATTAATAAAATTAGCTATTCTACCTAAAAACAACCCTATAGGCATTGCTAATGCTAGTATATCTGTAATTGCAAACAAATGTTTTTTATATTTTTTTGATATTAAATAAGAAGTAAAAATTACCCCTAATAATCCTCCGTGGTAAGACATACCACCTTCCCATAAATAAAAAATTTTAATTATGTTATGTAAATAATACTCATATCCATAAAATAAAACATAACCTAACCTTCCACCTATTAAAATGCCTAAGAGAGAATAAAAAAATAAATCATCAAAAAAATTTTTTTCTTTATCTTTTGATATCATAAAAAACTTAGAATTTAAAAATTTTAAATAAAATAAACCCAATAAAGAACCAATTATATATGCCAAAGAATACCATCTTATATCCAAAGAACCTAAAGAAAATGCAATTGGAGTAATAGAAGAAGAAAAAATTATTGTATACATAAGAATACCCTGTTTAAAATGATTTTATTTTGATTCAATAGAAATAATTTTTAACTCTCTTTCTACATTTTTCTTTTTTAATTCAATTGTTAAGATTCCATGATCTAAAAATGATTTTACAGGCTCTATACCTTCTGCTAATAAAAAAGTTTTAGAAAATCTTCTAAAAGAAAGTCCTCGATGTATATAAACATTCCCAGAAGATTCACTTTTGTCTGTTAATTTATTTCCACATACAATTAACTGATTTCCCTCTTGAGATACACTAAGCTCGTTTTCATAAAACCCCGCCACAGCTAATTTTATTACTAAAAAATTATCTTGTGTTTGCTCTATATTATATGGAGGATAGTTATCTGAACACTTAGATAATTTGTCTATAACCGCTTCAATATGATCAAATCCTAACATTAAGGGATTATTAAATAATAACTTTGTCATAATATTATATTTATTTTTTTATATATTATAATTCACAATAACTTAATCAATTAACTTTAAAATATCTTCTTTAATAATATCTAAGCCTATTTTTCTTTTTGAGCTACATAATAAAGATATCTTATTATATAAAATTTTTTTCTCAAATAAAAAATTTTTTATTTCGCATATAGTATTATTTAATAGCTTATCAGATATACGATCTATTTTTGTTAAAATAATTTGATAATCTTTACCAATATGATCTAAAAACTCTATAGCTTCTTTGTCTATTTTTAATAATCCAACCTTAGAATCAATCAAAAGATAAATTTTTTTTAAATTTATACTTTCATCTATAAATGAAACACTTAAATCTGTCCATTTTTCTTTTTTATTTTTATCAAATTTAGCATAACCATACCCGGGTAAATCTACAAAATAAATTTTTTCACATAAAGAAAAAAAATTTATCTCTCTTGTTCTACCTGGTGTATTTGATACCCTAACTAATTTTTTTTTATTAAAGATGGAATTTAATAAAGAAGATTTACCAACATTAGATCTCCCCCAAAAAGCAATTTGAGGAATGTCATTCATCGGAAGTTGCTTTAAATTAACAATTCCTAGACAAAACTTAGCTTCATAATTAAAAATATTTTTTATTGCACTTTGCTTAATATTTGTATTAATAATATTCATAAATTATTTTTTTCTTTTCAATAAATCTGAATGCACTTTTTTGTTAATAAAATATTGCTGAATAATAGATAAAACATTGCTCCAAGTCCAGTAAATCACAAGACCCACAGGAAATTTAGCTAATACAACAGTTAAAAACACAGGCATCATATTCATAATACGCTGTTGCATTTTATCAAGAGTTTGAGCTGTGCTTAATTTTTGTTGAATATACATAGTTAAACCCATTAAAATAGGCCAAACACCTATATGCAACAAATCAGGTGTATTCCAAGGAAGCAATCCAAATAAAGTAAATAAATTCGTGTTATCCATAGCAGATAAATCGTGTATCCAACCCCAAAAAGGTGCATGCCTCATTTCAATGCTAACAAATATTACTTTATAAATAGAAAAAAATATTGGAATTTGTAATAAAATAGGTAAACAACCTGACAAAGGATTTACCTGCTCTTTTTTATACAGATCCATCAACTCTTTATTATATCTTTGCATATCGGATTTATACAATTCTTTTAATGATTTCATTTTAGGTTGCAAATCTTTCATTTTTGCCATTGACACATAAGATTTATAAGCAATAGGTAAAATTGCTAACCTAATAATAATAGTAAATACTAAAATTGCTAATCCAAAATTACCAATTAAAGAGTGAATCCATAGTAAAAATTTAATCATAGGCTTAGTAAAAAAGAAAAACCATCCAAAATCAATTGTATCATCAAATTTACTTAAATTTAAAGCTGTATTGTAATTCTTAATAACATTATACTCTTTAGGACCAACAAAAATCTTAGTTGTAATAGAATATAAATCATTAGGGTTAATTCTTACAACAGATCCATTTGAACTAACTTTATAATTATTTAATCCTAAAGAATCTTTATAAGATGAAAAACTAACATTTTCTTCATTGCTAGATAATACTATAGCTGACAACCAATATTTATCTGTAAACCCTATAAATCCACCTGATGTTTTATATTCATATGATTTTGTTAAAACATCTTTATAATCAATACGCTCTAGTGTTCCTGCAACATCACCTACAAATCCTTCGTGGGAAATAAATAAATCTTCTACCTGAGGATCATTGTGTCTTAAAATATAATTATAAGGAACTAATGAGATAGCTTTATTACTTTTATTTATAACTTCATCTACAATTGTAATTAAATATGAATTATCTATAGAAATAATCTTTTTAAATATTAAACCATTTTTATTACTTGTTAATGTAATTGAATTATTTGGGGTTAGCTTTAATGCATTAGCTTTCCATAGACCATCTAAAAAAATTTCTTTTTGCTCAGACTCACTAAACCATCCACTTTTAAAAAAATAAGCATTTTGAGTATTTTGCAAATCAAAAATTCTAACATTTTGGCTTTTATACTCAAGAGAATTTTTATATTTTTTTAAAGAAATATCATCAATCACACCATCAAATAAAGACAAACTACCATTTACAACATCATTGTTAATAACAATCCTAGGAGTTTTTAATAAAATATCTTCACGCTTAGGCAAATCATTTATTTTTTTTTCAATATTTATATTTTTTAATTGTTTATTTTCTGCTTTTATAATTTCTTGATTTTTTATATTTTCAGCTTCTCTTTGATCTTTTAAAAAAAAATAATCCCATAAAATTAAAAGTAAAATAGCCATAACCATAGCTAACCAAAACTTACCACTAAACATACTGCTATCTTGCATTTTATAACCCTATTAACTTATTTTTTATCTACTGGATCATACCCACATCCACCCCAAGGATTACATTTTGCTATCCTAATTAAAGACACATAAAAGCCTTTAAATAAACCAAATTTTTGTAAACTTTCAAAAACATACTCAGAGCAAGTAGGTGTAAATCTACAATTATTTCCCAACCAAGGGGAAATAAAAAATTTATAAAACTTAAATAATAAAACAATTATCATAAAAACAATTTTATTATAAATAAAATCATATGTTTTTTTTAATAACACTTAATAATTCCTGCTTCATATAATCAAAATTTAAAAAATAAGATTGTTTTTTTGCAATATAGCATATCTTTAAATATTGATTATCATTAAAAACATCAGCAATAAAAGAACTCAAAGATCTAAGTCTTCTTTTTATGCGATTTCTAAATACAGCATTGCCATTTTTTGAACTTACAATCCACCCTATATAAAACCTTTCTAAAGAAGAATCATTTAGTATAAATACTACAAACCCCTTACATACAAACTTTTTTCCATATTTTGTAATATAATTAAAATCACTTTTTGAAGAAATTACATCAAATTTTTTCATTTATGCAGTAAGCTTGTGTCTGCCTTTTGCTCTTCTATTGCTAATAATTTTTCTACCACCTTTAGTAGACATTCTTTGCCTAAATCCGTGCCTTCTTTTCCTAACCAAAGCACTTGGTTGATAAGTTCTTTTCACAACAATAACCCTCTACAATATTAAATTTAATTAAAATATAAATAATTAATCCATTTATATTATATTTAATACAAAAAATAGTCAATATAATATTAACTTCTTAATTATTTATATAAATAAATATTAATATAGTCTTCACTGCTAAATGAATCAACTAATTTATATTTTAAATTATTAGTTTTACAAAAGTTAATAATTAAGGATACAGCTTCTTGGTTATCATCTGTTAACCAACTATGATAATTAACTACAACAATTATTGTTGCTTTGTTTAAAGCGCTATAAGATAGCAAATCAATTAATGTTGTTGAATCCATATTTTTTGTTGTTTGAATTGTTTTATAAGGGTTTAATAAAAATTTATCTTTTTTAAAACAAGAAGATAAATTTAAACTAAAAACGAAAACTATTATAATTTTAACAAAAAAGAGAATTTTCATAATATTTTTAACTTGATTTTATAACCTATAATGATTTATTATACTATATATATTAAGTATAATAAAATACTTAATTAAAAGTTATTTTTATATTCTATTAAAATAAAAAAGCACCCGTAGCTCAACAGGATAGAGCGTCTGACTACGAATCAGAAGGCTAGGAGTTCGAGTCTTCTCGGGTGCACCAACAAAAAGGTTGCTAAGTGAGTTTATTTAGAAGTGTTTTGAGCTTTGTATATTATTATGTAAACAATATAAAAAACAATAAAAATTTAAAATATGGGTTCATATTAGCTCCAATAGGATTTAACATAGATTATCAAGATAGCAAAAATACATACAATCTATTAAGATCTAAAAACACTAGCGAAGACGAAGACGACGATGAATACGAAGAAGAATACGAAGAAGATCTTATTTCTACTGAAAAAGATGATAATGTAGATGATTTAGAGACCGAAGAAGAAACACAAGATGAAGATCAAGACGAAGATGATTGGTTAAATCAAAGAATAAAGAAAAAACAGCAACAAGAAAAAATTAAGGTAAAAACTGAAGACGAAATAAGAGCAGAGATAGACTATAGCAATCTTAAAAAACCTAAAGATAAACCAAAAGCAGATAGGTTAATTAAGTTATATACAGAATCAGCAGAAGTTGAAACACCAGAATATGATCAGGCAGAATCAAATGAATACATTAAGTCTTCATTTGATGTAAAAAACGATCGTAGTGTGTTTTCTGGAAAATTAAGAATAACAGCTATACTTCTTGGTATTATATTTTCTATATTATTTCTTGTAGGAAATTATCTAAATACTTCTAATCCATTGATACCATTAATGTCTACAACAAGTAAACCTTTTGTTATCAATATTCTAGATAAAAATAATATAAAAATTTTTGAAATGTCTACGATTAATTCAGGTAAAGATAGTTTAAAAATACCAGAAATATTATCAGGGACATTATTAGCATTGCATTCAATTTTAGATAAAAAAAGAGATAGCTTTATTGAAGATGAAGATGATGTATTATCAGAAGATATAGTAGATCTATTTCAAGAAAAGCAAGAAAATAAAGAGCAAATTGAAGCAAAAAAACATAAGAAAAATTTATCTATAATTGACTCTAACTGCAGGATCTATAAAAATAATATTGAGTTTGCTAATTATCAATGTCCTTTTTCTTATACATCTTTTTTAATCAACAACTTACTTCCAGATGAAAACCAAGCGGGTAATGACAATTTTATTTCAAAAATAATTAATTCATCTGAAATGATTAAAACTCAGCTATTATTAGGTTGGCTTAAAAGCAATGTAACACCTGAGGATTTTTATAAATTATACTTTACTTATGTATATTTTGGTTATAATGCAATAGGAATAGAGTTAGCTACAAAAAAATATTTTAATAAAACTACCGATAAATTATCTTTAGCAGAAAGCATATTTTTAGTAATGCAGGCTTACAAAAACAATTATAATTTATATGGAACAAATATTAATATTACTTATGATGAAATTTTAGAAAAACTAATTCATAATGGCATTATTGAGATGAATGAAGTTCCAATAATAATAAAAGAATTAAATTCTATACCTGAAATGCAAGAAAACAATTCTTTTATTTTTTATTTGGAAGATATATTTAATGCTGGTTATAAAAAATATACAACATCAAATATTGCCAATGTTCAAACTTCTTTCGCAATATCTATTCAAAATTCTTTTATAGGGTTAGCAAAAAATGAAATGCTAAAGTTGCGTATACCTAATGCTTCTGGAATTATTTTAAATAAAACCAATGTTGTTTCAGGATTTACAATTGGTTTAAAAGATTTTGAAGATACAAAATCTTTTAATAATTTTATTTTTTATAAAAATATACCCAATACTTATGTTTTAAACTTATTAAAGCCTTTTTTATATTTAACACTAAATAAAAGAGGTGTTCAAACCCCCAATTTATTACTACAAAAACAATATCAAAATTTAATTTTTTCTTATAATATATACAATACTTATATTCATGACCAAAACAAAGTATTGCCAACTATAGGGAATGAAGAAAAACAAGACAGTGAAAGTATGAAAAAAGATCTTCAAAAATCTTTTTCAACAAATGAAAATCCATCTCTGTCAGTTTTAACACAAACCAATTTAGATATAGCTCCAGAATTTTTTAGAAAAAAATTTGCATCTCAAATTTTATATTTAGAGCAAGTATTGTTTAATAAACTAACCGTAGATGATTATTCACAAACTCTTGCTACTTTCAATTTAGATTTAAAAGTAGACTCAATAGATAATATATTTAGTTATAAAACAAAATTTAATGTTCTTGATTTAGTTAAAGCATATAGTGTATTTTCAAACAACAGCAATATGTATAATACAAGATATTTAATTAATATTAATAACGAACCTATTCCATACGAAAGAAAAACATTAGCCACATTTGATGCAAGCTTTATGGATATATTACAAGGATCATTTTTTAATAGCATAACATTTAAAACCAGCAATGTAACTTTATACTATATATTAGATATAAATTCTGCAATTTTATTTTCAGATAAATATACAATGATAATTTGGTTAGGGGATATAAAAGATGAATCACTTAGCAAAGATAACTACACTCAATCTTTATATAATATAGTAACAGGAATGGCAGCTATTTTACAAAACTAAAATGACAACTAAGCACCCTATTAATACTAATTTAAATCTAACATTACTATTGGCACAATTTTTACCATTGTGCCCTATGTTTTTATTGCAAAAATTTTTAGACAAAGCTATTAATCAAATGTTAAACAAACATCCTAGAGTTTTTAACAAAATTGATCAATTAAATTATAAATTTTTAATTGATGCATACGATTTGCCTATTAATTTTTATCTAGTTCCAAGCACCACTACTCCTATTTTAAAAGCAATTTATAAAAATGAAAAAGTTAAAGTAGATGCAACAATTAAAGGTTCTCTAGTAAATTTGCTAAAAATGTTTGAGGGTAAGCTAGATGGAGATGCAGCGTTTTTTTCTAAAGAAATAATTATAGAAGGATCAACATCGGCATCTGTAGCATTAAGAAATGCAATAGATGGAGAAGATATGAATATTGTAGATGATTTATCTTCTATAATAAATAACCCTATATTATCTAAAACAATCAAAAATGCCTCTTACATAGGAATTAACAAATATAATTTATTGCAAAACAAACTAGATGACTTAATTTATGCCAGTAATTTTAATCTTCACAAGGAACAAAATGAATTAAATTTAAAAATTAATGATATACACAAAGAACTAGATGATATACATATGGTAATCAAAAAAATTACCAAAGAGCAAATTAGAAAAAAATCAGATTATATATCCAACAACACTTAAAGGTAATCAAATGACAACAAATAAATTAGAAATTATATGCCCTGCAGGAACACTATCAGCATTAAAAACAGCGGTAGATGCAGGAGCAGATTGTGTATATTGTGGCTTTAACAATGAAACAAATGCACGTAATTTTCCAGGGTTAAACCTATCTAAAGAAGAGCTAAAAGAAGGTGTAGATTATGCTAAATCTAAAAATGTAAAAATTTTAGTAGCTATTAATACCTATCCATCTGCTGGAAATGTATCTCTGTGGCATAAAGCAATTGATGATTCGGTAGAATGTGGTGCATATGCCTTAATTTTAGCAGATATAGGACTTCTTGATTATGCTTATAAAAAGCATAAAGATTCTATAAGAAGACATTTATCTGTTCAAGCAACCGCCTCTTCAATTGAAGCAATTAATTATTTTGTAGAAAGCTATGGAGTAAGTAGAGTTGTGCTACCAAGAGTTTTAACATTAAGACAAATACAACAATACAAAGAAAAAACAAAGGCAGAAATAGAAGTTTTTGTTTATGGTGGATTATGTGTAATGGCAGAGGGAAAATGCTCACTATCATCATACATTACAAGCAAAAGCCCTAATAAAAATGGAGTATGTTCCCCTGCTGAATATGTAGAATATGAAGACAGCGGAAGAAATTTAGTAAGCAAATTAAATGGTTCTGTAATAAATAAATTTAAAAAAGAAGAATCCCCAGGTTATCCTACTATTTGCAAAGGTAGATTTAATGCTGAAAAAGATACATCTTATTTATTTGAAGAACCATCTTCACTAGATATTATAAATATGTTGCCTCAGCTAAGGGATGCAGGAGTAGTAGCCTTAAAAATAGAAGGTAGGCAAAGAGGAAAAGCTTATGTGCAGTCTGTAGTGAAATTATTTAAAGAGGCAGTAACCAAAGTAAATAATTACGAAGATTATGATGTAAACTCTCTTATAGGAATATCTCAAGATTTATCAGAAGGAAATGCCAATACAAATGGAGCCTACACTCGCAAATGGATGTAATGTTTTGTAAATATTAAAAGCTTGTTATGACTAAACAAAACTTACAAGAACAATATCAAAAAGCTCTACAAAATGGGGTTATAAAAAATACTTTTTTAGATAATTCTTTATTTAATAAGTATTTTTTAGCACCCACCTTACAACATAACTTACAAGAAGAACAATCTTTTTATGAGCCTTATAAAAACGATGATTTAAACTATGAAAATATAGGTAAAAAAAATCTTTTTGCAAAATTACCTAAATCTTCACAAATACAGAGAAAAAATTTTGAAAACTTTACCAAAATTTTTAAACAAATATCTAATTTCTTTAATTCAAATTCAAGCAAACCAAATTTTTTTGAATCCCTTTCAGAGGCAGATATTGAACACAAAATTGTATCTCCTTTATTAAATGCACTGGGTTTTGAATATGTATCTCAATATAGCACAACAATTGCAGATATAACTTACAGAGTAGATTTTTTAGCTTTTTCTAGTAATTATGCCTATGAAAAATATCAAACAAATCAACAAATAGATAAAAGCTGTGTAATTGTAGAAGTAAAAAAATGGGATACCCCCTTTGATAGAAAAATCTCTAATAATGACACAAATTATCCTCAAAGGCAATTGCTAAACTATTTATATACACTGGGCTTAAGTAGAGGAATTTTAACAAGTGGAAATAAATGGTGGTTATACGATGTATCACAACAATCTAAAAATGCTTTAATTTTAGGGGTAGATATTTTTAAAATGTTTACTCAAGATTCTGGAATTTCTGAAAATAATTTTTATAATCTATTTAATGCTAAAAATTTTAGTAGTGAAAACTTTTTTGAAGAGCTTCATCATAAAAATTTAACTCTTTCTGAAAAACTAGAAGAAGATTTAAAAGAAGTAATTTATGGAGAAGTATCAATTTTAGAAGAAATTGGTAAAGCAATTTATAAATTAAATCAACAAGCACAACTGCAAGATATTTATTATAATGCTTTAATTTTTCTCTTTAGAATCATCTTTATGCTTTTTTATGAAAATAAATATGGATATTTTTTGTATTTACATAGAAGCTACAAATTATATTCAATTTATGAACTTTTTAAAGATTTACAAGAAAATAAAGCATCTTTTAAAGATTTAATCAAAATTTGGACTTATCTAAATGAAGGAGATGAAACTCACAATATACCCCTACTTAATGGTGGATTATTTGATAATAACACTTATCAACTGCTTAATGATGCAAATTTATTTTCTAATGATGAACTGGAAAAGATTTTAACTAAACTAATTACTAATAAAGATTATAAAAACCTATCTACAACACAACTTGGCAATATTTATGAAGGTTTATTAAATTATGAATTTAAAATTGCCTCTACACATACTTATTTAGTGCAATATAAAGAAAAAAGCAAAACTACAAGCTACACTTTTTTAGATTTTTATTTTTATGAAAAAATGCTTAAATATTCTCAAAGTAAATCATCAAATATAGAAAATTTTAAACTAATACAACAATATTTACCTAGGCAACTATATTTAACATCTTTAAGTGATCAAAGAAAAACCTCTGCAAGTTATTATACTCCAATGGATTTATGCGATTATATGGTAGAGCAAAGTATTACTAACCAATTAAATAATAATGTAGCAATTGATGAAATTAAAATTATAGATAATGCTTGTGGAAGTGGGCACTTTTTAGTATCTGCCTTAAATTGTTTTTCTAACATTATAGAAAATAATGAAAATTATAAAGCTAGTTTGCAAAAAATTTTTGATACTGAAAAAGCTCAAATTTATAACAATATTAATGCAATATCACCAAGTGATGAAATTGCTAAAACACTCTATCCAAGTGATAGGCAAATTATTAAAAGAATTTTATTAAAAAAATCTATCTACGGAGTAGATTTAAACCCAATTGCCATAGAAATTACTAAAATTTCTTTATGGATAGAAACTTTTATATTTGGCACACCCCTATCTTTAATAGAGCATCATATTAAGGTTGGAAATTCTTTAATTTTTAGTTCTCTGCAAGATTTAGATTCTAAATTACCACAAGATGATTTATTTTTTGATAATAAATGGAAAGAAGAAATTAATAATTTAAAAACAGAATTTAAAAAGCTAGAGCAACTAAATGATATTAATGCAAATGAAATTAAACAAAGTAAGCAAATTCACCAAAAAAATAATTTAATTATTGAAAAACTCAATAAATATTTAAATTTTATTAATTATGTAGATTTTTGTAATGCTAATAACTTAAAAATTGACACACTTGCAGAATATAATTTATTTTTAAGCAATTCAAATATTAAATTTAATAATTTTGTAAAAACTTATAACCCATTTAATATAGATTTACAATTTATAGATTCTTCAAAATTTAATTGTGTTGTTGGTAATCCACCTTGGGATGTTACATCTTTTGGTGAAAAAGATTTTTACAGCCAATATTATTCTAATTATAGAAACTTAAGCAATAATGAAAAAAATCAAACTAAAGAAATTTTACATAAAAGCTTTTTATTTTTAAAATGGAGCAAAGAAGAAAACCAAAATTATATAAAAAGCATAAATAATTACTATAAATATAAGTATCCTTATAATAAAGGTGCTGGAAAAAACAATTTATTTCAATTTTTTTTAGAAAGAAATTTAAGTTTATTAAAAAAAGGTGGAGATTTATATTATTTAACACCATCTATATGGATGTTTGCAGATAGTGGAGAAAATATTCGCAAATATATTTTTAATAATTTTAATTTAAAAACTCTTTACCAATTTCAAAATGAAAAATTAATTTTTAAATCTATAGCATCTAACTATAAATTTTGTATTTATAATATCAATAATACAAAAGAAAGTAATTTTACTAAATGCTTTTTTTTACAAAACGATGTATCTAAACTTCAAGATGATACTATAAAAATTAATTTATCTCTGCAAGAAATTAAAGCTTATTCTCCACATAAATTAAGTATTATTGAATTAAGCACACAAATAGATAAAAATATAATTTTTAAAGCCTATAAAAAATTTAATACTTTAGAAAATAAAAATTTTATAGAATTTACAAAAATTAATGAAGCACCTAAAACAATTACTACAGAAAAAGAAAATTTATCTTATATAAAAGTTTTTGAAGGTAAAACAATGGATGCATTCAATTCACAAGCAGAAAATATTAGATACTGGGTAGATCCAAAGAATTTAAAAAATAATCTTTATAAAAATTATAGATTAGCATACAGAGATATTGCTAGAAATACAGATAGCAGAACTTTAGTATCTTGTATTTTACCAAAAAATAATATCTCTACAGATACGCTTGTAATTTCTAAAAATTATATTGACCTTAAAATACTTTTATTTACACAAGCTTTATTTAACAGCATAATATGTGATTATATTATAAGAAGATATGTAGATTTACATGTAAGCATTACATACCTTAAACATATTCCTATGCCTCAACCTAACATAGACGAACTACAAGAAAACGAAATTTTTAAGCAATTAATTTATAATTCTGCACTACTTAGCTATATTTATGCACCACAAGATTTTATAGAATTTGTAGAAAAATTTAATTTACAAATTAATACTATTCCATTAGATGAAATAATAAAAGAAAGATTTATAGATGAACTTAAAGTGCAAAATGATTGTTTAATTTTAAAGTTATACGAAATTACAAATAATGAACTTAAATATATATTAAGCACTTATAAAGCACTTAATAATAAATCACCTCAATTTGTGCAGTTATTGTTAAATTCTTATAATGATTAACAAAATAATTACACACTAATTATGCTATCTATGCTATCTATAATTTCTTTAGCCAATCCATTAGCACCATCTAGGGATTTGCCCTCTACCATTACACGAATTAACTTTTCTGTTCCAGATTTTCTAATTAAAATTCTATAATCTGGATTTTGTTTAGCAACCTCATCTATATATTTTTTTACACTTGGATTATCTAGAGGATTTTCATTAGAATACTTAAAATTTTTTAAACACTGAGGTGCAGGATTATATAAATTAAATGCTATACTAGGATTTTTTTTATGTTTTGTATCATTAACTAAATAATTTAAAACTTCTAAAAATGCTACAAGCCCATCACCTGTTGTATTATATTTAGGTAAAATTATATGCCCTGATTGCTCTCCACCTAAATTTAAATCTTCTTTTTCTAAAATTTCAGATACATATCTATCTCCTACGGCAGACCGCCTTAATGATACTCCAATAGATGTTAAATAGTCTTCAAACCCTTTATTTGCCATAACTGTGCCAACTACAGCATTATTGTTAAGCTTATTTTTTAACTTCCAAGATGTAGCAATAATAGCTAAAATTTTATCCCCATCTATAATATTACCTTTTTCATCTACAATTATTAATCTATCTGCATCACCATCAAAAGCAACACCTATATCTGCTCCGCTATCTAATACTTTTAACTTTAAAGTTTCTATATGAGTTGAACCACAATTTTGATTAATATTTAAACCATTTGGATTATTACCAATAGCAATTACTTCTGCACCCAGTTCATACAATACAACAGGTGCAATTTTATAACTAGCACCATTTGCACAATCTACCACAATTTTTAAGCCCAAAAGAGAAAAATTATCATCAAATAAATTTTTTACAAATTCTATATATCTACCTGTAGATTCTTTTAAGCGTTCAACTTTTCCTATTTTTTCTGGCTTTACTAAATAAGATGATAAATCACTATTAACTAAATGAGTAATTTCTTCTTCCAAATCATCACTTAATTTATAACCTTTATTATCAAAAATTTTAATACCATTATCATAATATGGGTTATGTGAGGCAGAAATCATAATTCCTAAATCACTTCTTGTAGATCGTGTTAACATTGCAACCGCTGGAGTTGGCATTGGACCCAACAATAAAACATTTTTACCCATACTAGATAACCCTGCTGTAAGGGCTGTTTCTAGCATATAACAAGAAAGTCGGGTATCTTTACCTATAACCACCCTATTAGTATTAAGCTTTCTGTTATCTAACACAATAGCAACTGCCATTCCTACCTTTAGTGCTAATTCAGATGTCATAGGATAACTATTAGCTTGACCACGAATACCATCTGTTCCAAAAAGCTTTTTCATCATAAAATAAAAATCCTGTATTTTTTTTAATCTTCAAAATCTACAGATGGTAAGCCACCTATTTCTTTTGTAGATTGTGGCTTTACTAATTCACTTTTTTTGTTAATATTTTTTACATCAAACAAAGATTCTCCTGCACAAATTCTTTTTGCCTCATCTCCGCTTAATGTTTCTACCTCAAGCAAAGCTTGGGATAAATCTTCAAGTGCTTTAGCATTTGTAGTTAAAACTTCACGAGCTTTATTTTCAGCATTTGAAATTAAATTTTTAATTTCTTCTTCAATTTCTTTTGTGCTTAATTCAGATGTTTCTCTATATCCAGAATAACTAGCTACATTAGAATTAATATATTGGATTCTTCCTAATTTATCACTAAATCCCCACTCTGTTACCATTCTTTTAGCAATATTTGTTGCCATTTGAATATCCATAGAAGCACCTGTTGTGATATTTTCTTTGCCAAAAATTAACTCTTCTGCCATTCTACCACCAAAAAGAACTGCTAAATTAGCAATTAATTGTTTATAAGATTTATTATATTCATCTTTTTCTGGTAAAAAACTTGTTACCCCCAAAGATGATCCACGAGGAATAATTGTTACCTTATGCACAGGGTAAAAACCATCTACTCTAAAAGATACCAAAGCGTGTCCTGCTTCGTGATATGCTGTTAGCTTTTTATCTTCTTCTGTCATTTTAGAAGATTTACGCTCTGCACCCATTATAATTTTATCTTTAGCTTGTTCAAAATCTATCATTTCTACAAAAGATTTATTATGTTTTGCTGCTACAATGGCTGCTTCATTCACTAAGTTAGCTAAATCTGCACCAGAAAATCCTGTAGTTCCTCTTGCAAGAATATTAATATTTACACTTTTATCTACAGGTATTTTTGCAACATATATTTGTAATATCCTTTCTCTACCTACCACATCTGGCAAAGGAACCATTACTTGCCTATCAAATCTGCCTGGTCTTAGCAAAGCTTTATCTAATACATCTGATCTATTAGTAGCTGCTATTACTATAATACCTGTATTTGCACTAAACCCATCCATTTCTACTAAAAGCTGATTTAAAGTTTGCTCTCTTTCATCATTTCCACCGCCAACTCCAACTCCTCTTTGCCTTCCTACTGCATCTATTTCATCTATAAATACAATACAAGGAGCTTTCTTTTTAGCTTGAAGAAACAAATCTCTAACACGAGAAGCACCAACACCTACAAACATTTCTACAAAATCTGATCCAGAAATTGAAAAAAATGGAACTTTAGCCTCTCCTGCAATTGCTTTAGCTAAAAGAGTTTTTCCTGTTCCTGGAGGACCTACAAGCAAACATCCTTTAGGAATTTTAGCTCCTAGTTTAGAAAACTTATTAGAATCTTTTAAAAATTCTACCAATTCTTGTAAATCTTCTTTTGCTTCATCTATTCCTGCAACATCTCCAAAGGTTATAGTTCCTTCTTCGGGGGTTAAAAGACGAGCCCTTGATTTACCAAAACTGAATGGTCCTTGTTGCATATTAGTTGAATTTTGTGAACTATCTGTAGAATTTTTAGTAGATCTAAACAATATATAAATAAAACCAATTACAGATAAAATTATAAAAATTGCACCCCATCCAGAACCACCACTATCAGGGCTTACAACATTAATATCTACTTTTTTAGCTTTTAATTCACTAATAAAATTTACATCATTAAGGGGATAAGAAAACTTATACACTTTAGCATCTATAGTTTCAACTTTAGCTAAATTATTATTTAAACTAATTTTAGTAATCTTATTAGATTCTAAATCTTTCAAAAAAGAAGAATAAGATACACTAGTATCTTTTTGCATTAATCCCCTTGAACCCATAGAAAATTGATAAATTACTAAAATTAACATTACACCAAGAACTAACATTACAATTTTATTATTAGATTTCAAAATATCCTCTTTTTTTATAAACTATTGCAATATACTATTATAACAAAAAAATAACAAAAAAATAGATTATATATTTATAAATTCATTCATAAATAAACTATTTTTTAAATACAAAATTAACTCTACATACTTATTGTTTACCCAACCCTTTTGATTTAAACTTTTATAACACCAAGGGAGGCTTTGTATATTCTCCATATTAATTTCATAATTTTTAAAATATTTTTTAAATTCTTTATTTTGTAATAAAATGTTTTTATCATCTTGTGATAATGTTTTAATCTCATAATTATTATTTTCAACTAAAAATCTATCATCCCATCTGTTATTTTTTATTATGTTATGGCTATGAGAAGGCTCTTTAAAAATTGTAATATTATCTTTATTAACACTAATAATTGTTTTACCTAAGGAGTATTTTTTAATTTTATACAAATTACTTAACAATACCTTTACTTTTTTAATATTAACCTTATAAGATTCACCATTGCTATAACAAATTAAATTTCTTAATAACAAAATTTTAATATTTTCATCTTGTATATTAAATAGTGCGATATTAATTTTTATCAACCCAAATTGATTAATCTTAACCATTTTTATATAACAACTTAACAAATTAGCTTCTAATTCTTTCCTTTTTTTATAATTATAATGCAATCTTTGAATTAGTAATTGTTTTTCTTTTACTTCAACTTTGTTTAAATAATTTCTTACTTTTACTCTTTCATATTTTTCATTTTTATTAGATGGATCTTCAATCCAACTTATTTTATTATCTATTAAAAATTCTATAATTTCATTTTTAGTAAAATTTAATAGTGGACGCAATAAAATTGCTTTTTCTAAAACCAATTTTGCAGACATCCCAGAATCACCTACCAAATTGATTCCGCTATTCTCTCTTAAAACCATAGTTTCAATTTGATCATCCAAATGATGTGCTATTAACAAATAAGATGCTTTTAACTCAAAGCATTTATCTAGTAATAAATTATAACGATCAAATCTTGCTGTTTCTTGTATTTTAGAAGTTAAAGATACTTGTTTTCGTTCTAAGATAATATTTTCAACTTTTAATAAATCTAATGCTTTTGATACATTAATAGATTCTTCTTTAGATTCTATTCTTAAATTATGATTTACAATTAATGCTATTAGTCTAATATTGTGTGCCTTACACCATTGTTTTGCTAGCAATGCTAATAGCATACTATCTGCACCACCTGATACCCCAACACATATAGTAGAATTTTTATAAAAAATTCCTAAATTACTCATATTAACATTAAATTTTTTATAAATATACGATTTTTCCATATAACAAATCTAATTAATCGCAAGGATAAGCATCTTGCAATGATTTTAATCTACCAATATAAAATGTGTAATTTTTATTTTGCTCAAGATCTAGTGTTTGCTTAATTCTTAATAAAGTGAAGCATAGTTCTTTATTTTTATTTTGCAAAGCAAATATTATGGATATTTTAAATAAAGAATTTATAGATACATCATAATCATTTGATAATTTATATGATTCGCTAAAATAACTAAAAGATTCTTTTAGATTCATATTTAATAATTTAATTTCTCCCATAAAAAAATTACTTTTAGAGAGAAAAATATTATCATAATTTACTTCAGGTTTTTCATTTAGCACCACAGCATCTTCTGCTTTACTCTCAGGCTTAACCTCATTATTATTTAATATATTTTCTTTTTGAATATTGTTATCAACAACACCTTTATCTTCTTTTATAAAATCTGTAAAAAATTTTTCAGCTGATATATAATCTTTTGCTAATAAGGCATCATAGCCTTGATTGTAATTGTTATTTTTGTCATTTTTAATATTAAATGGTGGAGTTATCAATAATGATTGCAAATCTTTTTCTGAATTATCAGCAAAATTTTTTTTAAAATCTTTATCTTTATATTGTAAGATTTCTTTTTTTAAATTTTCTTCTACTTTGTCTTTTTCATCTAATTTAGACTTTAAATCTTCTATTTGAGAGTTTAAATTTTGAATCTCTTCTCTTATATTATCTTGATCTGTTAAAGATTCAGAAATGCTATTGCTAACTGATTTATCAACAATAGCATTTTCTGCATTTAAAGAGAAAGAAAATATATTAACAAAAATAAAACATAAAAAATATAATATACTTAACATTTAATATTACAATTATTTAATTAACTATTCTTGTATATTAGTTACAGTTCTTCTATTTTGTTCACGAGCACTATCTGTTAAAGCACTATCTACAGGCTTATCTTTTCCATAAGATACAACTTTAATACGTGATGCTTTTACACCATTTTTAACTAACACAGATTTAGTTGTATTAGCACGTCTTTCGCCTAATGCTAAATTATATTCACGAGTCCCTAGATAATCTGTATGACCTTCAACAGTAATAGCAGATTTATTGTTTTTTAAATAAGTAGATTGTTCTACTACCTTAGATTTTTCCATATCATTTAGATTAGACTTATCAAAATCAAACAAAACAACTGATATAGTATTAAAATCAATTTCTTTTTCTACATTGTTTTTTGAACTATCTTCAACTACATCATTTTGATTAGATGCATTTTGTTTATCTACCTTAGGTGTGCTACATGCATATAAAGCACATAACATTAACAAAGACATAGCTAATTTAATAATTTTCATTTTTTATTCCTTTAATAATTTTTTACTAATAAAGATCAATAATATTACATTTATAATATTATTTCAATAATATTGTATTTTTTGAACCATATTATTAAAGCTATTTAAGTATAACTTAGATACAATTGGATCCATTACATTTTTACTAGGAGAAATGAAAAACTTTTTGCCAGAAATAATATCTAAAATACAAAATTTATACAATTTTTCTTTATTATTAATCTTGTATACAAATTGATATATAATATGCCTATCATCGTATACCCAAGATGGGCTTTCAGCAAAGTCTTCGTTTATATCGCTTACAATTTTTTCTTCTCCATCTAGGCTTAACAACCCAATGTAAAATTTTTTGTTATAAATTTTAGTAAATAACACAACATTTATATTGTATGCAAAGCTCGGATTATAATAAGATCCGCTGTTTTTACTTATTTTTTTAATTTTTTTTGTGTTTTTTTCAAATAAATATATGTGGGGATTTTTTGCTTTATCTGAATTAAATACAATCATAGAATCATCGTAAGAATAACCGCCTGCTAAGTTAATATTATTATCATTAGTAATTGTAGAATAATTTTTAGTAGATAAATTAATTTCTATAATATTTGTTTTTCCATTGTTAGCAATAGAAAATAATAAAAAATTATTATCTTTAGAAAATCTAGGTGATAAGCTTAAACCATCAAATTCCCCAAGCTTCACTGATGATTTATAATCAAAATCGTATAGATATATAATGCTAACTCCTTTTATTAACTCAACATAAGCTAAATACCTGTTGTTAGAAGATAAGCTAGGACCATATATTTTACCCTTAGAATCTACAATTTTTACAGCATTATTACCAGTATAATCAGATATCATAAGATTTTTTTCATTTTCAACATAAATTAATGAAGAAGCAAAATATCCATCAATACCTAATAAATTTTTATAAATATCATTTGAAATTAGATGGCTTACATATTCAAGATTATATTTGTCAATTTTTTGCAAACTAACTTTATATTTAGTATTTAAAATTATTTCATTATCTTTATTAAAAATTACTAAAGCAAACTTATAATCCATCTTTTCTTCATTATAAATACATTTAGAACTAACTAAAATATCATAATTATCATAAGGTATACTTGAAATCTCAAAATTACTTATTTCCTTATTAAAAATAATATTGCCATCATTGCTAATATTAACAAGAAAAGCTCCAGAATTTTCTAAATCTTGCTTAACAATATTTATTATGTCATTACTATAATTTTTACATAGTTTGTTGTCATCTATGTTGTCATCTATAGTTTTAGAAAAAAGAATTGATACAGGTCTATATTTAGAATTAAAAATATCTACCTCTAAATCTATAGCAAACAAGCTATAAGTTATAAAAGTAGATAAAAATATAATATGTATAACAAGCTTTATATTCACTTTAAAAAAATCCTTTTAAGTTTAATTTAATAGAAAAATTTTTCCAAGATAAAAATTTGTCTTTTGGTAATAATAACTCTTTACACGATGTATTGCTAAAAATTTTATTAAGATTATTTTGAATACTATTAATTTCATTTATATTATCAATATTTAAAACTTTAATATTAAAATTTTTAATTGTCCTATCTTCATTCATAGTAAAATTTATTACTATTTCTATAGTTTTATCTTTTATGTACTGCGATGAAATCCAACATTTTTTAATTTGATTAGACAAAATATATTTTTCATTTTGATTTAACATATTATTATCTTCTAAAATATCTTCGGTAAAATTTGTTTCATTTAAAAATTTTTCAAAATTTTTAAATTCATCACTATTTTTATCAATAATATTGCTTGAATTGCTTTGTGTTATATTGGCCTTATCTACAATAATAAAATTATTAACTATAGTTTGTGTTTTTAATTTTTTATCTTCATTTTTTGATGTTTTTTTATCTTCATTTATAGTTTGTGGTTTTGATTTTTTATATTCATTTTTTGATGTTTTCTTGTCTTTTAGTTTGTTATTTGTTTTATTATCATATTGTTTTTTTATAGTATTTTTTACAGGTAGCGGTTTTTTAATATTATTAATAATAACATTTTTTTCATTATTTTCATTGCTTTCATTTTCAAACACAATATCAATATAAGTTGAATTATCTATATTTATTTTTGTAGTATTTACAAAAGAAAAAACTATAAGAAATATGCTAAAAGCAATATGTAAAATCGCAGATATAAAAATAAATTTATTCATTTATAAATATTTTAATTTTCTTTTGTAATTAAAGAGATATTTTTAAATCCACTAGCATTTACTTGATTCATTACATTTATAATATTTTTATATGGGGTGCTTTTATCACCTTTAATAAAAATTTTTGTGTCTTTTTTATTATATGTATTAAGTATTGATTGCATTTCTTTAAAATTTATTTTTTTATTTTCTAAAAAAATACCACCTATATTATCAATTGTAATAATTAATAAAATTTTATTATCATTTGTAATTTGTTGCTTAGAAGCCTCAGGCAAAGATACTTCAAAGCCATTATCCATCATAGGAGCAACTACCATAAAAATAATTAATAATACCAATAAAACATCTACAAAAGGTGTAATATTAATTTCTGATATTAATTTAGAATGTTTTTTTTTATTTAATATTTTCATAATATAAATATATCTATGTTTTAATAGATAAAATATAGATCATTTTATCTATTATTTGCTCTTCTTTTGTTTCAATATTATCTAAATACATATTTATTATATTAAATGCTACAGAAGCAGGAATTGCAACAAATAAACCCAAAGCAGTTGCATATAAAGCTTCTGATATACCTGGAGCAATAGAAGCTAAAGAAGTAGAAGAATTTTTAGCTATTTGTTGGAAACTATTTACCACACCAATAACAGTGCCTAATAAGCCAATAAATGGTGCAGAATTAGAAATTACAGCTAAATATCCTACCCTGTAAGATAATCCATAATTTTTTTTTGCTAACAAAGTATAACAATTTTTTTTTATATTTTCAGCAGATAAGGATTTATAATTGCTTAAAATAAAAGTTAACATTTCTGAATAATCATTTTTTCTGGAAAAAATATAAGATTCTAAAGATAGTGTGCTTGTTGAATTTAATGCCAATTCTAATGTTTTCAAAAGAGTTAAATTATTATATATGCTCTGTAATTTTTGTAAAATTAAAGCCCAAGAAAATATAGAAATTACAACTAATAATAAAAATAATAATTGATTTATTAATCCTGCATTTATAAATGAAGATAGTATATTAAAATTTAACATTTTTTAATCCTTTTTAATAAAATGACTTATTTTTTCAAGATAATCATTTTGTATGCGAATTGGCTTACCTTGTTGATTAATACTTAAAATATGTGTTCTTACTATACAGCTTAACATATTATTAACAAATAACTTTTGTATAAAAACAAAACTTGCCATTTTTAAATCTTCAACCATAGTCTCAACAATAATTGTATCATCTAACTTAGCAGGATACAAGTATTCAGCAGAAGTAGATTTGACGGCCCAATTTTGGGTATCATTTAATCTTATACTACCAAAAAGAGTTTTTATAAATATGCTTCGTGCTTTTTCTGCATAATTAAAATAATTAGCAAAATATACAACACCAGCTACATCAACATCTTGATAAGTAATTTCAGTTGTAAATTGAGGAATTTTATACATAATTATATTTCAATATTTTATTCAACAATTAATAATTATATATAATTTTTATTATTCATCAAATAAAATAGGTTCTTGAGTAGTTTTTTTTGCACCGATATGATTCCAAGCATACTTTGTCATTATTCTACCTCTTGGACTTCTTGATATAAAGCCTATTTGCAATAAAAAAGGTTCTACCGTATCTTCAATGGTATCTTTACTTTGTGATAGCATAGTTGCAATTGTATCAATACCAACA
Source organism: Rickettsia typhi (assembly GCA_945888065.1). Taxonomy (GTDB): domain Bacteria; phylum Pseudomonadota; class Alphaproteobacteria; order WRAU01; family Hepatincolaceae; genus CAMCZU01. The sequence goes on from CAMCZU010000001.1 coordinate 105,066, forward strand.
GGACCGCCATCATAAAATTTTGCAATAGATTCTAAATATTTTCTATCTAAATTGTCTAATCCTAGCTTATCTACTCCTAGCTGAGTGAGTGCATTATCTACTAATTTTTCATCTATGTGATTTTGCTCTGAGATTGTTAAAAAATCCCTTATTCTTTTTAACATTCTATTTGCAATTCTAGGTGTTCCTCTAGAGCGTTTTGCTATTTCAACAATTGCTGATTTTGTAATATCAATGTTTAAAATATTTGCTGATCTTAAAATAATTTGTTCTAATTCTTCTATTTCATAAAATTCTAATTGCAAAGTAATTCCAAACCTATCTCGCAGAGGAGAAGAAAGCAATCCATATCTTGTGGTAGCTCCTACTAGTGTAAATTTAGGTAAATCAATCCTAATTGATCTTGCAGTTGCTCCTTCTCCTACTACAAAATCTAACTTAAAATCTTCCATAGCAGAATATAAAACTTCTTCTACAGAAATAGGAAGCCTATGAATTTCATCAATAAATAAGATATCTCTAAATTCTAGCGTAGAAATAATGGCAGCTAAATCTCCTGATTTTGAAATTGCAGGACCTGATGTAAATTTTATTTTAGCTTCCATTTCATTTGCAATAATTTGAGATAATGTAGTTTTTCCTAAACCTGGTGGACCATAAAACAAAGTATGATCTAAACTTTCTTTTCTTAATTTAGATGCTTGTAAAAAAACTTTTAAATTATTTTTTAATTTTTTTTGACCAATAAAATCATCAATTTTTTTAGGTCTTAAATTAGAATCAACCTCATTATTTTGTGCTATATTAGATAAAATCGGATTTTTCATATGTAAATCTTATAAACCTTTTGATATATGTTGCAAAGCATACTTAATTATATCTTCCACCGATGTATTGTTATCAATTACTCCTACTAAAGCAGACATAATTTTTTGAATTTCAAATTTAGAATATCCCAAGCTTTCTAAAGCAATCATTGCTTCATTTAACTGATTAGTATTTTGTATTTTAGAATTTTCATTAATATTTAATTTATCATTTATATTAAATATTTTAGTAATTTTATCTTTTAATTCATTAATAATTCTTTGAGCAACTTTTATACCTACTCCAGGGATTGTTTTTAAGGTTTCTATGTCTTGAGTTATAATAGCTTTTTGCAAATCATCAAAAGAAATTTTAGATAACATTATTAAGGCAATTTTTGGACCTACTCCTTGCACTAAAATTAACAAATTAAATAATTTTTTTTGATTTACATCTAAAAAACCATATAAAGCAATAGAATCTTCTTTTACAATAGTTTGAATGTATAAAGAAACTTCTTTTTTACTAGATAATAAACTCATATAATGTGAAGGAATAAAAACTAAATATCCAACACCACTAACATCAACAATACAATTATCTTCATCTATATAATCAAGTAAACCACTTAATTTTGCAAACATTTATTTTTCTCAATTTTTTATTATTTAATATTTTTATTAAAACATAATTTAAACTTTTAATCCATTTTGATGATATAAATGACACAAGGCAATAGCTATAGCATCTACAGCATCATCTTTTGCTTCATCAATAATTAATGCAGACTTAGGAATCACCATTTTTACCATAGAACGAATTTGCTCTTTATTTGCATGTCCGTTACCTGAGACAACTTTTTTAATTGTTGTAGGAGCATATTCATTTACCTCTAGCTTAAAAATAGAAGGAATCATTAACACAACACCCCTTGCATATCCTAATTTTAGTGCAGATCTAGGATCTGAATTAACAAATATTTCTTCTAAAGACACACAAGAAGGAGAAAACTCTTGAATTCTTTTACTAAGATGAGTAAATATATGATGCAATCTTAAAGAGGTAGAATCTTTTGCACTTGGAGTAATAATTCCAAAATCTAATAAACAAATAGTAGAATTAATTTCTTCAATAACAGCCCACCCTGTAAAATTTAATCCTGGATCAATTCCTAAAATTCTCAATTACTTATAAACTCCACTTATTTAAACAAATTTTCTTGTAATGGTAGTTTATTATATTTTTGCAAATTTTGTTGTGCTAATTTAAAATATTTATTGTTTATTTCATATCCTATAAATTCTCTGCTGTTTTTTATACAAGCAACTCCAGATGAACCTAATCTCATAAAGGGATCTAATACTTTAAATTCATTAAAAGACACAATTTTTACAAAATTTCCTTTATAAAAAATATCCATTTTAACCTAATTTTTCTAATAATTCTTCGGATATATCAAAATTAGCAAAAACTTTTTGCACATCATCTAAATCTTCTAGGGCATCTATTAATTTTAAAATTGATTTTGCTTGATCTTCATTATCAATTTGAATTTCTATTTTAGGCTTATATTCAATAGATATAGCACTCGGTTCTTCTTTAATTTGAGATATAATATTACCTGCTACTAAATGAACATCTTCTGGCTTTGTTTCTATTATAAAACTAGATTCTTCTTGCAAAATATCTAAAGCTTCTGCTTCTATTGCAACTTCAAACATTTTATCAAAAGATAATTTATTTATCTTATATTTTATAATGCCTAAACGTTCAAACATAAAAGCAACAGAATTATCTGCACCTAAAGATCCACCATTTTTAGCAAAAGTTGCTCTAACCTCAGGTCCTGTTCTATTACGATTATCACTTAAGGCTTCAACAATAAAAGCAACTCCACCTACTCCATATCCTTCATAACGAATATTTTCCCAATTATCACCTGCTTCAGCTCCAGATCCTTTTTTAATAGCTCTATCAATATTATCTTTTGGCATATTAACTTCTTTTGCTTCAGCAATTGCAGATCTTAACCTTGGATTGCTATCATAATCTGATGAACCTAATTTTACTGCTACTGTTATTTCTCTAATAATTTTAGTAAAAATTTTTGCTCTTTTTTTATCTTGTGCACCCTTACGATGCATTATATTTTTAAACTTTGAATGCCCTGCCATTTATTTCTCACAATACCTTATATCATTCTTTTTATATCATTATGTTTTTTTACTATTAAATTAAATATTATTGCTAAAATATGTAAAAAAATCAATGCTAATAAAATCCACTGCACTATTACTTTATGCATAAATTTCATCACCATAGCAAAATCTTTTATACTAACCCCTATATAATTAATTACAATATCATTTATACATTTTATGTAATACAAACTAGGAAGGTTGAAAAAGTATAAATATACACCATTTGGGCTACCTAAATATCCAAAAATTGGAATTATTAACAACAAAGTATATATAAAAATGTAAATTAAATATTGAATATTTTTTTCTACAATAGATGATGCTGTTGATTGTGGATAAATATTAAATATTCTCCATACAATACTTATCACAATTATTATAAACAATAAACTACCAAAAATTTTATGCATATAAAAATAAGAACCATCACCAATCCACGCAAGACAATAAATATTTATTAACAAAAACACACGAATCCAGTGTAATACTTTGGTAATATAACTATAAGATTCTTGAGTATCAAAGTGCATTTTTAATATAATCCTTAATTAATAAATATGTTAATGATAATATTTATTATACAATATATATTTATAATTAATTGCTAAATTTAAAAAAGTTAATAACAGTGAGCTTTAATTTTGAGAGAATTAAATATTTTATTTTGTGGTGATATTGTAGGCAAATCTGGCAGGTTAGCTATTGAAACACACTTATCAACATTACAGCAAAAATACAACATTGATTTTACAATTATTAATGCAGAAAATTCAGCTCACGGATTTGGTATTACAACAAATATAGCTCAAGATTTGTTGAAACAAAATATTGATTGCATAACACTTGGTAATCATAGCTTTGATAAGCAAGAAATTATTGAATATTTATCTATAGAATCTAAAATTCTTCGCCCTCTTAATTATATAGACAATTATCCCAATCCGTTTGGTGTATATGATATAAAAGGATACAAATTACTAGTTGCTAATTTATTAGGCAAATTATTTATGCACTCTAAAATAAAATTCTCTGATCCATTTGAATCAATAACAAAATTATTAGAAATATATAAATTAACACACAATATAAATGGAATTTTTGTTGATTTTCACGCTGAAACTACAAGTGAAAAAAATGCAATGGGCCACTATTTAGATGGAAAAATTTCTGCATTAATTGGCACACATTCTCATATTCCAACAAGTGATTTTAAAATCTTACCAAAAGGAAGTGGCTATCAAAGTGATGTTGGAATGTGTGGTGATTATAATTCTGTTATAGGAATGGATGTTTCTTCTTCGTTAAATATTTTTTTAAATTCACAAAAAAGTAAATTGCAACCATCAAATAATGAAGGAACTTTGTGCGGAACTTTTATACAAATAGATACATCTAATGGGTTATGTAAAAAAATTAAGCATCTACAAATTGGTGGATCTTTACAGAATAACTTTTAAAAAATACAAAAGCCAGAGAATAGTCGCATAAGATTCTTTAATAGGCATCTTATAAAATGGGTGCCATATGAAATAAAAAATATTTTAAATCAGATGATAGCTCCCAACATTGAACTTGTAGCCCTAAGAATAAATTGTACTAACTAATTCCCCAGCCATATATAAGTATACTACAGATAATTTATGTTTTAAGAATTTTTTTTAATTTTTTAATATTTTCATCTATTTTATCTACTTTAATATCAATATCTTCTAAAATATCAATATTATCAGGTAATGCTTCTAAAAAATTTTGATTTGTATTATCATACTTTATTTTAGAATCACCTTTTTCAGAAAGCAATAACAAGCATTGAAACAAAAACACACGCTCATCATTAAGACCCAAGAAAAAACTAGGATTTTCCTCTTTTAAAGATTTAATTCTTAAATTCAGTTCTTTTGAATATTTTTTAATCTTTTCTTTATCTTCTTTTTCACACCCAATTTGATAAACCTTAGAATTAATTATAACTTCTACAATAGCCATATGAAATATCGTTGTGTTAATGTTGATTTCTTTCAATTAAAATTGTTTTGAGATTTTCATCCATATGATTAATATCTTCTAATAAATTTTCTAATAAATTTTTATAATTATCAATATCCACTTTTAGTTTTGAATTTTCTGTTTCTAATAATTCTATTTTTTTTTCTAAAATATTTTCAAAAAAATTTGGTTCTAAAGAGCTTGTGCTACTATTAAGTAATTTATTAGATATTTCTTGAATGTCGCTTTCTATATTATCTAACTTAGATATTAATCTTAATTTAATATTCTTCATTCAAAAATTTAATTACTTAATGCTACATTACTAATTTTAAATAATAATATCAAAAGTAAACATAGTCAAGGACTCTATTAATACAACCAAAATAATATATTAACATATGCTACTAAATATGTTATTATTTTTACTTGATAGATAATTATAATTATATATAGGAGAGACTAACATGGTAATTCGTGTAGCTATTAACGGCTTTGGAAGAATAGGTCGTTTAACATTAAGAGCAGTATTAGAAAATAGTAAAAACAATGTAGAAGTTGTTGCTATAAACGATTTAGGGTCGCCTGAATCTAATGCTCACCTTTTTAAATATGATAGTGTGCATGGAATATTTAATGGAACTGTTGAAGCAAAAAATGATTCTATTGTGGTTAATGGAAAAGAAATTAAAACTTTTGCAGAAAGAGATCCTAAAAACTTACCTTGGAAGGCACACAATATTGACATAGTTTTTGAATGCACAGGTATTTTTACAGCTAAAGAAAAAGCTTCTATGCATTTAACAGCAGGAGCAAAAAAAGTTTTAATTTCTGGACCAAGTGAAGATGCTGACTTAACCGTTGTATATGGTGTTAATCACGATAAAATTACAAAAGATCATTTAATCATATCTAATGCATCTTGCACAACAAATTGCTTGGCTCCTGTTGTTCATGTATTACATAAAGCATTTGGAATTGAAAAAGGTTTTTGCACAACAGTGCATTCTTATACTGGGGATCAACCTATTGTAGACACATTTCATAAAGATCCAAGAAGAGCTAGAGCAGGAGCTTTATCAATGATACCAACTACAACTGGTGCAGCAAAAGCAGTAGGCTTAGTATTGCCAGAGCTTAAGGGTAAACTTGATGGTTCTTCTATAAGAGTCCCTACTCCAAATGTATCTTTAATTGATTTTAAATTTACAACTTTAAAACCAACTACAGCAGAAGAAATTAATAAGCTAATATCACAAGCAAGTGAGGGTTATTTAAAAGGGGTTCTAGGTGCTAACAATGCTCCTTTAGTTTCTTCAGATTTTAATCATAATCCATTAAGTTCAATTTTTGATTTAACTCAAACAAAAGTAATGGATGGTAATTTTGTAAGAGTTGTATCTTGGTATGACAACGAATGGGGATTCTCTAACAGAATGTCTGATACTGCTACAGAAATGATGAAAAAAATATAATTATTTTTTTTATAAAGATATATATAGAGATTATTTTTATATACAATAATCTCTATATTGTCTCAATTAACAATGAATATTATTCATATAAATAATTATGAAGATTGTGTAAAATATTTACAAACTTTAGTTTTTAATAATGAAATTTGTATTTTAGATTATTATTTTATTCACAATGTTGGTATTAAATTATTAAAAAATACAATAGACACACTAAATATTAACACAAAAACAAGCTTTATTTTTAATTGCAAAGATAGCTTGTCTTATGTTTTATATTGTATTGAATCTAAAATACCTTATATAATTTATCAACAAAATAACAATAATTTAGATAATTTGTATAATTTAGCTCTAAAGAATAATTCATTAATTTTTCAAAACATAGAAAAAAGCATTGAGTATTTTAAAAATATTTACTACACTAATTAATATTTAAAAATTAATTCCAAGGATATAAAAAATGAAAATTGGTGGTAATGCTATAAGACCAGGAATGATAATTCAACACAACAATAAATTATTAAAAGCTGTTAAAATTCAACATGTAAAACCAGGTAAAGGACCTGCTTATTTACAAACAGAACTAAAAGACATAGTTAGTGGAACTAAAATTCACGAAAGATTCAGAAGCGATGAAAGTGTTGAAAAAATATCTTTAGAACCAAAGCATTGTCAATTTTTATACTCAGATCAAGAAGTGTTTTATTTTATGGATAAAGAAAATTTTGAACAAATACCAATAGTTGAATCAGAAATTGCAGAAGATCAACTTCCTTATTTAACAGAAGGAATAGAAGTTACAATAGAATTTTTTGATAATAAACCAATAAGCATTTTACTACCACCAAGTGTGATATTAGAAATAGTTGAAACACAAGCTGTTATTAAAGGTCAAACAGCAACTAGCTCTTTTAAACCAGCAATTTTAAGCAATGGAATTAAAACTATGGTTCCACAGCATATAGAAGTTGGAACAAAGGTTGTAATAAACCCAGAAGATTCAAGTTATGTAGAAAGAGCAAAGTAGTATTTTATGTATAGCAACATTTTAATTTTACTTACTACAGCACTTAAAAAAGGATCTAATTTAGTTATTAGGGATTTCAATGAAATAGAAAATTCATTATCTAATTCTTCTTATGCATTAAACTACTCAAAGCAAACACAAAGTAAATTACAAGAATTTTTACACACAGATATAGCTAAATTTAAAAATAATTATTCTTTTTTTATACCTCCATCTAATAATATAAAAAACAAAGATGAATCAAATACTTTTGTTTTACATGGAATCATAGGATTAGAAAATTTTATGAGGGCAATTCCATACTTTGCTATGGCAATTTCTTTAAAGCGTGATAATAAAATTTATGCTTCAGTAATATATAATCCAATTACTAATGAAATTTTTTCTGTAGAAAAAAATAATGGAGCTTTTTTTAATCAAAAAAAAATAAAAATTGCTAATTATAAAAATAAAAACATACAAAATCCATTGATTACAACAGATACAAAAAGCATTAATTTAGATTCAGATTTATTATCTAAAAATATTAATATTTCTCAATGCAAAATATTAGATCTATGCTATGTTAGCATTAATAAAATCAATACTGCAATTTTTCACAACGATATTTTAGAATACGACATAAGTCCTGCTATATTGTTTGCTCAAGAATCTGGGTTATTAGTCCATAGCGAAATTATTAACAACAACATCACAAAACTAACTGCTTCAAATGTTTTGCAATCTTAGAATTAATTATATTTTGTTTTATTTAATTATAATTACATTATGCACCAAATATGATGTTTATTATAATGCTAATAAAAACTATGAAATGGAAGAAAAAAATTGTAAAAGCACTTTACATATCAATTTCAAAGAGCAAAGCAACTCAACAATTAATAAAAGTAGCCCTAATATTAAAGCTATAAAACCTAAAACAATAAAAGTAGATTGATGCAAACACAATTATCGTGGTATAATATTAATTTACATAAATTATAAAATGAGCAAAAAATGTCTTGGTTATTTATAATAGTATTAATTGATTCAATTGGATTTGGAATCATTTTACCTTTACTACCCATTTTAGCAAAAACATTAAATATGAGTGCTTTTGATTTAGGAATTATTGTCTCATCTTTTGCATTTTTTCAATTTTTATTTTCTCCAATATTAGGAGTTCTAAGTGATAATTTTGGAAGAAAACTTATAATTATTATTTGCTTACTTTCTATATCTTTGTCTTATCATTTTTTAGCAATATCTACAACATTTTACGAAATTTTATTTGCAAGAGGTCTTGCAGGAATATTCACAGGAAATATATCCATTGTAATGGCTAGTGCCTCTGATTTGTCTACAGAAAAAAATAGAGCACAATATATGGGATACATAGGGGCAGCTCTTGGTATTGGTTTTATTTTAGGGCCTATTATTGGAGGTCTATTAGCAGGTAGTAGCTTTGAGATAAAAGATTTAGGATTTGTGTTCAATATAGCTTCAATTTTTACATTTATTGCTGGTATATTAAGCATTTTCTTTTTAAAAGAAACATTAACTAAGCATTCTCACATTAGACATAACTATTTTTTTTTACAAGAAATTAAATTAACTTTAAAAAATATCTTTATTGATAAACACATTGTATTTTTAATATATTTATCAATCCTAACTTGGTTTTCTTTTTCTTCAATACAAGTATTTTTAACTAGTTGGAGTGTGGATAATTTTAATTTTGACCCCCTAGAATTAGGTATTATAAGCACTACTTTTGCTTTTATATTTGCATTAATACAAATTATATTAACTAAATTTTTAAATGGTAATAAAGCTTTACTAATAGGCTTTATAATTTCAATGATTTCAATGATTTCAATGCTAATTAACCCTAATTTGTTTCAACTAACAATTATAGTATTTGGATTAGCTTTAGGATTGGGAATATTGTTTCCTAATTTAAACTCTAGCATTTCTTTATATGGAACAGACAAACAAAGAGGTTTTATTATTGGAATAAGCCAATCTGCTGGAACTTTAGGACAGGCATTAGGACCTATTTTTGTAGGATTTATATATACACATATTAACATTAATACAGCTTGGCTACTAATTGCAGGTGGGTTTTTACTTAGCATTATTATTACTTTGAAATATATGTTTTTACAAAAAAACAATCAAATATCTTGACAAATCAACTTTAATATCTATAATTAATTAGATAAAAATATAAAAATAATCAAGGGGATTTATTGTGAAAAAAGGCATACATCCAGAATATCACAAAATTATTATACAATTTACCGATGGAACTCAAGTTGAAACTAAATCTACTTGGGGAAAAGAAGGTGAAGTAATGAAACTAGATATAGATTGCAAAACTCATCCAGCTTGGACAGGATCTCAAAGGCTAGTAGACAATGCAGGAAGATTATCTAAATTTAATGCTAAATTTAATGGTCTTAATATAACAAAACAGCGTGATGCTTAAGAGATTTTATAATGAAAAAAATTAATCCAATTTTTATTTTAGCTTTAATGACAGCTGTTGATATGATAGGTTTTGGAATTATATTTCCACTTCTTCCTATTATGCAAGTTAAATTTGGTATGGATTCTAGACAATTAGGATATTTAGCATCTGTTTTTGCAGTATCTGGGTTAGTTGGAACAATATTATTTGGATATTTAAGTGATAAAATAGGTAGAAAAATTTTACTTTATGTTCCATTTTTTTTATTATCTATAACTTATTTAATGACAGCCTATGCAACAACATACATAGATTTATTGATTCTAAGAGCTTTAGGTGGTTTTTTATCAGGCAATTTGTCTGTTGCATTTGCAGCAGCTTCTGATATTTCAAAACCTGAAGATAAGTTTAAAAATATGGGAATTTTGGGAGCATCTTTTGGGTTAGGATTTATGTTTGGTCCAGCGATTGGAGGTTTTTTAGCAGGTAATTCTAACAATTTAAATCTTGTAAATTTACAAATACCATTTGTTTTTGCATTTTGCATTACATTGGTTTCTGGATTAATTGCATTATTATTTTTTAAAGAAAGTTTATCAAAAAAAGATAGACTAGAAGATAAAACAAGCAATGTTATAAGTTCTTTAATTGAAGTATTAAAAAATAAAAAAATCTTATTTTTTACTTATTTAAGTATTTTATTATCTTTGATTTTATCTGGTGTTGAAGTATATTTAGGTCCTTGGCTTAAAGATTTGTTTAATTTTACATCTCAAGATATTGGCATATATTGGGGGATTTTTGCATTGTGTATTACTATATCTCAGCTAACATTAACACGATTTTTAAATGCAAAAACTGCTATTATTATTGGATTTTTTGTATTTAGTGCTTCCCAATTTATGTTGCTAATTACAAATAATCTATATCTATTAGGCTTAAATACATTGCTAATGACTTTTGCTATGGGAATTATTTTCCCTAGTATTAATGTTGGTATTTCTTCAGAAGGTGCTAAAAATCAGCAAGGTTTGATTTTTGGAATTAATCAATCTGTAGGCAACATAGGTAGAATTTTAGGTCCATATATTTTAGGAATACTATACAGCTATCACCCTGATTATGCTTGGATTTTTATTGGAATTATTTCAATAATAACAGCTTTATTTACTTTAAAATTTTTGCAACATTAATACATAAAGCTATATAGCAAATGCCAATTTTATTTTTAATTACATTTATTTCTATGATGGGGTTTGGAGCAATATTTCCACTATTCCCATTATTTAAGGTAAAATTTTCTCTAAATGACATTGAACTTGGTTATATTATATCTATATCTGCATTCTTTTCATTAATTGGAAGTTTATTTTTAGGATGGCTTAGTGATAAAATTGGAAGAAAATTACCTTTAGCTTTACCTATGTTTGGATTAGCTATATCTTATTATTTTACTGCCACAGCGGATAATATCACATCGTTTTTTATTTTAAGGATTTTAAGCGGTTTTTTTATAGGTAATTTTGCAGTAGCTTTTGCTTCAGCTTCAGATATGTCTACTCCTCAAACTCGTATTAAGTATATGGGACTCATTGGTGGATCTTTTGGGTTAGGCTTTGTATTTGGACCTGCTATTGGTGGATATTTTGCAGGTGGAAGTAATAATATATCTAGCATTGATTTTGCAACTCCATTTAATATTTCTGCTTTTTCGTGTTTATTTGTAGGTTTTTTATGTTTATTCTTTTTTAAAGAAACACTTTTACCAAATGAAAGAAAAATTAAAATTGATTCTGATAATATATTTAAACAATTAAAAAAATTATTTATAAATAATGAGTTTTTATTTTTTACTATTATTGCTTTGATTTTCAATACTTTATCTTCTGGTATTCAAGTTTTTCTAGGTATTTACTTAAATATTAGCTTAGATTACACACCAAGAGATATTGGATTTTATTGGGGAATATATGGAATTTTAATGTCTTTAACACAAATTTTCTTCACAAAATATTTTAATACTAAAAAAGCTTTAATATATGGATTTTTATCTTATGGTATATCTGTTGGATTACTATCTTTTGCTACAAATACATATTGGTTAATTTTACCTACGCTTGGTATGGTATTATCTTTTGCAATTATTGGACCTAATATTAATACCAATTTATCTTTGCAAGGAGAAAAAAATCAACAAGGAATTATTTTTGGAATAAATCAATCTTTTGGTAGCATTGGTAGAATATTAGGACCTAACTTACTAGCTTTTATTTATTACTACAACCACAATATCATTTGGTTTTGTGTTAGTATTGTTTGTTTGATTACATCTATAGCTATATATTTACACATCAATAAAAAAAAATGATTTTTCTAAAAAAATAGAATATAATTTATATTATCTAAGAATTTTTATATAAAATTAAAAAAGGAGTCTTTTATGTCAAAACCTTTAATGCCTAAAGCTACAGCAGTTTGGTTAATTGAAAATACCAAATTAACTTTTAAACAAATTGCAGATTTTTGTATGTTGCATGTAATTGAAATAGAAGCATTAGCAAATGAAGAGCATTTTCGTTCTTTAAAAGGAATTAACCCAATTTCAAGTGGTGAACTAACAGAAGATAGTATAAAAAGATCTGAGGATGATGAAAATTTACCCCTACAATATGCAAATAATGATGAATATAATAAATATGTAAAATCTTTAAAAAAAGACAATACAAAGCAAAGTAAATTTAAAAGAAAAAATAAACCAGAAGCTATTTTATGGTTAGTATTAAACTACAAACATATAAATGACTACCAAATTGCTAAGTTATTAAGCACTACAACAAATACAATTAAATCTATTCGTTCTAAAAGTTATTGGAATTACAAAAACTTATCACCTAAAAATCCAGTAACACTAGATCTTTGCTCTGAAGAAGATCTATACAAAATTTTACATAATACAAAAGAAGAACATACACAAATTTAATATACAAAATTTGAAATAAGAGGTAAATTAAATTATTTACCTCTTGTATAAATAAATAATTATTTATCTCCAAATGATATTCCAACACCTCTTGCTGTATTAACTAAATCACCATTAATATCAACTTCGCCTGTTGTATTTACAATTTCATTTAAATCAACATCAATAACTTTTCTATTCATCCAACCTACTACTCTTTTTGTTTTACCTGAAGCTAGTAAATCAACAGCCTTTACTCCAAAAGCTGTGCCAATAATTCTATCTAAAGGAATTGGCGATCCACCCCTTTGTGTATGACCTAAAACAGTTACACGAGTTTCAAATCCTGTTAATTTTTCAATTGCATCACCAATAACATAACCAACTCCACCATATTTTTTATTATCTTGACCCGCAGAAAAAGTTTGCAATCCATCTTTACTACGCGCTGCCTCAGATACTACAATAATTGAATAATCCCTTCCAGATTGATAAATTTGTTTAACTTTCTCAGCTACAATATTAATATCATATGGAATTTCAGGAATTAAAATTACATCTGCCCCAGATGCAATACCAGAAGATAGTGCAATATGTCCAACATCACGACCCATTACCTCAGCAACCATAACTCTTTTATGGCTTAAAGCAGTATCATGCAATCTTTCAATACTTTCAACAGCAACATTAACAGCTGTCATATATCCAATGGGAAATTCTGTAAATGGAACATCATTATCAATAGTTTTAGGTATACCTATAAATCTAATATTTCCAAGATTAGTTAATTTTTCAATTATTCTCATACTTCCATCACCACCTATAGCAATTAAAGCATCTAATCCTAGTTCTTTATAACCATCTACAATTTCCTGAGATCTATCTTTAAAGCTACCATCTATCATTGGATAGTTAAATGGATCACCTTTATTGATTGTTTTTAACAAAGTTCCACCAGTGCGTAATAAATCAACCCCAGTATTAGTTAAATCTAATTTAGTATATTTCATAGGTCTTTGCATTAATCCAACTGTTCCTTCGTGTATGCCAAACACCTCCCAACCAAACTGATGAGCACGTCTTACAACTGCCCTAATAGCAGAATTTAACCCCGAACAATCTCCACCACTAGTTAAGACACCTATTTTTTTTATATTAACCATTTTTTCCTCATTGTTTAAATCTTGATTATTCATAATTATATCTTAAATAATTAATTAAAGTAAAGATTTTAATATAATTAATTATTAGTTGCAAACGGCTATATTTTTATATATTATGAATAGTGATAATATGTTTTATGCAAAGGGGGTGACTATAAGTCAATGGTAACTGTTAATGTAAGAGAAAACAATGTAGAGCAATCTTTAAGAATCTTAAAAAAGAAACTTCAAAGAGAAGGTATTTTTAGAGAACTAAAGCTAAGAACTGGTTTTGAAAAGCCCTCTAAAAAGAAAACTAGAGAAAAATCTGAAGCAATAAGAAGATCAAGAAAACTTGCTCGTAAAAAAGTAGAAAAACAAGGTTTTTAATCAAAAATATTTTAAAAAGCTATAAAAATTAATATTTTATAGCTTTTTAAATATTTAATCTAAAGAATTAACAATTGATTCAGTAATTGCTTTTGCATCACCTAAAAGCATTATAGTATTGTTTTTATAAAACAAATCATTATCAACTCCACTATATCCAACCCCCATAGATCTTTTTACAAACAATACAATTTTAGCTTTTTCTACATCTAAAATAGGCATACCATAAATTGGACTATTTTTATCTGTTTTAGCAGCTGGATTAGTAATATCATTTGCACCTATTACATAAACAACATCAGCACTAATAAACTCATTATTAATTTGTTCTAATTCAAATACATCATCATAAGGTATATTTGCCTCAGCTAGTAATACATTCATATGCCCTGGCATTCTTCCTGCTACTGGATGAATAGCATATTTAACATCAACACCGCGATTTTTTAATTTATCTACCATCTCTTTAAGAACATATTGAGCTGAAGATACAGCCATACCATAGCCAGGAACAATAATAACTTTAGATGCATTTTCTAACATAAAACTTGCATCTACCCCGCTACCTATTTTATAAGGCTTTTGCTCTTTTTGGTTAGCATTACTATTCACAGAAGAAGTTTTAGTAGATCCAAAAATTACATTTAAAATTGATCTATTCATAGCTTTGCACATAATATACGATAAAATTGCACCAGAAGATCCAACTAACGCACCTATAATAATTAAAGCTGGATTAGACAATGTAAACCCAATACCCGATGCAGACCATCCAGAATAAGAATTTAACATAGAAACCACAACTGGCATATCTGCTCCCCCAATAGGGATAATCAATAACACACCTAATACTATAGATAATATAACAATCAACCAAATATATGTTGAATCTGATGATATACATAGCATTAAAACAAAGATACATATAAATAATGCTAACACAAAATTTATTATATTATGAAATTTAAAAATAATAGGAGAACCACCTATTAAGCCACCTAGCTTACCAAATGCAATTAAAGATCCAGAAAAAGTAATGCCTCCAATTGCTATTCCTATTGACATTTCTATTAAACTTTTTAAATCAATTATTGTTAAACCATCTTTAATTATACTAATATGAAAAATTTGAGGGTTATAAAAAGTTGCAATAGCTACTAATACAGCTGATAAGCCTACAAATGAATGAAATAAAGCCATTAATTCTGGTAATTTAGTCATATCTATTTTATAAGAAATAAAAGCACCGATACTTCCACCTATAAACAAAGCTAATACAATCATTTTATAATCTACTATAGATGGCAAAACCATAGTGGTTATAACTGCTATGGTTATACCTGTAATACCATACAAAACACCTTTTAAAGAAGTTTTTGGAGAATTAAGACCACTTAAAGATAAAATTGCCAACATAGCAGACAACAAATAAAACAAACCATATATAAACATATAAAATCACCTATATTTTTATTATTTTTTAATTTTCTTTTTAAACATTTTAATCATTCTATAAGTTATAATGAAACCACCAAAAATATTAATAAAAGCTAATATTAAAGCAATAAAGCCAAATATAGAAGATAAATCCATAACAGCAGAACCACTTGCTATTATTGCCCCTACAATCACAATAGATGAAATAGCATTAGTAAGAGACATTAAAGGAGAGTGCAAGGCAGGAGTAACATTCCAAATAACATAAAAACCTATAAAACACGATAAAATAAAAATAATTAATAAATATAAAAATTCCATTTCACTAATTTCCTTCTATAAAAAATTTATTAACAATAACACCATCTTTACTCAATAAACTACCTATAATAATTTCATCATCATAATTAATATCTAAAATTCCACTATCTTTAATATGTGGAGATAAAAAATTAAAAACATTTTTTGCAAATAGCTTAGATGCATCAGATGGAATAGAATTAATAATATTATAACCAATAATTTTTATTCCATTTTTTTCTATTATTTTATTAGGTTGAGAAAAAACGCAATTACCCCCACTAAAAACTGCTAAATCTACAATAACAGAGCCTTTTTTTATAACCTGAAACATTTCCTCGTCAATTAATATAGGAGGCTTTTTCCCTAAAATTAAAGCAGTAGTAATTATAATATCTTGCTTTGAAATGTGATTTAACAATACTTCTCTTTCTTTTTGTTTATAATCATCACTCATTTGCTTTGCATAAACACCAGAAATATTTTCTTTAGAATCAACACAAATAAATTTAGCACCTAAGCTTTCTACTTGCTCTTTAGTATCTGCTCTAACATCATATGCACTAACAATGCAACCTAATCTTTTTGCTGTTGCAATTGCCTGAAGACCAGCAACCCCAGCCCCAATAATAAATGCTTTAGCAGGGGGTATGCTTCCTGCAGATGTTATCATCATTGGTAATACAAAGCCACCTAAATAACTTGCTTGAATAACAGAATGATATCCAACTAAATTGCTTTGTGATGATAGAATATCCATTGATTGCGCTCTTGAAATACGAGGTATTAATTCTAATGCGTATGCTTGAATTTTCTTTGTTTTTAACAAATCAAATAATTTTTGATTATCAAAAGAATTCATATGGCATATTAAAATTGATTTATCTTTAAATAACATTAATTCTTCTAAATCAGGAGCATTTATTTTAATAATAATATCACAATTATAAACAATAACTTTATCACTTAAAATACCACCTGCATTTTGATATTCTAAATTAGAAAAATTAGATTTTATACCGCAATCATTCTCAAAAAAAACTTCAAATCCCTTTTGAACTAAATTATTAACAATATTAGGAGTAATTGATACCCTATATTCATTACTATCTTCTTTTAAAATACCAATTTTCATAATTTTCCTATTAATTTTTAATATTTTTAATAAACATTTTATTTGCAAGAACAATAATAAACATTAAAAATATCATTGCTGTAATTAAAAATACAATATAAGAATTATTTTCATCAAAAGCAAATATTTTTAATAAATATTTAAAAAACAAAGGTGAAACAAATTGACCCAAATAAAGACCGCTAAAAAAAATAACCAGTGCGCCAACTCTATTAACCTTAGAAGTTAATTCAGAAATCCTAGAAACCAAACCATTACCTAAACTTCCAAAACCTAACCCTAACAAAATTGAAGAAACATAGATAATATATAAATAATTATTTAAAAAAGATAAAAATAAAAATGCTATACAAATAAAAGTAAATTGGCACAAATATAAAACATCATTAGAAATTTTTTTAATAGGAATCATAGCAAAATTAGACAAAACAGCAAACAACATATACAAACTTTGAGCATAAGCTGACTGCAAGTTCCCACCTAATTTATTTAACACAATTAAAAAAGAAATATTAGAAAAATAAATAAAAACCAAAGTCATACATATAAAATAAAAAACACAAATCAACCATACCTTAGGCTTTAAAACAAATGAAAACAACATTGGATAAGTATGAACAGAATTTAATAAAGGATGAGGAACATACTTCCATAAAAACCATAAGGGTATAAAAGCAACAAAATGTACTAAAAATGCTAATCTCCAATGCAATTGTGATAATAATCCAGCTAACAGCAAAATTACAACACCACCAACAAATGTTAATACCCCTGCATAAGATATCATTTTAAATCTTTTATTAGGAACAAAATAATCTGCAAATAAAGAATTAGAATATGGAACTACAAAACCTGCACCAACACCTAACATAACTCTAAAAAACATTAACCAGAAAATATTAAAAGATAAAATACAACCAAGTCCGCTAATAATATATAACAACAACCCAAAAATAACTAAATTTCTTTTCTTAAAATAAAAAGTTAAAATACTGCTTAAAAACAAGAAAGGAATAACAGCTAAAGATGGGAGTGTTAAAAACAATTTTGATAAAAAAGCACCATCACTGCCAACAAACTTTGCAACATCTGGCAAAATTGGTGATAAACCTGATCCAACTAAAATAGGAGTAAGAAAGATAGATAAAATTCCAGCTTTTAATTTAAAATTTTTAATCATTTTATTTTAATCTTTTTTTAAAACTCTCTATATTACTATTAGATTGCAAATACAAAATAGCACATCCTAAAATATAATCACTATTTTCATAATTAGATGGGCATTTTTTTTCAAGAACACTTATCTTTGGAGATCTAATAACATTATTAATATCACTGGTTTTTAAATAATTTGGATAGTCTTTTTCTCTAAAAACTTTCGTCTTAGAATCTACTATTTCAATATCAGGAGCAATACCTATACCTTGAAATGTAGAATTCTTTGGTCCATAAAAAAGTTGAGTAGTAATATTAAAAATACTTTTATCACTTAAGTTATAACTACTTTGAACACTCCATTTTCCAAATGTTGATTCTCCCATTAAAACTGCTCTATTATTAATGGCTAAAGCACCAGATAGCAATTCTGAGGCAGAAGCAGATAGAGAGTTAATTAATACCACAATTGGTATATCATCTTTAACTAATATTTTATTAATAGATAAAAAAGTTTTATTATAATTTTCGTCCCTACCCTTAATAGACACTATTTTTTCTCCAGATAGAATATTATCAGCAACTAAAACAACAGCTGGTAAAAGCCCCCCTGGATTATTTCTTATATCAATAATAAGGCCATCTAGCGAATTTAAACTAGTAGCATAAATAGCATTCCTAAACAAAGTAGCCGTGTCTTGATTAAAACTATTAATAACAATATAAGCATACTTATTATCATATATTTTATATTCCACAGAAGGCACATAATAATCCCCTCTAGTTACTAATACATCTATTAATTCATCATCTCTTTTAAGGGTGATTTTAACAGTTGTGCCATCAGAACCCTTTATAGTATTTATAATCTCATCTAGTTTATCATTTATAGTGATTTGCTTTGCATTTACTGCATAAATATAATCATTTTTTTGAATACCAGCTTTTTTAGCAGGAGAATTATCAAATACTTTAATAATTTTTAATAAATTTTTCGTTTTATCAAAATTAAACATTACCCCTATACCCTTATATTTGCCAGTTAAGTGAGATGTAAACTCATCTGCCTTAGATGGAATCATATATACAGTATGGGCATCTATAGAATTAAAAAGTGCTAACATAGTGTTTTGCATTAATGTTTTTGCTGAAACTTCTCTAGTTGTAGACTTTAATTTATCATTTTCTATTTTTAAATATTCAATTGCTTTATTTATTAAATCATCTTTAGCTTTATCATTATATTCATAAATATAATTTTTTATTAATAAATCATATGCTTCTTTAAAAATTTTTTCTTCTTCTTTAATATTCTTTTTTTCAGCATTTGAAATATATTGCTCATAGGCAGAAAAAAATTTAGATAAATGACTATCTGTAAAATTAAAAAAACTTAAAGCATTTAAAGTATTAAACACAAAAATACATAAAAAAACATTAATAATAATTGTGTATCTAACAAAAAACATAAAAACCTACATTAAACTTATTGACATATATTGTGATTATATAATATTTTAATAAACTATTCACCTGATTATTTAAGGATAAAGCAACTTTTCATTCCATTTATCATCTTCAATTTTGGTATATAGCTTACGTATATGCAAACGAAAAGATTTTTCGTGCCAAAATTCTATAGTTGATGGTCTAATAATATAACCTCCCCAATAGTTGGGTTTTGGAGGGTTAATAGGATATTTTATTGAATACTTAGAAATTCTGTGTAAAAAATCCTGATAGGAAGATAGCTCCATAGATTGCTTAGATGCCCAAGCTCCAATTTTACTTAAATAAGGCCTACTTTGAAAATATTTTTCAGATATAACAGAATCCACAGGTAATGCTTTACCTGTAATTCTTATTTGTCTGCTAATACATTCCCAATAAAATAACATTGCCACATTTTGATTACTTTGAATTTCAATAGATTTTTTACTTTCTAAATTAGTAAAAAAAATAAAACCATCTTTATTATAATCTTTTAATAACACCATACGAGAGGTTGGCATATTGTTATAACAAGTAGACAAAGCAAAAGAATTAAAATTTTTTAAAGAATTTTTTTCATAAACCTTATTAGCATAGTCAAACCAAAGAGTAAATTTAGTTAAAATATCATTATTTGAATATATCATTTGAATATAAATTAACTAAGCTTAATATTAAACGAATCTAAAATTAAGCTATGCAATATTTCTTCAAGTTTATCATTAGATGTATCACCATTAATCTCTTTAAGAACTATGTTATAAGCACTATCTTCACCAAAGCTAAGCAAAACATCGCTATTATTTTTTGATATAGTTGCATTCAGATTATTTAAATCAGAATTTTGAACACAATCCCCAATGTCAATTTTATCGTTAGTAATATTATAACCCCAAATTTCAATTTCATTTTGATCTAAAAAACTATCTTTTAATATTTTATAAATATCACCATCTTGTTTTTTTTCTACAACAAATGAAATTTTTTCTTCACTATCATAAGATAAAAAATCTGCACCTTGTAATTCTTGATAAGAAATTAAATCAAAATTAAAAGTATCAAATTGCTGTTCTAAATTATTATAAATTGGCTCTATCTCAAATTCTTTAAGATTTATACTATCTCCACTATTATCTACAAAGGCAACATCTATAAACCTACCAAAGCCATTATTAGCTCCTTCTAAATAAAGATTATCCATAATTTGAGAAAATTCTATATTTGTTGCATTGTTAATTACTAAAGATCTATCCTCACTATTCCATTGAGAACTAATATTTTGCAAATCTAAATCAATATTTAATCTATCACCATCTTGATAGCCATCTTTAATAGAAACAACCAACTTGTCAATATTTGATGTGTTATTATCTTTTTTATCTGACATAATATCTTTAATTAGCCTTTTATTTTTATTTTACATAATAAATTATTATTTGATTATCTAAAAATGTAAAGCTATATTATTTTTATAAGATATAAAATTGCTTATTGATAGAATATAGATATTAAAAAAAGGATACATATAATGTTAATGAAAGGTAAAAAAGGTATTATAATGGGTATTACTAACGAGTACTCCATTGCTTGGTCTATTGCAAAAACTTTGAAAGAAAATGGTGCAGAGTTAGCTTTTTCTTACCCTAATGATAAAATTGAAAAAAGATTAAAACCTTTAGCAGAAAGTTTAAACTCTAATTTAATCTTTGAATGCGATGTTTCTAATAGCGAATCTATAAAAAACACATTTGAATCTCTTAAATCAAAGTGGGATAACATAGATTTTTTAGTTCATGCCATTGCATTTTCTGACAAAAATGAACTTAAAGGTAAATATATGGATACATCTTTAAGTAATTTTTTAAACACTATGCATATTTCTTGCTATTCTTTAACAGAGGTATGCCAGTATGCAACTCCGTTAATGAAAAAAGGTGGTAGTATTATTACTTTAAGCTATTATGGTTCACAAAAAATACTTCCAAATTATAATGTAATGGGCGTTGCAAAAGCAGCATTAGAAACATCTGTGAAATATTTAGCTGAAGATTTAGGAAAAGATAAAATTAGAATCAATACAATTTCAGCAGGTCCAATTAAAACTTTAGCTGCAAGTGGAATTGGTGATTTTAATTATATTTTAAAATGGAATGCTAATAATTCTCCATTAAGACGAACAGTATCCCAAGAAGAAGTAGCAGGTTCAGCTCTTTATTTACTTTCTGATTTATCTTCTGGGGTAACAGGAGAAACTCATTATGTAGATTGTGGATATAATATTGTTGGTATGAAAGCTATAGATGCACCTGATATTGAAAAATAAATTTTGTTTTTTCATAATAAAAAAGGGTGAAGTTTAAATAACTCACCCTTTTTTGTTATTAATATACTTTTGTTATTAATCTACATATCCTTGCTCAATTTCTTTTTTAGATATAGATACAAAATATCTACCACCTTTTAAATCTTCTAATAAAAACAACAAGCCTTTTTCTTTATTTTTTTCAATCATTTTTGTTAAATCATCTATTGATTGTAATTCTTGCTGATTAACAGATATTATTTTAAAACCTGCAATCATTCCTTTTTGTTGTGCTATAGAGTTATTCTTAACAGCCAATACAATTACACCTTTAGCATCTGAAGAAAGCTTAAAATATTTTCTAATTGCATCATTAATTTCTACTGCTTTAATTCCAATATCGTGATAAGTTGCCTCTTTTAAAGAATTTTTAGATGTAGATGGAATACTCTCTTCTTTTTCTTCGTCATTATTCATAATATTTGCTGGAATTTCATCTAAAATTACAACAACTTCTTTTTTAATTCCACCACTCACTACACTTAATTTTACAGAACTTTTAGGTGGCAAATTACTAATAATTTTTGGCAACAATCTACTATTTTTAAGAACATTGCCTTCAACTGCTACAATTACATCACCACTTTTTAATCCAGATCGATCTGCTGGGCCATCTTTTACAACATTAGAGATTAATGCACCATTTGTGTCGGGTAAATTTAATGATTTAGCAATATTATCATCAATCATTTGAATTTGAACACCCAAATAAGCTCTTACTACTTTTTTATTAGATATTAGCTGTGCTACAACATTTTTAATTATATTAGAAGGAACAGAAAATCCAATACCAATACTCCCACCACCACTTGTGCTAAAAATTGCTGTATTAATACCTATTACTTCTCCCTTCGTATTTATCATAGGGCCACCTGAATTACCTTTATTAATTGAAGCATCAGTTTGAATAAAATCATTATAAGGTCCAATATTAATATCACGACCCAAAGCAGATATAATACCAGAAGAAACAGTCCCTCCCAAGCCAAAAGGATTTCCAATAGTAATAACCCACTCTCCTACTCTTAGTTTTGAAGAATCTCCAAATTTTAAACTAGGTAAATTGTTGCCTTTTACTTTTAATAAAGCTATATCTGTAGCTTTATCAGTAGCATAAATTTCAGCAGACATTTTTGTTCCATCGCTCAGTGTAATTTGTATGTTTTCAGCTCCATTAATTACATGATTATTAGTTGCAATAAATCCATCTGACCTAATTATAAATCCAGAACCCAATCCTACCATTTTTTGTTCTTGTTGTTCGCCCTGTGGAAGCATATTTTTTAATAAATCTCTTAAAGACGGATCTATTTCTTCTAAGGCTTCTGAATTAGCATTAGATTTTACAATTTTTGTTGCAGAAATATTAACAACTGATGGAGTAACATAATCTACTAAATCAGCAAATCCATCATTTAAATTAAATCCTTTATTATATACCCCAGCATTATCTCCAATATTAGCTACCTTTTCTATTTCTTGAGAATTTAAAAATTGCTCTTCATTAGAATGATTATTTTGCATTTCTGCTTGTTGTGTTTGCTCTACATTAGAACCATTGCTTAGGCTATTATCTTCAATTTTTAAATATTTTTTCCCTAAAACATAAGAACTTAATCCAATAAATAATAAAACAATAAAATAAAATGTATATTTATTAAGCAATAATTTTTTCATAAAATTCATAATTTGATAGTTTAACCTTCTTTATTTAATATCATAAAAGTGATATAATATATTTCAACTATAAGAATTATAAATAAAAAGAAGATGTTTGTAAAATATTAAAATAAAAAACATAATTTAAATGCAAAACAATATAATAGAAAATCATATTAAAGAAATTTTAATCACCAAATATAATATAGAATTAACTTATATTCAGTCAATTTTAATTGAAAAAGAAGAAATTTTTATCACCCTGTGTGCAAAGAATAACAACGATGAAGAAAAATTATTATCAATATTTAATCAATTAAATCAATTAAACAATGATATTAATAAAAATTATCCAAATTACAAGGTATATTTAAATTTAACTAAAAACACAAAATCACATCCCTCTTTAAACAATATAAAAACTAAAATCACTGCTATTAAAAAAATTATTATCATTTCTTCTGGTAAAGGTGGAGTAGGAAAATCTACAGCAACAATCAATTTAGCATATGCAATGAAACATTTAGGCTACAAAGTTGGTATTTTAGATGGTGATATGTATGGTCCATCTATTAATTTTATGATGGGTAATTCAGATACTATAGTAAATAAAAACAATATTAAAACTTTTCAAAAAGATGACATTATATTTAATAGTATAGCTACTTTTATGGAAAATAAAGATACTCCTATTGTTTTAAAAGCTCCAATTGTTTTAAAAATTTTCAACCAATTACTCACTGAAAGTTCGTGGGGTAATTTAGATTATCTATTTATAGATATGCCACCTGGCACTGGTGATTTGCATATAAATTTAGCTTTAAAATACGATATTTATGGAAATATTATAGTATGCACTCCACAAAAATTAGCTTTACTTGATGCTCAAAAAGCTATTACAATGTGGGAGCAAACTGGGGTAAAAAATATAGGGGTTATTGAAAATATGTCTTCTTTTATATGTGATAAATGCAATCACATCACTCATATTTTTGATAACAAAGGTTTGCTGAACTTAGCACAACATAATAACATTAACTACCTTGGAGAAATACCTCTTAATACACAACTAAGGGAATATTCAGATAGTCAAACAAACTCTATAAAAGCTAATATAAACTCTTTAGTTTCTCTAAAATTTATAGATATTGCTAAAAAAATCTCTTCTCATAGTTTATAAAAATAAGATCAAAAAATGATACAAAGCAATATTAATCTTCGCTACGGATTAACTTTTAAAGATTTACAAAAAGATTCCACACTAAGATTGTTAGATAAAAAATTTTTGCAATTTGTAAAAAAACAAAATTTATGTTTGCATCAATATTTAATTAATAATCGTAACTTATATAATGAATTTGAAGAAAACTATGGTAAAGAAGATCAAGAATTAATTGATTCATCTAAGCTTTTAGAAACTTTTTTAATAGATTTCTTTAATATTAATAAAATTTATAATAATTACATTGAACAATTAAACGATATATCTCAAATATTTTTATTTAAAAAATTGTTTGTAAATAAATATGTTAAAGTTATTCCACAAGAAAAATTAACACATTATAATTTTTTACAACTTCAAAAAAAATGTTTTAGTAGTTTTAATATCTCTGATTTTAATCAAGAAATTATAGTAAAAAAAACTCTTATGTTTTTAAATAATAAAAAATATGAAAAAACAATTCAAGATATTGCATTATGGGGTGCTTTTATTTTAAATTTTACAGAATATTCTAATATATACCCTAATCAAATTATTTTTTTTAAAGCTAAAAAAACTAATTTTAATGATTTATGTGAAGCACAAAAAATTAATAGTTATACCTATAGCAAAAATAATTTGTCTCCTTTTACAAATAGAGAGGGTTTTAATTTATACAACAACACTGATATTCAAGAATCCCTACACAATAGCAATTATTGTGTTAAATGTCATACTCGCAAAAAAGATCATTGTAAAACTGGAGAGAAAAATACTCAAAATACAAAAGAATATAATAAAAATCCTCTCGGATATGAACTAAAAGGGTGTCCTTTGTCTATGCATATATCACAAATGCATATTTTAAATGAAAGCCATAATTTATTAGCATCTCTTTGTATAATTATGATTAACAACCCTCTTTTACCCGCCTTAGGAGACAATATTTGCAATGATTGTTCTTTATCTTGCATTTATCAAAAACAAGAAACTGTAAATACTCCTTTAGTAGAAAGTTCTATCTTAAAACAAGTTTTAGCTTTACCACTGGGATTTGAAATATATGCACTACTTACAAGATGGAACCCTTTACGTTTTTATAGGCCATTCCCTAAAAAATTAACAAAAAAAAATGTATTAATAGTAGGTGCAGGACCAGCTGGATATTCTTTAGCCTATAATCTACATAATGAAGGGCATAATGTAGTTATATGTGAAGGGTTAAAAATAGAAAATATAAACAATATTGTAAATATAAACTCCCCTATTATTGACACAAATAAATTATTTAAAGAATTAGAAAATAGATTAATTTTAGGATTTGGTGGAGTATCTGAATATGGAATTACATCTAGATGGAATAAAAATTTTTTAATAATTTTAGCAATAATTATTTATCGGCAAAAGCGTTGTAAAATTTATTCTGGTATGCAATTAAATGCTAGTTTTAATATTCAAGATGCATTAAAATTAGGATTTCAACACATAGCTTTATGTATGGGGGCTGGTTCTCCAAAGTTATTAAACTTAGATAATAACTTATATGGTGGCATTAAAACTGCTTCGGATTTTTTAATGTCTTTGCATTTAGGTGCCTTTAAAAAAGATAATTTATTTAATCTACAAATTCAGCTACCACTAGTAGTATTAGGGGGTGGATTGAGTGCTATTGATTGTGCTACAGAAGCAGGAACATATTATCTTAGACAGCTAGAAAAACATATATTTAGATATCAAGAATTATGCAAACAATATTCTGAAGAAAAAATTAATAGCTTTTTTAATCAACAAGACATACAAATATTAAACACATTACTTAATGATTACAAAAAACTCCAAGAAGCTAAAAAATCAAATAAATTAATTTCTAGCTCTGAGCTTATAAAATCTATGGGTGGTATAAAAATTATATATTATAAAACATTACAAGAATCTCAGGCTTATAAATTAAACTACAAAGAAATTAATAATGCTATCTTTCAAGGTGTAGAGTTTTTAGAGAATATGAATCTTCATAAAATTAATTTAGATGAATTTAATGCAATTAAAAGTTTAACTTTTAATCACAAAGATGAAGAAATAGTCATTGAAGCAAAAACATTAATTGTAGCAATTGGTAATGAAAACAACCATTACACAGCATCTTTTAATAGCCAAATATTGAATCCAAATAACAACTTTAAATTTAAAACATTTAAAGGTAAGTCTTTCTCAGTTTTAAAAGGCTTTGTAAACCATAATGTTGCATTAAGCTATTTTGGAGATATGCATCCTTTGTTTTGTGGATCTGTTGTAAAGGCGATGGCAAGTTCTTTTTTAGGGCAATACGAAATTAATCAATGCTTACATAATATACAAACAAAAAGCATTCCTTTTTACAAAATAATAAAATCATTAAATAAATTTAATACCCATAAGGTTATTAAAAGCATTCCATTAAATAAAAAAATGTCAGAAGTGCATATTAAATCTAAGCAACTTAGTTTAGCTACATCTGAAGGTCAATTTATAAAAGTGCAAAATTTTAATAACCCTAATAACAGCTATGCATCTTGTGAAAACATAATGCTTGGTATTGTAAATAACAATAAAAAAAATCATACTATTACCTCTATCATATTAAACAATGGTGCTTCTACAACTAATTTTTCTTCGCTAAACAATGCTTATATTCAAGCTACTGGAGGTCTTGGAGAGAAAACTCACCTTGAAAAAAACAACAATTTGCTCCTTATTGCAGGTGGAATTGCATCTTATAGTCTTTTACCTGTTATAAAAAAAGCTTATCAATTAAAAAACAATATTATTATGATAAGCGGATACACTAATAAAGATGATATATTTTACCAAAATATCTTTAAAAAATATTGCAACCATTTACAAATATCTATTGATAACTCTAAAAATACACACCTTAAACATATCAAAGGAAATATTATAGATAACTTAAATTGTTATATAAAAAATACATCACAATTTACTTTTCCTTTAAATAAGGCAAATAAAATTATTGTTGCTGGTTCTGCGGTTATGATGCAGGAAGTGCAAAAATTTTTAGCACTACATAACAAACAAGCAATTTGTTCTTTGAATAGCCCTATGAATTGTGCTATGAAAGGGTTATGTGGTATGTGTATTCAAAAACACACTACAAACAACAAAACAGAATATTTTTATAGTTGTAAATGCCAAGATCAAACTATTCAAAACATTGATTTTTCTTTTTTAAACTCTAGATTACAGCAAAATTCACTTCAAGAAAAAATTTCACATTTATGGTTAAAAAACATTAACCATAACACAATTATATAGATTTGCAAAAAAAAAGTAGTTATAATAAATTTCATAATTATCAAACAAAATATAAATTAGTAAATAAAATTAATGTTATTTAATACAAAAAAGTTATTAGCTAAGTTTTTAAAAACTAGCGATGAAACAGAAATAAACAAAACATCAAAATACTTATCTAGATTTGCAAAAGATATAGTTAAACCAAATACCAAACTAATTTTAATTGCATTATTTTTTATGATGATATTTTCTGCATCAAATGCTGGAATGGCTTGGTTAATAAAACCCATTATGAATCAAGTGTTTATTATTAAAGAAATGTCTAGTGTGTATCGGGTAAGCTTATTTTTAATATTATTAACTTTTTTAAAAACTACTGCACAATACATCTCTACAATGTTTTTAGCCAGTGTTAGTATTAGAGTAATTTCAGATGCTAGATATAACTTATATAAAAAGTTTTTATCACAAGATATGTATTTTTTTCATAAAAATTCACCTGGGACTTTAATGTCTGTTATTATTAACGATGTTAACTCTATTAATACTTTAGCAAGTGAAATACCAATTAATTTAGGTAGAGATTTCTTATCTTTTATTTTTTTAGTTGCTGTAATGCTATTTCAAGAGCCTTTATATGCCAGCATAATGCTAGTATCTATTGTATTTATAATTGTTCCCATAACAATTGTTACTAAAAAAATAAAATCTTATTTCAACCAAAACAACCTAGGTTTTGCAAGCTTAACATCTCATTTAGAGCAAGTGTTTAATGGAATTCGTGAAGTTAAATCTTATAATATGGAAAAAAAAGAAATTAATAATGTCCGCAATTCCTTAGAAGGAATGATAAAATTTCAACTTAGAATAAGAAGATTATCTGCCTTGCTTCCATCTGCTATGGAGCTTTTAGGTGGCATTAGTGTTGCATTAATATTGTTATATGGGGGTTATGCAGTTATTAATAATGGAGCAAATCCTGGAACTTTTTTTTCTTTTATTGCCTCTCTTTTATTAGCATATCAACCTCTTAAAAGATTAACAGAAGTTAATGTAAAAGTTCATATGGCATTACTAGGGCTTAGAAGGTATTATTCTTTTATTGATGAAACCCCTAAAATTCTTGACAAACCCAATGCAAAAACATTAAAAACTTCAAGTGCAAATATCACTTTTAAAAATGTTAATTTTAGTTATGATGGTAAGCAACAAATTTTAAAAAATATTTCTTTTGATGCCTTAGCTGGTAAAAAAATTGCCTTTGTAGGTCGTTCAGGCGGTGGTAAAAGCACAATGATTAATTTAATTGCACGTTTTTATGATCCCCAAAGCGGTGATATTTTACTTAATGATGTAAATATCAAAGAATACACCTCTCATTCTTTAAGAGAGCATATTTCTTTTGTAGGGCAAGATGTAGTTTTATTTGATGATACCATATACAACAATATTGCATATTCTGTAGATGAAGCAAAGATAGAAAATGTTATTCAAGCATCAAAAGATGCTCACTGCTTTGACTTTATTAATACATTCCCAGATAAATTTAATACCCAAGTTGGTGCAAGAGGAATGAAATTATCTGGTGGTCAAAAGCAAAGAATCTCTATTGCAAGAGCATTATTAAAAAACTCTCCTATTTTGCTACTAGATGAAGCTACATCAGCATTAGATACAGAATCAGAAAGGTATATTCAAATCGCTTTGCAGAAACTAATGGAAAATAAAACAACTTTTATTATAGCTCATAGATTATCTACTATTTTAAATAGTGATATAATTTTAGTTATAGACAAAGGTCAAATTATAGAAAGCGGAACTCATAATGAATTATTAAAACTAAATGGTATGTATACATATTTTTATAATCTACAATTTAAAGATGAAAAAGTAAGCAATAATGGCAACTAAGCTATATACAAAATACAAAAAAATTTACAAAAAATATATTTTAAACAACAATTATATTTTCTACCCAATAATAGGATTTATTTCTATTATTGCTTATTTTTATTTAAGATTTGTAATGCTAAGCAGTAAAATAACTTATAATTTACATAATAATCAACCTCAAGACTTAAAAAATCAAACTTATTTATTAGCTTTTTGGCACGGCAGACTATTAAGTGCTTTTTTTATTAGAAAATATTTTAGTAAATCTTATGTGTTAATTTCATTTAATAAAAGTGCTGTATTAATTCAATTAATTGCTAATTACTTTACAACTAAGGTTTTTAAAAGCTCTAATAATAAATCTGATGTTAATAGCATTAGATCTATTTTAAAAATTTTAAAAAATAAAAAAACCGTTTTTGCAATTGCTCCAGATGGATCAATTGGACCTAGATTATATTGTAAAGATGGTGTGATAACTTTATCTTTTTTATCTAAAGCAAAAATTCTACCTATTACATATTCTGCAAAAAGATCAATAATATTAAAAAGCTGGGATTGTTTTATGATACCTTTACCATTTAATCATATTATTGTTGAATTATCTAACCCTATTGATCCTAATCTATATATCAAAGAACACTTGAATGAAATGCAACATAACCTACAAAATATCTTACAAGAAACTTTGTGGAATTTAGATAAAAATTTTAATTTGCCTAAAATTACACAATCACAAACGGATAAAAAAGGTAGGAAACCAGTTAATAAAAAAAATCCTACATTACAATAATATTTGCTAATGAAAACTAAAATTTTTATTTATCTATGCTTATCTTTATATAATTTAATAATGTCTATATTTAGCTTTTGTATATTTATATATTCATTATTTAACACAAATAATACTAAATACGACCAAAGGCTTTTAAAACAATATAAAAAAAGTAAATCTAAGGAACAAATCATTTGGATTCACGGATCTAGCATTGGAGAAATAAAATCTATTCATAAATTAGTTGAAAATATCCAAAATATGTATCCAAATTACCAAATTTTAATTACTAGCAATACATATACATCACAACAAATTTTATGTCAAAATTTTAGTAATATTATGTATCAATTTTTGCCTTATGATTGTAAATTTTTAGTAAACAAATTTTTACAAATATATAACCCATCTTTAGCAATTTTTGTAGAACAAGATCTATTTCCTATGTTTTTATACTCTTTAAAAAAACTTAATATCCCTATACTTTTAATTAATGCAAGAATGTCAGATAAATCATTTTTAAGATGGAAAAAATTAAAATTTATTATTAAATATTTATTATCAAATTTTAATGAGATTTTTCCAAGTTCTGTAGGTAATTTATATAAATTTTCTCAATTAAGCGATGTTAATTGTAATTTTTTAGGAAATTTAAAATTTACATCTTATGAACTAATAGATAATACAAACATAGAATATAATAAGCTACAAAACTTATTTAAAGATAAAATAATTTTTTTAGGTATTAGCACTCATATTGATGAAGAAAAAATCTTAGTGCAAAGCCATCTTAATTTACATAAAAAATTTCCTAACTTAATTACCTTAATAATGCCTCGTTATATAGATAGAATTTCCTTATTAAAAAGGCAATTTCATAATATTTTTAATATTGATATACCCATATATAGCAATAATAATTTTGCAAATAAAGATTTAATTTTTTTAGATACCTTAGGAAAAACATCTTTATTTTGTTTTTTATCACATATTACTTTTATAGGAAAAAGCTTATCTACAAAAAAAAGAGGTGGACAAAACCTATTTGAACCAATTTTATATAATTCAGTGCCAATTTTTGGAACATCTATAGAAAACTTTATAGAAATTGGTCAAGATATTATTAAACACAATGCAGGAATTCAGGTTAAAGACGAAATAGATTTACAAAATAATTTAGAAAAATTACTTAATAATCCTACATTATTAAATGATTTACAAAATAATGGAAAAAAACTCTTAGGTAATCCTAATGAAATTATCAAAAAACATATTGAGATTCTTAAATGCTATTTAAATGCTTAGATATTCACACTAAATGGCAAAAAATCACACTAATGTCATTGTTTTTATTACCAATATCTTTATTTTGGATAATAATAAGTTTTTTTAGAAAAACTATAGCAAAACCTTATAAAAGTAAATTATTTGTAATTTGTGTAGGCAATCTTAATTTAGGTGGATCTGGAAAAACTCCAACTACAATGTTATTAAGCAAAGAATTGCAAAACAATGGATTTCAGTTGTGTTGTCTAAGCTATGGCTACAAAGGCAATATAGTTAAACCAACACAAATTAACACTGCTACTTCTTATAAACAATGCGGTGAAGAAGCTTTACTATTAGCACAATATGCTCCTACTTTTGTATCTAAAAATAGAGTAGATGGATTAAAATACATAGAAAACAATACAAATTATCAAATAGTAATCATAGATGATGGCTATCAAAACCCTAATTTTATAAAAGATTATAATGTATTAGTAATTAATGGAAGCTATGGATTTGGAAACAACTTAATTTTTCCTGCTGGTCCACTAAGAGAATCAACAAAAAGTGGACTAAAAAAAGCCAATAGCATTATAATTTTAGAAAAAGATACAAAAAATATTCAATCCAAATGCAAAAAATTTACACAAAATATTTACGAAGGATTTTATGAACATACAAATATACCAGATACAACACAACAATACTTTGCATTTTGTGGAATTGCAATGCCACAAAAATTTTTAAATTCTTTATCTAAAGCTAATTTAACATATGCGGATTATAAGTTTTTTCCAGATCATTATATGTATAGCAATAAAGATATTGAAAATTTAATTGAACTTGCTAATAAAAAAAAGTTAAAATTAATTACAACTCTTAAAGATTATGTTAAAATTAATAAAAAATATACAAAACTCATAGAGTATTTAAATATAAACATAAACTTACACAATACAGAATCTCTAATTATAGACATTATAAAAAAATACAATGAAAAACAATAAATTACACAAATTAAATAATTTTTTAAAAAATTATTTAAAACAAATAACAAATTTAATGCTTTCTATTTTTGCATATATTATATATTATACAACAGCATTTTTATTACCCCTGCCTGTTGCATCAAGCTTGGGTTATATAATAGGTAGATTTATATTATACCCACTACCATTTCAAAGAAAAAAAGAAGTATTAAAAAATATTGCTTTAGCATTTCCACAAAAATCTAACTTAGAAATTAAAGAAATTTATAAAAAATCTTGTATAAATTTTTTACAAACAATTTTTGAACTTCCAAAATTTAATTCTATTTTAAAAAATAATAAGTATATCACAATTAAAGATGATTATAACTTATTGGAATATAGTCTAAATAATAGTTTATTACTATTTAGTGCTCATACAGGAAATTGGGAATTTGGTGCATCGTATACTTATACACAAAATCCTAATTCATATTTAATTTATAAGGCTCCGCATAATGTTTTTGTAGAAAAACTTTTTTTAAAAATGCGAAGCATTAAGTCTAGCAATAGTCATTTAATTACTTTAAATACACAAAGCATTTTAACTATAAGAGACGCAATTAAAAATAATAAATCTAGCTTAGGAATGCTTGTAGATCAAAGAATTAAAGAAGGTTTAAATGTAAAATTATTTAACCGCCCTGCAAAAACATCTCAACTTTTACCTCTATTGGCAATCAAATATAATGTTTTATTAGGATCTATGAGAGTAATTAGAGTAAATTTTTGTAAATTTGTTATAGAAATTGATAAACCCTTAGAAATAGATGCAAAATACTACGAAAAACAAAATCAAAATGAAGGTATAGCTATTTTAACTCAGCTAATGAATGATAGGTTAGAAAGCTGGATTAAAGAATATCCAAATCAATGGTTTTGGTTACATAGAAGGTGGTAGATATGCAATATTGGTTATTAAAATCAGAAAAATCTACCTGGAGTTGGCAACAACAAGTTAAAGCTAATGTAGAATGTTGGAGTGGAGTAAGAAATTACCAAGCAAGAAACAACTTAAAAACTATGAAAATAAATGATTTAGCATTTTTTTATCACTCAAATGATGACAAACAAATAGTAGGAATTGTAAAAGTTGTAAAAGAATTTTATAAAGACCCAACTCTACTTGATAATAAAGATTTTGTAGCTGTAGATGTAAAAACATTTAAAGAATTAAATAATCCTGTATCATTAAAACAAATTAAAGATAATCCTAAATTACAACATATTACATTAATAAAACATTCTAGGTTATCTGTAATGCATATTAATAAAGATTCATTTTTTGAAATTTTATCTATGGCAAATACATCAATTGCAAATACAACTATTTAATACTATATAATCTATACATAATAATTAAAAAAAGGGATAATAAAAAATGAATTATGCTAAAACTTTTATTTTGCTAGGTTTATTAACTGCAATGTTTATTTTTATTGGCTATGCACTGGGTGGAAAAGCTGGAATGATGATAGCTTTAATTTTTTCTTTTGTAATGAATTTTGTATCTTATTGGTATAGTGATTCTATTGTATTAAAAATGTATCAAGCACAAGAGATAGATAAAAATACTTTTAGCAATTATTACAAATTAGTTGAAAACTTATGCAACAATGCTAATTTAGTTATGCCAAAATTATATATGATGGAAAGTGATATTCCAAATGCATTTGCAACGGGTAGAAACCCACAAAATTCAGCTGTGTGTATTTCAAGTGCAATTTATAATTTATTATCACAAGAAGAATTAAGCGGAGTAATAGCTCACGAACTAGCACACATTAAAAATTATGATACCCTAACCTCTACAATTGTTGCATCTCTTGCTAGTGCAATTTCTATGATTGCTAATATTTTTATGTTTACAAGCTTATTTGGTGGCAATAGAGACAAAGAAGGTGGCAATCCAATATCTGCAATTGCAATTATGATAGTAGCCCCCCT
>CAMCZU010000002.1 GCA_945888065.1 Rickettsia typhi
TTTATAAAAATTAATATTTAACAAAACTGGGTTAAATCTAATGGAAACAATTATTATAGAAAATATATTAAGACTAATTAGTATGCTTGGCAACTTTTATTTATTTTTAATGTTTATAATGGCAATTATGAGTATCTTAGGAATGCTTGGAGTAATTAATATTTTTGGAGAAGGATATCCTGCTAAAATATTCTTTTTTTTAAACTCTTTAATACAGCCTCCTGTGCAATTTATTGGTAGATTTGTTCCAAGAGTTGGTATGCTTGATTTACCATTTTTAATTTTATTACTAATATTATGGATTGTTGTAGATTTATGCGATTATTATATTCGTGTTTTACATGCAAATTCTTTCAGCTTTTAAAGAATCATCATCTTGTATTTTGCTTTATGTAAAAATTGCATCAAATAATAAAGAAAATAAAATTTTAGGAGAAGTAATTAAAAATAATCAACAATATATAAAAATTGCTATCAAAGCTTTAAAAATCAATAATCAAGCTAATGATATGCTAATACAATATTTATCTGATATTTTAAATACTTTACAAAAAAATATTCATATTAAAATTGGTAAAACATCTAGCTATAAAATCCTTGAAATTTATAATATTAATTTACAAAAAATTCAAAAGGTTTTTCTAAGATGTTAACAAAGATTATTAATGTTCAAGATATTGCACAAACAATTGAAAATACAATTTATCACAAACTATTAAAAAAAAATATCAAGCCTCACTTGCTTAGTATTATGATAGGAGATAATCCTGCATCACAAATTTATGTATCTAATAAAGCTAAGAAATGCCAGATGCTAAATATTAGAAATACGATAATTAACCTAGATAAAGATGTTTCTTGTGAAACATCTTTAGAAATTATTCAAAAAGCAAATCAAGATGATGATATAGATGGAATTTTACTACAAGCTCCCCTGCCACCTCATCTGAATTTTAATCAAATTATTTCTTACATAAATCCAACAAAAGATATAGATGGTTTGCATCCACTAAATTATGGGTATTTATCTTTAGAAAAAAATTTAGGTGATATTAATACACAAAATAAATACAAGGGATTTGTTCCTTGCACACCTTTGGGATGTATAAATATTTTAAAATCTGTAGAACCTAATTTATCTGGAAAAAAAGCTGTTGTAATTGGTAGATCAATTTTAGTAGGGCTACCAATGTTGCAACTTTTAATAAACAATGATTGCACTACAACTTTGTGCCACTCTTTTACTAAAAATTTAAAAGAAATTACACAAAATGCAGATATAATTATATCTGCTGTGGGTAATCCTAAATTTTTAACCTCAGATTTTATAAAAAAAGACTCAATAATTATAGATGTAGGAATTTCAAGATTAAAAGATTCAAATGGCAATTCTAAAATAGTAGGAGATGTAGATTTAGAAAATGTTATTGATAAAGCAAAGCATATTACAAAGGTTCCAGGTGGGGTTGGTAAAACTACCATAGCTTGTTTAATGTATAATGTATCAAAAAAATTTATATAAATATTGAATTTATTAACATAATTGTTTAATCTAATAAGTAAATCAACCTAAAAACTAATTGCATACCTAAATGATAGATACCAAATATATTAGAAATTTTTCAATTATCGCACATATAGATCACGGAAAATCAACTTTAGCTGATAGGCTAATCCAATTTTGTGGTGGACTAACAAACAGAGAAATGAAAGAACAAGTATTAGATTCAATGGATATTGAAAGAGAAAGAGGGATAACAATTAAAGCTCAAACTGTTAGATTACAATACAAAGCATCTGATGGTAATGTGTATCAAATTAATTTAATGGATACCCCAGGGCATGTGGATTTTGCATATGAAGTAAGCAGATCTTTATATGCATGTGAAGGTTCTTTGTTAGTTGTAGATGCATCACAAGGGGTAGAAGCTCAAACTTTAGCAAATGTTTATATGGCAATTGAAAATAATCACGAAATTATACCTATTTTAAATAAAGTGGATTTACCTGCATCTGAGCCTGAGAGGGTAAAAAAACAAATTAATGAAATTATTGGGCTTGATACAGAAAATAGTATTTTAATTTCTGCAAAAAATGGTCTGGGTATTGAAGATGTGTTAGAAGGTATTGTTAAATATTTGCCTTGCCCTGTTGGTAATATAAATAATCCACTAAAAGCACTATTGGTTGATAGTTGGTATGATAGCTATTTAGGTGTTATTACTTTAGTTAGAATTTATGATGGAATTTTAAAAAAAGATATGGAAATTAAAATGATTGGCACAGGTGGTATTTATAAAATAGATCAAGTTGGTTATTTTACTCCTAAAATTCATCAATTAGATGCACTATATCCTGGAGAAATTGGCTATTTTACAGCATCAATTAAATCTTTAGGTGATACCAAAATTGGTGATACAATTACTGAAAAAAATGCAAAAATTCAACCATTTGAAGGATTTAAACCATCTGTTCCTGTAGTTTTTTCAGGGATTTTCCCTGCTGATGCATCTGAATATAAAAATTTAAAAGATGCTTTAGAAAAATTACACTTAAATGATGCATCTTTTACATTTGATGTAGAAAATTCTACTGCATTAGGCTTTGGTTTTAGATGTGGATTTTTAGGTTTATTACATTTAGAAATTATTCAAGAAAGATTAGAAAGAGAATTTAATATAGAACTAATTACAACCTCTCCAAGTGTAGAATATAAGCTATTGCTAAGCGATGGTAGTAGCAAAAATATCCACTCCCCTGTGGATATGCCAGAACCTAATGAAATTAAAGAAATTTATGAACCCTGGATTAAAGCAACTTTAATTGTTCCAGAAGAATATTTAGGTAGCATATTGCAATTATGCACAACCCGTAGAGGAAAGCAAATTAGCTTAAATTGGTTAGATAAACGTGCAATGTTAATTTATGAACTACCACTTAATGAAGTTGTATTTGATTTTTATGATAGACTGAAATCTATATCTAAAGGGTATGCTAGTTTTGATTATGAAATGGGAGAATATAAAATTGGAGATTTAGCTAAAGTTAATATTTTAGTAAATCAAGAATCTGTAGATGCACTATCTTTTATAGTTCACAAAAGTTTTGCTGAAAAAAAAGGAAGAGCAATTTGTGAAAAACTAAAAGAACTAATCCCAAGGCAAATGTTTCAAATTCCAATTCAAGCGGCAATTGGTGGTAAAATTATTGCAAGAGAAACAATTTCTGCATTTAGAAAAGATGTAACTGCAAAATGTTATGGTGGTGATATTACCAGAAAAAGAAAGCTTTTAGAAAAACAAAAAGAAGGTAAAAAACGAATGAGGCAATTTGGTAAAGTAGAAATACCACAATCTGCTTTTATTGAAGTATTAAAAACTGATCAAGACTAATAAAAATAAAGGAAATCAAACAATAATGCAATCAAAAAATTATTTTGATACCACTGGTCCTAACCATTTAAAAAATTATGATTCTTCGTCTCGTAAAAAAACTATTATAATTGCTATAATTTTAGTGGCACTATTTACTATTATTGAATTTATAGGTGGATACATTAGTAATTCACTTGCTTTAATGTCCGATGCCTCTCATATGTTTACTGATTTTATATCTTTATGTTTTGCACTTGCTGGGGTTGTAATAGCAAAATTAAAAAATAATGATAAACAAACTTATGGATATTCAAGAATTGAAATTATTATGAGTTTAATAAATTCTTTATTTTTAGTATTTATTTCTGCTTTTATTATTTTTGAATCAATTAATCGCTTTATAAAACCAAGCATAGTAAATTCTTCTATTATGCTACCTATTGCTATTACTGGATTGATTATAAATTTTGTTGTTATGTATATGTTTCACTCCCAGAGTAATCATCATAATCAATCAAATAAAAAAGAAGAAAAAAGTTTATTAATGCAAAGTGCATTTTTACATTTTTTATCAGATACTGTTGGTTCAATAATTGCTATTGCTGTATCTATTATTATTTATTTTACTGAATGGTATATTGTGGACCCTATTTTATCTTTAATTTTTGTTATTTTGATTGATATTCAAGCTTTAAGAATAATTTTTTCATCTAGCTATATTTTAATGGAAGGTTCGCCTAAAAATTTAAAAGCTATTGATATAAAAAATGAACTAGAAAAAATTAATGGTGTTGTAAACATTCATCATATCCATTTATGGATGCTAAATGAAGATGAAAATATTATTACTTTACATGCATTAATTAAAGATAATGAAAACATTACAAATACTACTAAAGAAATTAAATCTAGATTAAAGGAAAAATTTAATATTAATCATTCTACTATTCAATTAGAATACTCTAGTGGAGATTGTTTAAACTAAAAATTTAATTGGTGCAAATGTTTGTCTGTGATGTTTAGTAATTCCATATTTTTTAATAGCATCAAGATGTGATTTTGTTCCATATCCCATATTTTTATTCCACTCATATTGTGGATAATCTTTTGATAGCTCAATCATTAAATTATCTCTATAATTTTTAGCTAAAATAGAAGCCAGTGCAATGCAATAGCTTTTATTATCTCCTTTAACAATAGGTATGCTTGGAATATCAACAATAATATTTTGATTGCCATCAAGTAAAATAAAAGTTGGTTTTAATGTTGCTTTTAAAATTAAATTTTTATAAGATTTTTGCATAGCTAAGAGAGATGCTTGTAAAATATTTATATTATCTATAGTATTTACATCTACAACTCCTATTGCATAATCTACATAAGGGAATAACTGATTTTGAATTTGTATGCGTTTAAAATAAGATAATTTTTTAGAATCTTTTATTTGTAATAACAGATTGAATTCAACATTATGTTTTATCATACAAGAACAAGCTACAACAGGACCTGCTAGAGGACCTCTACCAACTTCATCAACCCCTATAGCTAATTTATATGAAGTATTAAATTGCAAAGCATAGTATTTTTCTAAATCAAAATTTGGCATTTTTATATAATTTCAACTATAATATTAGTATCTTACATAATTATAGTTAATAAAAAACATTACAGAGAAAAAATTTAATGAATTGGGAAAGATTATTATCTGCAAAAAGATTAGGAGAAACAGATTATCAAAAAACTCAAGACAGAAGCCCATATTTAATTGATGTAGATAGATTAATTTACTCTACACATTTTAGGAAACTACAAGATAAAACTCAAGTCCATCCATTATCTAAAAGTGATTATGTTCGCACTCGTCTTACACATTCATTAGAGGTATCTTCAATTTCAAGATCTCTTGGATATGCTGTAGGGAGATATATTATAGATAAATATAATTTACAAAATATCTCTGAACACGATTTTGGATACATAGTTCAAGCTGCTGCACTTGCTCATGATATAGGCAACCCTCCTTTTGGTCATTTAGGAGAAGATGCTATATCTGCATTTTTTCAAAGTAATAAAGAAATACTAAAAAAATACAATTTAAGCCAAGAAGAATACGATAATTTAACTTGTTTTGATGGTAATTCTCAAGGTTTTAGAATTATAACTAATTTAGCTGGTTGGAAAAATGATGGTGGTTTAAAATTAACATATGCAACTCTTGGAACATTTTTAAAATATCCTTGTGGTTTTGCATCTAAAGAAACATTAACAAAACTATATTCAACTCACAAAAATAATTTTGTAATAGATAAATATACTGAAAATTTTGATTATAAATACATAATTGGCACTAAAAAAACTGGTATTATGAAAAATGAATTAACTAATTTTTTAGCTATAACTAAAGATTTAGGTTTATTACAATTACATAAAAAATTACCTATATTTTATAGGCATCCTTTAGCATTTTTAACAGAATCTGCTGATGATATAGGGTATTGTATTGCTGATATTGAAGATGCTTTTTTTGTAGGATTGCTAAGCTTAGCTGAAGTAGAATTAGCATTAGCTCCTATTGCTCGTCATCCTAAAAAATACACAGGTGATGCCAAAGAACGCACTAAAAATTTACGTCTAGCTGATTTTTATAAAAAAATGGATAATAGAAAAAAAGTTGAATGGCTAAGAGGAAAAGCTATATCTAATTTAATTGCTGAAGTATCCCAAGCATTTATTGCAAATGAAGAAATGATATTAAAAGGTGCTTTTAATTGTGAATTAATAGGAATGACTCCATTTGTAGATAACATAAAAGATTGCAAATTAATTGCCAGAGAAAAAATTTTTCATTCACACGATAAAATTACTGCTGAAATTAAAGGTATTGAAGCTATAGATGGAACCTTAGAAGAATTGTTTAAAATGATTATTAACCCAACTCATCCTAAGTCTAAAAGAATTTTAAATTTATTAGAAAAAAAGATGATTATTGATACTGAACATTTAATTACAAACTCAGCTACTAGCTTTTATCAAAAATTATGTCTAATTATTGATATTTTATCTGATTTTACTGATAGAAATTTATTAGAATTTTATGCAATTTTAAAAGGTAATACCCCAAATTAACTTGAGGCTACTTTTTATTGTTTTTTTTTGTAATTTTCTATATTTTTTTGATAAGATCTGCTAATTCCTAGTGAATTATTAGATACATCTTTTGTAATTACACTTCCTGCACCTATTAAGGTATTATCACCAATATTTATTGGTGCAACCAAAGATGAATTTGAACCAATAAATGCATCGTTGCCAATTGTAGTTGTGTGTTTATTTTTACCATCATAATTACAAGTAATAACTCCTGCACCTATATTTGTATTATTACCAATATTAGAATCCCCAATATATGAAAGATGATTGATTTTTGTGTTTTCACCCACAATAGATTTTTTTATTTCTACAAAATTACCAATATGAGTATTCTCTTGCAAAACACTTTGTGGTCTTAATCGTGCAAATGGACCTATTTTAGAATTTTTACCTATTGTGGCACCTTGCAAAACACAAAAAGGCTGTATTTCTACATTATCTCCTATAATAACCCCTGAATTAATAAAAACATTTGGATAAATAATTACATTATTTCCTATAATTGTATCTAGTGAGAAATAAACACTATTTTTATCTATTAATTGAACCCCTTGATTTAAAAATTTTTCTCTTTGTAAGTTTTGAAAATGTGTTTCTAAATTTTGCAACTCTGACTTAGAATTAGCACCTGCTAAATTGTTTTTATTTTCTAATAAATACCCACATTTTAAATTTAAACTTGATGCAATTGAAATTGCATCGGTTAAATAATATTCATTTTTATTATTTTTATTACTAATTTTAGATAAAATATCCCAAATATATTTAGATTTTATAGCCATTACACCAGAATTACATAAATATATTGTTTTTTCTTCTTCTTTTTCATCGGCATATTCTACTATTTTTTGAATATAATTATTATCATCAATTACTAGTTTGCCATAATTGTTTTGTTCTGTTTCTAAAAAAGCTAATAAACCTATATCAACTTTTTGATAAACTTGTTGGCATAAATCTTGTAATTTTTCAATATCTACCAATGGAGTATCTGCATACAAAATTAAAGTAATATCACTGGTTGTATTTTTTAAGATATCTTTAGCACATAAAACTGCAGAAGCGGAACCATCTCTAACTTTTTGATATGCAATTTTAGATCTTTGAGAAATTAAATTCTCTAAATCTACCATTTCTTCACCTATAACAGATACAATATTATGTGCTTTAAGTATTTGAGCTTTATATATTAAATGATCTATCATAGCAAAACCACCTATGCTATGTAATGCCTTTGCTTTATCAGATTTCATACGAGATCCAATACCTGCACCTAAAATTATTACATCTATTTTCATAGTATTCTTTCCTTTATTATAAAGAATTAATATGTATATTTTTTAATATTAACTCTGCTTTAGCTAAATCTTCGTATACATCAACCCCAAAAGGAATATCTGTTGTAATTTTAGCATAAATATTGATATTATTTTCTAAGGCTCTTAATTGCTCTAATTTTTCTACTATTTCTAAATTTGATGGAGCAAGAGATGTAAATTTGTCTAAAATATTTCGTCTATATCCATAAATACCTATATGATGATAAGTAGTTATAGCATTATAAGGAACATAACTTCTGCTAAAATATAATGCTTTTGCAATATCCTTACTTTCAGAAAAAGATAATACTGCCTTTACAATATTTGAGTTGTGGTTATCTTCTTTTTTTTCAATTTCAGCAACTAAAGTTGCAATATCTACATAATCTTTTTGTAATAATTCATAACATTGAGAAATAGCATTTTGAGAGATTGTTGGCAAATCTCCTTGCACATTAATTACCATATTAAATTGTTTGTTTTTATCATAAATATCTAATGCTTGTTTAATTCTATCTGTTCCACTGCTTAATGTTGGATCTGTTAACACAACATCTACTCTGCTATTATCTTTAAAATATTGTTTTATAACTTCATTAATTTGACTATCTGCTGAGGCAACTAAAATATTATGAATTTTACTCTCTAATGCCCTATTTACAACTTGCACTATCATTGGCAAATTATTAATCAATAGCAATGGTTTATTTGGTAATCTTGTAGCACTAAGGCGAGAAGGTATTACAATTATTGGATTGCTTTTTTCCATTATTTTACCTATAATTAAACTTCTTATGAAACAATTTTATTATATTTTTATTTTTTTTTCTATACTTTTATACTCTAGTAATATTTATAGCATTTGTAAAATATATTATACCAAAAATAATGCTAGTGTTTACCCTGAAAATTTTTCACATCTTAATTATACAAACACAAATGCTAAACAAGGTGGCACTTTAAAACTGATTACAGATATATCTTTTAATACTACAAATCCTTTTGATATCACAAAACAACTGCCTCCTTACTACCTGTTATTAGCATATGAA
This sequence comes from Rickettsia typhi, assembly GCA_945888065.1. GTDB lineage: Bacteria > Pseudomonadota > Alphaproteobacteria > WRAU01 > Hepatincolaceae > CAMCZU01. The sequence goes on from CAMCZU010000002.1 coordinate 8,896, forward strand.
AGTTTATTTATTGCACCACTTGATGATATTAACACTTTGCATCCTTTGATTGCTAAAAATTTTTGTATCTTTAAAAATACTATTACTATCAATCTTCATAATAAATCTTTCTGGAATGATGGAACACCTATTTTAGCAAAAGATATCACCTTTGCTCTTAACAATATTAAAAATACATATCACCCATTTTATACAAGCTTAGCTAAGAATATTAAATCTATAAATATTATTAATAATGTTAGTGTATCTGTAGAATTTTATCAACTATCTGATGATTTAATCTACTCACTTTTTACTTTACCACTGAGAAATTTTAAAGGTGCTACTTCTGGTCCTTATATAATTAAAAAAATTAACTTTGGACAAGAGCTAGTTTTACAAAAAAATCACAAATACTGGGCTACTAATTTGCCTATTAGAAAATATCAATTTAATTTTGATACCATTATTATTAAAACTCAACACCACTCTTACAGCATACTTGATGCCTTTAGCAATAAGAATGTAAATTATTATACTCAAGATAATTTTAATCATTTAAAGCTTTTTAATGAACAATTTTTAAAAAAAAATTACTTAAAAATATTATCAACACAAAAAAATTCTATACCCAGATTTTATGGGCTTTTTTTTAATTTATCTAAAAATACCTTGCAAGATATTAATATTCGCACTGCTATTTTATTAGCTTATGATTTTTCCTATGTGAATAAAAAATTTTTTAATAAATCATATAAAAGATTTAATAGCTTATTTATTAATTCTAAATTTTATAATGATAATAATATCAATAATCATAAAAACTTAAAATTAGCATCTAAATATTTAGATGCATCTGATTTTATTTTTGTCAATAATATCCGAATACATAAAACTCAGCATACACAATTAATATTAAATATAATTTTTAGCAATGAAGAAACCTTGCTTACATCTTTACATTGGATAAAAAATTTACAAATCTTAGGCATAAAGGTAAATTACACAATACTGCCATCATATAGCATTTACAATTATATATCAAATAACAACTATGATGTTATAGAACAATCATATTTGTTTTCTAACCCTCCTCAAGAAGAGCTTTTATCATATTTTAGCAATCATACACAATTTAATTATACAAAATTGCAAAATAGTTATATAAATCAATTAATTAATAATAAAAAATTTAAAAAATTAGATGAAACATTATTTGCAATGAAAATATTTTTACCCCTTTATTATAATCCTTTGCAATATTATATTATGCAAAAAAATTTACAGCCAATGTATACTCAATTTGGCATTGATTTAATGAGTTCTTACTTTGAATAAACAAATTATTTATTATTTAATATATAGATTAACTTTAATCTTTATAACTATTGTTGGAATTTTATTTGTTAATTTTATGCTAATAAATTTGCTTAACATCAACCCCTTGGAATATACACTACATTATGCTTTATCTAATAATTTTATAAATCATAAATTTATTAATATTGAAGTTTCACCACAATTAATCAACTATTTAAAAAATTATTTTTACTTATATGATAATTTTTTTTCACAATTTTTACATACTAGTTATCAATATTTAACCCTTAATTTAGGTCGTAGCTTTTATAATAATCAAGATGTTGCAAAGCTAATTTTAGTTCATATTAAATCTTCTATTGGTATTTCTTTTATATCTACTTTGTTAATTTATAGTTTATCTGTATTAATTGCTTATATTTTAATTGTGAATAACAATTTAACTCTGCATAGTATAATAATATCTTTATTATTGATTTTATATCTTATTCCAACTTTTTATTTTGCTAATGTATTTAAATTATTCTTTAAATCTTATAATTTATTTTTTGCAATCTTATGTAATACTCTTAGTGGATTATGGCTTCATAGCTTTTTTATAAAAAACTTAATTCAACAAGAAATAAAAAAAACTTACTACACTTTTTTATTTTTTAATAATCAAAAACCAAAAATTTTTAAAAATATTATTTTTATTTGTATGGCAGACTTACCTTTTATTTTAATATACACAATTTTTGGATCTTCTGTTATTGTAGAAATAATTTTTAATATCAATGGAATTGGCTTATTAATATATCATTCTTTTCTTTATAAAGATTATCCTGTAATTTTAGGTATTATTTTTGTAATGTCTTTGTTAGGATTAATGTTTAGATTATTTAATGATTTATTATTAAAAGTTATCAACAAAAAACTAAATTTATACTAACAATGAAAAAAAAATTATTTTATATCAATATTTATTGTATCATAATTCTTTTTTTTATAAGTGCTACCTTAAATTATATGAATTTTGTAAAACCACTATTTATCGTATATAAAAATAACTTATATTTTCCTTTAATATTTAATTATAATTATCAAGATTTTAACTTAAACTACAATCTTAGTGCTGATTATACAGACAAATACTTAAATAATCATCTTAAAAAAAATGGTTATGTGGTGTATTTATTTTCTTATAATCAAGATTCTTATATAAAACCAATGCAACCACCATCTAAAAAATATTTACTAGGAACTACACTAAATTCTAAAGATTTATTATTATCCCTACTAAAAAGTATTTTTTATATCATTATTTTTGGTATTATCCCTACTTTAATTAGTGTATTTATAGCTTTATTTATTGGTATTTTACAAGGATATAAAGGAAAATATTATGATATGTTATTATATAGAGCATATGAAATTATAGTATCTATACCTTTTATATATATAATTTTGTTTATTAGCACTATCATAAATATTAATACTATCTTTTTATGCATAGCAATTGGATGTATTAATTGGACATTTTTATTGCCATATGTTAGAAATATATCCTTACAATATAAAAACCATACTCAAATTGTGTCTTTAGAATTGTTGAATATACCTCAATATAAAATTATGTATAAATATTTAGCTAAAATTATTATTAAAAAAATTTATCCCCTAATTGGATATATGTTTGTTTCTAATAATTTAGCTATTATCACCATTAGTTTTGTTAATATAAAATATATGCAAAATGATACAATCGCTAATTTATTGCATATGGGATTTCAACAGCCAATCTCTGTGTTAACAATATGTTGCACTTTATTAGTATTTTTATTTTTTTCTTTAAGTATAATTAATATTTGCAATAAGCTAGCTAATTATGAATAAATATTTCATCTCTTTACAAAATATTAAGTTATCTTATAATAACAATCTACTTTTAGATAATGAAAAGCTAGTTTTGTTTAACAATCAAAGCTTATTAATTGTAGGAACTAATGGTTGTGGAAAAACATCTATGTTAAATTTGATAGCAGGATTGTATATAAACAATAATGCTACCTTTAAAGCAATTTATCAGGACAAAACATATATCAACACTATTCCTCAAGATTTTATAAAGCAAACTGCATACCTGTTTCAAGATATATTTAAATGCTTTAATCCACTTTATAAAATCTCAAAACAAATTAATATGGATAATTTAGATAATGACTTATTAAAAATTTTTTGTGTAAATAATTTAAACAAATACCCTTATGAATACTCAGGTGGAGAACTACAAAAAATTTTACTATGCATTGTGTTATCACAAAAATCTAATTTGTATTTACTAGATGAACCTACTAATTATTTAGATTTTTCTACTAAACAAATCTTAGGTGATGTTATTGTAGATTATCAAAAAAAGCATAAAAGTTTTTTAATTGCAACTCATTGCCCATATTTAATACAACAATTTAATACTAATATTTTTACTATAAATAATGCTAAACTTATATTATACAAACCTTCTGAAAAGCTAACAAATAGCTATGTTGCTTTTGTTAATAAAGATAGCTTAAATATTATTCTTAAAAACTATACTCTGTGTATAAAAAACAATATATTAGTTAAAAATATAAGCTACAAGCTAGATGCATCTGCAATTACCATTTTAACAGGAGAAAATGGAGTTGGAAAATCTAGCTTTGCTTTTTCTTTATCTAAGATATATACAAATATATATACAATTAATGGAGAAATATTAATTGATAAAAATATCAAGATTACTTATTTATTCCAAAACTATTCTCAAAGCATTAATTTACCTTTTAAAGTAAGATCTATTTTGTTAGATAGCTTTAATAATAAGTTATCTTTATTTAATAAATACAAAAAAATTTTAACCTTGTTTAAAAAACTAAATTTAGACAAAAATATTTTAACAAAATACCCTTATAATTTAAGCGGTGGGGAACAACAAAAAATTTTACTCATAAGAGGATTGCTAAATGATACAAATTTTTTTATTTTAGATGAAACAATATCTGCGCAAGATACAAAAAGTAAAAAATTAATAATAGATCTTATTAAAGATTACAATCAAAAATACAAAATCGGATTTTTAATAATTTCTCATCAAAATTTAAATTCTTACTTTTTAAATGCTAAAGTTATAGAATTAAAAAATAAAAAATTAAATGAAATACCAAATAAGTAGTAAAAAGCCTAAAATAATTCTATAAATCATAAAAATTTTAAAGCTAAATTTTTTTATAAAATCTAGCAAAAATTTAATTACAAAAATACCCACAAAAAAAGATACCACAAAACCTAATAAAAACTCTTGTGGCATAAATTCATTAGTATCCATAGATATAAAAGTAAGCAATCCAGCACCTAAAACAGATGGAATAGAAATTAACATACTAAATTTTACAGCTGATAGTTTATCTACTCCAGCAATACGAGACCCAGTTAAACAAATACCCGACCTACTCACCCCAGGAATTAATGCTAAGCATTGAAAAATTCCAATCATTAAAGATTTTTTATAAGAAATTTCATATAAAGATGTATTAGAGACAGATTTTTTATCTGCAAAATATAGAAAAATCCCAAAAAAAATTAAATTAAAAGCAATAATAGGAATAATTCTAACAGAAGATTCTAAATTAGTAATTTTAAGAATAACTCCAAAAATTACCACAGGAATTGTAGCTATAACAACTTGAGTAAACAATTTTGACTTTACTTTTTTAAATAATAAAATATTAAAAAAATCTTTAAACATAAAAGTAATATCTTTATAAAAATATATTACTATAGCTAAAAGAGACCCTAAATGCAATGCAATATCAAATGATATGCTATGAAAATCTAAATTTAACCACTCTTTAGCAATAAGTAAATGACCAGAAGAAGAAATTGGTAAAAATTCTGTTATCCCTTGAATAAAACCTAAAAAAATTACCTGCAACTCAGACATAAAACCAAACCCTCTTTTTATTAAAAAATTTTAATACAAATTGCAATTGTAATTTTATTGCAAAATAAAATCAACAAGTTATATTATCTTTTATAGAGTTAAGAATATAACAAATGGTAAAATTAAGTGTTAATAAATTTAATTGGCAAATCTTATGATGAATTAGTTTTAGAAATTCAAAGCATTGGAGAAAAAAGCTTTAGAGCAAAACAATTATGGCATTATATTTATGAAAAAGGAATTCAAAATTTTGATGAAATGACATCCCTATCAAAAGATTTTAGGAAAACTTTAAATGAAAAATATACTCTTTCTCGTCCACAAATTATTAAAACTCAACAAGCTTTAGATGGAACAACAAAATATTTACTTAAATTACAAGATGGTAAAGAAATTGAAAGTGTTTATATTCCCAATATTGAACGTGGAACACTATGTATATCTTCTCAAGTTGGTTGCAATATGGGTTGCACTTTTTGTTATACTGGAACTCAACCAATGGTTAGAAACTTAACCTCTCAAGAAATTGTATCTCAAGTTATGCTTGTAAAAGATTTACATAATGATTATATAAGAGAAGAAGAAAAAAGAGTAGTAGGAAACATAGTTTTTATGGGGATGGGAGAGCCTTTACAAAATTACAAAGAGGTTGTAAAATCTATTTTTATTTTTAATCATAATGAAGGACTTGCAATTTCAAAGAGAAAAATTACAGTATCAACCTGTGGAATTATACCAAAAATAGAACAACTAGCTAAAGATATTGCTGTTAATTTATCTATATCTTTACACTCTCCTAATAATACTCAAAGATCTGCAATAATGCCTATTAATGATAATTATAAAATTGAAGAATTATTAGAGGTAATTAAAAAATATTATGAAACATCTAATGCTAAAAAAGTAACCATTGTATATATTATGTTAAAAGGAGTTAATGATAGTGATGAACACGCACACTCTTTAGCAAAACTTGCAAAAGGTTTACCTATAAAATTTAATTTAATTCCCTTTCATCCTTGGGAAGGATGTGAATTTGAAAGTAGCTCTAATACAAGAATTGCAGATTTTGCAGATATTTTGTGTTCTTATGGATTTTCTGCACCCATTCGCACCACCCGTGGAGATGATATAATGGCAGCTTGCGGACAATTAAAATCTAGCACTATAAAAGAAAAAAAGAGTGTTTAAAATAATATGATTAATAAAAAAATACTAAATATCACTATAATTTTATTATTATTTATTACCCTTACTTCTTGCAATGAATTAAATCGTATACCACAACCATTAGATGATAAAACAAAATGTAGCTTAAATACTTATAGTGCTAAATTTATTGAAGAATCTTTTAATATAAAAGATAATGCTGTATTTGAAATATCAAATGGATTAGTAATTTTATTACAAAAACAAAAAAAACAACAATTTTATACATTAACTTTTCTTGAATATAATAAACAAAAAATTGATACATACAAAAATACTATTAATGTTTTTCAAGCTTTAGAAAATAACACATTTTTAAGCAACAACCAAGATTATATGACACAACATATTACTTTAGTATATCCAAAGGGGAAAGAGCATTATTATAGCTCATATTTATATGATGGTAATTCTTTTGAAGCACCTTTTTTTGTAGGTAGAAGCGGTGTATATCAATACGAAACAATTCAAAAAGCTTTGAAAACAGTTCCAAAATATAATTATTTTGTATATTCATACCCACCTCAAGATGTTTTATTTTGTATAGATGGAATACCTTATAGATAAGTTATTTTTTGTAAAAGAATTGCACACCACTCTTCTTTTTGCAATTGCTTTTTTACTTTAAAGCCCACTTTTGTAAAATTATCTAATATTTCATTGTTCTGAGTATTTAAAAAGCCAGAAATAATTAAATATCCTCTATCATCTAAAGAATTATAAAAATCTTGCTTCATAGTTATAAGAGGTTCCATTAAAATATTTGCTACAATTAGATTGTAATTTTTATCTTTAATATTATCAAAACCATTACTTAACAAGCTTTGAATTTTATCTTCATTATTGAGGAGAAAAAAATTGTTAGCTACATCAAGAGCAATGCTATCTATATCTGTAGCTAAAATATTGATATTTTTAAATAATTTTGCAATTATAAGTGCTAAAATTCCACTTCCACAGCCTACATCTAAAGCTTTATTAATTGTTAGAGAATTTTCAAAAAGTTCTTCTATTAAATTAATACAAAGTGCAGTTGTAAAATGCTTACCCGTTCCAAAACCCATAGATTGAGAAATATAAATAGGTATTTTTTGATTTTTTAAAATTTTATTAGTATTAAAATCATCTAAGTTATTATAAATAATTACATTGTTAAATTCATATGTTTGTGATTGTTGATTTAACAAAACATAGTTATGATCATCATTAATTGTTGCTATTTCAACAATTGAAATATTAAAAATATTACATACATTTTTAATTTGTAAACATAAATCATCTGTTGATAAATCTTTAGGAAATAATTTTAACTCCCATCTAGAAAAATTTAGCTCTAAAATATTGCCACTAAAATTTTCATAATTTTCTACACCATTTACAATAATGCTCGCACAATATTCTTCTAAATTTTCTTCTAAAATAAATGTATTTTCACATTCTATAATTAATTTTATATATTGCATTATTTTAACTTATCTTCTAAAAAATCATCAGAAAACCAATTACCAAATTTTAAATCAGTTAAATTTTCTTTTATATTCAGAGAAGCACGTAAAATATTTACTAATTTTTGATATGCTTTACCTATTTCTTTGTTTATATGTTGATTATTTATACCATCAGTGTGTTTTTTATTAGATAATTTAACAAGCTTTTCCATAAAATCTTTAATACCTTCTATTACCGCCTTGTCTGCAAACAAAGATAGTTTAACCATTACATCTTGTATTTCTACAATATGTTTAAATTTTTCGCTTTGATCTACTAAATGCAGATTTTTTAAATGTATAATAATTTCTTCGTATGCATTAATTTTTCTTTCTAAAATTTTAGATTTGTAATCTCTTTTAAGGGCTAAATTATAATAAATAAAATATCCAATAATTGTAATTAAAATTGTAATATAAGGAAGGTAATCTACAATTGAATTAATAATATTTAATAACATTACCATAAAATATTGACTCATTATAATTGAGGTATTAAAAAATATTTCTAAATATGGCATATATTGGAGTGGAATTTTTTCATAAAAAAGAGACAAATTAGTTAAACTTCCACTACTAAAACCTACTACAAATATAATTATCATCCACATCCAAATGTTTTTAAGCAATTTGGAACTTAAATGATAAATAATTTTTAGCATTTTTAATGTTAAGACAAATAGTTCTTTTAAATGTTTCATTTAGCTTATCCCTTTTAATATTTTTTATATAAAATTAAATTATTTTTAAAAATGAAGCCATAATTTTTTTTTCTCCACCATTGTTAAATTTAACAGTAGCAATAGGACCTTGCAAATTAACTACAACACCTTCACCCATCGCACTATGTTTTACACTTTGCCCTATTTTTACACCTATTACAATATCTTCTTTGCTATCAATAGAATTATTCCAAGTTTGCTTTGGTTTATCATTATCATACAATTTTTTGCTTAAAAAATTATCATTATATAATGATTGATTATAAGAATTAGGGCTAAGTTTTTCTATATATTCTGGATTAATTTCTGCTAAAAATCTTGACCCTACTGCACCTGCCCAATTTCCATACATATATCTAGAATTACAATGGCTTATGTATAAATCTTTTTTTGCTCTTGTGATTCCTACATATCCTAACCTTCTTTCTTCTTGAAGTCCTAGTTCTCCTGTTTCTTCTATAGATCTCTGATTTGGTAAAATTCCCTCTTCCCACCCTGGTAAAAATACTACATCAAATTCTAATCCTTTAGCTCCGTGCAATGTCATTAAAGATACTTTATTATCTTGATTTTCTTCATCTTTATCACTCACTAAAGATACATGCTCTAAAAATTCTTCAAGGGATGCAAAGGAATGTAAAGCATTATATAATTCTTTAAGATTATCTAACCTAGCTTGTGCTTCTGTTGTATTTTCTTTTTCCCACATTAAAACATAACCTGATTGATCTAAAACCATTTTTGTAATATCTGATAGTGATTTACCTTGAGAATTATTTTTCCAATACTCAAATAATCCAATAAAAGTATTTAATTCACTTTCTATTTTGCCAGTTAATATTTTTTTATTTAAAATCTCTTTAGAGGCATTATATAAAGATAATCCATTACTTGTGGCAAAAGATCTAATTTTATCTAATGAAGAATCTCCAATCCCTCTTTTTGGGGTATTAATAATTCTTAAATATGCCATATCATCAAATGGTTGATAAAAAAGCCTTAAATATGCAATAGCATCTTTAATTTCTAGCCTATCATAAAAGCGAGACCCACCTATAAATCTATATGGAATTGTGTTAAATACTAATCTTTCTTCTAATTCACGACTTTGATGAGTTGCCCTTACTAAAATTGCCATATCTTTATAATCTATACCCTCTTTCATTAAAGATATAATTTTGCTACAAATAAATTCTGCTTCTACCTTAGAATTAAAAGCTTCAAATACTTTAACTTTTTTAGATCCTTCATTTTCACTCCACAGAGTTTTATCCCACCTTTTAGAGTTTTTAGAAATTAATGATGATGCAACCTTTAAAATTGGAGTAGTTGAACGATAATTTTGTTCTAATCTTAAAATTTTTGCTCCCACAAAATCTTCTTCAAATTTTAAAATATTGTTAATTTCAGCACCCCTCCAAGAATAAATTGATTGATCATCATCACCAACGCAACATAAATTATTGTATTTTAGTGCTAAAATTCTAATAAAAATATATTGTAGAGTATTTGTATCTTGATACTCATCTACTAAAATATACTTAAACTTAGATTGCCATAACTCTAAGATATCTGGAAATTGCCTAAATAAATCTACACATAATAATAATAAATCTCCAAAATCTACACAATTTAGCTCTAGCAATCTTTGTTGGTAAAGCTTATAGGTGCTTGATAAACTCATATTTCCATAAACTTTTTCTTCTACCCCTAAATTAGAATCACTTAAAATATTTTTATCTTTTAATCTAGAAATATTATTTATAATTGAAGATGGAGTATATTTTTTTGTATCTATGTTCCTATCAACTAAAATTTGCTTTATTATTTTTTCACTATCATCACTATCTAAAATGCTAAAATTTTGCCTTAATCCTACCTCATTAAAATGCCTTCTTAAAATTCTAAGTCCAATAGAGTGAAATGTTCCTATCCAAAAACCATCTGTAGGATAACCAAGTAAATGTTCTATCCTTTCTTTCATTTCTTTAGCTGCTTTATTTGTAAAAGTTACAGCTAATATTTGTGATGGATTAGCTAATTTTTGATTTAAAATATTTACAATTCTTGAAGTTAAAACTCTTGTTTTACCTGTCCCTGCACCTGCTAAAATTAAAAGTGGACCTTCTGTATGTTGAACTGCCTCTTTTTGAACCGAATTTAAACCTAAAAAAATATCCATAATAATAAATGCCTTATAATATTTATATATATAATTATATCTAAGATTAGATTTTAACATATTTCTTATTTTTTTCTTATAAGATATTGACAAATAAAAAAATTAAACTATCTATTGAATTGTAAAGATAATTATAATATGTTAGAGTGATAGTTATCTAATTAAAACTTTATTTAATTCAATTATTAACAACTAATATAAAGGAGTGTTTAAAGCTATGAAATTTAAACCATTACATGATAGAGTATTACTACAAAGAGTTGAACAAGAAAATAAAACTTCAGGTGGAATTTTAATTCCAGATACAGCTCAAGAAAAACCAATTCAAGGTAAAATTGTTGCAGTAGGTGATGGAGTTAGATTAGAAAATGGTCAAATTCAACCACTTATTCTTAAAGTTGGCAATACAGTGTTATTTGGAAAATGGGCTGGGACTGAAATTAAATTAGATGGTAAAGAATACATCATTATGAAAGAATCTGAAATTTTAGGTATTGTAGAATAATAATATAAATTTAATTAATAATTAAAATAATGGAGAATAATTATGGTAAGTAAAGAAGTTAAATTTGGATCCGAAGCACGTAATAAAATGTTAAAAGGATTAGATATTTTAGCAGATGCAGTTAAAGTTACATTAGGACCAAAAGGAAGAAATGTTGTTATAGAAAAATCTTATGGTGCACCAAAAATCACTAAAGATGGTGTATCTGTAGCTAAAGAAATTGAATTAGCAGATAAATTTGAAAATATGGGAGCTCAAATGGTTAAAGAAGTTGCTAGTCGTAGCAATGATGAAGCTGGTGATGGAACTACTACTGCAACTGTTTTAGCTCAATGCATTGTTAAAGAAGGTATTAAAGCGGTTGCTGCTGGTATGAACCCTATGGATTTAAAAAGAGGAATTGATTTGGCTGTAGAATCTGTTGTTGCTAATTTAAAATCTCAAGCAAAAAAAGTATCTACTAATGAAGAAATTGCTCAAATTGCTACAATTTCTGCTAATGGTGAAGCTGAAATTGGTAAAATGATTGCTCAAGCAATGGAAAAAGTTGGAAACGAAGGTGTAATAACAGTTGAAGAAGCAAAAGGTTTAAATAGTGAACTAGAAGTTGTTGAAGGAATGCAATTTGATAGAGGATATACTTCTCCATATTTTGTAACTAATACAGAAAAAATGTTATGTGAACTAGAAAATCCTTTGATTTTAATTAATGATGGTAAATTAACAAATTTACAACCTATGCTTCCTGTTTTAGAAGCTATTGTGCAAGGTGGTAGATCTTTATTAATTATTGCTGAAGAAATTGAAGGGGAAGCGTTAGCTGCTTTAGTTGTAAATAAATTAAGAGGTGGTTTAAAAGTTGCTGCTGTTAAAGCTCCTGGATTTGGTGATAGAAGAAAAGCAATGTTAGAAGATATAGCAATTTTAACTGGTGGACAAGTAATTTCTGAAGAAGTTGGCTTAAAATTAGAAAATACTGATATTACTATGTTAGGAAATGCTAAAAGAGTTATCATTACTAAAGATGAAACAACTATTGTAGAAGGTTCTGGCAAAAAAAATGAAATTGAAACCCGTTGCAAACAAATTAAAGCACAAGTAGCAGATACAACTTCAGATTATGATAAAGAAAAACTACAAGAAAGATTAGCAAAATTAAGCGGTGGTGTTGCTGTAATTAGAGTTGGCGGTTCTACAGAAGTTGAAGTTAAAGAAAGACACGACAGAGTAGATGATGCTTTGCACGCTACTCGTGCTGCTGTTGCTGAGGGAATTATCCCTGGTGGTGGTGTTGCTTTATTATATGCTAAAAATGCTTTAAATAGTGTTAAATATGCTAATGATGATCAAAGAGTTGGTGTTGAAATTGTTAAAAAAGCTTTAGAAGCTCCTATTAGACAAATTTTAATTAACTCTGGTGAAGATGCTTCTATTATTGTTGGTAAACTATTAGAGAAAAACGATGTAAATTATGGATACAATGCTCAAAGTGGTGAATATGGTAATATGACTAAATTTGGTATTATTGATCCTGTTAAAGTTACTCGTGTTGCTTTGCAAGGCTCTGCTTCTATTGCTTCTTTAATGATTACAACTGAAGCTATGATTGCTGAATTACCACAAGCTGATAAAGGTGTTCCTGATATGTCTGGTATGGGAGGAATGGGAGGTATGGGTGGAATGGGAGGTATGGGTGGATTTTAATTAATCTATTTATATTTAACATTTTTATATATCTACTCTGATATAATTCACAAGGGGCATAACAATTAAATATGTCCCTTGTTTTTTATATAAATTACATTACAATAAATACATATAAACATAAATTGAGTATGTATATGAGTCAAAAATATGATTATTTAATTGTAGGTGCAGGTTTTTCCGGTAGCACTTTGGCTAGGCTTTTAGCAGAAAAATTAGATAAAAAAATTCTATTAATAGATAAAAGAAATCATATAGCAGGTAATGCTTATGATATGTTAGATAATGCTGGAGTATTAATTCATAAGTATGGTCCTCACATTTTTCATACTCAAGATAAAAATGTTTGGGATTTTTTATCACTATACACGAAGTGGAATTATTATCAACACTGGGTATTATCTTTTGTAGATGGAATGCTTGTTCCTATCCCTATCAATATTAATACTATTAATACACTCTATGGAACACATTTTAATGCTTTTAATATTGCAGATTTTTTTAACTCTATTAAGGTAGATATTCCTAACATTCAAACTTCAAAAGATATTGTAGTATCTCAAGTTGGAGAAGAGTTATACAATAAATTTTTTAAAAATTACACAAAAAAACAATGGGGAGTTGATCCATCTGAACTAGATAAAGCCGTAGCAGGTAGAATACCAATTAGACACAACTTTGATAACAGATACTTTAGTGATAAATATCAAGGTATTCCAAAATATGGTTATACAAAATTATTTGAAAATATGTTAAATCATAATAATATTGAAATTAAACTCAACGCAGATTTTAATTCTATAAAAAATCATATTAATTATAATAATTTAATTTATTGTGGTGCTATTGATGAATTTTATGATTATGAATTTGGCAAACTACCTTATCGTTCATTAAAATTTGAATTTGAATCTTTTGAATGTGAAAAATACCAAAATGCCCCTGTAATTAATTATCCTAATGATTATGATTTTACTCGCATTAGTGAATATAAATATTTTACTCAACAAAAACATAGCTTTACTACAATATCTAAAGAGTATCCATCTTTAGCAACCTCAAAAGAAGAAGAAAAATATTACCCAATCCCAAGGGGAGATAATTTTGCTATATTTAAAAAATATAAAGAAAAATCTTTACAAGAAAAAAATACAATTTTTATTGGTAGATTAGCAGAATATAAATATTACAATATGGATAATGTAGTCTCTCAAGCAATAGAAATATTTGACAATATTAAAACAAAAGAAATACAATAAAAATGATTAAAAACCCTATTATTTTAGTATGCTCTCATAAAAAATTTAATATTTTACAAAATGAAATTTTAAAGCCTATTCAGGTTGGTGCTATTGGTAAAGAGAGTTTATATAATTTAAGAGATGATTTAGGAGATAATATTTCTGCAAAAAATGAAAAGTTTTGTGAACTAACCGCAATGTATTGGGCTTGGAAAAATTTACCCTCTCATTATGATTATGTTGGTTTTTTTCACTACAGAAGGTATTTATCTTTTAGGGTAGAGCGATTATATAAAAGATTTTTTCCAAAAATAAAATTTTTAAGCTACTTTTTACACAAATTCAATGAAGAAAATATTTTAAAATTATGCAATGATTATGATATTTTAATGATTCAAAAAGAGTCTTTTACATCAAATTATATTCTTAATGATTCTACATTAGAAAGGTTTAAAAACTTTATACAAAGCTTTTTTTTCTACAACAAAGAATTACAAGATATTTTTTTAAATATTTTATTTAAAAAATATCCACAAAGCAAAAATTATACTAATGAACTTCTTTTTGGAACTTCTCATAGAGGATATTTTTATTCTAAAAATATGTTTATTATGAAAAGAGAATATTTTAACCAATATATGAACTTTTTATTTGATGTATTATTTGAATTAGAAAATGAACTTAATTTACTTCACAACCAACATTTACCACAAAATAGACGCTTTGGTTATATAGCAGAGCTTATGATTAATATTTTTTTAAATTCAATTATTACAAGCAAACCTACCATTAAAGAATTGCACCTTATTAAAGCCTTTAATTTAGATCTATCAAATACTTATTTTAAAAAGCAATTTTATAAGATTAAAGAAAGATTAAATATTAATTATATAAAATTTTTATTCTTTAAACTTAAAGGAAAATAAATGAAAACTATTATCTTAGTATCCTCTCACAAAAAGTTTCATATTTTACAAAATGAAATCTTACAACCCATTCAAGTTGGTGCTATTGGTAAGGAAAATTTGTATGCTTTGCGAGATGATAGTGGAGATAATATTTCTGCAAAAAATAATACCTATTGTGAGCTTACAGCAATGTATTGGGCGTGGAAAAATTTACCCCCTCATTATGATTATGTTGGCTTTTTTCACTACAGAAGGTATTTATCTTTTGCAAAATCTATACTGCCTAAATTTATTACTCAATTACCTTATTTATCTACCTTTATACATAATCTATCACCTGAAAAAATTGAAAATATTTGTTCCAAATATGAAATAATTTGTATACATAAAACTGATTTTAATGTTTTATCTAAATTTAATGATATAAACCCTACTCTAAAAAGTCATTTTTTATCTCAACATAAACAAGAAATTTTTGATGTTTTAGATAATTTAATTAATAGCAAATATAATAAATTTTATTTGCCTTGGCAACAAGCCTTAGATAACAATCAAGCATATTTTAAAAATATTTTTATTATGAAAAAAGATATATTTGCACAATATTGTGAATTTTTATTTGGAATTTTATTTGATTTAGAAGCAATATTAAACAAAAATCAATATAGCCATATAAAGCAAGATAGATTATATGGATTTATAGCAGAAAGATTATTAAATGTTTTTATAAATTATTTAAACTTAGATAAATCAAGAATTTTAGAATTGCCACCTATTAGAACACTTGAATTAAAATTTAATAATGTATATTTAGCAAAACAATTTAATAAATTAAAAAGACGTTTAAATATAAATTATTTAAAAACTTTATGGTATATGTTAAGTAAAAAAGATTAAATTTAAATTTTAATATTAAAAATATTATCTACTTTGGTTACTTTATAAGGATGCTTATTACGTTCGTAATCTATAAAATCATTTGGGTATTGGTAGTTTGTAATTTCATTAAGAATGCAATTAATTTGATTTTGATTAAAAGAAACTAAATTTGATCTATTAGTATATTTAGCTTCAAGATTACTACGAACATATCGCATATGATGAGTTAAAATTTCATTTTCACTAAACTTATAAAAATTTGCTTTTGTATTAACACACCTTGAACCATCTACACCTATGGGGAAGTTTTTTACTTTTTTAAGGCGTGAAAATAAATTAATTTTAAAAATAAATGGACAATAAAAGATACTTTCAATTTGATAAATAGGCTCTTTTACATAATCTTTCATTGGCACAACAGAAGATTTAATATTATTTTGTAAAATAAATTCTTTAGCTTTTTTAAATGCTTCAAGCTCATAAAACTCATCGCAATCCATAGTTGCAAAATAATTACAACCTTGTTTTTTTGCTAAAGCTAAACCTATTCTGCGTTTTCTTCTTTCTTCTCTGCTTGGGAACACTTTAAAAGATGGAGTATATAAATAAATTTCATCTATAAGGTTTTTATTTTTTAAATCATATAGTACTTTTTTTATGTTTTCATTTGCAACTTGATTATGATAGGATATTTCTTGATAACCCACTACAATATAATCTACTTCATCTCTAATAGCTAAAATTGAGCTTTCTAGCAATTCGTAGCCATCAAAAACACTATAACAAATACCAAGTTTCATTTTTTTATTTTTTTGAAAAAACACTGCTAATAACCTCTAAAATACCATTATGAGTTTTTGAATTTATATCTAACAGAGGGTTAAATTCTGTAATTTCTAAACAAATAAACTTCTTATCTTTTGCAATTTCACCTAAATTAAATACAACATCTTGTAAAAGCAACCCCCCTGGATTATAACAACCTGTTGCTGGCATTTGGCTTGGATCCATTGAGTCTATATCTAAAGATACCCCAAAATAATCTACTTTAGAAATTAAATAATTTTTAGCTTCTTCAAAAACATTATTTATATTATTTCTGCAAATATCACTCATATGATAAATTTTTACTCCCAAAGAATTTAACAACTCAATCTCTGCTTCTTCATAATCACGAGTTCCAATAAAAACAATATTTTGTGGTTTAAGTTTATTATTAATTAAGCTAGTTAAACTTTTATCTCCATAACCCATTAGAGTTGCCAGTGGCATTCCGTGGACATTTTTAGATGGTGTTGTTTGTGGTGTATGGGAATCTAAATGAGCATCTACCCATATTAAACCTATATCTGATTTTAAATTATTAGATAAACAGCTCCAAGTAGCAATTGCATTGGAATGATCTCCTGTTAAAAATAAATATTTATCTTCTGCTACAAAATCTCTAGCAAAATCTTTTTGAATATTTGTAAAAAAATTTGCTAATATAGGAATAGCATCTAACTTATTTTTATTAGTTTGTTCATAAAAAATTTTATTAAAACTTAAGTTTGGTAATTCTGAATTTAGTTTGTAATATAAATCCCATACCCCTAACTGAGCACCATATCTACCTGCTCCAATTCCACTTGCAATACCAAATGTTTTAATAGTCATAGCCCTTCCTTATTCATTTACAAAAAACTTAATATTAAGTGTAATTTACAAAATTAAATACAAATATAATACTAAAAAAATTTTTGTCAAATAATAATTTGATAACCTTTTATTTTAACATATCAATTAAAGAATTTAATAAAGAATCTTTACTACTATCTTGACCAATATGCCATATCATAGCCCCTTTTAGTCTATTATTTTTAATATATGTAGCAATCACATCTAAAGATTTATGACCTTGATATGTTATAAACTTTTTTTTCTCTTCATTAAATAAATATTGAGCATTATTGTTAGAAGTAAAAAAACTACGATAAGCAGGATCATTTAATAAATAAGTATAAATATAATCATAAGACAAATATTTTACCTCTGATTGAGTATCTGAATCTTGATACAAACCATTATTAAAACTATCTACATTAGAAAATTCAATACCATAAAAAGGGACACCTATTAAAATTTTATTACTAGAAACTCCATTTGCTAACAACAAAGATACTCCATCATCTATAGACCACTTATCAAGATGGTTTTTATACAAATTAGAATGATGACCCGTTTTTGTAGACCATTTTCCTACTAAATCATAACTCATTATTTCAATAGCATTAACATATTTTGAAAGACCACTAAAATCATACATTTTATCTGATCCTTGAGAAACCAAACAAGAAACTGATATATAATAGTCTATTTTAGTAGAAGCATATAAAGTATTTAAAGCGCTTCTTAGTTCGCTTATAAAAATTGTAAAATTTGATCTATCTTGCAAACTTTTAGGGTATTCCCAATCAATATTAACTCCATTTATATTATGAATTTTAACAAAATTGATAATATCTTTAATAAATATTAATCTATAATCTGGATACATTATCATATTTGCAAATATTGTATAATCTAGCTCTGTTGAACCAATAGAAATTATAATTTTAAGATTGGGATTTTTTTTTTGTAAATCTGTTAATTTAGATAGTTTATTTTTTAATTGATAATTATTATTATTAAGCCCATAGCTTAATGTATAATCTGATTGAATACCAAAAAAAGCTAATTGTATATAAGAAATTTTTTCAAGGGGAATTTTATTAAAATCTATATTTACCCAGTATGGTAAATATGCTACAATTTCTTGCTTAGGAGGTATCAAATAATATAAAAACTCTTTGAATAAAGCATTAGCACCTTGCTTTTTAACTAAATTGCTTCCTAAAAAATAAGATGAATTAAAACTAAAAAAAGTTATTAATAAAAATAATAGTAATAGTGCTAATAAAAATATACCTCTAAATGTTTTTTGATATAAGTTTTTTTTCATTCTTCATACATAGCTTATTTTAATAACTTAAACAATACTGACAATAGTGTTATAAATCCCATAATAAATAAAAATATATTGATGATAAATTGATTTTTATATTTATGCATAAAAGGAACTTTATAAATAGCATAAATTGGCATTAAAAATAAAATAATTACTAATATAGGAGAGCCTAAATCTTCTATAAAACCTAAAATACTAGGATTATATATTGCTACAATTACCATACTAATATAAATAAATCCACTACTTAAAGGTGACAAGATTTTATGTGGTATTTTTAATTTTAAAATACTTGTTAACCCGTCATAAGCACCTAAATAATGCCCAAAAAATGAACTAATAATAGCAAAAAATGCAATCTCTGGAGCTACATATTTTAAAATAATGTTATCTTTATTAATGTTTGCAAAGTAAGATAAAATAGGAATGTTTTGATTTTTTGCATTAATAAAATCATCTTGAGATAATGATAAAACACAACTAATTACAAAAAACATAATAAATATACTAAGCAAACATGTAGTAAAAAATAAAGTATTTTTTATTTTAATATTTGCATTAGAACCATATTTTTCTTTGTTTTCTTTTGCAAAATAAGAAATTGCAGGTGAATGATTAAAAGCAAAAACTAAAATTGGCAAACTAAACAATATACTAGACAATAATTCACTTATATTTGGTATTATAAAATTATTTGCTATTTGCCATTGAGGAATTAAATAAATAGAACACATAAATAATAAAATAATTAATGGATATGTAATAATATTAGTAATTTTTAACATCCAATTTTTTTTAAATGTCATTACAAGCATCATCAGGGTAATTAAAATAATTGCTAGTATCCATCTTGGAATTAATGTAAAACTCAATTGATTATGTAAAAAGCTATCCATAGTATTTGTAATACCTACACCATAAGCTAAACAAATTGGGTAAATGGCAAAAAAATACAAAACACTCAAAACATTACCACCAAAACTACCAAAACCTTCTTTAGCTGATTGTGTTATATCTGTAGAATTTTTTGCTTCAATAACAAAATTAGCCAAATACTTATGCGATAAATATACCATAGGGAAAATTAATAATATCATTATTAAAATTGGTATAACACCATTCATTCCTGCCCTAATTGGTAAAAATAAAATACCAGCCCCTACGGCAGTTCCAAACAAAGCAACAGACCATTGTATATCAAATTTATTTAATTTCATACTTAAACTTATTTTATAAATGAATTAATTATTAATTGTTTTGTGCAATATTTTTAATTTTATGCAACATTTTATTAAGCATACTACCTAATTTTGGTTTATTTGAAATATCTGTAAAACCTTGATACATAATCTATTTTTTACCTTTCTTAAAAGTCATTATAAAAGTTTTATCATCAAGATTATTGATTATAATCTTTTTTTCTACCATAATAAATATCTTATTTAATTAATTTTTTTCTACTAAATGTTTTAAATTTTTTATAAATTTTTTTATCATTATTCTAGAAAATAAACCTCCTATCAAACCAAAAATAATTTTATGTTTTAATTTATAACATAAAAACTCTGAGCTATATTCTAATATTGTTGCATTGTTATGTGAACTTAAAATATATTTTGTTGTGCATATAAAATTTTCATTTTGTGAAATAGTTATTAATTTGTTTGGTTTTTCTTCTGTATGAATATACCCATAATAATCATTATAATTATTTTTTCCTTCTTCTATTGTTAAAATATATGCTGTTGTATGTGATTTATCTTTAGGTTCTACATATTTAACATTAACTACACCTTCCATCCATAATTTATATGTTTCAATGTCTCTCAAGAAGTTCCATAATTTTTCAATTTCTGTGTTAAATACAAATGTTTTTTTCATATACAATCTCCTTTTTTATTGCAATATGTATTAATAAATATTATTAGGTATTGCATCTAAGAGGATTTGAACCCCTATCTTTGCCTTCGGAAAGCAATGCTTTATCCAAATTAAACTATAGATGCAGAATTGCTTCTTTCACTTGATGTTAAAGATAAAAAAACTTCTTCTAAAGAGGATTCTTGCATTTTAAGGGATACAATGTCAAACTTGCTATTAACAATTTGAGAAACTATTGTTCCAACATCTTTATCTTCTTTATAGTTTATCATAATTTTATTATTTTCAATTTTTGAATAATTATAACTCAAGTTAAAATTATTATTAATTTCTTTATTTAAGATTATTTCTAAAGTTTTTTTGCCAATCTTGTTAATTAAGGTATTTTTATCTTCGTATGTAATTAATTTACCTTTATTAATAATAGCAACCTTATCGCATAAATATTGAGCTTCCTCTAAATAATGAGTAGTTAAAATAATTGTTTTACCTTGTGAATTTAAATTTTTTAAAAATTCCCACAAATGTTGTCTTAATTCTATATCTACCCCTGCAGTTGGTTCATCTAAAATAATCACATCAGGATTGTGTATTAATGCTTTAGCCACTAGCAATCTTCTTTTCATTCCACCAGACAAATTTCTTGCATATGAATATGTTTGATCTTTTAAGCCTAAATTTTCAAGCAATGTTAAAATTTTTTCTTTATTATGTGTAATACCATAAAGACCTTGCTGAAATGATAAAACTTCAAAAGGATTAAAAAAAGGATCAAAATTTAAATCTTGTGGAACTATGCCTATACTTCTTTTAAAATTAATTTTGTCTTTATCTAAGTTAAAATTACAAACCTCTACATTTCCTGCTGTTTTTACTACACTATCTGCTAATATATTAATAAGCGTTGATTTACCTGCCCCATTTGGACCAAGAAGTGCTAAAAATTCACCTTTATTAACACTAAGAGAAATATTATCTAAAGCAATTTTACCATTCTTATAAACTTTTTTTAGATTGCTTATTGTTAGAATTTTCATTTTATTATCTAAAAATTTATATTATACTTTGTATTAATAATTACATTTATATTTTAATATGTATTATTAAAAAAGCAACTCAATAACTTTATATAGGGATTTTTATTAAATGGAAAAAAATACTATTGAAATAGTTGAAACACATAATATTGTGTGCAATGGTAATTCTGATACACTTGGTCATCCTAAAATTTATTTAAAAATAAAACCTCAGGAAACTAAAGTTGTTTGCCCTTATTGTGCTAAAATATTTATATCTAAAAATGCACATTTTTTAAATGAATAAAAAAATCTGCTTAATAGATGGAAGTGGCTTTATTTTTAGAGCTTTTCACGCCTTACCACCTATGTATAGCACTACCAAAGTGCCTGTAAATGCAGTATATGGATTTGTAAAATCTTTAATGTCTGTGATTGAAAATAAATCATTTGATTACTTGGTTGTAGTATTTGATAATGATAAAAAAACTTTTAGAAATAATTTATACCCACAATATAAAGCTAATAGGCCACCACTCCCACCAGAAATAATACCTCAGTTTTCTTTAATACGTATGGCTACCAAAGCTCTTAATATTGCATCTGTAGAATTAGAAGGATTTGAAGCAGATGATTTAATTGCAACTTATACTCATATTGCTAAAAATAATAATTTTGAGGTAGAAATTATCTCATCTGACAAAGATTTAATGCAACTAATAGATGATGCATCTAATATTTATATGTATGATGCAATTAAAAAAAAGAAAATTACCTCAACAGGGGTTTTAGAAAAATTTGGTGTATTGCCAAAAAATGTAATTGATGTTCAAGCAATTCTAGGTGATTCAACAGATAATATACCTGGAGTTAAAGGTATTGGAATTAAAGGAGCTAGCTTGCTTGTGTCTCAATTTGGGGATTTACAGAATATTTATAATAATTTAGACAAAATTGAATCTAAATCTATAAAACAAAAACTTATAGAACATAAAGAGATGGCTTTTTTATCTTTAAAACTTGTAAGTTTAGACACTGATGTAAAAATTAATTCTAACCTAGAAGATTTTAAATTAAAAGATCTCAATCCACAGCAATTTTATGATTTTTTACAAGAGGTATCTTTTACCTCTATGGCAAATAAAATTGCTAATAAATATAAGTTATTGAATAATAATAATGAAGTTTCAATAGATGCTAAAGAGAACATAGATATACAAAATTTTAAAAATATTGAAAATCTTCATATTAATAACATTGATGAACTTAAAAATATAATAAATAAAATTCCATCATTTGGTTCTATTAGCTTTGCATTTAATCCACTTTTAAAAACAATATCATTTTTTTTTAATAATTCTTATAGTTATTACATAAATTATACTACAGAGAATATAGATTTACTAAGCGATGCAAATAACTTATTACTAAAAGATATTTTGTATGCTTTTGAAAATATTTTTAACAATAGCTCTATCTCTAAAATTATGTATAATGTTAAAAATTTTTGCAAAATCTTAAAAGAACACAATATGCAATATACTGCCTTTGAAGATATAATGCTAATGTGTTATTTATGCGATGGCCCTATTTTAGAACATAGTTTAGATAAAATATTAAAAGAAAATTTTAATATTAGTGTAGAACAACTTAATGCTTATTACATTTATAATTTATATCAGATATATAATCAAAAGCTTATATTAAATAAAAGTAAATACTTATATGAAAATATAGATAAACCACTTGTAAATATTTTGTTATCAATGGAAACAAGCGGTATTTGTGTTGATAAAAATATTTTATATAATTTATCTTTAGATTTTGACAAAAAAATTCAACAAATAGAACAACAAGTTTATCAATTATGTAATATAAATTTTAATTTATCTTCTCCTAAGCAAGTTGGAGAAATATTGTTTGAAAAATTAAAATTTAATGGAAAAAAAAATAAAACTGGATCTTGGAAAACAGATAGTGAATCTTTAGAAGAACTATCTGTTGATGAAAATCACTTAGCAAATCAAATATCTTCACTTATAATAGAACATCGTCAATTATCTAAATTAAAAAATACTTACACTGATAAATTACCTAATAATATTAACCCTTATACTAAAAGAATTCATACTACATTTTTACAATGCTCTACATTAACAGGTAGATTGTCTTCTGTTGACCCTAATTTGCAAAATATACCAATTAAAACACTAGATGGTAAAAACATTAGAAAGGCTTTTATTGCTAAAAATGATTATCAAATTTTATCCCTTGATTATTCTCAAATTGAATTACGAGTTTTATCTGTAATTGCTAATGTTAAAAATTTAATTTTGGCTTTTAATCAAAATGAAGATATTCACAAAAAAACTGCTTCTGAAATTTTTCATATTAATATTAATAACGTAGACAATGAATTAAGAAGAAAAGCAAAAGCCATTAATTTTGGTATTATTTATGGACAAAGTGTTTTTGGATTAGCAAAACAATTAAACATTTCAAAGCAAGAGTCTAAAGAATATATTGACAAATATTTTATGAATTATCCACAAATAAATGATTATATGAAAACAAGCATTGAGTTTGCACAAAAAAATCATTTTGTATTAACCGCTTTTAATAGAAAATGTTTTATAGATAATATTAATTCAACTAATTTTAATGTTAGATCCTTTGCACAAAGATCTGCTATTAATGCCATTATTCAGGGAACAGCATCAGATATTATGCGCTTAGCTTTAAGAGATATATATAATTTTATTAATAAAAATAATTTACAATGCAAAATGCTTTTACAAATTCACGATGAAGTATTACTTGAAGTAAAGCAAGACATTGCAAAAGACATAGCACCTGTTTTACAAAAATTAATGGAAAATGTATTAACTAATAATCCATTTAAACTTAATATTCCTTTACGTGTAAACTATGATTTAGGGAAGAGTTGGTTTGATTCTCATTAAATCAATTATTTGTCTCTTAAAATACCACCTAACTTAGATTCCACAATGGTTATAATATTTGATGATAACATATTGATTTCATCATCAATTAAATTTTTATTATAAGGTTGAATTGCAACTTTAATAGCAATTGATTTTGTATTATCTGGGATTTTTTCTCCTATATAAATATCAAAAATTTCTACCCCAACAATAAGTTTTTTATCTACTGAAGAAATTAACTTTATAATTTCGTGTGCTTTTATGGAGTGTTTAAAAATAAATGAAAAATCTCTATAAAGTGGCATAAAAGGAGATAAAGATAAAGGCTTTTTAGCATCTTTAAAATCAAGAGGAAGTCTGTTTAAAAATATTTCACAAACTATAATTTCTTGTTTTATTCCTAATTCCTTTAATATTTGAGGATGTATCACACCAAATTGAGCAATAATATTATCTTTACCTAAACTTAAATATCCACTTTTACCTAAGTGATAATAAGGCTTTAAGTTATCTTGAAACACTTCTAAGTTATTTGGATTTAAACCTAATGTTGTCAACATACTAAATAGATGTGATTTCATATCCCACACACTATAAATTTTATCTTCTTCATACCAATGATTAGCAATTTGTTTACCACTTAAGAGCATACTAGCACTTAGCTCTTGATCTGCTGTATGAGAATAAATATTTCCAACCTCAAAGATTTTAAAATTGTGATTTCCATTGCTAATGTTGTAATGAGCTACATTTAACAATGATGGTATTATTGAGCTTCTCATTACACTTAAATCAATTGAAATTGGATTCATAATATTGAGATTATCTATATTCATATCAAATAAATTAGCTAAATTTTGCGAAATAAATGACATATTAATTGTTTCTACAAAACCTTGTTGTGCTAAAGTTTTTTTTGCTAAAAGCTCTGTATAATAATTTTTATTATACACACTACCATCTTGTTGATTAATTTCTTTAATAATTGGAATATGTTTTAATGTATCTAAACCTATTATTCTTAAAATATCTGATACAATATCTGATTTATGTTTAATATAATTCCTAAAAGATGGAATTTTTATTATTAAACCACCATCATTATTATTTATAATTTCAAAACCTAGCTTTTGTAGAGATTGTATTACTAAATTTTTATCAAGACTATAACCTATTATGTTATCAATATAATCAAACTCAATGCTAATAGAATTTTTTTCAACTACATTATCTACATAGCTATATGAAGCTACACTTGAATTAAAATATGTATTAATTGCAAAAACTGCTTCTTGTAATGCTTCATTGCTAATGCTATCTATTTCTCTTTCAAATCTATATGAAGACTCAGAGTTAATACCAAGAGTTCTTTTAGCAAAGGAAATTACATCTTGATTAAATACTCCTACTTCTAAAAAAATATTTTTAGTATTTTCATCGCATAAACTATCTAATCCTCCCTTAATTCCACCAATTGCACCAATTTGATTGTTAAAACTTACAATAGGAATACTTGTATCTAATAAATATTCTTTTTCATCTAAGCATATAATTTTTTGCTTGTTTGTTGCATAATCAACACATAACATAGATTTATCTATTATTTTATCTGCATCATAAATATGCATAGGTTGATTCATATCTATACACAAATAATTAACTAAATCTACCAATGGATTAATACTATTTTGACCTATCATTTTTAATCTATTTAAAATTTTATTAGGCAATATAATACGATTATCTAAATTATGTATTTCAACTAAAGAAAACTTAGAACACACTGCTGAATTAATTTTTAAACTAATAGTAGATGGAAAAGATAGCAAATCTTTGTGTGTTATATTATTACTAAGATTTTTTAATACTCCAACTCCTTTTGCTACTAAATCTTTAGCAATTCCCCTTACTCCTAGTAAGTCTCCTCTGTTTGGAGTTATTGAAACATCAAATAAAATATCATTCAAATTAAGTGCTACATCTGCACCTAAGCCAACCTGAGAGTTTTGTATTTCTATAATTTTTCCGTGTTCATCTGAAATCCCAAGCTCTTTTTCAGATAGCATCATACCACAACTATCAACCCCTCTAATTTTAGCTTGTTTTAAAGTAATATCCAAGGCTTCTATGTAAACACCTACAGGAGCAAAAATCACATAGATTCCCTCTCTTGCATTTGGTGCACCACATACTATTTGTAATTCACCTGCTTTAGTATCTACCATACAAACTTTTAATTTATCTGCATCAGGATGAGGGTTAGCACTTTTAATGTATCCAACTGAAAAATCTTTTAATTTAGATGTATAATCAATAATTTCTTCTACTTCTATGCCTAAATCTATTAAAGATTCTATTATATCTTGTGTGCTTTTATTATGTTCTAAATGTTCATTTAACCAAGATAGTGTAAACTTCATATTTTTTTAACTCTTTTGATTGTTAACAAATTGATTTGTAGGAATTTTAGTAGCACTTAATCCATAATGCTTTAACCATCTTATATCTCCTAAATAAAAACTTCTCAAGTCTCTAAAACCACCTTTTAACATTGTTAGCCTTTCCAGACCCATTCCAAAAGCAAAACCACTATATTTTTTTGAATCAATGCCGCAATTTTCTAATACCTGCACATTAATTATTCCACATCCTAATACTTCTAACCAATCTTTACCTTCTCCTATGATTAGTTGATTATCTTTTTTATTGCATTGAATATCTACCTCAAAAGAAGGAGAAGTAAAGGGGAAATAACTAGACCTAAATCTTAAAGGTAATTTTTTAATTTCAAAATATTGCTCACAAAAAATATTTAAAATAGACTTTAAATAAGATATTGATACATTCTCTATTTTATCTATATAAAGTCCTTCTATTTGATGAAACATTGGAGAATGAGTAGAATCACTATCGCTTCTATAAGTTCTACCTGGAGCAATTATTTTAAGTGGATCATTTAAAACAAACTCTTTAGTTTTATTGCTAGTTAAACCCATCATTGTCCTAATTTGAACATTAGAAGTATGTGTTCTTAAAACTTTTTTTAAATTATTTGAATCTAACATATTTAGATAAAAAGTATCGTGCTCTTGGCGAGATGGATGAGATAAAGGAATATTTAAAGCAGTGAAATTATACCAATCTTCTTCAATATCATTAGCTTGATTAATTTTAAACCCCATATTTGCAAAAATATTTACTATTTTTTCTTGAGAATATGTAAGCGGATGCAAAAGACCTTGTTCTATACTTATAGATGGTAATGATAAATCTAGTTTTTCTGATAGCATTTTATTGTTAATTTCTTGCGTTTGCAACTTATGTTGCATTTGAAAAAAAATTTGCAAAAGATCTTCTTTGCTTTGATTTAAAAATTTACCCTTTTCTTTTTTTTCTTCAACACTTAGCTGAGACATATTAGACATAGCTTTTGAAAAAAATCCATTTTTAGAAAATAATTGTATATGAATATCTTCTAAAGATTTTAAGCTTGTAGCTTGTAAGATTTTATCTTTATAAGATTGATAATCAAAATCTTTCATTTAAACACCTATAAGTTAGCAAGATAAAGATATAATAAAACAAAAAAAGCTACAATCTGAAATATAGATTATAACTTTTTTGTCTTATGTTTTAAATATTCTGCAATTACTATAAGATTCTTTAATTATTCTTGAGAATCTTTTTTAGAAACTCTTTTTTTTACCACTTTTACTTCATCAACAGTTGGAGTAGCTGTTTTAGCTTTTTCTACAAAACTTAAAAAAGATTGAGAATTATTAACTGCCAATTCTGCTAAAATTTTTCTATTCACTTCTATATTAGATAATTTTAAACCATTAATAAACTTTGAATAAGTTAATCCGTGAGAACGAACCGCCGCATTAATTCTTTGTATCCATAAAGATCTAAAATCTCTTTTACGATTTTTTCTGTCTCTATACATATATTGTAAAGCTTTTTCAACTTTACCTAATGCAACTCTGAATACATTTTTATTTCTACCTCTAAAACCTTTTGCAAGTTTTAGAACTTTTTTGTGTCTTTTATGAGATGTTACACCTCTTTTTACTCTAGCCATTTAATACTCCTATGCTCTTACAAATTTTTTAACTAATGACATATCACCATAAGAAAGTACTTTCATACCTCTGTTGCTTCTTTTCATAGTTTTTGTTCTTCTTCTTAAAAAATGCTGTTTGCAAGAAAATTTAGCTTTTATAAGACCACTAGCAGTAACTTTAAACCTTTTTTTAGCACTAGATTTGCTTTTTAACTTGGGCATTTTGTTCTCCTTGTTTAAAAAATACAATTAATAAAATAAGTAAAATGAGATCGGCATGCCCTGCCTTATCATATTTACACAACACATTATACAATAATATCCATACAATGCAATTAATTTAATTTATTTTTTTATTAGATGGCTTATTCTTCTTTAATAAATTTAGCATTTGGGAATACATCTGAAACCTTATTGTTAATTTCATCTATACTATTATTTACTTTAGATATTTGCTGTGTATTTTGATTTATATGTGAATGTGGTATTGAATGTTGCAAACTTATATTTTCATCCATTTCATTCATTAATTTATCTACATCAAAAATATTATGAAGATGTAAAATTTTAAAAAATACTAAATTTAAATGTTGTAAATAATTTGAAGAATCTTTTAAATCCAACAATCCTCTTGATAAAACTTGCCAAATTAACACTAATAATTCACTGCTGGCTTTTGAATTAATTTCTAAAGATTTATTATATTCAAAATCAGATAGTTCTAAAATTGTAGATATGATGTTTTGCTTTAACATATGAATACACAAACAATTATGACAAATATTTAGTAATTCTTCAATTAAAAGCTGACCATCTAATCCATTATTATATTGTTTATATGCAATGCTAAAAACATCGTTAACATTATTGTTAATTAATGATAAAAATAAATTATATATATCTTCTGTAGATCCATTACCAACCATATTATGTATTTTAGAAATTTGTAAATTGTTATCACAAAATACTATAGCTTGATCTAACAAAGATAAGCTATCTCTTACAGAGCCATTACCACCTTTTGCCAATAAAAACAAAGATTCTTCATCAAATGTAATATTTTCTTTAATACAAATATTTTGTAAATGATCTTTTAACACAAGAGTGGGCACTCTATTCAAATAAAATTTTTGGCATCTTGATAATACTGTAATAGGAACTTTTTTAATTTCTGTAGTTGCAAAAATAAATTTTAAATGTTGTGGCGGTTCTTCTAAAGTTTTTAATAGTGCATTAAAAGCATTTTTAGATAACATATGAATCTCATCTATAATAAACACTTTATACCTTGCAGAAACAGGCTTATATCTTGAATTATCAATTATTTCACGAACATCATCAATCCCTGTTTTTGAAGCAGCGTCCATTTCAATTACATCCATATGGCGATCATTTACAATTGCAATGCAATTATCACAAACTCCACACGGATTTAAAGTCATTCCACCCATACCATCAACCCCTATACAATTAAGAGCTTTAGCAATAATTCTAGCAGTTGTTGTTTTACCAACCCCTCTTACTCCTGTTAACATAAAAGAATGAGATACTTTATTTAAGGTAAATGCATTTTGCAATGTTTTAACTAAAAAATCTTGACCTATTAAATCTTTAATAATTTGAGGTCTGTATTTGCGTGCTAAATTAACATACTGATTATCTAACATTATCTTTTAGTAAATTTATTAATAGATTATTATTATAAATAAAATAGGTAAGTTTGACCTACAATAAACATATTGATTGCTTCTTTTGGGATCTAGTCTGTTATATGTATATTAATACCCAAACTTACCTAATTTGATTGTAGCACAATTGTAAGAATTAAGGCAATAATTAATTTTTACTATCATTTGTTGCATTGGTTTTAAGCACAAGTGGAGAAAAAATTACAATTGCATTATTACCTTCTAATTTTGGTGCTATATCTAATTTAGCACCTGCTTCTTTGCCTAAATCATCGTAAAAACGATACAAAAGTTCAATTCCCTTTTGAGAATAAGCAATTTCCCTACCTCTAAATTTAACACCTATTTTAACTTTGCATTCATTTTGTAAAAAAGTTCTTAATTGTTTTAACTTAACCTGATAATCGTGCTCTCCTATACCTAAATGAATATATAATTCTTTTAAAAGAACTATCTTTTGTTTCTTTTTTGTTTCTTGCTTTCTTTTTTGTTGTTGATATTTATATTTGCCATAATCTAAAATTTTACATACTGGAGGTTTTGCTTCTGGATTAATTTCAACTAAATCTAAATTATTGTTTGAAGCCATTTTAAGCGCATCAAAAATGCTATAAATTCCTAACATTTCGCCGTTTTCATCTATTAATCTTATTTCTTTTACTCTTATTTCATCATTAATTCTAAGAGTATCCTTATGGACTTTGCTATCTAACAATAAATATCTCCTTTTGATATGTTAATTGATAATTATAATAAATTAAATTATAGCTATTTAAAATTTTTTTCAACTAAAAAGTAATCTTGTTGTATTTTAACTCTATATTTTTATTAATTAAATTAATTGCCTCTTCTATAGATAAAGTTATTTGTTTTTCTATATTTAAAAATCTTAATGTTATAGTTTCATCTTGAATTTCTTTTTCACCTATAATACCAATAATAGGGATTTTATTTAAGGTATGCTCTCTAATTTTATAATTAATTTTATTAGATTTAATATCTAAGATGCTATTTATATTACATATTTTTAATTTTTCATTTGTTTTTATCACATAATCATTAGCAACCTGTGAAACACTTGCTAATACTATATGAACTGGAGAAAGCCATAAAGGAAATTTACCCTTATAATGCTCTATTAAAATGCCAATAAATCTTTCAAAAGAACCTAAAATAGCCCTGTGCAACATTACTGGTATTTGCTTTGATCCATCTTCTGCAATATATGTTGCCCCTAATCTTTGAGGTAAAATAAAATCTACCTGTAGTGTTCCAAGTTGCCATTGTCTTCCTAAAGAATCTTTAATTGTAAACTCTAATTTTGGGCCATAAAATGCACCTTCTTGTGAATTTAAAATTGGATCTAACCCAGCTTTTTTTGCTGCATTCATTAATGCTTGTTCTGCTTTATCCCAAACTAAATCATCTCCTGCTCTGTTAAGTGGTCTATCTGAAAATTTAACACTTAATTCTATTTCACCAAATATCTCTTTGTATATTTCTTGCAATAAATCACAAAAAGATTTTGTTTCATCTATAATTTGTTCTGGAGTGCAAAAAATATGTGCATCATCTTGAGTAAACGCCCTTACCCGCATAATCCCGTGCAAAGAACCTGATGGTTCATTACGATGGCAAGATCCAAATTCTGCCATTCTTAATGGTAAATCTTTATAAGATTTTATACCTTGTTTAAATATTTGAATATGCGCAGGACAATTCATTGGCTTTAATGCTAGTGTTGTATTTGAATCTCCATTGAATACAAACATATTTTTTTCACCAAATTTATCCCAATGACCTGATTCTTCCCATAGCTTTTTATCTAAAAGTTGAGGGGTTTTTACTTCTTGATAATTATAAATATCTAATTTTTCTCTTACATAATTTTCTAAAATTTTATAAATTTTCCATCCTCTCTGATGCCAAAACACAGATCCTACTGCTTCTTCTTGAATATGAAACAAATCTAGCTCTTTACCTAATTTTCTATGATCATTTTTTTCTAGCTCAATTTGTAAATTTAAAAAAGCATTTAAATCTTTATCATTTAAAAATGCAATTCCTGAAATTCTTTGCAACATAGGGTTATTAGCATCGTTTTTCCAATATACGCCTGATAATCTATTAAGCTTGAAAGATTTTGGCAATAATCCACTTGATACACAATGTGGACCTCTGCATAAATCTTCAAAATTACCTTGCTTATAAAAAGATACCTCTTTATCTGGTATATTTTCTAAAATTTCTAACTTAAATAGCTCTCCTTTTGCTTTATAAAACTCTTTAGCTTGTTCAATAGATTTTACTTTTCTAATAAAAGTATTGTTAGAATCTATCAACTCTTTCATTTTATTTTCAATTTGCTCTAAATCTTCTTCTTTAAATTGTTTTGTAGGGTAAAAATCATAAAAAAATCCATTTTCTGTAGATGGACCCGTCCCTAATTTAGTATCTGGATATAAATATAAGACTGCTTCTGCTAAAATATGTGCTAAATCGTGCCTAAATAAATTTAACAAAATATCTGTATTTTTATTTGTAATAAGTTGAACATTTGCATTAAAATCTATAACTCTACTTAAATCCCATAATTCATTGTTAACATAAATTGCATAAGAGTTTTTTAACAACCCAGCACTAATCTTTTCTGCAATCTCTAAACCATTTGTAGGCTTATCAAAAACTAGTTTTGAACCATCTAATAATTTTATTTCTATCATTTTTTATCTATAATTTATATGTTAATTATTTTTATATAACATATATATTAATTGATAATCCTTAAATATACTAGCAAAAACATATTGCAACTTTATATTGCATTATATATAATTTATATATAGTTATTAATTTATTAGAGTAGAAAATGCAAAAATATAAATTATCTATAAATCAAGTATATCAAAAATGCGATCCAAATTTATTTAAAGTAAAATCTACACAAGATATAGAACCTCAAACTGCTATGATAGGTCAACAACGAGTGCTAGATTCAATTAATATGGCGATTAATATTAATAATAAAGGATACAATATTTTTGCAATGGGTGAAGCTGGTATTGGAAAACAAACTATTGTATCAAAATTATTAGAAACTTATGCTTTAAAAAAACCTACCCCAAAAGAATGGGTATATGTAAATAATTTTGATAACCCTAATCAACCATTAGCTGTTAGTTTTTCTTATGGTGAAGGAAAGATGTTTAAAAAGCATATGAAAAAATTAGTAGAAGATATTGAAATCACAATGAAATCTGTGTTTAATAATCAAAATTATCTTTCTAAAATAAATTTAATTAATTCTAAATTATTAGAAAAATCTCAAGAAAAAATTCTTAACTTAACTGAAAAGGCATTGAAATTACATTTATCTTTAATAAAAAAAGAAGATGCTTTTGCTATTATTCCACTTAATGATAAGCTTATTCAATTTAATGAAGAAGAATTTTTAGCTCTAAGCGATAAGGCTAAAAATGATATAGAACATAATATCAAACTAATTAAATCTGAATTAGAAAAAATTATTCATAATATTCCACAAATTCAAAAAGAAACTAAAAATAAAATTGAAGAACATAATTTAAAAACTACATCAAAAGCAATATCTCCACTTTTTAAAAAAATCAAAAAAAAGTGGACACATCATAGTGTGATTATAAAATACTTAGATGATGCATTTGAATACATTATAGAAAATTATGATATATTTTTAGATAATTCCAAAACTTCTAGCAAAGATATTGGTGAACAAAGTAAAATTTTAAAAATTATACAAGCAAAAGAACTTGATGTATTTAAAGTAAATATTATTGTAGATAGACAAAATGATGCAAAAAATAAAAAAGGTGCACCAATTATTGTTCTTGATAACCCAAATTATAGTCGCCTTTTTGGTAAAATTGAATATAACTCTCAATGGGGTATGCTATCTACTGATATTAATTTACTTAAAGCAGGAGCATTACATTTAGCAAATGGCGGATACTTGGTTTTAAATGCTAGAAAAATATTAGAAATTCCTTGGTTATGGGAATCTTTAAAATATACAATAAAAAATCAACAAATTAAATTTTTAAGCCCTGAAGATAATATTTCTTCTAGCAATATTGCATCTCTTGATCCCTCCCCTATCCCTCTTGATGTTAAAATTATTTTAATTGGTGAACCTAATATTTATTATTCTTTATGGGATTACGATCCTGAATTTAAAGAGTTATTTAAAATAGTTGCTGACTTTAATTCTAAGGTTTCTTATAGTGAAGAAAATATATTGTCTTATGCTAAAATTATTTCATCTATAATTAAAAATTCTAAATCTAGGCATCTAGAAGTGAATGCTTTAGCTAAATTAATTGAAATTGCTGGTAGATTATCAGATAGCCAAAAATATTTAACATCTAATTTTTCTAAAATTAAAAATATGATTATAGAAGCTAATTATATTGCTAATTTTCATAATCAACCATTAATTAAGGTAGAACACATTACTGAAGCATATAAATTACAAAAAATTAGAAAATCTAAAATTAGTGATTATATGGAAAAAAATATTACAGATAATATTATTAACATTAAAACTAAAGGATTTGAAACTGCTCAAATAAATGGACTTGCCGTTCTTAGTATGAATGATACGATGTTTGGAATTCCACAAAGAATTACATCTGCAGTATATTCTGGCTATAAAGGATTAATCAATATTGAAAGAAATGTTAAACTTTCTGGAAATATACACTCTAAGGGAGTAATGATTTTACAATCATTTTTATATGAAAGATTCTCTAAAATACAACCTCTTACATTTTCAGCTTCTATTGTATTTGAACAATCTTATGGTGGTATAGATGGGGATAGTGCAACTTGTGCTGAGCTTTTAAGCTTATTATCTGGATTATCTGGGGTTCCATTAAATCAATCTTTAGCAATTACAGGGTCTATGGATCAAAAAGGCAATGTTCAAGCCATTGGTGGTGTGAATCATAAAATTGAAGGTTTTTTTAAAATATGTAAAAACAAAGGTTTGCATAATGAAAATGGAGTGGTTATACCTAAAAGCAATATTACTGATTTAATGCTAGATGATGAAATTTTAGAAGCTATTAAGAATGGTTTGTTTAATATTTATGCAATTGAACATATTGATGAAGCATTAGAAATTTTTACAAACAAACAACCACAAGAAATTAATGAGATTATATCTAATAAGTGGGTAGCAAAGTTTATAAATAATAATTTTTATGAGTAATTTTATCCCAAGCTAATTTAAATTCACTAAAATGTGGAAGATTTACCTTATCTAAAAATATTAAAATATCCTCAATGCATTTATTGTATCCATTTTTATTGATTCTACCTATATGCAATGAGTATCTTAAATATACTAAATAAGTATTTAATACATCTGTTTCACAATAATCTCTTATTTCTTTAATTTTACCGCTGTCATACATTTGTGATACAGATGATCCATCTACTCCAATCTTACCTGGGTAATTAAAAATAGAACAAACCTCATTTAGCTTAATTTTAGCAGATGCTCCACTATCTGAGAGTGCATCTAGTAAATCACAATGCATATTAAATGAATATCTCTGATTATTATAATTTTCCCACTTGTCTCCAAGTTTATAAAATTTTTGCGCCGTAATACCATATTTCATTGCCCTGTATTTTAAAACTGGTAAATCAAATGTTCTACCATTAAAACTAACAAGTCTTGGCTGTAATTTTTCTATGGTTGCAAAAAAACCTTTTATTAAATCATATTCACTATCGTTTTCATTTTTTGCAGAACGAATTTCTTCAAAATGAAAACTCTCAAAACCATCACTTGAATATTCTATTGATGCTTTTAAAAAACTTATTGCTATAACTTTATGAAAAGGTTGCCTTAAAAAATCATTTTTACCATCTGTTATTTGTAGATGGTAATCTGTTAATGCTTGTCTTCTACTTTGTATACTATCTAAGTTAGGAGATATTAAATTATAAGCAGATTCATCATCTGGAATTGTTTCAATATCAAAAACAAATAGGCTATTTAATTGCAATTTACACCACACATTGTTAATTATAAGAAGTTAATATACCATCTTGAATAGTATGCTTAACATTATAATTATTATCAAATGCTACTAAATTAGCTAAATTATTTTTAGTTAATCTACCTAAGTTGCCATTTTCTATTGCATTTGCTGGGTATATTGTTGCCATTCTTAAAGATTCTTCTAAGTTTATATTTGCAAAATTAACACAATTTCTTATAGATGACATCATATCTATATTAGCACCTGCCAAAGCTCCATCTTCATTAATACACATATCATCTTTAACAAAAACTTTTTTGTCGCCTAACACAAATTCAGTTATATTTGTTCCCATTGGAGATACCGCATCAGTAACTAAATATAATTTACTTTGCTTAATTTTTTTTACTAAATTTATGCTGTTATAATCAACGTGGATTCCATCTGCAATAATTCCTGCATATATATTAGAATTTAAAATTGCACCAACTACCCCTGGCTTTCTTCCTTCAAAAGCAGACATAGCATTAAATAAATGTGTAGATAGATTAATTCCTGCCTTAATACCATCTGTTGCCTCTGTATAGGTTGCATTGCTATGACCTATAGATAATTTAACCCCACCTTGTAAAAGTATTTTTATTAAGTCTAAAGAGTTTTCTTCAGGAGCTATTGTTAGTTTAACAACCATTTTTTTAGCATAAGAACACAATATATTAACCATATCTATATCAATTGGTTTAATATAACTTGCATTATGAGCTCCTTTTTTAATTTTAGAAATATAAGGACCTTCTATGTGTATACCTAATACACAATTAGGGTATTTGGTATGATAATCATATACAACCTGAAGAGCTTTGATTATTTTATCTTGTGTTGTTGTAATAAGTGTTGGTAAAAAACTTGTGCATCCGTATTTAAGATTAGTTTCCTTCATTATTTGTAAAGAATTAGCAGAAATATCATCATTAAACAATACTCCTCCACATCCATTAATTTGTAAATCTATAAATCCAGCACTAATTGTTAAACCTGATAAATTATATTCCTTAAAATTACAATTATTTGTATTTTGGGGTATTATATCTGCAATATAACCATTACTAATAACAATATTATGATTATTTATGCAAGATTCCCCATTAAATATTGTTGCACCTTTTAAAATATAATCTTTATACACAATGTTGCTCATTCTTTGATACCTAAGCTAAATCTTCTATATATGAATACTCATCTTGCAAATCTTGAAAATATCTAACAGTTTTAAGTTTTAATTCTTCACAGGCTTGAATATCTGCAACAATAATAGCTTTTTTATGAAATTGCAAAACAGAAATAGGCCACAAATGAGATACACCACCCTCAATGCATTGTTGTAAAGCTAAAGCTTTTTTTACACCGCTTACTAAAATCATTACTTCTTTTGATTGCAACAATGTATCAATACCAACTGTAATAGCACTTTTAGGAACTTCATTAATATTATTATTAAAAAACCTTGAGTTTGCAATTAGTGTATTAGTATTTAGCTCTTTATCTCTTGTTTTAGAAGACAGAGAAGAATATGGCTCATTAAAGGCTATATGCCCATTTTCACCTACTCCACCAATAAATAAATCAATACCACCATTTTGTATAATTTTATTTTCATAATCTATACATTCTTGCTTAATGTCTAAAGCATTTCCATTTGGTATATTAATATTATTTTTATTAATATCAATATGCTTAAATAAATTTTCATTCATAAAAGTCCAATAGCTTTGTGGATGATGTTTATCAAGACCTATATACTCATCCATATTAAATGTAGTAACATTTTTAAAACTTAATTGAGATGCTTTATAAAATTCAACTAAATGCTTATACATATCAACAGCACTTGAACCTGTTGGCAATCCTAAAACAAATTTTTCATCGTGCTTTAACATAATTTTTTTTAAAATGTAAGTAGCTGCCCAACTTCCTATATTTTTTTTTGTAATTATTAATCTCATAATAATTTATCAATCCTTATTTTTTAAGCAAAGCTAATTTTATTTTATCTGCTACATGTTCTACTTCTGGACCTATTACAATTTGAACTTTACCTTGAGCATTATAAATAATCCCTTTAGCACCTAATTTTTTTAATAAATCTTCATCTATAGAATCTTTATTTACAATGTCTATTCTTAACCTTGTTGTGCAATTAGAAATTTCTACAATATTTGATTTATCACCTAAAGCTTTTATAAAAGCTAATCCTAGTTCATTATCTTTTAAATTAGAATTTGTTAGATTATTTGAATCTATTTCATCATCTTCTCTACCTGGAGTTTGCAAATTAAACCACTTAATTGCACAATAAAAAATTACAAAATATAAAATAAAATATATAACACCAATAGGTAGTAAATACATAGGATTTGTTGCAAGACCATAATTTAAAATATAATCAAATGCACCTGCTGAAAAAGTAAAACCTAATTTTACTCCCAACATATTCATTATAACACCAGAAACACCTGTTAAAATAGCGTGAACTACATATAAAGGAAAAGCAATAAACATAAATGCAAATTCTATTGGCTCTGTAATTCCTGTTAAAAAACCTGTTAATGCTGAAGATAATAAAATTCCTGATATTACTTTTCTTTTATAACTTTTAGCTAATAAAACCATAGCTAAAGCTCCACCTGGTAATCCAAACATCATTACAGGAAAAAATAAAGACATATAAGAACCCGCTGTTTTATCTAAAGCAAAAAATCTCCATAAATCACCTTTAACTACTGATTCAACCCCATTTTGAATAGTTGTAAAACTTCCAAATTCAAACCATACTAAAGAATTTAAAATATGATGCAACCCAACAGGAATTAGCATTCTATTTGCAAATCCATACATAAAAATACCAATATTACCAGAACTAATAATCCAATTACCCAAAGAAGAAATAACTAAACCAACAGGGCCCCATATATAAGAAAATATATATGCTAAACACAAAGAAGATACACCTGAAATAATTGGTATAAAACGTTTTCCACCAAAAAATGCTAAATATGTAGGTAAAACCACATCTTTATATTTATTATATAATACCCCAGATATAGCACCAATGATAATACCAGATAACACTCCCATATTTACACTTGGCAACAAATATTGTAATGTAGCTAAAAAAATAGAATGACCAACAAAAGCTGCCAGTGGTGCTACCCCATTGCTATCTTTTGCAAATCCAATTGCAACACCTAAGGCAAAAATCATAGGTAAATTGGAAAAAACAGCATTA
This sequence comes from Rickettsia typhi, assembly GCA_945888065.1. Lineage (GTDB taxonomy): Bacteria > Pseudomonadota > Alphaproteobacteria > WRAU01 > Hepatincolaceae > CAMCZU01. The sequence continues at coordinate 48,884 of CAMCZU010000002.1, forward strand.
CCTGCTATTGCTATAAACTCTATATTTAATAAATCTGGTTGCCCTATCCTTAATAAAATTCCTGCAACAGGCAATGTTGCAATAGGCAACATTAAAGATGTTCCTAGTTTGATAAAAAAATTAGATAGCAATTTCATAACGCGTCTCCATTTTTTACATTATAAATTAAACTCTTTTTTTACTAAATCTAATACTTGCTCGGCACTTTCCATTTGCAAAGCTAAATTTGCAACCTTTTGGCATTTTTCATAATTTAAAGATCTTATTAAAGCTTTTACATCTGGAATTGATCTCATAGATGTTGATAGTTCATCAACACCTAAGCCTATTAAAATTGGAATAGCATTAATTTCAGAAGCCATTGCACCACAAACAGCGGTTGGTATATTTGATAATTTACCCCCTTGAACTGTCATTTGAATTAATCTTAATAAAGAAGGATTAAGGTTTTTTAATCTAGCTGTTAAATTAGGATTACCCCTATCCATTGCTAAGGTATATTGTGTTAAATCATTAGTTCCTATAGAAAAAAAATCTACATATTTAGCAAATTTATCTGCTAAAATAGCTGCAGATGGAACTTCTATCATTGTTCCAATAGAAATTTTTTCTGTAATTCCTAGTTTATTTTTTTCTTTTTCTATAATTTCACGCATTTGTATCATTTCAGATATTTCTGAAACCATAGGTATCATAATATTTACTAAAAGCAACGGCTTTAAACTTAAAACTGCCTTAATTTGAGTTGTAAATATTTCCATATTCAATGAGTAATTTCTTACTCCTCGTAATCCTAAAATTGGATTATCTTCTTTACCTATTTTAATGTAATTTAAGGGTTTATCCCCCCCTACATCTAATGTTCGCAAGGTAATGCTTCCACCTTGCATAGAATCTAAGGCTTCTTGGTATATTTTTGATTGCTCTTCTAGATTTAAAGGTTCTTTAGAATTAAAAAATAAAAATTCAGTTCTTAATAAACCCAACCCTTGTGCACCTAATTCATATGCTTTTTTTGCTTCAATTGGATTAGATACATTTCCTTTTACTTTAATTTTTTTACCATCTAAGGTAATAGCATCTTGCTTTGCATTTGCAATATTAAGTTCTTTTATTTTATTTAGCTCTTGTTGAGTTTTAGATATCTCTAATAGTTTTTCTTTAGATGGATTCACTAAAATTAAACCCTCATTTGCATTTAGGACAATATTAGTTGAATTTGCAATATACAAAACAGATTCTCCTACCACTACAAGTGTAGGAACACCCATATTTCTAAGCATTAAAGAAACGTGGGAAGTTGAAGATCCAAATGCTAATACAACGCCTACTACATTTTTATCAAATTTTACAATATCAGATGGAACTAAATCTTTTGCAATAATAATACTATTATTAGGAAAACTTGTTGATGGATTATCTTTTATACCCAAAATTATTTTTAATAATCGTTGTTGTAGATCTTTTAAATCTGCTGTTCTTTCCATTAACAATGAATTACCAGTAGAATTTAAAATATCTATAGATTTAGCAATTACACTTTTCCAAGCAAAACCAGCTGTTTTATCTTGATTAATAATTATTTTTGCATCTTCAATTAAAGAATTATCTTCTAGAATTTTTAAATGAGCTTCAAATATCTCTACTTTAGCTTTGTGTTTATTTTGATTTGCAACAACAATATCTTCCATAATATTATCTTGTAAAGCTTTTAAAGATGTTTCAAATAAAATTAATTGATTTTCAGAATTAGCATCTTCTTCTACCACATTAATTTCTTCGTCTAAACACAAATATGAATTACCAATAATTAACCCTGGAGATCCTATTACTCCTTTTAACACAACCTCAGAAGAAAAATCTTTAACAATTGCAGAAGCCGATGCACTTATATGTGAATCCTCTACATTTAAAGAATGAGATGTTTGAACATTGTGAACTTGCTCTCCCATACCAGAATTAATAGCATCAACTAACTTATCTATAGCTTCTTTAGCATCTTCTCCTGTAGCAATAATTTGTATTTGCTCTTTATGCTTAACACCTAATCCTAAAATTGCTATTATGCTTTTTGCATTAACTATTTTTTCACCTTTTTTTAATTTTATCACTGCTTTATATTTATTAGCAATTTGAAACAAATAAGAAGCTGGTCTAGCATGAATGCCTGTTTCATTGTGAATTGTAATTAAATCAGATTTAATTTCATTTGTCATTGTTAAACTCAAATATTTGTTATATATTTTATATTATTCTACTATAATCAACTCTTCTAAACTTTTAATATTAGATGCCTTTACTTTATCAATTTTTTCTGTGCCTAATAAACTAGTTAACACAACTATTACATCAATACTTGGAGCTTTTTTAGCAATTAAAGAAAAATCTACTTTTGCAAGTTCTTGACCTTTTTTTACAACAGATCCCTCTGTTAAACTACTACTAAAACCTTCGCCTTTTAAATTAACTGTATCAACCCCTATATGAACTAGAACCTCTAGCCCTGTATCAGACACTATTCCATAAGCGTGTTTTGATGAATGTAAGCTTTGCACCACCCCATCAATTGGAGACAAAACACTATGATGTCCCAAAGAAGGTCTTACAGCTATTCCATCGCCTAACATTTTTTGTGAAAATACAGGATCAGATACATTTTCTATTTGTATTACTTCTCCATCAACAGGAGAATAGATATATGTTTTAACCATTTTTATTTAATATCCTTAATTAATAATTTCTCTATTAACAAAATATAACCAATTGTAATAGATATGATATATATTATAACACTTATTATAAGTGATAATATTATTTAAAGCAACCTTAAAACTAAAAATACTACTTCACAAATTGTATCCTATTATAACCCAAATAAAATGATTTATTTTCTTGAATTAGCAACCTATTATTGTTATAATTAACAACAAACATATATAATAAACTAATAGGAAAAACTTTGAAATTCTTTAATAAAAAACCTAAAATCCAAAAAAATAATGATTCATTTTTTATTAATATAGTCGCTATTTTTACTACTTTAGCAATCCTTTTGCAGTTTGTTAATTTATATTATTTTACTTTAATTGTATTTAGCATTGGTTTTATAATCTCTCATTTGGCTATAGAGATCTTTGATAAACATCGTGCATTTAGGCTTGTAAAATCTGCCACCTTGGCATTGTTAATTTTATATGGCACATTTATAATAATAAATTATGTTAGTATGAAATTTTTACAATCAAAATATGGCATATCATATATTAATTTAAATTTATATCATATTTTAGAAATACTAATTATTTTTGTTATTGTTCATGATGTAAACATAGTAGTATATGCAAAATTAAAATATAAATTTTATAACAAATTAATTATTTTGAGACATATTATTGCAATTGCTTTCTCTAATATTGTGGCATTAATACTGTTTTTATTATTTAATTTTAAATCTTTCTCTTTTATATTACTAGGAAAAGACTTATTAATAAAATCAATTATTAATATCATTGATATCCCATTCTTTATAATTTTATTAATATTATTTAAAGATTATGGATTTAAAAATAACAACAATAATCATTATTACAACAAAAAAAGGTTTAACAAAAATGAAAAATATAATGCAAATAATGCAAAAAGCACAACAAGTGCAAAAAGATATGGAAAATCTTCAAAATGATATGAAATTACAGCACTTTGAATCTACATCTGGTGGTGGGTTAGTTAAAATCACTATGAATGGTGCTTATGATATAAAAGATATTCATATTGATGATAATATAGTTAATCTTGAAGAAAAAACTATGATGGTTGATTTAATTATTGCATCTTATAATGAATGCAAACGCAAAGTAAAAGAAGAAACAGATAAAAAAATGCAAGAATTAACATCTGGGTTGCCTCTACCTACTGGAATGAAAATCCCTGGTATGTTTTAATTTATAGATAGTTATGAATTCTAATTTACTAGATAATACTGCTTTATTATTAAGTAGAATTCAAGGGGTTGGATCTAGATCTTCTAAAAGAATTCTACTGGATTTAATGAAAAAAAAAGATTCTCTGTTGCAACCACTTATACAATCCTTGCAAGAATTATCTTTAAATATTGCTGTATGTGATAATTGTTTTAACATAGATATATGCAACCCTTGTTCTATATGCAATGATGCAAACAGAAATCAAAATATAATTTGTGTAGTAGAAGATTTAAACTCACTTTGGGCAATAGAAAAAACTAAAACTTACTTTGGTGTTTATTTTGTCCTTGGTGGATCTTTATCAGGAATTAAATATAATGATCCTAGCAAATTAAACATTGAAAAATTAATTTCTAAAATTAATAGCTCATCAATTGAAGAATTGATTATAGCTACTCCTGCTACAATTGAAGGTCAAATTACCGCAAATTATATTCAAGACAATATAAATATAACAAGTATTAAAATTTCAATGTTAGCACAAGGTATACCAATTGGTGGAGAAATTGATTATTTAGATGAAATAACCCTATCAACTGCTTTAAAATTAAGAAAAAATTTATCATAAACATAATTTGTAAAAATGAAAAGTAAATTATCATTAGTTATTTATCCTAATCCTATATTGCAACAAAAAGCTTTACCTGTTGCCAAAATCACACCTGAGCTTGTTGATATTGCTAATCAAATGCTTGATTTAATGTATGAGTCTTTTGGTATTGGGTTAGCTGGTAATCAAGTTGGAATTTTACAACAAATTATAGTAGTAGATTTACAAATAAATGATGAAAAAAATCCTATGATTTTTTTTAATCCTAAAATTATTTATTCATCTGAAGCTCATAAAGAAGTTGAAGAAGGATGCTTGTCTTTGCCTAATTTAAAAGAAATGGTTAGTCGCCCAGATATTATTGAAATTGAATATGTAGATATTAATAATAATGTTTGTAAACTAAAGGCAGAAGGCTTATTAGCTGTTTGTTTGCAACACGAAATAGATCATTTAAATGGTATTTTATTTATAGATAAAGTATCTAAAATTAAAAAAAATTTTTTATTAAAAAAATTTAAAAAACTTCAAAAAGAAGGATAAGCACATTAATGAAAATAGCTTTTATGGGATCTTCTAGCTTTTCAGCTATTATTTGTGAACATATTTTAAATAGTGGATATGAAATCTCAACTATTTACACTCGCGCTCCTAAACCAAAAGGTAGAGGAAAACAATTACATATTACAGAATTACATCAATTAGCTTTAAAAAAAAATATAGCTATACAAACTCCAAAAACTTTTAAAAATATAGATAACCAAGAAGAATTTAAAACACATAATTTTGATGTTGCTATTGTTGCATCTTATGGATTAATTTTACCTCTTAGTGTTTTAAATGCACCTAAATATGGTTGCATTAATATACATGCATCTATTTTACCATTTTATAGGGGTTCATCACCAATTCATATGGCTATTGCTAATGGAGAAATAAAAACTGGCATTACAATTATGCAAATGGACGAAGGACTAGATAGTGGAGATATTATTGATATTCAAACTATTGAAATTTTACAAGATACATATTTTGAAGAGTTACACAATAATTTAGCACATATATCTTGCCCTTTGATTATAAAAACACTCAATAAACTAAAAAATAATGAATTATTAATAAAAACACCTCAAGATCATTCACTTGCAACCTTTACTAAAATTTTACAAAAAGAAGATGGTATAATAAATTTTAATAATAATATCACTAATGTTTATAATCAAATAAGAGCATTTAGCTTGTATCCTAGTGCCTATTTTTATTATAAAAATGAATTAATAAAAATTATTAAAGCACAACCACACTTTGTTAAGGACTCTCATAAAGAGGGAACAATTATAAGCTTACAACCATTAATGATTTCGTGTAAAAATGGACTTCTTGAAATTATAGAATTACAAAGACAAGGGAAAAATGTCTTAAAAGCTAAAGATTTTCTTAATGGTTTTAAACTCAACCTTAATGATATTATTCAATAAAAATGTTGACATTCGCTTTAAACATTATATATTGTAGTTGGTTGAGTAAGTTTTAATTGTGATGAGAAACAAATGAAAATATATGTGATTTGCTTAAGCATACTCTTTAATATCTTTATATTTAATAACTTAAGTAATGCAAATAATATTGTTGTTGTAGGGTCATCTACACTTTATCCTTTTACTACTGTTATTGCTGAAAACTTTCATAATAAAAATAATCACTTTCTTACACCTATTGTAGAGGCCACTGGGACTGGAAATGGTATTAAATTATTTTGCTCTCCTGAATCTAACAATTCCCCTGATATTGTAAATGCATCAAGAAAAATAAAAAACACTGAAAAAGAAATTTGTGAAAAAAATGGAATAAATAATATTTTAGAAATTCCTATTGGTTATGATGCTTTAGCTATTATTCATCCAAAAAGTTTAAAAAACATTAATTTATCAATAGAAGAATTGTTTTTAGCCACTGCCTTTTATGTGCCAGATTCTAAGGGTAATTTAATTTCTAATCCTTACAAAAAATGGTCTGAAATTAATCCTAAATTGCCAAATATTGATATAAAAATTATTGGTCCATCTCCTTCTTCAGGAACTAGAGATTCTTTTGTTGAATTAGTCTTGCTCCGTGCTTGTGAAACCTTTATAAAACAAAAAAAACTAATAAAATCAGATACTACACTTAAACAATGCTCTATTATTAGATCTGACTTGGCTTGGATTGATGGTGGTGAAAATTATATTTTATCTATTAAAAAAGTTAATAACTCAATAGATACTTTTGCAATTTTAGGATATAGTTTTTATCAACAAAATTCTAAATTAGTATCTGCTGTTAATGTAAATTATATTTCTCCTAATTCTCAAACTTTTAGTAATAAATCTTATCCTTTATTTAGACCCCTTTATATTTATGTAAATGCTAATCATTTATCTAGCATTGAAGGATTAAAAGAATTTGTATCTGAAATTATATCTAAAAATGCTATTGGTGAAAAAGGTTATCTCATAAAAAGAGGCTTAATACCTTTAAGCAAAAAAGAATATTCAGATATGATTAACAAAATTAACATATAAAGCCCGATTTACTAATGTTTTTATTTTTAATATCATCTTTAATTATTTTATTTTATATTTTATCTCTTAAATATTTTGTAAAAAACAGAATAAATAGTCATAGCTATAAAAATTATTATGCACTTTATATAATCATTCTTACTTTAATACCTACCATTTTAGTTTTTATGTTTGGTAATCATTTTATTAATTTATATATTAAAAATATTGTTTTATATCACCCAAATCTTTCTTTAGAGCAAAAAAATATCTCTACTTATAAATCTATCTTAGTCTTAGCTAAGCAAATATCTGATGGGGTAAGTTTTGAGAATATAAAAATTTTTTCTCCTATACCTAAAAATATATTGTATGATTTATCTACTTTGTATCTAAAAATAAATTTTCAACTTAATTTAGTATTATATAGTTTTACAACTTTAGTTTTTGTAAGCATTTTTCTTATATTAATTCATAAGATTAATTTGAATCATAATTTTCATAAAAAAATTGAAAACATTATTAAAATTGTATTAGCTTTCTTTGCATCAATTGCAATAGCTACTACAGGTGCTATTTTAATAGCTTTATTGTTTGAAACTATTGAATTTTTTAAACATATACCTGTATTAAATTTTTTATTTGGTATTAAATGGTCTCCTGCACAGGTAGAGATTGATCCCAACAATAGCTTTGGAATTTTACCCCTTATTAGTGGAACATTGTTAATATCTTTTATTTCTGTATTTGTAGCCATTATTATTGGGGTATCTTGTGCTATCTATATGTCAGAATATATGTCTCCAAAATTAAGAAATATTATTAAGCCATTGCTAGAAATTTTAGCTGGAATACCATCTATTGTATATGGTTTTTTTGCTGCTATTACATTTTCCCCTGCAATTGTATCTTTGTTTAAAAATATTTTTGATATGAATATTTCTAATGAAAACGCTTTAAGTGCTTCTATTGTAATGGGTATTATGATATTGCCATTTATTTCATCCATTAGTGATGATGTTTTAAAATCTTTGCCTAGATCTATTCGTGAAGGTGCTATTGGAATTGGATCTATGAAAAATGAAATGATTATAAAAATTTTAATTCCCGCTGCAATCCCTGGAATTATGGGTGGTATTTTGTTAGCTATCTCTAGAGCTATTGGAGAGACAATGATTGTTGTTATGGCATCATCTTTATCTGCTAACTTAACTTTAAATCCACTACAACCTGTAACTACAATTACTACTCAAATTGCTATGCTTGTTCAGGGAGATCAAGAATTTAATAGCCCTACTACTTTATCTGCATTTGCTTTAGCATTTGTATTGCTAATTTTAACTTTAATTTTAAATATCATTGCTATTAAAATAGTAAATAACTACAAGGCTAAATATGGTAAATAAAAAAATTAAGTATCGCTATTTTAAAGAAGCCGTGTTTAAAACTATTGGAATTGCTTCTATTGGAATTGCTTTATTAATGCTTTTTATGTTGCTATTATCTATTGTTATAAAAGGATATTCAGCTTTTTATACACACTATTACAAAATAAATATTGAACTTAATGATAATTCTAATGATTATGAAGATATCCTAAAAAACTCTTTTAAAAATGCTATAAATAAATATAATAATAAATTAAATATTTCTGATGATGAGATTTCTAATTTAATTAGTCAATACTCTATTAATGAAATAATTAATATGGAAAAATCAAATAGTTTGCAAAACGGACAATCATTTTATATTTTAGCTTCTTCTAATGTAGATATGATTCTTAAACAATATCTTAGTGAAGATAACTTAGATGAAAACACTTTACATATCTTAAATACTATCAAAGATACTAATCTTGTTGTAAAAAAATTTAATTTTATTTTTTTTAATCATAATGACTCAAGATACCCTGAAATTGCAGGTATTAAAGGTGCTTTTTTAGGGTCTATGTATACTATTTTTTTAACATTAATTTTTAGTGTTATTATTGGTGTAGGAGCAGGAATTTATTTAGAAGAATTTACTAAAAAAACTTTTTTAAACTCTATGATTGAATTAAATATAAATAATTTAGCTGCTATTCCCTCTATTGTGTTTGGGTTATTAGGATTAATTGTATTTCAACAATTTTTTAATATACCTAGGGCTACTCCTTTATTAGCATCTTGTGTATTAAGCTTAATGGCTTTACCTACTATTATTATAGCAACAAAAATTGCACTATCATCTGTTCCATCACATATAAAAGAAGCCGCATATGGAATGGGTGCAACAAAATTACAAGTTATTGTAGATCATATGCTACCTATTTCTAGTTCTAGTATTTTAACTGGCATTATTATTGGAATATCTCGTGTTATTGGAGAAACCGCACCCCTTATGATGATTGGAATGATAGCTTTTATGGATAGTGCACCTACTTCATTTACACATAAAACAACAATGTTCCCTGTGCAAATATTTTTATGGTCAACAAGCCCAGAAGCAGGATATGTAGAAAAAGCTTCAGCTGCTATTATTTTATTATTAATAGTATTAATATTTATTAATTGGTTTTCTATTTATTTAAGAAAAAAACTAGAAGTAAAATTATAATTATATAAGGATAATTATGGATAATTTATTAAAGAAAAAAATTATTGCAAAAGATGTAAATGTTTTTTATGCTAAAAAACAAGCTTTGTTTAATATTAATTTACATATTTTAGAAAAACAAGTAACTGCATTTATTGGACCATCTGGATGTGGTAAATCTACTTTTTTAAGAAGTTTAAATAGAATGAATGATCTTATTGATATATGCTCTATGAATGGATCAATTAAAATTGATGATGTTGAAATTAACAATAAAAATGTAGATCCTGTTGAACTTAGAATGAAAGTAGGTATGGTATTTCAAAAGCCTAATCCCTTTCCTAAAAATATTTTTGAAAATGTAGCTTATGGATTAAAAATACACGGACTTTATAAAAATAAAAGTCAATTAAGAGAAATTGTTGATTATTCATTACATAGAGTTGGGTTATTAGATGAAATTAAAGATAGACTATTTGAAAGTGCTATGGGTTTATCAGGTGGACAACAACAAAGATTATGTATTGCAAGAACTATAGCTATTGAACCTGATATCATTCTAATGGATGAGCCTTGTTCTGCGCTTGATCCTATTGCTACTGCTAAAATTGAAAGTTTAATTGAAGAATTAGCAGAAAAATATACTATTGTAATAGTAACACACTCTATGCAACAAGCTGCTAGAATTTCTAATAATACAGCTTTTTTTCATATGGGTCATTTAGTAGAATTTGGAAAAACTAAAGATATTTTTAATCAACCAAAAGATAAAAGAACTGAAGACTATATTAGCGGGAGGACAGGTTAATGCTTAATACTAATCATATTGTTAAATCTTATGATAAAGCTTTAAAAAATCTAGAAGAATCTATAATATCAATGAGCACTTTAGCTAAAAACCAACTTTCTGCACTATATATATATTTATCTAAAAATGATAAAAACATCTTAACAGAAATTCTAGCAAATGATCAGCCCATTAATTTATTAGACAAAACAATTATTAATTCATCACTAAATATTTTAAGCCTTAGAAATCCTGTAGCTTATGATTTGAGATTTGTTTTTGCTAGTGGACATATTTCTAAAAATATTGAAAGAATTGGAGATAACATCTTAAATATTGCAACATCTATAAATAATATTAAAAATCAATCTGAGTTAATTAACAATAATATATTGCATATAATACACATTTTGACTGAAATGCTCTTGAATTCTCAAGAATCATTATTTAATAAAAATTTAAATCTTTTAGAAAATACCATATCACAAGATGCAATGATAGATTCTACTCATAAAGATTTAATTAAACTGGTGTTAAATCAAATGAAAGAACACAACGAATCTATTGATGATTTGCACTACTATTTATTAGTTGCAAGAGCCTTAGAGAGAATTGGTGATCATATAGTAAATATATGCAAACAAATATATTTTATTGAAAAAAATGAATTATATTTTAATGAAGAAGATAAATAATATTCAATAGTATTATTTATCAGCATAAAAAAAAAGGAGATTATTTGTATTTGATAATCTCCTTTTTTTATTAACTAAAATCCACTAGTATCATCAGCTTCTTCTGCTTCAACATCGGTTGCGTCAGGATTTTGTGATTGAGTTTTAGGTGCAACAACTGGAGCTTTTATAGTATTAGCTCGTGCACCCCTACCTCTAGAAGATTTTTCTTTCTCTGCTTTATCTTTCTCTTCTTTATCTTCTTTATCTTTTAAAGCTTGTGCCTCTTTATCTTTTAAAGCTTGTGCTTCTTGTTTTGCTTTTTCTTTCTCTTGCAATTTCTTTTTATTTATTAAATTTTCTTTTTCTTCAATTTTATCATCTAATTGAACATCTATTGATTTAATAATATTTGTATAAGTTTCATCTTTATTTAATTTTCTAACTAATTCAGGATCTCTAAAGTTATATGCTATACCAAACTTTATTTTAAAAGGAGTAATCATTACATTTTGTGCCAAACCATCTAAATCTCTAACAGATAGCCTATAAAATGAAGATTCAGTTAAAAAAGACCAATTACTATCCAATTGCATATTAAAACCTAAATGATATTTTAATGCAGTATCAAAATTATTTTTAGTTTGAAAAAGATCAACAGTTGAATAACTTATTTTAAGTGCAGATGCACCAAAATAAGGTGAAAAAGATGCTGGTATCTTTCTTGCTTTGTTATATTTTATTACATCATAACCCATTATAATACCAAAAGCTGGATTTTCATTATATATAACTTGAGTTGGCTTTGAATTTTCAACATCAGCTGCTTTTACAGTAATATTTACACCTTGCCTAAGTGGAGTCCAGCTTACTCTAGCAGAAAACCACATTCTTTCGCTAGTATAAACAGTATACTCTGAAAAAGCCTCATATAACCAACCATAATATCCACCATAAGATGGCTTTCCTGACACTATAAGATCATATTCACTATTAGTTTTAATAGGTTCTGCTCTCCAAAAAGTAGTGTCTACTTCATCATTGATAAAAATACCTATATTTTGATTGTATTTTACATTGGTTGCATCAAATACATAAGGTGTGAGTATGTAAAGTATGATTATGTATAAAAAGTCCATAATAAAACAATCTTATATCAAATAGTTGGTAAAATACTAATATAAACATATTATATATAAATTAATCTTATTAGTAAATGAATTAATTTAATAACATTGCAATTTCATAAATTGCAAGATATAATCAAATGATAAGCTAGTTTGTGTATAATATATTAAAGTGATACAAATGTATAATAATTTTACAAAATTTTTTGAACAATCTAAAAAAAATAAATCTTTAAAAATTGCAATTGTAAATCCTATTGATGAATTTTCTTTAGGAGGAGCTGTTGAAAGTGCTAAACAAAATATTATTGATCCAATTTTAATTGGTAGTAAACAAAAAATTACACAATGTGCTTTACAATATGGTTTTGATATTTCTTCTTACTCTATTATAGATTGTAGTTCTGAAATAGAAATTTTAGATTCAGTAGTAAAGTTAGCACAAAATAATGAAATATCCGCAATTATGAAAGGTCAAATTCATACAGATCATTTAATGTCTGCTATGATTAAAAAAGAAAATAATTTAAGAACAGGAAAGCATATTTCTCATATTTTCGCTTTATCTTTACCTACTTATCATAAATTATTATTTATTACTGATTGTGCTATTAATATTTATCCATCTTTAGAACAAAAAGAAAAAATATTACTAAACTCTATTGAATTTCTTCATAAAACTGGAATTAATAATCCTAAAATAGCTATATTATCTGCTGTGGAATCTGTAAATCCTAAAATTATAAGCTCTGTAGAGGCAGAAAGTTTATCAAAGAATCCTATTTTTACTGGTAAAGCCATTATTGAGGGTCCTCTTGCATTTGATAATGCAATTTCTCAACAATCAGCAAAGATAAAAGGTATAAATTCAAAAATAGCTGGAGATGTAGATTTATTAATGGTTCCTAACATTGAATCTGGCAATATTTTATTTAAATCTTTAGTTTATCTAGCTAATGCACAAAGTGCTGGTATTGTTTTGGGAACAAAAGTACCAATTATTTTAACATCTAGATCTGATAGCATTGAATCAAGATTTTTATCAACTATACTAGCATCACTATGGAGTAATAATTAAAATGAAAATTGATACTATAATTATTTTAAATGCTGGATCTTCTAGCTTAAAATTTAAACTATTCTCTAAATCTGAACTTAAAGATTTGGTTTTTGGTCAAATCACTGGTATTGGAACTCAAAAAACAAAACTTGTTATTAAAGAATCTACTACAAAAAATATAGTTAAAGAAGAAATTATAAGTTCTGATACTCCTAGAAATAAAATTGTAGTAAATTTATTAAATGATTTACACACATTATTTCCTGATTTAAATATTGTAGTTGCAGGACACAGAGTAGTTCACGGGGGAACTAAATATATTACACCTTGTATTATTAACCAAGAAGTTATTAATGATTTAAAATCTATTGAATATCTAAGCCCTATACATTTACCTCATAATATTGCTCCTATGGAAATTTTATTAAAAGAATTTGCTAACTTACCACAAGTTGCTTGTTTTGATACCGCTTTTCATTCAAGCAACCCAATTCATACACGTTATTATGGTATTCCTTTAGAATTAATTGAAAAAGATAAAGTAATGAGATACGGATTCCACGGGCTTTCTTATGAATATATTTCAGAAACTTTAAAAGATTTAGATTCTACTTTATACAATGGTAAAGTTATAGTATGCCATTTAGGTGCTGGTGCATCTTTATGTGCTTTAAGTAAGGGAAAAAGCTTTACAACATCAATGGGTTTTACTCCTCTTGATGGTTTAATTATGGGTAGTCGTTGTGGTCAAATTGATGCTGGAATTTTACTTTATTTATTAAAAAATAAAAATTATAGCCCTGAAACTTTAGAAGATTTATTATATTATAAAAGTGGTATTTTAGGTTTAAGTGAAATTTCTAGTGATTTTTATACTCTTGAAATTTCTAAAGATCCAAAAGCTAAAGACGCACTAGATATATTTTGTTATAATTTAGCAAAACAAATTGGTAGCTTTATTGTTGCTTTAGGTGGGGTTGATGGAGTTATTTTTACAGCTGGAGTTGGTGAAAATGCTTCTGATATTCGTGAATATATAGCAAAATCATTAGAATTTTTAGGTGCAAAAATAGATAATAAAGCTAATATAGATAAAAAATTAGTTTTTTCAACTGAGGATTCTAAAATTAAGTTTTTAACAATCCCAACCAATGAAGAATTAATGATCGCTAAACATAGCTTAGCTTTATTAAAATAAAAATGGATAAAGCTAATATTGAAAAAATTTTTAGCACTTTAAATAACCATATTGATAATCCAACTAGTGAACTTAATTATAATAATCTTTTTACTTTATTAGTAGCTGTTATGCTTTCAGCTCAGGCAACAGATGCTGGGGTAAACAAAGCTACTGCAAATTTATTTGCTATTATAAACTCTCCTCAAGATATACTTAATTTAGGTGAAAATGCTTTAATTGAGAATATAAAATCTATTGGATTATATAAAAGCAAAGCTAAACATATTATGCAAACCTGTTCTATTTTAGTTAATGAATATAAAGGTGAAGTGCCAAATACACTAGAAGAACTTATAAAATTACCAGGGGTAGGTAGAAAAACCGCAAATGTAGTGCTAAATGTATATTTTAAACAACCTACAATGCCTGTAGATACGCATATTTTTAGGCTTTCTCATCGTATTGGGTTATCTAATGGAAAAGATGTATTACAAGTAGAAAAAGATTTACTAAAAATTATTCCAAAAACATATTTACAACAAGCTCATCATTTATTAATTTTACACGGAAGATATACTTGCAAAGCAAAAAAATTTGATTGCAATACTTGCTGTATTAATCAATGGTGTGAAAAGAATTTTTAAGTTTTATTTGATTTTTTAGAAATTAAACTTTTTAACCACCAAAGTAGTGTAAAACTTAGGAATCCTAAACCTGCTACATTGTTTCCTTTTTGAAAAAAGAATATAGATACACAAACCACAAATATAAATAAAAAAATTCCAATATAATCACGTTTTATATTATGATTTTGTTGTTTTTTAGCTAAATTAATGGATTGGTTAGTTGTATTGTGCCTATATAATCGTTCCTCTTCCAACCTTTCATTAATCTTTCTCTACAATTTGGTATAATTTCTTCATATTCTTTTAAGTCTTTAGGTGGTGGTAAAATAGAACTAGATACTTCTATACTTTTTTTTTCAAGAGAGTTTGAAGTTGCTTTTTGAGATGCAATTGAAGTACTTTTTTTCATACTCATACTTATTTTAAATTAATTATTTTATTTAAAGCATTATCAAAATCTAGTTTTAAATTCTCTTTATCTTGTAAAAAACCTTTATTTTTAAACATTGTTTCAATAAGTTCATAATCTATATTATAATTATTATAATCTTTAATTTGATTATAAGTTTCTTTAATCATAGAATCTAATACTTTAAACATTTTTTTACTTTATTTTAATTTTACTTACTATTTTTTTATATTAACATAAAGAAGTTATAAAACTCAACTACTTTATTCTTCTTAAGCTATTATATTACATAAGGAATAGTATAAGAAAACTGGCTTTAGTTTTTATTTTACTAAAGCCAATTTGTATTAAATAAAGTTATTTATAAGATTTAACTTTATATTTTTGACTATCATTTACTTTAAAATGCTCTTTTAACAAGTTTTTTTGATCTTTTGTTAAATTAGCTGGAGTTTCTACAAAAATATCTATGTATAAATCTCCATAAGATTTAGAGTTTACAATTGGCATTCCTTTATCTTTTAGCCTTACTCTTTGACCTGTTGAAATTCCCTCTGGAATTACAACTTCTACTTCTTTTTTATCTATAGTTTTTAAAGTTAATGCATCTCCTAGTGTAGCAACAATTATGGGGATAGAAAATTGAATGTATAAATCATTATTTTTTCTTACAAAAGATGTGTTATTTATAACATTTACACCTACATATAAATCTCCACTTTGCCCACCTTGCATTCCTGCTTCACCTTCACCGCTTAACCTTACTCGCATTTCACTATCAATTCCTTTTGGAATATTTACAAGTAAATTTTTATCTTTTTTTATACGACCTGAACCTACACATACATTACAAGGATTTTTTATTGTTTTTCCTTCTCCATTACAACTAGAACATACTTGCTCTACAGAAAAAAATCCAGCCTTACGCCTTACTTTTCCTCTACCTGCACAATCTTTACATACTCCGTATTCTATAGAACCAGTTGTTCCTTTACCAGAACATTTATCACATTGGCATAATTTTGTGATTTTAATTTCTTTTTCTACTCCAAAAAAAGCTTCTTCTAAAGTAATGCTCAAATTATATAATAAATCATTTCCTTTTTGAGGACCTCTAGTTCTTCTACTTCCTCCTCTATTACCACCAAGCATTTCTTCAAACATATCTTCAAAAAAAGATCCAAAGCCTTCGCCTCCAAATCCCCCATTTGAAAATCCACCAAAACCACCAAATCCTCCTGCACCACCTTGAGGATTGTAAGCTCCTCTATCATACATTGAGCGCTTTTGAGGATCTTTTAGCACTTCATAAGCTTCACTTAAGTCTTTAAATTTTTGTTCTGCTTCTTTATTGTTAGGATTTTTATCTGGATGGTATTGCATTGCTAACTTTCTGTAAGCTGATTTTAATTCAGCGTCTGATGCACCTTTTGATACCCCTAAGATATCATAATAATTTTTACTCATTTTTTATTCATTTTGGTTATTAATTAATGCCATAATGGTGTAGCAATACTAATTATTACTACACCATTATGTTTATATTATATTAGTTGATACAATTATTTTTCTTTAAACTCTGCATCCACAACATTATCATTATTAGCGTCTGAACTTTCTTTTGCATTTTCATTGCTAGGATTTCCTTGTGGATTTTGTGCTTGTTGTTGATATTGAATTTCACCTAATTTCATAGCTAGTGCTTGTAGAGCATCTATTTTAGATTTAATATTATCAACATCTTCGCTTGATTTTACAGATTTTAAATCTTCTAATGCTGTATTTACACTATCTTTTAACTCTTGAGGAACTTTATCTCCTAAATCTGTTAAAGATTTTTCTGTAGAATGAATTAAACTATCTGCTTGATTATGTATTTCTACTAATTCTTTTTTCTTTTTATCTGCTTCTGCATTTAATTCAGCTTCTTTAACCATTTTTTCAATATCCGCATCAGAAAGACCAGAAGAAGATTGAATTTTAATTTGATGCTCTTTTCCTGTTCCTTTATCTTTTGCAGATACACTAACTATTCCATTTGCATCTATATCAAAAGCAACTTCAATTTGTGGCATTCCTCTTGGTGCTGGAGATATACCTACTAAATCAAATTGACCTAGCAATTTATTATCTACTGCCATTGCTCTTTCACCTTGGAAAACTCTAATTGTAACTGCACTTTGATTATCTTCTGCTGTTGAAAAAATTTGACTTTTGTTAGTAGGAATAGTTGTATTTCGTTCAATTAATTTTGTAAATACCCCACCTAAAGTTTCAATACCTAAAGAAAGAGGTGTTACATCTAATAATAATACATCTTTAACATCGCCTCTTAATACTCCACCTTGAACAGCAGCACCAATTGCTACTACTTCATCAGGGTTAACACCTTTATGTGGATCTTTACCAAAAAACTCTTTTACAACTTCAGATATTTTTGGCATTCTTGTCATACCACCAACTAAAATTACCTCAGAAATATCACTAGCCATCAAACCTGAATCTTTTAAAGCTAGTTTACAAGGCTCTATAGTTTTTTTAATTAAATCTTCTACTAAAGACTCAAATTTTGCTCTAGTTAATGTAATGTTTAAATGCTTAGGACCAGAAGCATCTGCAGTAATAAATGGCAAGTTAATTTCTGTTTGCATTGCTGAAGATAACTCTATTTTAGCTTTTTCTGCTGATTCTTTTAATCTTTGCAATGCTAGTTTATCTTGTGATAAATCTATTGAAGATTCTTTTTTAAATTCTGCAATTAAATAATCAATAATTTTTCTATCAAAATCTTCTCCGCCTAAAGCTGTATCTCCATTCGTTGATTTTACCTCAAAAACACCATCGCCAATTTCTAAAATTGATACGTCAAAAGTTCCACCACCTAAATCATATACCACTACTGTGCCACTTTTTTTATCTAATCCATAAGCTAATGCTGCTGCGGTTGGTTCATTGATAATTCTTAATACTTCTAATCCTGCTATTTTTCCAGCATCTTTTGTTGCTTGTCTTTGAGCATCATTGAAATATGCAGGAACTGTTATTACTGCTTTATCAACTTTTTCACCTAACCAGCTTTCTGCTGTTTCTTTCATTTTTTGCAATATCATTGCACTAATTTCTTGAGGAGAATATTTTTTTGAATCAACTTCAACCCAAGCATCTCCACCTGTTCCTTCTACGATTGAAAAAGGTGATAATTCTTTAGTTTTTTTTAATGAAGCATCACTAAATTTTCTACCTATTAATCTTTTTACACCAAATAGTGTATTTTGTGGGTTAGTTACAGCTTGTCTTTTAGCTGATTGCCCCACTAATTTTTCATTATTTTTAGCAAAAGCAACTATTGAAGGAGTTGTTCTTGCTCCTTCTGAATTTTCTATTACTTTTGGTTCTGAACCATCCATTACTGCAACACAAGAATTGGTTGTTCCTAAATCTATACCTATAATTTTTGACATTTTACTATCTCCATTTTTATTATTTTAGTTATTAATTGTTTAATTTAATTTTTTATGAATAAATCTTTTAACATATGTTATATTCAATCATTAATTAATAAATAAGCATATTTTTTATATATGCAACTATTTTTTAATTATTATTTTTTATAATACCAACTTTTGCTGGTCTTAACAGACGATCATATATTTTATAACCATCTTCTATAACTTCAAAAACTATTCCATCTTCTTTAGTTTTGTCTTCTTTTGAAAATAATGCTTCGTGATAATTAGAATCAAAACTACTTCCTAAAGGAGATATTTTTTCTACATTAAATTTTGATAAGCTTTTTTCTAACTCTTTTTTAGTTAATTCAATCCCTACAACAAAATTTTTTAATAAATCATCTTCAATTTTATAATCTTTAATTGATTGAAAAGCTTTAGTAAAAATATCAATAGAAGTTATTATTTCTTTAGAGAAATCTACTATAGCATATTTTGATGCATCTTCTTGAGCTTTATAAGATCTTCTACGAGAATTTTCTAATTCTGCTAACAATCTTAAATACTTATCTTCACTTTCTTTAAGCTTGTTTTGCAACATAGACAATTCATCTATTTCTTGAGTTTGCTCTGTTTGTTGAGTGTTGTCTGTTATATTTTCTTCTTTAATATTGCTTTCATTTTCATTTACAACTTCTTCTTTATTGCTATTGTTGCTGTTTGTCATTTTGTTTCCTTATAGTTATTCTTGGTGTTTTTTCTTTAATAATTTTATTAATAACATTAATTAAAAGATTACAACGAGGAGCAACTGAATCTATTAGTAAATATTCATCATTAGAATGAAATTTGCCACCAATAGGACCCATTCCATCTATTACCTTATCACATCCTAAAGATGCAAAACATCCATCAGAACCACCAAAAGAGGTTTGCCATTTGATATCAATACCTAAATTTTTACCTTCTAACTCTATAAGCCTTTTTAGAGATCTAGTAGTGCTTTTTTCTTCCATCGCACTATAATGACTAACTTTTTTTACTTGAATATCTACATTTTGATTTAATTTTTTTTCTTTAATTAACTCTATTTTATCTTGAACAGACTTTAAAGAATAGCTATCTAAATATCTAACATAAAAACCTATAGACATACTTGATAAAGAATGATTCTTAGCATTATTTTCAGATGTATGAATTTGGTAAATATTAGAAATTAAGCTATGATTAAAGCTTTTTATCATTAATAAAGTTCTTAAAATATTTGCAAAATCTGCAACTGGAGATACAATATTAGAATTTACATCTAATACATTACCTCCAACCCCTGATATAGTAATTTCATAATTAATTGTTCCATAACGTTTATTTACTAAAGAACCATCTTCACGAGATGCCTCTAATACTAACACATTACTTGCATTTTGAGCTAAATCTTTAATAATATCACGACTACCTATTGATCCAACTTCTTCATTGATATTTAACAATAAACCAATTTTGATATCATCTAAGTTTAAATGCTTTAAAGCATACATACCCAACAAGGCACCACCTTTATCATCTATGCAACCTGGTGCTAATACCTTATTGCCTTCTATTTTAAAACCTCTTTCTTTTGCAGTTCCTTTTGGATAAACAGTATCTAAATGAGCTATCATTAGCACATCTAGTTTTTCATCTTTTGCACCATTGCTAATCAGCAATAAAGGACCACTTTGAGGTGTATTATCAATAAAATAACTTTGCATAGATAAATCTTTAGCTTGATTAACAAAAAAATCCATAACTAAAGATATACCATTTACATCATTACTTTGACTATCAATAGAAGTTATATGTTTTAAATCATTTAGATAATTTTTTAACTCATCATTTGTGAACATTGTGATTCTCACTTAATTTAATTAAATTATTATTAATTAATATTATTAACAATACATTATATAAGTAATATTAATTTCTTTTTTTTGCAATTGCAATATTGCAAAAAATAACTTTTTAAAATATAAATACTTAAAAAATAGGGCCTTTTTTCATCAGCAAAACCATTGCTGAAACAACAACAATGCATATATATATTAAGACAATTAAAATTCTTTCTGGATATACTAGATATATATTGAATATTTTTTCTACAAAAAAGTCTATATAAGACAATAATTCTTCATCTTTAATAATATAATTGTTAATTAAACACATACTCTTTACCATTTAATCTACCTATAAAATTAGTTTATTATTTTCTTAAGCATATGTTAATTATCTTAATTTTTTATTAATTATTCTTTTAAACAAGAAATAATATATTGAAAAATTAGATTTTACAGAATATGATGTGTGTTAATTAACAACTTTAAAATAGATAAAATAAATGCAAAGATACAACCAAAGAAGTTATAATTCCTTAAGAAATATAGATATCCAAACCAATGTAAATCTTTATGCTGATGGATCTTGCTTAATGTCTATAGGGAATACAAAAGTATTATGCACAGCTAGTATTGACAATAAGGTTCCTCATTTTGCTAAAGCAACTGGTAGTGGTTGGATTAGTGCTGAATATGGTATGCTTCCTCATTCTACTGGTGTTAGAATGGAAAGAGAAGCATATAAAGGTAAGCAAAGTGGTAGAACTCAAGAAATACAACGCCTTATAGGTAGATCTTTACGATCTGTTGTAGATTTAAAAAAATTAGGTGAAAAACAAATTAAAATTGATTGTGATGTAATTCAAGCAGATGGTGGAACTCGTGTTGCTTCTATTTGTGGTGGGTATGTAGCACTATTTTTAGCTTTACAAAAAAGTGTAATGCTTAATGACATTATGGAAATGCCTATTATTGAAGATATTGCTGGAATATCTTGTGGAATCTATAAAAATGAAGTTATTTTAGATCTAGATTACAACGAAGATTCTAATGCAGATGCAGATGCTAATTTTGTAATTACAAGTAGTGGTAAGTTAGTAGAGGTTCAAGTTAGTGCTGAAAAAAAAACCATTTCTAAAGAGGAATTTGCAAAAATGTGGCATTTAGCAGAAATTGGAACCATTCATTTAATTAATGAACAAAGAAAAGCAATTTTAAATGCTCTAAAAAATGAATAACACTAGTTTTAAAATAGTTCTTGCTACTCATAATAAAAATAAATTAAAAGAAATCTTAAATTTAACTAAAAATCTTAGTTATCAATTTATTTTATTAAGCGATATTACCAACACAGAAGCAATAGAAGATGGTGAAAGCTTTGAAAGCAATGCATTAATTAAGGCAAACTTTTGCTATAACAAAACTAAATTATGCTCCTTAAGTGAAGATTCTGGGTTGTCTATAGATTGTTTAAATGGTGCCCCTGGTATATATTCAAAAAGATGGGCAATTGATGATAACTATGAAGTTGCTTTTAAAAAAATTCAAAAATTGATGCAATATTCAAACAACTTTAAAGCTAAATTTATATCAACCTTTTGCTTATATTATAGCTTAAATGAATATTATTTTTTTAAAGGGGAACTAAATGGAACAATTACTTTTCCACCTAGAGGTTCTTATGGTTTTGGGTATGATCCAATTTTTGTTCCAAATAATTATAACTCAACATTAGCTGAAATATCTTTAGAAGAAAAAAATCATATTAGCCATCGCACACAAGCTCTTAATTTAGTATTTAATCACTTAAAATCTTATGCAAAATAATCTAGAATTTATAATACCTACAAGCAAAGAAATTTCCATATATATACATTGGCCATTTTGCACTAAAAAATGCCCTTATTGTGATTTTAATAGTTATACATTTGATAAAATTGACCATCAATTATGGATAAAATCTTATTTTAAAGCTATTGAAAATCAATCTAAGTTTTTTGCTAATAAAAGAATTAAATCTATTTTTTTTGGAGGAGGAACTCCATCGTTAATGGATCCTAAAAATATTGAACAATTAATTGATTATTTTCAAAATCATAATTTGCAATTAAAATTTCCACAAATTGAAGAAATTACATTAGAAGCTAATCCATCTACATTTGAAATTGCTAAATTTAAAGCATTTAAAAATGCTGGTATTAATAGAATATCAATTGGGATACAATCATTTTTTGATGATAACCTTAAATTTTTAGGAAGAAATCATAATGCACTTGAAGGTATTAAAGCATTAGAAGAATCTAGAAAAATTTTTAATAAAATGAGTTTTGATTTAATTGTTGGTTTACCTAACCAAAGTTTTGACAACATTAAAAGTGAAGTTAACTATGCTTTAGAGTTTTTTCAAGGGCATCTTTCTTTGTATCAACTAACCATAGAAGAAGGAACTCTATTTTATAAAAATAAAATTCAAACCATTGATGAAACAAATGAAGAAAAATTTTATACATATATTGTTAACACTTTATATGAAAAAAATATTTTTCAATATGAAATTTCAAATTTTGCTATTGAGAACAATCAAAGTATCCATAACTTAAACTATTGGCTTGGTGGTGAATATGTAGGAATTGGTCCAAATGCTTCTGGTAGAGTTTTTTTTAATAATCAATGGATATCTGTTAGAGAATATAAAAATCCTGCTAAATGGATTCAACATATTAATAACCCCATTGAAGAATATCAAGCATTATCCCCAAAAGAAAGATTTGAAGAAATGATAATAACAGCACTTAGAGTAAACAAACCACTAGATATTCAATTATATAAACTGCTTAACCCTCAAAAAATTAACAAACTTTTACAAGAAAATCTTGTTGTAAAAAGTGGCGATTCTATAATAACCACACACAAGGGAAAAATGTGCTTAAATTATGTAATAACTAATCTATTGACTTAATAGACTCTATGTTAACATAATTGTTTGTTTTAATAAAATCTTTAGAACCTTGTATATCTAGTGCTATATTAGATTTTTTATAACTTATTTTATTTACACCCATATCTCTTACTATTGATCCATCTTCTCTAAACCTAAAGTTTCCTAAAATACCTTTGTAATTTGTAGATGTAATATTTGCTTTTGTGTAATCTGCTACTAAATTTCCTTCATAATCTTTATAAAACATACTAGCAATTAGTTTTATAGCTTCTGCACCTAAAAATTCAAATGATGTAGGATTTTTACCATATGTTTGCTGATACAATTCATTAAACTCTACACTTTTACCATAAAAAGGATAATAAGAATTTTGAAAAATACTATCATTGATAATATTTGAATTATCCCAATTACTATTACCTAAAAGTAAAATATTTTTATAATCAATATAAGAAAATGCCAAGTGTGAACCAACAATATTTAATCTTTTACCAAAATCTCCTATTATTAAAGCTTCAAAATCTAGTTTTGGAAGCTTATTTACATTAGATATCATTTCTGGTGATATCTCATTTGGGCTACTTTTTTTTAGCTTTTCATATTTAGCTTGTAATTTTAAATAAGCATTTAAATTATCTTTAGGAACCAATTGCTCTATATATTCTGCAATTTTAATTTCATCTGCTGGATACCTTATAATTTTTATAGGGCTAAGTCCGTAAAGTGCTAATGTTTGTATAGAGGAAATTGTAATAACATCACCATAAGAATTATTAGGAGCTAAAATAGCAAAGTTTTGAGCTTGTTTCTCTACAATAGCATAACTAATCATTCTTTCAATTTCATTATTAGGTAAATAAGACATTAAATAAACATTGTTTTTATTTTTTAAAATATTAATATTATTTGAAAACACAATTAATGGTATACCCATTAACTCAGATACACCTGCTACTGCTTCTACTTCATCAGAAAAAATGGGACCAATAATAATTTTGTTATTATCTTCTTTTATTGCTTTTTTTGCTATATCTTCTGCTATATTTGCTAAAGATTGAGTATCGTATATTTTTAAAATTATATTTTTATTTTTAACTATATTATAATAAAGAACAATAGAATTTAAAATACTTTTACCTAAATCTTGATTTTTACCACTTAAAGGCAAAATTACAGCTACTTTAATAATACCTTTGTTTTGTAAAGTTATATTAGTTGTATCTTCTTGATTAATATCCACTTGGGATTTATCTGCAACATATGAACAAGAAAACAATATTACACTTATAAGCAATAATATAACAACTTTAATTTTATTTAATATCAATAATTACACCACGAATTAATATTACAAAATACCTATACTATAATATATAATATACATATATTAATAAGAAGTAAAAAAATTAAATGTTAGATAAAAAAAATTTATATATTATATCTACACCAATTGGAAATGTAGAAGATATTACTTTGCGTGCTATTAAAACTTTAAATCTCTGCGAAGCTATTATTTGTGAAGATACTCGCATATCTGCTAAGCTTTTAGCTTATCTTGAAATTCCTCACAAACCTCTTATTAGTTATAATAATTTTAATGAAGCATCTAAATCTGAGTATATCTTAAACTTATTTAACACTTACTCTCATATAGGCCTTATTTCTGATGCAGGAACACCCTTAATATCAGATCCTGGCTATCTATTAATTCAACTTTGTTATAAAAATAATATAAAAATTATACCTATACCTGGAGTTAGCTCTCCTATTGTTGCTTTAAGTGCATCTGGCTTACCTTGTGATAAATTTTTTTTTATAGGATTTTTACCAAAAATTGAAAATCAAAAATTTAATATATTATCTAAATATGCAAACCTTGAAAATACATTGATTTTTTTTGAATCCCCACATAGAATAATCAATACACTGCATTGTTTAGCTAAAATATATCCATTGGAACACAATATTTGCATAGCAAGAGAAATGACTAAAAAATTTGAAGAATTTTTAATTAAACCTTTATCACAACTAATTGAACATTTTAACAACACAGAACCACTTGGAGAGTTTGTTGTTGTTATTCCACCTCTAAAAGTAGCAACTAATATAGATGATTTAACAGATACTATTTTAAATAATATATCTTTACAAGAACCTTCTATATTAGCTAAAAATTTAGCTAAAACTTACGGATTAAATAAAAAAGATGTTTATAAAAAAATTCTTGAACTTAAAAAATAGTTATTTTATAGGTAAAAAAGCTGAATATATATGCCAAAAATATTTAAAATCTATAGGTTTTAAAATTATTAAAACTAATTTTAAAACTCCACTAGGAGAAATTGATATTATAGCTATAAAAAATAATATAATAGTAGCTTTTGAGGTAAAATTTAGAAGCGACCATAATAATTTATATTATGCAATTTCTAAAACTCAACAACAAAGAATATCTAATGCTTTTTTATTATTTCTTAAACATAAAACCTGTTATAATGATTTTTATAAAAGATTTGATGCTTTATTAGTAAACAACAATTTTGAAATACAACATTTAACAAATACTTGGTAAAAAATGAAAATAGCTTTCCAAATTGATCCTATAGAAAATTTAAAAATTCTTACAGATAGTTCATTAGCATTAATGGAGGCATCTTTAAGAGCTAATATAAATGTATTTTTTTATTATCCACAAACTTTATCTTTATTAAATAATAAGATTGTTGCCGTAGTATATAAATTAAATTCTATGAATTTAACATTACAACCTTACTTTAATTATTCTGAAGCTAATGTAAACCTAAATGATATGGATATTATCTTGTTGAGGCAAGATCCCCCTTTTGATATGTCTTATATTACTTCTACTTTTTTATTAGAAAAATTAAATCCTAAAGTATTAATACTAAATAACCCAGCTTCTGTAAGGAATTCTCCTGAAAAACTATTAGTAACTAATTTTTCTCACTTAATGCCTAAAACTTTAATTTCTAGTCATTATAACTATATCTATGATTTTTTAAATACCCATAAAAAATGTGTTATAAAACCTTTATATGGAAATGCAGGAAGTGATGTATTTTATTTAGATATAAATGACTTTAATGCAAAATCTATAATTCAATATTTTTTACATAATTTTAAAGAACAAATTATTATACAAGAATTTTTACCTAATGTATCTAAAGGAGATAAAAGAATTATTTTACTTAATGGTGAACCTATTGCTTTTTTTCATCGTATTCCATCTGCTGGGCAAATTAAATCTAACTTAGCATCTGGTGGAACCGCTGTGTTGTCTACTTTGAATAACAAAGAAATTGAAATATGCAATGAATTAAAACCTACATTGCAAAAATTAGGCTTGTTTTTTGTAGGAATTGATGTAATTGATAATTTATTAACTGAAATCAATGTCACATCCCCTACTGGGCTTAGAGCTTGGGAAAAACTTAGCGGTGAAAACTTATCTGATGAAATAATAAAACAAATGATACTATTAAAAAATAACCAAAAAGATTTATAAATTAATACTTATTATGAATTAAGCTTTCTATAAAAGATCGCTTGAGCCATATGCCCACTATTAATATTGATTGAACTATCTAAATCTGCAATGGTTCTGGCAACTTTTATTAATCTAAAATATGCCCTAGAAGATAGTTTAAATTTATTAATAGAGGTTTGTAAGAGATCTTTTGCACTATTATCTAAATTTGCTGTTTCTTCTAAAATTTCTGAACTTGCTTGTGAATTAGTTAAAATATTGTATTTTTCATATCTTTTTTCTTGGATTTCTCTTGCTTTTAAAATATTATTCTGCATAGTTGTTAATAAATTTTTATCACTTTCTTCGTTTAATTCATTTACACTAACAGATGGAACATCTAATACAATATCTATTCTATCTACAATTGGACCTGAAATTTTATTTATATAATTATTAGCACAAATAGGAGCTTTTGAACACTCTCTATCTTTATCCCCAAAATAACCACATTTACAAGGATTCATTGCTCCAATAAGCTGAAAATCTGCAGGGTATGTATAATGAAAATTTACTCTTGAAATATTAATAATACCTGTTTCAATTGGTTGCCTTAGTGTATCTAAAATATTTTGAGAAAACTCTGGTAATTCATCTAAAAATAATACACCCCTATGAGCTAAGGTTATTTCACCTGCTTTGGCTTTTTGCCCTCCTCCTACTAAAGATGGTGCTGATGCACTATGATGAGGGCTTCTAAATGGACGTTGTGTGATTAAAGATTTATTTCTTAGCTCCCCTGCTATGGAATAAATTAAGCTTACTTCTAATGCCTCTTGTGTTGTAAGAGGAGGCAATAAACCACCTAAAGCATTTGCTAACATAGATTTACCACTACCTGGATGACCTATCATTAACAAATTATGCTTTCCTGCTGCTACTACCTGTAATGCTTCTTTAGCAATTTTATGTCCTTTGATTGAGCCTATATCAACAAATTTTTGTTGCTCTTGTATTTCTCCTTCAAAATTAAATTGTGATTCATCAATAAGAAGATTACCTTTAAAATGATTAATAATATCTATTAGATTCCCCGAAGGTAATAATTTTATTTTATTTTTTACAAAATACATCTCATTACACTGAGTTTTAGGAAAAATAAACCCATAGTTGTTTTGCAAAGCATAAATTGAACCTGCTAAACAACCATTAACTTCTTTTATTTCACCATCTAAAGCAATTTCTCCTATTGCTATATACTTGTCTAGTTCTTCTTTATTAATAACACCCATAGCACCTAAAATGGCTAAAGCTATTGGTAAATCAAAATGGCTACCTTCTTTAGTTAAATCTGCTGGGGATAAATTAATTGTAATTCTTGATAACGGCAATGATATCCCTAAAGAATAAAATGCTGAACGCAATCTTTCTTTACTTTCAGAAACTGCTTTGTCTCCTAGCCCTACAATATTAAAAGCAGGGAGACCACTACTTAAAGATGCTTGAACATCTACATACTTGCTTATCATACCATCAAATACAACAGAACCTACTCGTGAAATCATAATTTTATACTAACTTTATTGTTTTGTTTATAGTGTATCACAAAATTCTACTTATTAGGTAGTAAAATTAATATGCTAATAAAGTTAGTTCTTTTAATATAAAATTATTGTTTAAGTTTACTATTTTAAATGTATAAGAAGGATTTAGTTTTTCTAAATATAATTTAATATGAAATAATTCAATAGGATGATGATAAATAGCACAAGAAATTACAGGTTTGTATTGCTTGATAATGTTTTTTGCACCATACAATACTTGTAATCCCATTCCTTCGGCATCAACTTTAATAAAACCAATATTCTTTGTGTTGCTGTAGTTATCTAAAGCAATTAATTTTACATCTTCTACCTTAGCTTTATAAGGTTTAAATATTAAAGATGCTCCGTGATTTTGTTTATTAGAAATATAATTCATTTTTTTATAAGCATTTTTATAAAAAAGCCCTACATTTTCACTAATGCAAATATCTTGTAAATTGTTATTAATTATAGTGTTGCAAAGCAATTGATAATTATGACTATTAGGCTCAAAGCTAATAATTTTATTAGGTAAATACTTTAAAAAAATTAAACTAGAATCTCCCCAAAAAGCACCTGCATCTATAAAGATTGTATTCTTTATTTTATTTTGAATATGCGTAGGTAAAAACTTTAACCCACAATGATACTTAAAAACATTAATCTCTAGTTTTTCTTCGCCTATTAGATTGTATTTATCATAATACATAGATATATTTTTTAAAAAATCTTTTTCTAATTTTTCTTCTTTACTATATCTAGTATCTTGTAGTTTATCTTTTTTAATTAAAAAATCTTTTGAAGGCAAAGGTAAACTTAATATCAAGTTTAAAAAAAACTCAACATTATGTTTACTTTTATCATCTAAGTTAACAAATAAAGCAGATTTTTTTAAATAAAAACTTTTTTTAAAATTATAATAATAATTTTGAAAAAAATTGATATACGAATCAAATCCATAAGATACAAAATTTTTATACACTAATCTTTAGGTCTTTTTTTTCTCTTTGGTAATAAATTTACAAATTTATTTACATTTTGTGCTTTGCTTGCTTGCTGTGCTTCAAGCTCTTTTTTTGCTTTTTTTTCTGCTTGTTTTTTTTCATATTCTTGTAAAAAATCTTCTTCTTCTTTATTATGTTTAATTAAATCATTAAGCTCAGCAAGACGATTTCTAATTGTGCCCATACCTTCTGTTTTTTGAATTAAATGAGAAAAAGTAACATCTCTATAACATTCTTCTGCTATTTTTCTATTATGCTCATAAATTTTTGCTAACTTTAATTTTAAATCCATATCATTACTTCTTTTAATTAAGAAATAACAAAGTAATCCGCACAAAAATGGCAATATCCCTATAGGATACCACATTGTAAAACGTGGTAATTCAAAATAAGAAAAAGAAAAAAAAGCAATTACTAATAACACTATATACATTATACAAAATGTTAAAAAAAACCTTAATCCTTTAATTATTTTTTCAGTTAAAGTAAATCCTACTTTGTTAGGAGATTGATATAGGTTAGAGTATATATCAAAATATTTATATACTTGTGTATCATCCATTGCTTTAAGCTTTGTTTGTAATACTCTATCTTGTGGTAATGTGTTTAATAGATCTGGGGAAACGTTGCTAAATTTTAATTTTTTTTCCCTTTTTGGTTGTTGTTTATTTTGTGTATTAGCATTCTGATTTGCTGTATTCACATTTGAATTATTATTATTGTTCATAAAATACTATCCATCTTATATATATTTTTTATACAAATTATTTATACAAATATTAATCTAGTAAATAAAACATAAAAAGTAAACAAAAAAACATTAGAATGTATAAGATATAGCTATATTATATATTTTGATAAATCAATATCTTCTTTAATATGATTAATTTTTTGTAAAACTATATCTTTATTTATAACTATTTTTGTATTTTTAGATTTTTTACTACCAAGATCTGTAGCAGTAAAGCTTATGTCTTCTAAAATTTTTTCTAAGATTGTATGTAATCTTCTGGCACCTATATTTTCTATGCTATTATTAAAATACTCTGTTAATTCTGCTATTTCATCAATTGCTTCATCTGTAAAGGATAAACTAACTCCTTCTGTTCCTAGCATTTCTATATATTGGCGAATTAGATTTGCTTTTGGTTCTGTTAAAATTCTTTTAAAATCTTCTTTTTTTAACGAACTTAGCTCTACTCTTATTGGGAATCTACCTTGTAATTCAGGAAGTAGATCTGATGGTTTACTCAAATGAAAAGCTCCTGATGCAATAAATAATATATAATCTGTTTTTATGTTACCATATTTTGTTGATACGTTTGTTCCCTCTACTAGTGGTAATAAGTCCCTTTGAACTCCTTCACGGCTTACTTCACCTCTACCTTTGTTGTCATATCCTGATGCAATTTTATCTATTTCATCAATAAATACAATTCCATTATTTTCTACATTGTAAATTGCTTCTTCTATAATTTTATCTTGATCTATAAGTTTTTCGCTTTCATCTTCTGTAAGGATATTTAAAGCATCTTTAACATTTGTTTTTTTATTTTTATATTTTTCTTTGCCTAAAATTGAATCAAGGCTAACCATACTCATTTGCATACCTTGCATATTTGGCATATCAAACATTGGTTTATTAGCTTGTTTATCTTTAATTTGAATTTCAATTTCTTTATCATCTAACTCACCACTTGCTAACATTTCTTTAAACTTTTTTTTAGTTTCAGATGTTGCATTTGATCCTGCTAAAATATCAATGATTTTTTTACTTGCTTGGTTTTGTGCATCAACATAAATACTTTTTTTAAACTCTTGATTTTTTAAATTAATACTAACCTCTAATAGATCTCTTATGATTTGTTCTACATCACGACCAACATAACCAATCTCTGTAAATTTAGTTGCTTCTACTTTAATAAATGGAGAATTATCTAACTTTGCTAATCTTCTTGCAATTTCTGTTTTACCAACCCCTGTTTGCCCTATCATTAAAATATTTTTTGGCATTACTTCTTTTTGTAAATCTGCTGATAAATGCCTTCTTCTCCAACGATTTCTCATAGCAATTGCAACTAGTTTTTTTGCTCTATCTTGCCCTACTATATTTTGATCTAATTCTGATACAATTTCTTGTGGTGTCCAATTTTTCATTTTTTTCTCTTAGATTTATTTATATTTCTTCAACAACAACATTATGATTTGTATAAATACATAAATCACCTGCAATTTCAATACTTTTGGTAGCAATATCTTTTGCATCCATATTGTTTGGATATGCAAAAAATGCTTTAGCTGCTGAAAGTGCATAATTACCACCTGATCCTATTGCTATATATGGTTCATCTGGCTCTAATACATCTCCTGTTCCTGTTAGAACAAAAATTTTATCACCATCTGATACTATTAGCATAGCTTCTAATTTTCTTAAATATTTGTCTGTTCTCCATTCTTTTGCTAAATCTACACAAGCTCTCATTAATTGTGTTGGGTATTTTTCTAATTTCATTTCTAATTTTTCAAATAAAGTAAAAGCATCTGCTGTTGACCCTGCAAATCCAGCTATTATTTTATTATTTGCTCCTAATCTGCGAACTTTTTTTGCTTTATGCTTAATTACCGTATTACCTAAGGTAACTTGCCCATCACCTGCTATTGCAACTTTACCATCTTTTTTAACACCTATAATTGTTGTAGCATGCATTTTATTTATTACCTTTTTATTTATTTATATATCATTTTATATTTTATATTATTATATCATATATAAGATAATATTTTTTTTATTGCAATTTTTTATAAAGATTTTTTACAATGTATAATCAAAACAATGTTTTTGCTAAAATTATTAAAGGAGACATACCCTGCAACAAAATTTATGAAAATGAATATGCTCTTTCTTTTTATGATATTAATCCTCAGGCTCCAATTCATTTTTTAGTAATTCCTAAAAAATCTTATATTGATATTATAGATTTTTCTCTTAATGCTTCTGCTTTAGAGTGTCAAATGTTTTACCAAGCAATTGAAAAAAGTGTATCTTTATTAAAAATTAGCAATGGTTTTAGAGTAATTTCTAATTGTGGAATAAATGGATGCCAAGAAGTTCCACATTTTCATTATCATATTTTAGCAGGTAAAAACTTAGGTAAAATGATTTGTATTTAAGAAACTAAAGATATTTTGTAATTATCTTGATATTGCTTTGTATGATTAGACAAAATATCTAATACCTCTGTGGATCTTTTATCTGTGCTTTGACCTTTTGCTATGTAAACCAGTGATGTTTTTTGATTTTCATTAAAATAATTAACAAAACTACTCCAAATTTCATCTCTTTGCTCTATTGACATTCTATCTGTTAAAATTTCAAAATCATTAAATGGAGGAACCAAAATACTGATAATTTTAGACATAATATCTATAGATTTATTGTGCATATCTAAAAGCACACTATGGTAGTCTGAACTATCTTTGCTTTTTGAAATAAAATATTGTGTGTATAAATATGTATCTATACAAGATCTATCAGTAATAATTAATCTATCATCATTTTTTTTATTTAAATAATAATTAATTAAATTATACCCTAAATCAAAAGCTTGTTTTTGTGAAAAAATAACTTCATCAAAATCAAAACCATTACCATTTAAAGAAAAACCAATATTAAATAAACCAGTATTGATTTCTTTAAAAATTTTATAATCTTGGTTGCTAAAATTTAATGCATATTCATTTGAAATTTTATTTACAAGGCTTGTTTTGCCTACACCATGAGAACCACTAAAACTAAGAATTATTGCCATTACTGAATGTTTTTTATATGAATTAAATATAATAAAATAATAAGCTATTTATATTAATTATCAATAGAATATATTTTTAAATTTGTGTGTGCTATAATTTTACTATGTTTAAGTTTTAAATTATTTAAAAAAATATCTTTATTACTTTCTATTATAAAAATACAATCTTTTTCCCACATATCTTGCTTTAGCAAATTAGTTATAGATTCTGTAATTAAATTAGAATCATATGGAGGATCTAAAAAAACTATAGAAAACTTTTTATTATAACTATTAAATTTTAATTTTTGCGAATCACCTTGCAAGATATCATAATCTATAAATTGTTTATAAGTTAATTTTTGTAAATTATGTTTTAATAATTGTAATGACTTTATATAGTTGTCTACAAATAACACAAAAGAAGCCCCCCTTGATAAGCACTCAATACCTAAGGCTCCACTACCTGCAAATAAATCTAAAACATTTGTATTTTTTAAATGCATTGGATAATGATGAGATAACAAATTAAAAAGCGTTTCTTTTGCTCTATCTGTGGTTGGTCTAATTTTATTATCTTCTGCAAATGATAATTTTTTACCCTTATGATACCCTGAAATAATTCTCATTGAATATTAAGCTTACTTCATTAATTTTTCTATTTGCTTTAAATCAAGCTCTCTTAGCTCTCCCTCTTGCATATCTTCTAGTTTATATGGTCCAAAGCTAATTCTAATTAATCTATTAACTTGTAAATTTAGATATTCACAAATGTGACGAATTTCTCTATTTTTACCCTCTGTAATGGCAAATTCTATCCAACAATTAGAATTTTTAGAACTTAATAAATTAGCAATAATTGGCTTATAGTAAATTCCATCTATAGTTATTCCCATTGATAGCTTTTCTAAATCATTTTGGCTAACCTTGCCGTAGGCTCTTACTTTGTATACTCTTTTAAAACTTTCTGTTTTAGAAGTAAGCTTTGTGCTTAATGTAGGAGAATTTGTTAATAATAAAAGCCCTTCTGAATTAATATCTAATCTACCTACATATACTAATCGTGGAAGTTTTTTACTAATTTGATTTAATTTATCATAAATTGTTTCTCTTCCTTTTTCATCCATAGCAGAACAAATAACCCCAAGGGGCTTATAATAAGCATATAACATAGGTTTTATATGAGACTTAAGCTCTACATTTTCTACCATAATTTTATCATTTTTAGATACTAAAAATGCTGGGGTTTTCACTAAAACTCCATTAACTTTAACCTCACCTGCTACAATTAATCGCTCTGCATTACGCCTTGAACAATAACCTAAATGTGCAATTCTTTTTGCTATTCTATCTGTTTCCATAGTTTTTTACTTATATTCACATTGTTTTTTTATTATACAGGCTATTATAATCATTTAATTAATAACTTCAAAATATTAACTGCATTTAAAGAAGCACCTATTCTTATATTGTCTCCTAAAATCCATAAACTTATGCCATTTTCAATAGTTGTATCCCTTTTTAACCTTGCTATATGCACATAATTAGAGCCTTGAATTTCTTTTTGATTAGGATAATTTGATTTTTCATAATATATAAGATTATTATCTTTTTTTATAATATCTTCAATCAACTCTAAATCAATATTATCTTTAAATTCTATATTAACAAACATACAATGCCCATACAATATTGGAACCCTTGCACAATTAGAATGTATAGCTAACAAAGGATTGCTTAAAATCTTTTTACTCTCTTGCACCATTTTATATTCTTCTTTTGAAGAATTATCTTGCAATAAAATATCTATCATAGGTATACATTTATTAGCATAATCTGAATCAAAATTATTAATTGCATTAATACCAGCCCCAGAAACACTTTGATAAGTAGATACTATAACCCTTTTTACACTATAATATGTTAAAATATTATAAATACCCAATAACATTATAATTGTTGAACAATTAGGATTAGCTATAATGTTTCTATTTTTTACTAAGGAAATATCTTGAGAATTAATTTGAGGAATAATAAGTGGAATATCTGCATCATAACGAAAACAAGATGAATTATCTATTACCATAATCCCTTTTTTTGATAAAAAAGGAACCCAAATAGAACTTAAAGCATTATCTAAACAACAAATTACTATATTTACTAAAGAAAAATCAAAATTATTTATATTGTTTACTATTAAATTTTCATCTCTAAATTTAATAACTTTCCCATCAGAAGATTGTGATGCTATTGCATAAACTTTATTTATTGATAAGTTATTATTAGCTAATAACCACAATACATCTAACCCTACTAAACCTGTAGCACCTAATACTGCTATGTTATATTTCATTTATAATCTCTTTAATTGTATTAATGTTTTGAATTAAAGCTACTCTTATATATTTGCTTCCTATATGTTTATATTTATCATCTACAAAATCAGATCCACACATTACTGCTATCCCTTTATTTAATAATATGTTGCTAAATTGTTTATCATCTATATTCTTTGGAACTTCTTGCCATAAAAAAATACTTCCTTTAGAATAAACCGCCTCTAAGCAATTAAATTTATCTACAAACATTTTTTTTAATAATTGAGCTTTTAAAGCATAGTTTTGCCTACTTTGTGGTAAAATTTTATCTGAAGCATCTAGTGCTATTTTACCCATTGATTGAATAATTGATGGAACTCCATCATTATACATATTTGATAATTTATAAAACTTATTAATTAAGCTTTTGTCTCCTGCTATAAAGCCTATCCTATGATTTGTCATATTAAAAGATTTTGATAATGAAAAAAATGCTAATACACCTTGCTGAGTTAACTCTAAAATAGATGTTTGTTTTTGGTTAAAATAAATATCTATATATGCTTCATCGCTAAGTAAAATTATATTGTATTTATGGCACCACTTAATTAAATCTAATAAATAATCTTTAGGTGCTATTGCTCCTGTAGGTGAATTCGGATAGTTTATCCAAATATATTTTGCTTTATTACAAATATCTATTGGTATTGAGTGAAAATCAATTAAAAAATTATTTTCTTGTAATAATG
Organism: Rickettsia typhi; assembly: GCA_945888065.1. GTDB lineage: Bacteria > Pseudomonadota > Alphaproteobacteria > WRAU01 > Hepatincolaceae > CAMCZU01. Next base: position 85,584 of record CAMCZU010000002.1, read on the forward strand.
GAACCATATAAATGTTTGCATTAAACAATTGAGCTCCTGTTTTAAAATTTGGATAACAGGGATTTGGGCAAATTATTACATCATCTTTATCATTTAAAAAAATTCTAGGAACTAAAGTAATTGCAGTTTTAGAACCATTGGTAATTAAAATATTTTCTGTATCTAACACTACATTATGCTCTTTTGCTAAATATTGTTGCGCTGAGATTAAAAAATCTTTATCTCCTGTGTTTCCTGGATATCCTTTGTTTGCATAATCTTGATAATTAAGATTAAATTTATTTACTAAATATGGATTTATACCCTCAATTTTTGCTGGATCTCCTACTCCAAAATCTATAATATATTTACCTTTGCTTTTTAAGAGTTGTATTTTTGAATCTAAATCATCAAAAGGATTAATCTGTTGATTATTTGCTATACAATTAGCCCAATATTCTTTTATCATTTTCTTAAATTACTACTCCTTTGTATATAATATCTACTAAACCTTTTAATTCTATAATAGTAGGATAAATCTTTATATCTAAAAACCCACCTTTTGATTCTACTCTTATAGTGTCTGAACTATTATGTAAAAACGAATAAACCAAAGAAACAGCACAAGCTCCTGAACCACAAGATAATGTTTCACCTGCACCTCTTTCATATACTCGCATTTTTAATTTATTAACTGCTAAAACTTGATAAAACTCTATGTTAATACCATTTGGAAAAACATCTTTCTTTCTTGTAATTTCTTTTGAATAAGCATTAATATCTAAATTATCTAAATTATCTTTATATAAAATAACACAATGAGGATTCCCTATATCTACATAATAATACTCAAATGTTTTATCTAAAATTGTAAAATATTTACTTACATAATTAATTGCTTTATATGGCAACTGAATTTTTACTATGGAATTATCTAATACCTCTGCTTTTACTGCAAAATCTCCACTATGAATTATACAAACATTTTTTATGTATCCTAAATAATGCAATAAATAAGCTACACATCTAAAAGCATTCCCACATATTTTTGAATAAGAACCATCTGCATTATACATATCCATATAATAATTATCATTTTTTTTACTTATAAATACTAAGCCATCACTGCCTATTCCAAAATTACGATTACTTAATATCACAGCATATTTAGCAATATCTAAAATATTATAGTTATTGTTTATGCAATCTATATAAATATAATCATTTCCTAGCGATTGCATTTTGTAAAAATTTAAGTTTTGAAGACTCATATGTGTTTTACTCCACTTTTTAGTAATGCTGGATCAAAAGTTTCACCTGTATCTAAGTGTAAATTTGTATCAACTTCATTAGCTTTTTTGTTATCATCTAAATTTAAAAAACTATGCAACCCACTTAAAGCATTGTTTAATTGGGATAAATCATTTAATTTTATTAATACTGAATTTTCTATATTATTACTTTTATTTATTTCCCACATTGATGGATTTTCTAATAAAAATGATTGTAGAGAATCTAAAAAACTTTTGGAACTTGCTTTTAACCCTACTATTGCTATATCTATGGTTGCATTTGAGTTTGGATAATATGTAATTCCTGCTATATCTTTATCTTTTATATTTGCATCTATTAATGTTCCCTTTGCATTAGAAAAATTAGGCAAAATTTTAATAGAAACTTTTTTTTGATAAGCCATCTCTACTGCTTTTGGATGAATAACCCTTGCACCTAATAAAGATAACCCATACATATCTTTATAAGATATACAATCTATTTGCCTTGCTTTTAAAACTCTTTTAGGATTAGCACTAAATACACCACTTACATCTTTAAACAAAAATACATCGGCATCTATGTATCCGCTTATTGCTATTGCTGATGTATCTGACCCATCAAATCCTAGCGTTGTAAACTCATTATGAATGTTTTTTCCTATGTAGCCTGGAACAATACATATATTATCTTCTTTTAAATGATGCAATATAATATCTTTATCTACATTAATTATACTTCCATTCCCCCAGTTGCTATCTGTGTAAATTGGCAAATTATGATAATTTAAACTTACAGACTTTATCTTGCACGAATTTAAATAATTATCTAAAAGCATAGAACTAAAATTTTCTCCTATTGATAATACTTGATCTTGCCTTTTTAAATCTTTAGTATCAAACAAACTTTCTGCTATATCTTTAAGCCTTCTTGTTTCACCAGATAATGCTGACACAACAACAACTATACCTTTATAGTTTTTTTTATAATCAATTATAATGTTTTTTATATTATTAAAATTTTTAAACAAATTATCTTTGTTTCCTAAAGTTGATCCACCAAATTTTAAGACTGCAAATTTTTTCATTTTTTTATATTATCTCCTCATAAGAATTAATTAAATTCAATTTTTCTTGAGAACTTAATTTACATAATGGCAATCTAAAATATTCTTCTGTTTTATAAACATAACTTAATAATGTTTTAATTGGAATTGGATTGCTTTGTTTAAACAAATATGTAATTAAATTTAAGTGTTTATATAATATATTTAAAGATTTTTTATAATTATTATCTTCAACAAGGTTTTTGTAAATCTCTACTACTTGCAATGTAATAAGGTTACTAGCAACACTTATGCATCCGCTAGATCCTAACATTAAATAATTACATAATAAAGAATCTTCACCACATAAAATTTCAAAATTTTTAGGCTTATCCTTGCATAATTGCATTACATAATTTATATCATTAGAACACTCTTTTATACCAACTATATTCTCAATTTGTGCTAATTTTAAAATACTATCTATACTTAAAGATACCCCACACCTTGAAAATACATTATATAAAATTATAGGATGCTTAGAAGCTTTAGAACATTCATAAAAATGTAAATATAATCCTTCTTGAGTAGGCTTATTATAAAATGGAACAACCACTAAATAACCATCTATATGATTAATTTTGTTGTATTTAACAATTGTATTACAAGCATTGTGTGTATTGTTATCTACAATACCAACTATGATTTTGCATCTACCATTTACTTTATTAATAACAAAATCAATAATTGCTTCTTTTTCTTCGGCACTTAAGGATGTTGATTCTGCCGTAGTCCCTAAAATTACAAATCCAGTAATTTTATTTATTAATTGAGATTCTATAAGTTTACCTAATAATTCATAATCTATAGATAAATCTTTTAAAAATGGAGTGATAAGAGCACTATAAACACCGCAAAACATAATTGTATCCTTATATTAATTAAAATATTATTGATCTTTTGTTTTGCAGTTTGCAAAGATGCAGATAATCATCTACATCTATTTGTTAGCTAGTATATCACTTAGATAATTTATTGTAAAATATTTTTTATAAAATCTCTTTAAAAATATCCTCAACAAAATAAAAACCATTATGATTAAGCAAATATTTAGCACAAAGCAAAGCTCCCTTCACATAACAATCTTTAGATGTGCTTTTGTGATATAATACCATATCTTCAGTATCACCTTTATACATCACACTATGCTCTCCAATAATGCTTCCTACCCTATGAGATACAATATTAACCTGCTTATTATAATGTTTTGCAATGATTTTTTGCAAATTTAATGCAGTTCCAGAAGGAGAATCTTTTTTAGTTGAGTGATGGATTTCATTAATATGAATTCTTACATTGTCTAAGGATTGAAGCTTTGAGGTTGCAAAATCTACTATAGAATAAAAATTATAAACAGATGCTGAAAAATTTTTACCCCAACAAAAAGGTATATTACTTAATTTCACTTTGTTTTTAATTTCTTCAAACTTATCATCCCAACCTGTGGTTCCTACTACAAGGGGAATTTTTTTAAGCAATAAATTATCTATATTATCTGCAAATGCCTTTCCATTAGTAAAATCTACTAAAACATCATTAGGTTGGCTTTGATATTTAACAATATCATTAGTATTTTTTAAAATTCCAGATACAGGAATATCATTTTTTTTACAAAACTTCTCAACTGCATTTCCCATTAATCCGTAACCAACAATTACAATTTGCATTATCTTTTTTCCACAATTATGTTATCTTTTATTTATATTATTAATTATAAAACATTATACATATAAATGCTAAATAAAAATATCTATATGGAACAAGCCTTACAAAATGCCTATACTGCTAAAAGCTTAAATGAGGTTCCTGTTGGTGCTGTGATTGTTTATAAAAACAATATTGTTGCATCTACATATAACAAAATGATAGCTAATAATAATCCTTGTTATCACGCAGAAATGTTAGCAATTTTTGATGCTTGTAAACAATTAAATTCTTTTCGCCTTAATGAATGTGCTTTATATACAACTTTAGAGCCTTGTGTAATGTGTGCTGGTGCTATTATGCACTCTCGCATTGAAAAGCTTTATTTTGGTGCTGAAGATGAAAAATACGGAGCAATCTACAATGGTGCTAAGATTTTTTATCAACCCTATCCACACAAGCCTGAAATATATAGTGGGATTTATGAAAAAGAATGTAAAAAACTAATGCAAGATTTTTTTAAAAATAAACGTTAGTATTTCCACAACTAACAATTAACAACTTAATAATTAATATTTTGTTAACCTTTATTAAGATGTTTCTTATGAAACATTTAAGAAACATTTCTATGTTTGTGGATTATCTTTTTTGTATTTAAACAATATTAAGATTTTAAATATATTTTGTTAACCTTTATTAAGATGTTTCTTGTGAAACATTTAAGAAACATTTCAATAAAAAATGATTTATTTAACCTATCTAATATTCATTTTTTCAATAGATTTAATCATACAATAAGATGGATACACTTTTTTTTCTGATTTGTTATGCAAGCTTTTTACATATTGCTCAAGATCTGCTTTGCAATCAGAACTAATGTTTTTTACTACATCTTGCAAATAAATACCTACCATATAATTTAATTCTTCATTGCTTAATGAATCTTTAGGTTTAGCACTAAGCTCTTCTGTCATTGAAGGACTTATAAGAATTAAAGAAATTAATGCTGTATATAAATATTTACTCACTTTTGCCCCCTTTTGCTATTAATTGTAAAATATTGTTTATGTCTTGTATGCTTTTATATTTTATTTTTAACTCACCTGATGTTTCGCTTTTTTGCTTAGCTATTATCTTAAGGTTTTTATATGTATCATTAATATTAGCAATATTTTTTTGAATAGTAGAATCTAAACTATAAATTTTAGATTTATCTACAATTTTTTCTCTGCTATTTTTATCTACTGATTGCATTGTAAGCCTTTCTGTTTCTGCTACAGTCATATTATTAGCTATGATTTCACGAGCAACAGACATAGGATTAAACACATTACACAACATTTTTGCGTGGCTTGGTGTTATTTTGCCTATTTCTAAATAGTATAAAACTTCTGGTGGTAAGCTAAGAATTCTTAAATAGTTACTAATGTAGCTTCTGCTTTTACCTACTAGCTCTGCTATATCTTCGTGGCTATATTCAAAATCTATACTTAATGCTTTATAAGCATTGGCTTCTTCTACTGGATTTAAATCTTTACGTTGAAGATTTTCTATTAAACCAATTTCCATCACTGCTTTATCATCAAGATCCATAACAATAGCTGGAATAGTGCTTTTATATGCTAACTGCGATGCCCTGTATCTACGCTCACCTGCTATAATTTCATACTTATTGTCTGGTAAATGCCTTACTAAAATTGGCTGGATAACACCTTTTTCTTTAATAGATAGTGATAAATCTTTAAGAGATTGCTCATCAAAATCTTTCCTTGCTTGATATTTAGATGGAATACAATCTTTAATAGGAATTTCTATTACATTAAATTTAGAATTAGATTGATTCATTGTGCTAACAAAATCTTCTTTATTGCTTTCTGGCTTTGCATCTGATATTAAAGCTGAAATACCACGACCTAATGAAAGGTTTTTTTTAGGCTTACTAACCCCACTTAACAAAGAATTTAAATCTATTTTATTATTTGACATTATTTTAATCCTTTTTCATCTTGTAAAATTACTTCTGATGCTAAATCTATATAAGCTTTTGAACCTACACAACCAGGATCATAAACAATTACTGGATATCCGTGAGATGGAGCTTCTGAAACTTTTACATTTCTTGGAATAATGGTTTTATATACTAATTCTTTATAGTATTTTCTTACATCTTCATCTATCATTTTTGATAGGTTGTTCCTAGCATCATACATTGTTAATAAAATGCCTTTAATTTGTAAATTTTTGTTTAAAGAAATTTTTATAGAATTAATAGTATTAACTAAATGCTTTAATCCCTCTAATGCAAAATATTCACATTGCAAAGGTATTAATACCTCATTACAATAAACTAAAGCATTAAGTGTTAAAATACCTAAAGATGGTGGACAATCTATTAAAATATAATCAAAATGATCTGTATTAGATTGCAAACAATTTTTTAAAAAAAACTCTTTTTGTTCTAAATTAGCTAACTCTATTTCTACACCAGATAAGTCCATAGTTGTAGGAATAATGCTTAAATTAGGAATTGGAGTTTTTACTATTGCTTGATTTGGCATTGCTTTACCAATTAGCAAATCATAAATAGTATATTTAAACTCATTATTCATTCCTAATCCGCTTGTAGCATTACTTTGGGGATCTAGATCTATAATTAAAACCTTTTTTTTCATAGCACACAAAGCTGTTGCTAAATTCATTGTAGTAGTAGTTTTACCTACTCCACCTTTTTGATTTACAATGGAAATTATTTTTGTATTCATTTTTTGTTAACCTTTATTAATATGTTTCATATGAAACATATTTTATTTATCTTATGCTAAATATAAATTGATTATTAAATTATTGCAACCATAATATATATTTTTTACTTAAACAATAGTTTGTATTTGCAAAATTTTAGAGTCTTGATTAGTGATACTAGAAGAAATTGTAATTGATAAAGTAATATTATGCTGTTTTAAAAATATATTATAACAATTGTTATGATGATTTATAATTTCACCTAAAGCATTTATTTCTGTTAAATAATTAACACCTTTTAAGAACACTGCATTGATATTTTTACCCATTGCATATATGCTATAAGCAATTAATTTATCTAGGCTACATAAAGCTCTAGACGTGATTAAATTAAAGCTATATTTATTAACATCTATATATTCAATTCTGTTGTGAATAACATATACATTATTAAGATTTAAATGCTTAACCATAGCATTTAAAAAACTAACTTTTTTAGCATTAGATTCTATTAAATAATACTTATTATGAGAATCTAAAATTGCTAAGATAATACCCGGTAATCCTGCTCCACTACCTAAATCTGCTATGTTTTTATTAGTATAGGGAATATATGATAATACCTGTGCACAATCAACAATATGCCTTTCATAAATATTACTTATAGTGCTATTACCAATTAAATTAAATTTAGATTGCCATTGCAATAATAAATCAACATATAAATCAATAGATTTACTATGCTGGTTTAGTAATGTTTGTAGAGTTGGTGTTAACATTATTAAATTGGTATCCTAAACCCAAATATTACTTGTGAAGTTGTGCTGTTTGCTCTTTTATCTTTACCAATATATTTTAAATAATCTATAAAAATATAGCCATTATATATATTTAATCCAACCTTAGCTACTATATCTATATTATTCCAACCTGATATTAAATCATATTCCTCACTTACATCAGATGTGCAAACAGGTGGTAGTTCTGTATCTTGCCCTCCTGTTCCTGGCTCTTGAGGTTCACAAGTTTTTTTACGATATTGAGAATGACCAATCGTATCAAAATATTCTTTCCCAAATCCAACTCCTACATATGGAACTACCCAGTCTCTAGAAAAAATAAACAAATCATAATTTAATATTAAATTATAAGCTCTATAATCATAAGCTATAGCATAGTTAAAAGGAACATCTACATCTTCTACAGATAAATTTACAGAAGTATCTAATACTTTAGACATTATAGCTGATTGCTTTTGTAAAGTTCCAGATAATCTAAATCCCTTAGTATATTTACCATCTAACATTCTATAATCTAATGCTAAATAATAGCCAGATGATTTTTCTAATTCTTCATCTTTAATCAAATCTGTTTGTGTTTGACCTTGATCTATAGCAGGTGGAAAATAAAAAGAACTATCCATATTTGTTAAAGCAACAGATTTATTTGTAGGAAAACCTAAAGATATAAACCATTTTGTGTATCTAAAGTTGTTTTTTTGTTTCTCTATTATATGGTCTTCACCAATTTTTTTTGCCTCAATGGGATCATAGCGAGTGGGCATTTTAGAAAGCATATCACCATAATCTACATTTGCACCATCATTTAAAGCAAATAAAGATATGGGGAAAAAAATAGAAAAAATAATAAATAATTTTAAATACATTGAAAAATATGAGTTATTAATCTATATAAGATTCGTTATTATTAGCATCTTGATTAGCTGTTGATTTTTCTTCAGCAGGAGCTTTTTCAGCAGGAGCTTTTTTAGAAGGATAACCCGCACTACGTGGAGAAGATTTAATGTAAGGATTTACATATTCTGTAGATGAATTGCTATTTTCATTTGTAGCAGAAGGCATAGCTGTATCTTCAACATTATTTGTTTTAGACTCTTCTGTGGCTGTATCTTCGTTAAATTTATCACTTTGTTGGTTTAAATTATTATCATTTTTTTTAGTTAAGTTTGTATTTTTTTCTTCAGTAGTATTGTTTATTGCATCATCTTGAATATCTTCATTTTGCATATCTACTTCTTCGTTTTCTTTTACATCATCTAAAACTTCATTAACTTCATTTGTTGATTTAACCTCAGATTGAATAGGGGCTTTAACTTCTTGAGCGCTTTGGACTTCTTTAGTATCATTTAATTTATTAGAATTTGCATTATTAACACTAGATTGCACTTTAGTATTGTTAGTAGGGCTAATATTAGAATTTGTGATATTGCTATTTTGCATATTATTTGTTGGTGATACTTTTGTATTATAAGGTTTAATATCTTTATTTTGTTTAGCAACACTACTATTTTTTTTATTACTAGAATTTTTATGTTGTTTTGTTGTTTTGTTTTTACTAGAATTTTTATGTTTTAAATCAGTATTTTTTTTTGATTGAGATTTTTCCACAACAGATTTATCTACAGATTGTGCTGGTTCCAATGGAATAATTTGCAATGGTTGATTAATAGGTTGATTTTGAATATTAGGAGACACAGGAATAAAACCATAGCTATCAGATTTAGCAAAAATATTTTGAATAGATAATATATAAATAAGGAATACAGCTAAAATTTTATACATTTTAATGCCTACTTTTTTATTTAACAATAATGCTAATTATACTTGCATATAAAATAAAAATCAACCATTAATTGATTGTATGCCAACTAAATAAATAAGTATATTAATATTTTTTATGTTGTTCCCAATTCCAAGCACTAACAATAATATCTTTAATGTTTATATATTTTGGTTCCCATCCTAGTATTTGCTTAGCTTTGCTATTAGATGCATATAGTTTATCTGGATCTCCTGCCCTTCTTTGAGACATAATAACAGGACACTTTTTACCAGATACTTGATCTGCTACATCAATAACTTGTTTTACAGAAACAGGAATTCCAGTGCCTAAATTGAAATGACCACAATATGAATCTACTTTTTGTAAAGCTAACATATGTGCCGTTGCTAAGTCTTCTACATGAATATAATCTCTTAAACAAGTTCCATCTGGCGTATTGTAATCGTTCCCAAAAACAGAAACATTTGGTATTTGTCCTAAAATTGCTTTTAATACCAATGGAATCAAGTGTGTTTCTGGATTGTGGCTTTCGCCTATTTTATTATCTTGTGATGCTCCAGAAGCATTAAAATAGCGTAATGCTATGTAGGATAGCCCATAAGCTTTATGATAATCTTGCAAAGCTTGTTCTATAACTAATTTTGTGTATCCGTATGGATTAATTGGATTTTGTGAATGATTTTCATCTAGGGGTAAATATTTAGGGTCTCCATAGGTAGCACAAGAGCTTGAAAAAATAATTTTTTTTACATTATGCTCTAACATTACCTCTAACAAATTTAGAGTCCCTATAATATTATTTTGATAATATTTTTGTGGATTAACTACACTTTCTCCTACATAAGTATAGGCTGCAAAATGCATTACCGCTGTAATTTTATATTTTTTAAAAACTTTTTGTAAAGAAGTTTTATCCATTAAATCTGCAATTTCAAAATTTTTGCAACTTACTGCTTCTTTGTGCCCGTATGATAAATTATCTAATACAACACAATCATAATTGTTTTGCATTAATAATTTTACACAATGAGACCCAATATAACCAGCACCACCGACTATTAATATCATTTTATCTTACCATTTATTAATTTTTTATTATAATAAAACAATTTGCTATATAAAACATAATTTTTTATATAAATTAGCATTTAAAAGCAAAAAAAGCAAAAAATAATTTTAAAATACTTACATTATATAAAAAACTTTACTATATAATAAATTGCAATAACAATAAAACACAACTCTAAAAACAAGTTGCTGTAATTTCTATCTATATAAACTCTAATAGCCAATAAACTTGCACCTATTAAATTTAAAATATGAAACAATATTTCAGTAGGTAAAACAATCTCTTGTGCTGCTAAAAAATATGTTAATAAAAATATAAAAGCTCCACCCCAACCTATAATATTTTTAAATAACCTTGATTTTAACATAATTAAATTACTCCTTTTTCAAATAATTTCATTGTATCCCATTTACCTTTTTCATACATATATTCTAAGGTTCCTTCTATAAAACCTTTTTTTTGCATTTCTAAAATAAAATTTTCATCATTATACTTAAATTCGTTGCTTTTATAAGTATTTTGCAAAATATTTTCTGCTTCAATACTAGCTTGTTCTTTTGTATTAAAATTATGTGCTACTTTTGAAGAAATAATATTTTTTGCTATAAAATGTGATTCCTCAAATGCAAATTGTTGATTGCATTCTTCAAAAGGAAGGTGAAAAAGCTGTAGTGTTCTTTTTGCTGTGTTATAAATATCGTGCTGAATTTTATAAAATTCTTCTGTATTTTGTGATCCTATTCTAAAGGTATCTTCTTCATCAAGTGGTAGAGGATTAAGCAAAAATATTTTAGCATTATTAAAAAAGCCTAAACGTTTAACTTCTAAAATTTCATTTATTAATACATCAGATAACCATAGATTATCATTTGCCATTTTTACATTAATATTAAAATAAGAAGTATAGTATAGTGGATCTAAAATACATCTATCCATAACAATTAATTCTTGATTAGGGATCGCATTTTTCATATCACAAATGGATTTGTAAAAGCTTACCAAAGCTCTTTCTGTATTTGCATACTGCATTCTTGACATTTCATCATTACCTGGAGTAAATCTAAAATTAGGAATTCTTTTTAAATGGCGAATAAGCTCATCAAAAGATACAATCCCATAATGTTCTAGGTTCATATATTTACGTTGAATTGTAGTTTTTCCAGATCCGTGAGTTCCTGTATAAATTATTTTAGAAACTTCATTAATTGATTTCATATATAAATTGACCTTAAAAAATTTTTTTATATTTTAATATATCTTAAATTATAAAATAAAGATGCTATAAATCAATAAATACTTTTTTATTTATTAACAAAAAGTTAATTTGTTTCTTGTGAAACATTATCTAGCTTTTGAGAATTTTCATTGCTATGTCTGGAAAATCACAAAAAACTCCATCTACATTAAGTTCAAAATATAAAAATTTTAAAAATTCTTCTAAAGTAGTAAAACAATCAGGAAACTCTTCTTTTTTGGCTGTATAAATATGGATTGTTAAGCCTAATTGATGTGCTAAATCTACAAGAGGAGTAGGTTGTAAAGTATTATTTTGATTTAAAAAGGTTAAATTATAATGTGGACCAATTCCATTTATGTATTGAGATGCCTCTGTTAAGCCTTTTGGACTCATTAAATATTGATAATTAGTATTTGGTGCATCTTGAGTGTTTGGGTTGTTGTGAGGTTTTTCTAAAAGAAGAATTAATTTTGCAGTTGATTTAAAATCATTGCGAATTCTTTTAAGTTCATCAAAATCAAAACATTGGATATAAAAATTATCTTCTTTTTTTGTGTATCTATAAGAATCTAATATGTTAAGCACTATTTGAGTGATATCTTTATTTTGAGATTTATGAAAATTTACTTGCTTTAGTTCTACATATAATCCTACATCTAGCTTTCTTGACTTATTTAATCCAACAATTAATTCTATTTCTTCTTGAAGAGAAGAAATTTTAAAATCTCCAAGCTTGTTAGGAAACCTATTGGGATAAATAGCTTTTTTTGTAATAGGGGAAAATCTTTCAAAAATATTTAAAGTTTTAAGCTGTGCAAATGTAAAATCTATTACATAAAAACGTTTATCTGCTCTGGCTGATTGAGGAAATTTAGTAGCAACATCAGATACATCATCTAAATAAATATCGTGTAAAATAACTGGAATATTATCTTTACTAAGGACTACATCTTGTTCTATATAATCTACATTAAAGCTGTGTGCTAATACTTTTGCCTCAGCCGTGTGTTCTGGTAAATATCCACTTGCACCTCTATGTGCTATGACGATTTTTTTATACATTTTATTAGCTTCTAAAAAAAATAACTACTATATGTTTATGATTTTCATCTTCAACTCTAAATGCACCTTCTACAAAGGTATAATCTTTATTTAAAGATATGTATGATAAAATAGCTTTCCCTAAATTAGTTTCTTTTATGTTTTGCACATTATTTAATTGTAAAACTTTTTCTACATTTAAACCATAATAGCTAAAATTATAATCTAAATTCCAAGGATAAAATATAAAATTAAATAAAAATATTCCAATTAAAAAAATTATATATAAAAATATTCTTTAAAATTATTATATATAGCTTGATAAATTGTCATTTATCTACTTAAGATAATAAAAATTGTTTTTATATTGTTATAATTTTCTTCAAAAATAGCATTTGAATCTGGATAAACTATATTATTTTCCAATTTTTTATTTATAATTTCTGATAATTCTTTGTTATTATTTAAATCTTCTGAATAAAATATGTCTGAAATATTAATATTATAATAAGATAGATCTTCTTTAAACCACCACTTCCAAACTAAAAAACTATTATTTATATTAATATAATGTTTAAAATATTTAAATTTATATTTATCATAATAATCCCAAGGTAAATTATTATAAACAATAACTTTGCAATCTTTTTTAGAGCACAGCTCTTGATATTTATTTTTAATATTAATAATATCTAATTTTTCTCTATAAGAAACTTTAGCAACAGAAATAGCATTAGCAAAATAAATACAAAAAGTATAAATAATCACATAAAATAAACAACAATATAAAATATAATAAACCCATTTATAAGAAAAATTTTTATATAAATAAACACACCATATAATTTGACACAATATATATATATGTAAATACATTAAACGTAGCTGTGTTCCACCTTTGTGTAAAATAATATCTGAAGACATAGGTATAAATAAAAATATTAATAAGCTAAAAAATATAATTATAAAATTTTTAAAATTATTTTTAAAAGCATATAAAATTAATATAAAAGATATGATATAAAGTGTTTGTAAGTATAGTGGAATTAAATTTTTAATATATAAATAATGATTATTAATTTGTATAAAGCGATTATTATATACATTAGGAAAATTATAATAAAATTTTACAAGGTAATGAATAATAAATAACAAGCTTAACCATAATATAATTGGAATTATATAATTAATAGCAATATAAAAATAATTTTTTACTTTAAAGTTTATGTTATAAATTTTAAACAAATATGATATTAACAATAAATAAGTAAAAAAATATAAATTACCACTATAAAAAGATATACCAATAAAACCCAGTAATATAAAGATTATATAAGCTATATTTTTATAATATTTTATATGTAAATTTTCATATATTATCCAAGAAAAAAAAGCAAAACTTACAATAGTAAAATATATTGTCATTAATGGATAATTATTAGCAAAAGCAAGCATTATAAAATTCATTGCAATTAAAAAGCTTAATTTTAAAATTAAATTTAATTTAATACCTTTTAATTGTATGTAAAACAAACATAAAATACTCAAAATATACCTAAAAATAATTCCAAATATAATTAATAAAGATGGAGTAAGTTTAATATAAGCTAAAATATCTTGTATAATGCCATATACTATTCTATGTTCATATAGCTCTCTGTAATAAATATTAGATTGGTGCAAAGTATTATAAATAGGTGAATACACATATATTTCATCAAAAGCTAAAAAAGGATTTATAATTTGATAAACATTACAAACAATTAAAAATATAAAAAAAGATATATATAAAGCTTTATTTGTTTTTAAATAGTTAAAAAAAATATTAAG
>CAMCZU010000003.1 GCA_945888065.1 Rickettsia typhi
TAATATTTTAAATAAAATTAATAAAATTATTCCACAAGTTAATTTTTTGTTAATAAAGTTAGGAAAAAATGTTTAAAATTTTTTTATTATATTTTAAATATTGTTTTTTAAAGTATTTTTCCACAGGTTGTTAAATTAAAAATGATAAAAAAATACGGACTTATAGGTAAAAACATTAGTTATTCTTTGTCTCCTATAATATATACTTACTGGTTTAATGAATATAATATTAAGGCAAATTATGAATTACTTGATATTAACGAAGATGAATTTAATTTAAAATTTTTAGAATCGCTAAAGACAAATAATTTTTATGGATTAAATATAACACAACCTTATAAATTAGAATCTTTAAAATATCTTAACAATTTAAGTGATGAATTAAAAAATATACAATCTTGTAATAATATAGTTTTTAAAAATGATAATATTTACGGATATAATACAGACTATATAGGTTTAATTGAAAGTTTTAAAAAAATAAAAATTAATTTAAAAAATAAAAATATTTTAATTTTAGGGGCAGGTGGATCTAGTTATGCTTTAATTTATGCTTTACAAATTTTGGGTGTTAGAACAATTGAAATAGCTAATAGAAATTTAGATAAAATTAAAAATTTACAAAATATTTTTCCTAATATAGTAGTTAATGATTTTAAATTAAATAAAAATTTTGATATTGTATTTAATTGTAGCAGTGTTTCTTTTTATGAAATTTTAAATTATTTTAATTTATTTTTAAATATAAATAAAAAAACAATTTTTTATGATTTTTCGTATTATAATATAAATTAAAATAATTTTTTTTATAATAAAAAATACATTAATGGCTTGTTAATGTTAGTATATCAAGCTCAAGCTAATTTTAAAATTTGGTTTAATATTAAACCAAAAATTAAAAAAGAATTTTTAACATATTTAAGTGTAAAGAAATGATAATTATTGGTTTAACAGGTGGTATTGCTTGTGGAAAATCTACAATTTTAAAAATATTTAAAAAATTTAATTGTGCTACTTTTGATAGTGATAAATATGTTAATTCTTTAGTTTTATCAAATTTAAAAGTTAAATCAGAAATTATTAAACATTTTCCAAATATTTTACATAATAATAATATTGATAAAAAATTATTAAGAACAGAAGTTTTTAATAATTATGAAAAAAATATTTTAATTTTAGAAGATATACTTCATCCTTATGTAAAAAACAAAATAAAAAGGCTTATTTTTTTGAATAAAATTTTATTAAAAAAATATTTAGTATTAGAAGTTCCTTTATTATTTGAATCTGGATTAGATAAAATATGTGATTATACAATTACAATTAATGTTAATAGAGAAATACAAATTAATAGAGCATTGCATAGAGGAAATATTTCATTTGATAATTTGGTGAAAGTTCTTAAAAAACAAGGATCTCAAGATTTAAAAATTAAAAAGTCAAATTTTGTAATTAATAATTCACAATTAACTCACAATTTATTAACAGATCAAATTAAAGAAATTTTAGATAACATAAAAAAAAATAAAATTAAAAAAAATGCAAAATAGAAAAATATTATTAGATACAGAAACTACAGGATTTTATTATAACAAAGGTGATAAAATAGTAGAAATTGCTGCTATTGAATTATTTGATGACCAACATCTAGGAAAAAGTTTTCATTATTATTTAAATCCACAAAGGGAAATTCCTTATGATTCTATTAAAATTCATGGTATTACAAATGAAAAAGTAGCTAATTGCAAAATTTTTGCAGAAATTGCTGTAGATTTTTTACAATTTGTTGGTGATAGTAAAATTATTGCACATAATGCTAATTTTGATAGAGATTTTATTAATGAAGAATTGAAAAATTCTAATCAACAAACAATAGAAAACAATCGTTTTATTGATACATTAGATATGGCAAGAAAAAAATTTGCAACTAACAGAGGAAATTCTTTAGATGATTTATGCAAAAAATTTTCTATTTCTTTAGAATCAAGAAAAGATTTTCACGGAGCATTAATAGATGTTGAATTATTGGCTAAAGTTTATTATCATTTAATACTAGGTCAAAATAATATTTTTAATGATTCAAAAGAAAACTATGATAACTCAAAATTATTTAATCAAAAAGAAGATAATTTAATCAAATATGATGCATCTTATTTTTCTTATAGATCATTCAATTTATTAGAAAATGAAGTAAATCTTCATAATGATTTTCTAAATAAAATAAAAAATCATATGTGGGAAAATTAAAGTTAGGGAAATCAATAATATGAAGGATGCTAGTAATTTGTTTAATAATATAGATATAGCTTTATTAATTTTTATAATAATTTTTTTGTTGTTAATGTTAAGAAAAGTTTTAGGTAAAAAAATTGGTTATTCAAAAACAGATAATTCTGATATACCTGTGATAATTAAGTTAGAAAAAGAAGCGGTTGATAAAGAAACAGAAGATACTATTGAAAAACAATATCCATTAGGAAGTTTATCTTACAAATTAAGTGAAATAAAAAAAATAGATCCTAGCTTTAATAACAAAAAATTTATAGAATCTTCAAAAAAAGCATACAAATTTATAGTTGAAAATTTTTATTTAGGAAATATAGATGATATTAAAGATTATCTTTCTACAAAAGTATATAATGTATTTTCAGACTCTATAAATAGTAGAGAAGAATCTAAAACAAAAATATCCCTAGAAGTATTAGATTTTAAAATTGCAGATGTTATAAATGTTGAAACTAAAAATGACACTACCTTTATAGAGGTAAAATTTTTAACTTTGCAGTCAATAAATCAAGAAAAGCCTAAAACTATAGAAGAAAACTGGACTTTTTCAAAAAAACTATTAGATAACAATTCTAATATTTGGGTTTTATCTAAAATTAAGTAAAAAATTTATTAAATGAATAAAAATAATTTTGATTATAATGAATGGTTAAAAATAATTACATTATTTAAAAAAAATACTAAATTAAATCAAATTAATGATGTTAAAAAAATAAATATTAATGAGTTAGTTAAAAATATTCAGTATTCTAAAAAATCAAGTGTAGTAAATGTAAATATACAACATAAATCACAAATAAAAGAAATCCCTAAAGCTCCTTTGCTTGAAATAAAAAAAATAAAAAATAATAAAATTAAAATTGAAAAATATTTAGATTTACACGGGCTTACACTAAGCACAGCAGAAGAAGTTTTTTGTGATTTTATTCAAGACTCATACAATAAAAAATTAAGATTATTATTAATTATTACAGGAAAAGGTGATAATAATTGTGGTGTTTTAAAAGAAAATTTTGTAAATTGGATATACAATATAAAAGTTAACTCATACATTTTATATTATGCTCAATCTTTAAATAAAGATGGAGGATTAGGTGCATATTATGTATTTTTAAAAAAAAATTTTTAATAAATTATATTAAGTTCTTTAATAATATTTTTATAGCAAATTTTATAATCCATATTTTGTGTTGTTAAATCATAGGATATAATTTTAATTGCACTATAAACATTTATGTTATTATCCCATATAAAATTCAAAATACAGCTTTCTCCTTTATATTGCCATATTTCTATGTTATCAGTTGTTTTAATTAAGATTGGATTATCTAAAATTTTTAATACCTCATCTTTAGAATAAATTAAGGGATCCTTAAGATTATTATTGTTAGCATCTTCAAAGATATTTATTTTAATTTTTTTATAAACTTGCTTATTTTTTTTTATTATAGAAGCTTTATCATTAGAACAAGAAAAAATAAACATTAAGAAACATAAATAAATAATTGTTTTTAATTTCATAGTGTTTTAAAGTTAATATATTAATTTTGATTGATTTTTATTATAGATTAATTTAGTATAATATAAAATATGTTTTTATTAAAATTTTGTATTACTAAATTCATATTCTGCTAGAAACATAAAGAGATAGTTTATTGATGGATACTAAAAAAATTAATATTGGAGATAAATGCCCAGAAGAATTTAATATGATTGTTGAAATTCCACAAGGCATTGCACCAGTAAAATACGAATTAGATAAAGATAGTGGAGCTTTAGTAGTAGATAGATTTGTATCAACTCCTATGTTTTATCCTTGTCATTATGGTTTTATTCCAAATACATTAGCAAACGATGGAGATCCTTTGGATGTGTTGTTAGTAGCTAATTTTCCTGTTTATCCTTTGTCTGTAATTAAAGTTAGGCCAATTGGTGTTTTGCTAATGGATGATGAATCAGGGGGCGATGAAAAAATTATAGCAGTTCCTGTAGATAAAATTACTAGCTTTTATTCTAACATATATTCATACACAGATTTGCCAGAGTTATTAATTAATCAGTTTAAACATTTTTTTGAGCACTATAAAGATTTAGAAAAAAATAAGTGGGTAAAAATTAAAGGTTTTGAAAATAAACAAGTTGCTCATTCTGTAATTTTAGAATCAATTAAAAAATATAAATAAAAAAGAAATTAGCAATGCAACTAAAGATACTAATTGTTATCTTTGTAAATATATTTTTTTATTATAGCTTTCTTTATGCTAAAGTAGAATCAGATATATTTTCTATTTATGGAGAATTTGCACACCCTAGTAGAACTTATTTAAAGCCAAACGAAGCTACTCCTGTTGGGGGTCCTGTTATACCTAATTTTTATGGCGGTGGTGTTTCTTATAATGCTGTAAGAATAGGTTATACAAATTTTTTTAATGGTGGCGGTAGATTCACATTTACATATAATTTTAATTATTTAAAATATGTAAATCCATATATTGGTGGTGCTTATGTTTTTAATACAGATGCAATAATGAAGTTTTCTAAATCTCAGGTTCATATAGATGGAATATCTCCTTTAGTTGGTGTAAATATGAATTTTTTTCAAATAATTAAGCCATATGTAGAATATGATTTATTAAAAAATTATTTTGTTGTTGGGTTAAGACTTGCAATTCCTATGAAGATTCATAGAAAATCTGAAGCAGATATTTTAAGAGAACAAGAAGAAAAACGTAAAGAATGGGAACAAGAACAAAAAGAAAAAAATAATAATACGATGAGCAATAGGCTTCAAAGAAGTCGTTAACATATATGGTATAAAAGGAGAATAATAATGAAATTTAAATTAAAAGTTGTATTGTTGTTAAGTTTGTTTAGTATTGGGTTTAATAGTGTTGGTGTTTGTGCAATGCTAGTTCCTGATATTTATGGATCTTTAGGTGTTATGCATTCTTCTGAAAAAAATACTTTTTTTGGAAATAGTGATACAACTAAAGTTAGTAATTATCATTTAGCTTTAGGTATTAGACCTTTAGATATACCAATTGTGGGCGGTTTTAGGATAGAGGGTCAATATGATTCTCATTTTAGATCTACTGATATAGATAGTGTGTATGGTGCTGTTCTTTATTATGATATTTTAAGAATTATTCCTATCGTAAACCCATATATTGGTGTTGGGATGATGACATCTAAATTAAACAACTCTACAGCTAGAGATTTTGGAGTTTCTGATTCAGATAAGGCTTTTTCTTATCATATTGGTTTAGATTTTAGTTTACCAATTGTAGGTTTAAATTTATTTTTAGAAGCAAGGCAAATGAAGTTTGATTATGCTAAAGAGTTAAATACCACATTATCAGATTTAAAAATTAAAAAAATAGATACTATTTTTGGTATAAAATATTATTTTTTAAAATAATTTAGGTTATTAATTTATATATTGAATTGAATTAATATTAAAGTTATACTTTTTGGGAGTAGTGTATAAAATAGAAATGGCTAGTTTTAATTTGTTGAGAATATTTGTAGTTTTATTTATATTGTTTATATCTAGCTTAAAGTTTGCTTATGCTCTTTATCCAGAAGCAGATGGCTATCCATATAAAAAAAATATTGTTGATTTATATGTAGGTGCTTCTTATTCTGGTATTGTAAGTGAAACTTTTCGCTCTATTAATGGTCCTAAAGCTTTTGGTTATGGGTCTATTATTGATCCGTTAAATCAAATGACTAATTCTGGGTTTACTGCTATTTTAGGTATGAGGTTTTTTGACAATGGCAATAGTTTTGTTAAAAATCTTAGGGTAGAGGTTGAAAGTTTATATTTATATAACCAAACTCCAATAATTAATAATTCTTCTAAATATACATCAGATATGACAACAACAGATTGGCCTACATATGGTCAAGAAGTTTTAAAAAGCTCTGTAATTTTTAATGTTTATTATGATTTTAGGCAGTGGTCTGAGATTTTTTATCCATATATTGGTTTTGGTATAGGTATGGGAAATGTAAAGTATATTGCCATTGATATTAATGAACTTCCAAATGGAGTAGGGGAAAGATACCACGGTGATGAGTTTGTTCCAGTTGGTCAACTTGCTTTTGGGTTTCAATATGATACAAAAATAATTAAATCTTCTTTTTATTTTCAATATAGAGTTGTAAAATCTGGTAAAGTTAATGCTGTTCCTTATAACAATGGTAGAGATTTTGTAATCGAACCTGAGCCAGATACTAACAATCCTGATGCTCCTGTAGAAAACCCTATTCCAGAAGGGTATCAAGATCCAACATCTCATAAATTGGGTTTATTAAATCACGGATTAAGCATTGGCTTTAAATATTATATATATTAATATTTAATATGACTAAATTGCCTGATAAAAATTCTAAAGAATTAACTCCAATGATGAAGCAATACTTTGAAATTAAAGATTGCCATAAAGATTGTATTTTGTTTTTTAGAATGGGTGATTTTTATGAAATGTTTTATGATGATGCAGTTATTGTATCTTCAGCTTTAGGCATTTTTTTAACTAAAAAAACTACTCTTGCAGAAGAAATTCCTATGTGTGGGATTCCTTTTCATTCTTATGAAACTTATTTAAATCGTTTAATTAAATTAGGTTATAAGGTTGCTATTTGTGAGCAAACAGAAACTCCACAAAGTGCAAAACAGCGTGGCTATAAAGCTATTGTTAACAGAGAAGTAGTTAGAATTGTTACTCAAGGAACTTTAATAGAAGAATCTTTATTAGAGAGTAATAATTATAATTATCTTGTTGCTATTTATTATATAAACAATGTATTTTATGTTAGTTGGCTTGATGTATCAACAAATGATTTTTATATTCAAAATGTAGAAATGATTGACTTAAATAATGTTTTATATACTATTAGCCCTAAAGAAATTATTGTATTACAAGATTTTAATATTAATTTATTAAGCACTGAATTTCATAATATTGTTACATTTATAGATAAAATTTATAAAAATAGTAATTTGAATTTTTCTTTGTCTTTATACGAAGATTTTTTTTATACACATTATAAAGAAACATATCATTTGTTTAGCGATTTTGATTTATATGAAAAATATAGCTTATATATTTTATTAAGTTATTTGCTTTTTGTGTATAAAAAATTAGATTTTCCTTCTATACCAAAAAAAGAATTTGATAACAAATATTTAAAAATGGATATTTTTACTAGAAAAAGTTTAGAAATAGTAAAAAATTATTCTGGTGAAGAAGATGGATCTTTAAAAAAAACTATTGATTTTACTTTAACTAAGTTTGGCTCTAGGATGTTAAATTTTTGGATTAATCATCCACTTCTTGATTATAAAGAAATTGAACAAAGATTATCTGTAGTAGATTTTTTTTATAAAGATAGTATGTTTTTAGATAAAATAAGAGGAGTTTTAAAAAATATACCAGATATAGAAAGATCTTTAGGAAGAATTTTAGTAAATAAATCTACTCCTAAAGATTTGCTTTCTTTAAGAGATTCTTTGCGTGAAATTTTTAAAATAAAGCTATTATTGGTTGATTATAAAATACCTCACTTGCTAGAAGAAATTTTGAACAAAACTACAAAATTTTCTCAATTAAGTCATTTGCTAGAAAAAGCTCTTTCTGATGTGTTAGTTCCAACATTTAAAGAGAGTGGATTTTTAAAAGATGATTATAAAGCTGTCTTAAAAGCTTTTAAAATACAGAGAGATGGTTTTAGCGATGATATTAAAAAATTACAACAATTTTATATAGTAAAGTATGAGGTGGGTAATTTAAAAATATCTAATAATAATTTGTCTGGATATTATATTGAAATTTCTGGAAAGCAAAGCTCTGCTTTACTTGAAAATAAAATTTTTAAACATAAGCAAACTTTGTCTAATAGTGTTCGCTATACAACAGACGAACTGCTAGACTTAGAAAAAAATATTGTAAATTTAGAGTTAAAAATAAAATCCGTAGAATTAGATCTTTTAGATGAAATAATTAAAGAAATTATTGGTTATAAAGATTTATTACTGGATTGTATTGGTTCTTTAGGTTGTTTAGATATTTTAACTTCTTTTGCTTATTTATCTTTAAAAAATAACTTTGTATTCCCTGTATTAACAACAAATACAGAGTTAGAAATTATAGATGGTCGCCATTTAGTTGTAGAAAATAGGTTAAAAAAAAGTAAGAGTGGATCAATAAACTATTTTATGCCAAATAGCTGTGTAATGAATGAAGAAAAAAATATTTTTTTAATTACAGGACCAAATATGTCT
This sequence comes from Rickettsia typhi, assembly GCA_945888065.1. GTDB lineage: Bacteria > Pseudomonadota > Alphaproteobacteria > WRAU01 > Hepatincolaceae > CAMCZU01. The sequence goes on from CAMCZU010000003.1 coordinate 8,573, forward strand.
GGTAAAAGCACATTTTTAAGGCAAAATGCATTAATTATTATTTTGGCTCAAATGGGGTGCTTTGTTCCTGCAAAATCAGCTAGAATTGGTCTTGTAGATGCTATATACTCAAGGGTGGGCGCTAGTGATGATTTATTTAAAGGTCAATCAACTTTTATGGTAGAAATGTTAGAATTATCTGCTATTTTGCATAAATCTACATATAAATCATTTTTAATTTTAGATGAAATAGGTAGAGGGACATCAACATACGATGGGCTTTCAATTGCTTGGTCTACTTTAGAATATTTACATAATGTAATTAAAGCTAAAGTATTATTTGCTACTCATTACCACGAATTAACGCAATTAGAAAATAAATTAAAAAAATTAGAGTGCTATTGTATAAAAGTAGACGAATGTAATGATAATATTGTATTTTTATATGAAATTATTAAGGGTTATGTAAAAAAATCTTATGGAATTGAGGTAGCTAAGTTAGCTGGTATACCTTCTAATCTTATTAATAGAGCTTATGAAATTTTATCTCAATTAGAACAAAGTAATAATAACTTAGAATCATCTAAAATATTAGAGTTAGATTTTAAAGAAGACACTGATTACATAAATAATAAAAAATATAAAGATTACTATAATAAAATATCTAAAAATTTAGAATTAAATTTAGATGATATAACCCCAAAGCAGGCCTTAGAAATTTTGTATAATTTAAAAAAAATTCAATAATTGATGTTGTTATGAATATTAAAAATTTTTTTAAAGTTTCTTTTTGGACTTTTTTTAGCAGAGTTTTAGGACTAATACGAGACATAATGCTTGCAAGATATTTAGGTGCTGGAATTATGGCAGATATGTTTTTTGTAGCTCTTAAAATACCTAATTTATTTAGAAGATTTTTTGCTGAAGGTTCAATGCAGGCTGTTTTTATACCTATTTTTTCTCAAAAATTTTCTATTAATAAAAATAAAGCAAAAATTATAGCATCACAAATTTTTAGTATTTTTTTTACTATTTTATTTATATTTGTAATAATTTTAGAAATTTTTACTCCTTATGTGGTTAAAATTATGGCTCCAGGTTTTGTTAGCAAAGGATTAGATGTTTTTGAAAGAACAATTTTTTTAGTAAGGATTACATTACCCTATTTGTTTTTTATTTCTTTAGTTTCTTTTTATTCATCTATTTTAAATACAATTTATAAATTTTCTTTAGTTGCATTTCTTCCTGCTTTGTTAAATATTTTTTTAATTATTTTTATTTATTATGGAGATATGTTAGGAGGAAAAGATATCGGAGCATCTTTTGGAGTTTTGTTTGCAGGTATTGTGCAATTAATTTTTGTTTTGTATGGTTGTTATAAAAGTGGTTGGCTGGTTGGATTTACTTTTTTTAAAAAAAATATGAAATTAGCATTAGAAACAAAAAGTTTTTTTAAAAAATTGTTGCCTGTAATAATGGGTGCTGGAATTTATCAAATAAACATTATTATTGATATAATTGCCGCATCTTTATTAAGTAGTGGTGCAATTTCTTATTTATTTTATGCGGATAGAATATATCAACTGCCTTTAGCTTTAATAGGTATATCTATTGCAACGGTTGTTTTGCCAAGTATTTCAAGCAAAGGCAACGAGACTAGCAATAATGATAATAAAATAAAAGCATTACTTTTAGGTTTAGCACTATCAATTCCTGCTTCTAGTGCTTTGTTTATTTTAAGTAAATATATAATGTTAATTTTATTTTTTGGGGGTAGCTTTTCTATCTTAGATGTTCATAATACTGCTTTATGTATTATGGTATATGTAATATGTTTACCTGCAAATGTTATAATTAAAATTATTTTACCTTTTTTTTATTCTAAAGGAGATATTAAAACACCACTTTATAGCACTGGAATATGTTTAGTTATAAATATTATTTTAGTATTTTCTTTAGCACATAGATTTGGTTTTTTAGGAATAGCATCTGCTACTGCAATTGCATCTTATATAAATTTTATAATTTTATTTGGTTTTGTAATTTTTAAAAAATATTTACAATTAAATAAAACATTTTATAGTGAATTAATAAAAATAATTATAATTAATGTTGTTTTTTTTGTATGTTTATTTTTATTTAATTGTTTGATTGAATATTTTAATGTAAGCATTATGCTAAAAAGATTATTAATTATATTTATTATTGTAATTAGTGTATTGTTTGTATTTTTTATGTTGAAATTATTTCAATCCATCTTATATTTAGATATAATGTCTGTAATAAAAAAGAAAAAAGCTTAAAAAATGAAAAAAACTATATTTTCAGGAATTCAGCCAACAGGTTCTGTTCATTTAGGTAATTATATGGGAGCAATTGTTAATTGGCTTGATTTGCAACAAAATAAAGATTATAAAAATATTTATTGTATTGTAGATTTACATGCTATTACTGTATATAATTCTCCAAATGATCTTTATAATAATTGCATAGATATGTTAGCTTTTTTATTAGCTTGTGGCATTGATGATAAAAATTCAGTATTATTTTTACAAAGTCAAAACCCTCATCATAGCGAACTAGCTTGGATTTTTAATTGTATTGCAAGAATTGGTTGGTTAAATAGGATGACTCAATTTAAAGATAAATCTGGAAAAAATAAAGAAAATAGTGCTGTAGGGTTATATACATATCCAAATTTAATGGCAGCAGATATTTTATTATACGACACACACATAGTTCCAGTAGGAGAAGATCAGGTTCAGCATGTTGAATTAACAAGAGACATTGCTAATAAATTTAATCACGATTATGCAAATATTTTTTTATTACCAGAGGTTTTAATTAAAAAAGATACTGCTAGAATTATGTCTTTAAAAGATGCTACAAAAAAAATGAGTAAATCTGATGAGTCTAGTGGATCTAAAATTTTATTCAGTGATAGTGATGATGAAATCGTGAAAAAAATTGCTAAAGCACAAACAGATGCTCTTAAAATGCCACAAAGCATTAATGATTTAGAAGGTAGGCTAGAAGTAGTTAATTTATTTAAAATATATCAATATTGCTATAATATCTCTTTACAAGAGGTCATCAATTTATATCAAGATAAAAATTTTGCTATATTTAAAAAAGATTTATCAGAAGGATTAATAAAGCTAATTTCTCCTATTCGTGAAAAAAAATCAAAATTATTAAAAGATAAACCCTATTTGTTAAATATTTTAAAGCAAGGTAAAGAAAAATCTATAGAATTATCATATAGCAAGTTGTGTGAAATAAAAAAAGCTATTGGCTTTATAATATAAATATAATAATAAATAAAGGTTAACTAAAATGTTTATACAAATTCAAGATACCCCAAATCCTAATACTTTAAAATTTTTATTGGATTCACCTATTTTAAAAGATAGCAAAACTTTTCATTTTAATAATGAAGTAGAGGCATCACAATCTTTATTAGCTAAAAAATTATTTGAAATAGGCAATATTACTAAAATATTTTTAGGGTATAATTTTATATCTGTTTCTATTAATGATGAAAATCAATGGGATATCTTAAAACCAAAAATATTAGGCTATATTAATGATTTTCTAAATACTGGGTTAGATGTTGTGTCTAAGGAAACAGATATCTTATATGAAGAAAAGCCTGTAGGTAAAAATTTAGAAGAACAAGAGGTTATAGATAAAATATTTGAAATTATACAAGAAAGAGTAAGGCCAGCAGTAGCTATGGATGGTGGAGATATTATTTTTAAAGAATATAAAGAAGGGATCGTATATTTGTCTATGCAAGGATCTTGTTCTGGTTGCCCTAGTTCTACTATGACTTTAAAAGTTGGAATTGAAAATATGTTAAAATATTATGTTCCACAAGTAATAGAGGTTGTTAGTATTGAAGACAATTAAAGAAATTAATTTTAATAAAAAAAAATTTATACAAACAATTTTGTATTTTAAAAAAAATATTTTTATTATTCTTGTATTTTTGTTGTTTTATATTTTTTATATTTACACTCAAGATATTTTTAGCAATGAATATATTTTAGAAAATTTTATTGATAGTAAAGTTTATTCAAAAAAATGTTTAACTTTAGTTGATAATAAAGAATTGCCTAATAATATTTATAATTTTTTTATAAAAAACAATGTAAAAGAAAAAATAATACCTGTTTTTTTTAGCAATATTACTAAAAATTTAAGTTTAGAAACTGATGATAAAGTAAAAAAATACATTTTTATTAATATTTTAACACCTCTTATAATTAAATATAATCAAGAAGCACTTAAAGATAGAGAGTCTTTGTTAGCAATTAACAGCAAACTTTTAAGTGAGCCATTAAATGATAATGATTTTAATACTATAAAATTATTATCATTTAAGTATAATATTCAAATGCAAGGTGAAAATTTTTGGGATTATACATTTGCACTAGAAGCATTAATATATAATATTGACATTATTCCAACTAGTTTGTTATTAGCGGTTTTTGCAAAAGAAAGCAATTGGGGAGAATCTAATAATATTGTAAAATATAATTCTATTATTTCAAATATTGAGGGAAAAAGCTTGTCTATAAATAAATTATTTACAAATCAGGATAAGTATATAGAAAAATTTTCTAGCTTAGAAGAATCAATTAAATTTTATTATCATATAATTAATACAAGTGATAAATACAAAAATTTTAGAAAAATAAGACATAATATGAGAGTAGATAATAGTTTTAATATATTAAGATTAGCAAGAGTATTTGTTGCAGATTTTAAAAATAAAGATCTGGTATATTTAGAAGATTTATTACATATTTTTAATAAAAATAAATCTCTTTTTTATGAAGATAATGTAGATTATAACCAAAAATATAATTCAACTTGTTTAAATATTAAATAATATGAAAGTTATTGCTTTAGAAAGCTGTAATAGGCTATCATTAGGTTTGTTTGATAATAAAAATATTATTAATAAAGCTGAATTTTATGATACAGATATTGCAGATACTTTGCTTTTAAAAATTAAAGAATTTTTAGCAATTAATAAGACAAAATCATTAGATTTAAATGGAGTTGCTGTTGTGGTTGGACCAGGATCTTTTACAGGGATTAGGTCTGTAGTATTGGTTGCTAAAATTTTAAGGCTTATATTAAAAATACCTGTTCTTCCTGTCAATGCATTACATTTATTGCATCAAAATGCTTTAAGAAAAAGAGTATTTAATGATAATGATTTAATTTTGTGCACACTCAGTGTTGGTAATTCTGGGATAGCACTAGCATTATTTGATAACAATCAAAATGAAGTAGAAAAAACTCAATTTGTATTGTTTAGTGATTTAGAAGATTTTTTATTAAAGTTTTATGCAAAAAATATATATGTAATTGGCTCTGGAATGGATAAATTAAAAAATTTAGATAAAAATTACAATTTAATATATTTAGAAGATATAATTCATCCAAATATAGAAGATGTAAGAAATTTTTTTAGTGATTTCTCATTTCTTTCTTTAAACACTACAATAGAACCATTATATATTACACAACCTAATATTATTATAAAAAATTATGGACTTAAATAAAACTATGGAAATAAAAAAATATCATATAAAAACTTGGGGATGCCAAATGAATGAGTATGATTCCAATAGAATTGGAGAAGTATTACAATCTTTAGGCTATGAACATACAGATATTGTTTCAGAATGCGATATTGTAGTATTAAATACATGCCATATCAGAGAAAAAGCTACTGAAAAAATTTATTCAGACATTGGCAGATTAAAAATTATTAAAGATAGAAGAAAAACAATAGGTAAAAATCTTATTATTGCTGTATCTGGTTGTGTTGCACAAGCAGAAGGGCAAGAAATTATTAAAAGAGCTCCAATTGTAGATTTAGTTTTTGGTCCACAAACGTGGCACAAATTGAAAGATATGATATCAAGTATTGAAGATAATCACAAAAGAGTGTGTAATACAGATTTTCCTGTAGAAGAAAAGTTTGATAATTTACCTACGAATTTTGATAAATCTAGAATAGTTAACAATTCTGCTTTTCTTGCAATTCAAGAAGGTTGTGATAAGTTTTGCACTTATTGTGTAGTTCCATATACAAGAGGCGCTGAATATTCAAGACCAATATGGCAAGTATTAAATGAATGTGAGCTATTAGTAAAAGAAGGTGCAAAAGAAATTACATTGCTAGGACAAAATGTTAATGCTTATCACGGATTAAATTTTGATAATACCTCTATAAGCTTAGGGCAATTAATTAGAAAATTATCTACCATTGAAAATTTAAAACGAATAAGATACACAACTTCATATCCTGCAGAAGTTGACGATGATTTAATTTTAGCTCATAAAGATGTAGAAAAATTAATGCCATTTTTACATTTGCCTATTCAATCTGGTTCTAATAAAATTTTACATCTAATGAATAGAAGGCATAGTGTAGATGAATACTTAAAATTAATAGATAAATTAAGAAATGCAAATCCTAATTTAGCATTTTCATCAGATTTTATAGTTGGATTTCCAGGGGAAAGCGACGAAGATTTTAAAGATACTTTAAAGATTATTGAAGAAGTTCAATTTATTCAGGCTTATTCATTTGCATATAGTATAAGACCAGGCACCCCAGCAGGTTTGATGGAAAATCAAATCAATGAAGATATAAAACTAGAAAGGCTACATATTTTGCAAGATTTACTATCTAAATATCAAATAAAATTTAATAATGATTCTGTAGGTAAAGTATATGATGTTTTATTAACCAAAGAAGGTAAAAAAAACAATCAACTGGTAGGGAAAAGTCCTTATATGCAAGCGGTATGTGTAGATACAACTACTAACAAACTAGGAGATATAGTGAAAGTAAAAATTACTCAAGCAAATCCAAATAGTTTATTTGGTGATATTATTGTATAAATTATAATTAAAATATTTAAGATGCTATATTTATATCAAAAATCTGTTCAAAGCAATCTGTGTATTAAAGAGATAAATTGTTTAAAAAAAATTGCAAAAGATAGCTTATCAATTGCTCTTAGTATTGTGTTAAAAAATTTTTATCAACAATTAAATGAAAAAAATTTTATTCTAGAATTGTTTTTTATTAATGATAATTATATGAAAAAAATTAATTTCAAATACAGAAATATCAATAAACCTACAAATGTGCTATCTTTACAATTGATAGATAAAAATGATTTTATAAATGGTATATCTTTTATAGAAATAGCTTTAGGTAGTATTTTTATTTCAACGGATACTTTAGTTAAAGAATCTAAGGAGCACAATATAGATATACAGGATTATTTTATTCAGTTAGCTGTTCACGGGTTATTACATTTATTTGGTTATGATCATAATAATGATAAAGAGGCACAATTGATGACTAATATAGAAGAACAAATTTTAAACTCATTGCAAGTAAATGCAAAAAGTATTGTTAGTAATTATTGGAATTAAAGGTTGTTAAATTGGGTATTATAAAAAAAATTAAAAGTTATTTGTCTTGGAATACTATATTTTTTAATAAAAATAAAATGCAAGACTATACATATGAAAAATTATTAGATTTAATAATTTCTTATGATAAAAATGATAATTCTAATTCCATAACAGAAAGATATTTATTTAGAAATATTATTTCTTTAAGAAATAAGCAGGTTCAAGATATTATGATACCTAGGGTTGATATTGTAGCTATTGAAAATTGTTTGCATATTGATAATATTTTGCAAATTATGTATAAAAGTGGCTATTCAAGATTACCAGTATATAAAGATAACCTAGATAATGTAGTTGGTTTTGTTCATATTAAAGATTTAATACCTACTTTAAGTAAAAAATCGGACTTAGAAATTGATAGTGTGTTGAGACAAGTAATTTTTATTTCTCCATATATGAATTTATTTAATTTATTATATGAAATGAAAATAAAAAGAATACATATGGCAATTGTTGTAGATGAGTTTGGTGGTATTGATGGTTTAATTACTATAGAAGATGTTATGGAAGAAATTGTAGGAGATATAACAGATGAACACGATAAAATACCTACACAAATGATTTATTTTTTGCCTAACAATCTTATAGAGGTTGATGCTAAAATTTTTTTAGAAGAATTAGAAGAGGTTTTACATATTAAATTTAGTGAAGAAGAAAAAGAAGAATCTAATACCCTATCTGGTTTACTAATTACCTTGCTTGGCTATATACCATCAAAAAATGAGTTAATAAAGCACGAAAATTTAGGTTTAGAGTTTAAAATTCTTTCTGTAGGACCCTTAAAAATAAACAAGGTGTGTATTTATGGATATGTTAATCCACAAATTAAAGATAAATAATTTTTTTTATCAATTATTTTATATTGCATTATGTGGTAGCTTATTTGTGTTATCATTTCCACCATTTAATAATGTATTATGTGTTATTTTATCTGTATGTGGAATTAGCTATTTAATTTTGCAATCTAATAATTATAAAACTTTGCTTTGCCAAGCTTTAGTGCTGTCTTTTAGCATATCTTTTATTGGATGTTATTGGATTTCATATTCTAGTTATTATGTTGTATATAATTTTTTTTTAGCTCAATTAATTTTAATTGGCTTTGGATTTTTATATACTATATTTCTGCTTCCTACATTTTTACTTATTTTTTTAACTAAAAATCACAAAACATATGTTGTCTTAATTTCTACTTGGGTAGCTTGGTGTATGTTTGATGTGTGTAAATTGTATCTCTTGGGTGGATTTCCTTGGTTTATGGTTGCAAGTATATGGGATTTTGATATTTATATGTTGCAAATAGCCTCTATTGTAGGGGAAATTGGATTGAGCATTATAACATATGGTTTATTAATATTATGCTTTGGTTTGTTATTAAATTTGAGTATAAAAGTTAAAATTATTTTTGTTATTATGTTATGTGTAATTATTTTTATATGCCATTGTTTAGGTTATTATATAATTAAAAAATTTGATAGCAACAACAACTTTAACACAACTAGTATCAGGTTGGTTCAGCCTAATATTAATCAAATGGATAAACAAAATTTTTATAAACAAAATGAAAATTTTAATAAAATTGTTGAATTAGCATTTTCAAATATTTCATATAATAAGAAAAATATTGATTATATTGTTTTGCCAGAGGTAGCATTTAATATTGTTTTAGAGGATAATAAAAATTTATTTAATAAGCTTCTTCAATCTATACCACAAAATAGCTATCTGTTAACAGGAACACTAAGAGAAGAAAATAATAGTTTCTATAATAGTTTTTATATTCTTAAAAGACAGGAAACACACAAATATAAAGTTGATAATTTTTATGATAAATTATTATTGGTTCCATTTGGTGAATATATTCCTTTATCTAAGATGCTACCTTTTATTAATAACTTTGTTGGGTTAAGTAATTTACAATCTGGTGATGAACAGAAAATATTTAATGTTAAAAATCATAAATTTAGTGTTTTAATTTGCTTTGAAGGGGTTTTTCCTAACAAATTAAACTCATCGCAAATAGATTGGTTATTAAATATTAGCAATGAGGCTTGGTTTAATAGATCTATAGAGTTTAAACAAAATAATTCTTTGTTAAGATTTAGAAGCATTGAAGGTGGTATTCCTTTAGTTAAGGTTGCTAATACTGGTGAATCTATCGTATTAGATGCTTTAGGAAGAATAACTAATCGTATCAATCCATATACTGCACAAGTATTAGATATAGATTTACAATTAAGAAAAAAAAATGTAGTATTTTCTTTATTAATACATAATTTTTTGTTATATTGTATAATATTTATGTATATTATAATCTATTTGATGTTGTTTATTTATAATAACAAAGATTTTAGTTATAAGAAAAAGTAATTATGTAAACATATGGGAATTTACTAAAATAATGAATATTGATATAAAAAATAATCGTTCTACTCAAGATGTAGATGTGTATGCTGGAATGCAACTTCGTAAGAGAAGACAAGAATTAAAGATTTCACAAAAAACTTTGGCAGAAAAAGTAAATGTTACATTTCAACAAATTCAAAAATATGAAAAAGGTTTAAACAGAATAGGTGTTAGTAGGCTTTATGAGTTTTGTCAAATATTGCAAGTTAAACCAAGTTATTTTTTTCAAGATTTTAAATATAATTCAGAGATTTTATCGGATGTAGACAGAGTAGCTGAAAATAAAGATAATTCTGATGATATGGTGTTATTTATTTCTAAATTAAAACAAATAACAGATGCAGATAAAAAAAAATTAGTATTAGATTTGTTAGATTCCATAATCTCATCTAATAAGTAAAAATTAAGTAGCAATATAAAGCAATATAATATTTATAATGAGGTTTTTATTATGAGAGTTTATTATTTTACAAGTGAGTCTGTTTCTGAGGGTCATCCAGATAAAGTTGCAGATCAAATTTCTGATGCTGTGTTAGATTATTTTATTTCAAAAGATAAAAATGCTAGGGTTGCTTGTGAAACTTTAGTGACTACAAATAAGGTTGTTTTAGCTGGAGAAATAAAAGCAAATTTTGCTTGGTCTAAAGAAGATATTAATAAAGTAGTTGTTGAAGCTATTAAATTAATTGGTTATGAGCAAGAAGGGTTTCACTGGAAAAATTTAAGTATTGATAATTATTTGCACGCTCAATCTGCTCATATTGCACAAGGTGTTGATGAAGGTGTAAATAAAGAAGAAGGTGCTGGAGATCAAGGTATTATGTTTGGATACGCTTGTGATGATACATCTGAATTAATGCCATTTACAATTTATTATTCTCATAGAATATTAGAAGAGTTAAGTAAAAAAAGAAAAAATAATGAAATTAAAGGTTTATTACAAGATGCAAAAAGCCAAGTTACTATTGAATATGAAGATGGTATTCCAAAAAGAATTCAAAGTGTTGTAGTTTCTCATCAGCATATAGAAGGCTTAACACAACAAGATGTAGAAAAAATAGTAATGCCAGTTTTAAAATCTGTATTCCCTGAAAGTTTATATAATCCAAACAATTGTATTCATCATATTAACCCTACAGGTTTGTTTGTAATTGGTGGTCCCGATGGAGACAGCGGTTTAACTGGTAGAAAAATTATTGTTGATACATATGGTGGAGTTGCTCCTCATGGTGGAGGGGCTTTTTCTGGTAAAGATCCTACAAAAGTAGATAGATCAGCTGCATACATAGCTAGATATTTAGCAAAAAATATTGTATCTGCATCTTTAGCAAAAAAATGCACAATTCAATTATCTTATGCAATTGGTGTAGCTCAACCTGTATCAATTTTTGTTGATACTCATAACACATCTAAAATTAATCCAAAATTAATAGAAGATTTTATTAAAGAAAATGTAGATTTATCACCAAAAGGAATTAGAACAAGATTAAAATTAAATAATCCTATTTATCTTCCAACAGCATCTTATGGGCATTTTGGTAGACAATCTTATGTAAAAGATGGAATAGAATATTTTACTTGGGAAAAGCTTGATTTAGTTGATTCTTTAAAAAAAGCATTTAATTAATGTTTAGTTGTGGCAAATTTTATTAATTTTTATGGTAGACGAGTTTCTCATTTAACAAAATCTTTGGAAAATTGTTTAAAAAATAATTTGCCACAATATGAAATATCTGTTAATAAAGATAACACTATTGATTTTATTAATAATTTACAATTATATAAAACAATTAATTTAGAAATAGGATTCGGTTCTGGAGATTTTTTGTATAATATTGCATCAAAAAATCCCAATGAATTTTATTTGGGGATTGAAGTTTTTATAAATGGTGTTTGTAGCCTGTTAAAAAAACTAGAGACTACACATTTAGATAATTTAAAAATTTTTAATAAAAATGTTTATTTAATTCTTAATTTATTTGAAAATAAATTTTTTGATAATATTTTTATTTTATTTCCAGACCCTTGGCATAAATCTCGCCATCATAAAAGAAGAATAATAAATCAAGAAAACTTAAATATATTTTATGAAATATTAAAGCCAAATGGTAAGCTATATTTTGTTACAGATTACAAAGAGTATGCAGAATATACTTTAAGAGAGGTTAACAATAATGCTAAGTTTAGCTCTGAATATAAAGATATTAATCAAGCCTTAAGCTGCCCTTGGGAAGATTTTTTTACCAAATATTATCAAAAAGCTGTAAGCAAAAAGAGCGATATATATTATTTTTTATTTAATAAAAGTTAGTTGATAAATAAAATAAAATCATTTAAACTATTGTTTAGTTAGATGTTTTTAAAAAAAAGGCGGTTAATCCGTCTTTTTTTATATTAAATAGGTGAACAATAATAAAATAAATGGATATAAAAAATAAAATTTTAAATTTTAGCTTACCAATTTTAAATAACTTAAATTTAAATATTGTAGATGTAAGAGTTTTAGGAGCTAAGTTTTTAACAATTCAAATTTTATTAGAAAAAAAAGATAATACATTAATTAATATTAGTGAGTGTGCTTTGTTTAGCAAAAAATTATCTTTTATATTAGATGAAAATGATTTTATGGATAAAGCATATAATTTAGAAGTTAGTTCAGCAGGTATTGATAGACCGCTTATTAACAAGGAAGATTTTATAAAATATGCTAAAAAAGATGTAATAATTAAAACAAATGTTTTAATTGATAATAAAAAAATTTTTAAAGGTATCTTGTTAGGATTACACAATAACAATATACAGGTTAAAATTGAAGACGAGATTGTTAATCTTGATTTTTCTGTGGTAGATAAAGCAAATTTGGATATTATGAAAAATTATAATATAAATGGAGACTAAAATGATAAAACACACATCTATGGTTAATTTAGAATTACAAGCAAGACCAGAGCTTCTTGAAATTGTTGAAAATTTATCAAAAGATAAAAATATTTCAACAGAAGAAGTATTTGTTGCAATGGAATTTGCTATAAAAAAAGTTGCTGTGAATAAATATGGTAGTTTATATGATATTAGAAGCAAAATTAATAGATCAAATGGTGCGATTATTATTCAAAAAGTTCTTAGTGTAGTAGAAAATGTTGAGAATTATTATTATGAAATTTCTTTGAATGATGCAAAAAAAATTAATCCAGATTCAGTGCTAGGAGATGAATTAATTGATATTTTACCAAGTCCTGAATTTACCAGAATTGATTTTCAACCATTTCGTCAAATGATTTTATTTAAAATAAGAGAAGCAGAAAAAGATAAAGAATACAATTTATATAAAGAAAAAGAAGGTGAAATAGTTAGTGCTACAGTTAAGCGTGTAGAAATGGGTAATGTATTTTTAGAACTTAGCAATAAAGCAGAAGCATTTTTAAAAAGAGATATGTGTCTACCTCGTGAAAGGCTAGAAGTGGGAGACAGAATTAGAGCAGTTATTATTGATGTGAAAAAAGATTATAAATCACCTCAAATTATTTTATCTAGAACACACGAGAGTTTTATTAAAAAATTATTTGCACAAGAAATTTCAGAAGTATATGAAGGAATTATAGAAATTAAGGCTATTTCAAGAGAGGCAGGATCAAGATCAAAGGTTGCAGTTATTTCTAAAGATCAATCAGTAGATCCAATTTCTACTTGTATTGGTTTTAAAGGTTCAAGAATACAGGGTATTTTGAGTGAGCTAAAAGGTGAAAAAATAGATTTAGTTCATTATTCAGATAATATTGTGAATTTTGTTATTAATGCTTTTTATCCATCTCAAGTTTTAAAAGTTGTGGTTGATGAAGAAAAGCACTTTTTAGAAGTAGTATTAAAATTAGAAGCATTAAATTTAGCTATAGGAAGAGGTGGGCAAAATATTAATTTGGTTTCTAGGTTGGTTGGTTGGCATATTGATATTATGTCTGAAGAAGCAGAAAGAGAAAAACGTAATTTAGATTCTCAAAAAAAGATTTCTTATTTTAAAGAAGTTCTAGATGTAGATGAGGTTATAGCACAATTATTAGCCATTGAGGGTTTTGCTAGTGTAGAAGATTTATTACACAATGACGGCTCTGCTTTGAAAGATATTAAAGAATTTAATGAAGATATTGTTGAAGAAATTATTATTAGATCAAAAGAATATTTAGAAGAAAAAAAGAAAGAATTAGTAAAAAAATTAGCAGATCTTAACATTGACAAATCATTAATTAATTTCTTTGATAATAAAGAAGAATTATTGTTATTACTTGCAAATAATGGTATTAAAAGTTTATCTGATTTTGCAGATTTATCTATTTTTGAGCTACTTGATATAGTTCCAAAATCTATTTTAGATAAAAAAAATGCTGAAGAATTAATTTTAAAAGCAAGAGAAATGTTAATATAAACTATTATTAACATAATGAAAAATACAAGATTAAGCCAAGGAATTATATTATGGTTGATGAAAATGATAAAGTTATAAATGATAATAAAGAGATAAAAACTAAAAAGAAAACTCTTGTTTTATCTGGTTTATCTGTTAATAGGGCTAAACTAACAGATGTATCAGAGAAAAATATAAGGGGTAGGTCTGTATCTATAGAAATTAAGGGTAAAAAAAAGATAGAAGATATTAAGCCTGTTCTTAATGCTCAAGAATCTAAGTTAACTCAAGAAGAAAAAGAAAAACGTAGTAAGCTTGCAAATCAATATGACAAAATGATTGATAAAGAAGAAGATTCAGATAAAAATCTTTCTATTTCTTCTTTACAAGTAGTTGTTAAAGAGCCAGTTTTAAATAAAAATAAAGTAGACTTTGATCATAACCCTGAAAGTTCTGAGCAGAAACAAAGTATTAACAATGCTAATTATCATAAAGATAAACCAACAGACATTGATTTTGATGACAATATAGATTCTAAAGATAAAAAGTCAAAAATTGATAAAAAAAAGTTATTAGAAACAGAAGAAAAAAAGAAAGCTAATTTAAATAATTGGAAAAATTTATATACATATCAAATTAAATCAGATGAAGAAGATACTATTTCAGATGATGATTTAATAGAAGAAGAGATAGAAGAGGTTGTTGAAGCAAAGCCAAAATATATTTCAACCATTAAAAGAAAAAATAAACACTATAAATTTAATACTGAAAAGTTAAAAAAAACTATTGAATTAGATAATGATGTTGTAGTTAAAGATTTAGCTTTAGCCTTAGCCGAAAAGCATTCAGTTGTGTTAAAAATGTTAAGTAAGTTAGGGGTAGATGTAGGCGAGGGAGATACAATAGATAGGGAAACGGCTGTTCTATTAGCAGAAGAGTTGGGGCATACTGTTAAGTTAATTAATGCTAATGCTATTGAGGATGAATTTTTAAAATTCCAAGATAACTTAGAAGATTTAAAAGAAAGACCTCCTGTAGTGGCAATTATGGGTCATGTTGATCATGGTAAAACAACTTTGTTAGATATTATAAGAAAAACTAATGTTGCAGATAAAGAATCTGGTGGTATAACACAACACATCGGTGCTTATCAAATTAAAACTAGTTCAGGTAAGGTTATTACTTTTTTAGATACTCCTGGGCACGAAGCATTTAGCCAGATTCGTGCAAGAGGATCAAAAATAACAGATATTGCAATTATAGTTGTAGCAGCTGATGATGGTGTTAAACCTCAAACTATTGAGGCTTTAAATCACGCTAAACTTGCTAATGTGCCAATTATTATTGCAATTAATAAGATTGATAAGCCAGATAAAAATGTTCAAAAAGTTAAAACTGAATTATTGCAACAAAATATAGTGCTAGAAGATTTAGGGGGCGATGTTTTAAGTGTAGAAATTTCAGCAAAAACAAATGTAGGTATAGATAAACTATTAGAAACAATTTTATTGCAAACAGAAATGTTAGAATTAAAATCTAATTATAAGGCTTTAGCTAAAGGTAGTGTAATAGAGGTTAAGGTTGTAAAGGGTCTTGGTTGTTTTGCAAGTGTTTTAGTAGAAAGAGGAGAATTAAAAATTGGGGATTTATTTGTTTGTGGAAATGTATCAGGTAAGGTAAAGGTAATGATTGATGATAAAGGAGAGCGATTAAAAGTTGCTTACCCATCACAACCTATTGAAATATCAGGCTTTGAAGATGTAGTTCAAGCAGGTGATGATTTTATTGTTGTTCCAAACGAAGGAAAATTAAATGAATTATTAGAGTATAGGCGTAAAAAATCAAACAACGTCAACTTAAATACTACAAAAAATATAGATATAGGAAATTTATTAAGTCAAGATTATAGTGATGTAAAAACATTATCTGTAATTATTAAAACAGATGCTCAAGGTTCGCTAGAAGCAATTTTAGGGTCTATTGAAAAAATTCAGCACAAAGATGTTAATATTAAAATTATTCATAGTGCTGTTGGTGAAATTAGTGAATCTGATGTAATGATGGCAAAAATTGGTAAAGCAGTATTAATTGGTTTTCATAGTAGAGCTAATGCAAAAGCAAAAGATTTAGCTAAAAGAGATTCTATTGAAATAAGATATCATTCAATTATTTATAATTTAATTGATGATATAAAATTAATTATGAGTGGAATGCTTGATCCTGATATTGTAGAAAATATCATTGGATATGCTGAAGTTAGAGAAGTGTTTAATGTAACTAAAATTGGCAAAATAGCTGGTTGTTTTGTAACAGAAGGGGTTTTAAAAAGATCTGCTTTTGTAAGAGTATTAAGAAAAAACATAGTGATTCACGATGGAGTTTTGTCTCAATTAAAACGCTTTAAGGACGATGTTAAAGAAGTAAAGCATACCTTTGAATGTGGTGTTATGGTAGAAAATTATAATGACATTGAGCCTCTTGATATGATTGAGTGTTATGAAAAAGTAGAAGTAAAACAAGAGTTGTCTTAATGTTTAAGAATGAGATTTTTAAAAAAGATAGTATCTCTAAAAGACCAATTCAAGTAAGTAAAGAAATTAAAGCTATTATTTCTGATTTATTAGTTAAGTCTAAAATAAAAGATCCTATTCTTTTTGATGCATCTATAATTATTAGTGAAGTTATAACAACTAATGATTTTTCTTATGCTAAGGTTTATTTTTATCCACTGGGAAGTTTGTTAAACCCTCAAGATACTTTGAAAGCTTTAAATAAAAATGCAGGTATTTTTAGAAAATATATAGGCAAAAAACTTCATATTAGGCATATCCCAGAAATAGAATTCTATTTAGATAATCAATTTGATAAATTAGAAAAAGTAGAAGAAATGTTTAAAAAAATAAAATAAAAAATTGTCAAATAAAAAAAATAATATTAATGGCTGGATATTTGTAGATAAGCCTAAAAATTTTACTTCTCAAGATGTGCTTAATGTTTTAAAAAAAATTTTTTCTCCAACAAAAATTGGTCATGGGGGAACTTTAGATCCTTTAGCACAAGGTATCCTACCCGTGTGTTTTGGGGAAGCAACTAAAACTTTAGATTATGTATTAAATGCCAATAAAACATATGAATTTAGTATTTCATTTGGTATTGAAACTACAACTGATGATTTAGAGGGTGAAATTATTAATAAAAATGATTTTATGCCATCACAAGAAATTTTAATAAATAGTCTAAGATTGTTTAGAGGAAACATTGAACAAGTTCCATCAAAATTTTCTGCAATTAAAATTAATGGTAAAAAATCTTATGATTTAGCTAGAAAAGGTATAGAGTTTGATATGCCTAAAAGATTTGTCAATATAATATCTTTAGAGTTATTAGATTATAATTTTTTACAAAAAACAGCTACATTTAAGGCTAATGTATCTAAGGGAACATACATTAGAACATTAGCTAAAGATATAGCTAAATCTGTAGGTGCTTTTGGAGTGGTATCATATTTAAAAAGAACTAAAATAGATATAAATAAAGAAATAATTTTAATTTCTTTAAATAATTTGTATAATATGGAATATTACTTAAGTAATAAAAAAATATTTTGGAGTATAGAAGATATGCTGGATGACATCTCGGCTTATCAACTAACTAAATTACAAGCTTTACATTTATTAAATGGGAATGTAGGTAGTTTAGATTTTCCAAATATTACAAGTGGAGTTTTAAAGGCAATGTATCAAGATAAAATAATAGCTTTATTAAATTATCAAGATTCAGAATTTAAAATTTTGCGAGTATTTAATATGTATAAAGAATTAATTAATAATAAGGAGTGTAGCGATGTCAATTAATAAAGAAAAAAAGAAAGAAGTAATAACAAGTTTTGCATTAAAAGCAGGTGATACTGGTTCTCCTGAAGTACAAATAGCTGTGTTAACTGAAAGGATAAAAAATCTAACAGAACATATGAAAGATCATAAAAAAGATTTTCATTCAAGAAGAGGCTTATTAATGATGGTTAGCAGAAGAAAAAAATTATTAACATATTTAAAAAAGAATCAAAATAGTCGTTATGAGGTTATATTAGAAAAATTAAATTTACGAGGAGTTAAATAGTAGTGTTTAACATTATAGAAAAAAAAATACTTTGGGCTGATAGAGAATTAAAATTACAAACAGGAAAAATTGCAAGACAGGCTGATGGTGCTGTTGTAGCAAGTTATGGAGATACTCAGGTTTTAGCAACCGTAGTGTTTGCTAAGGAAGAAAAAGAGGGTGTTGATTTTTTTCCATTAAGTGTTCATTATCAAGATAAATATTATGCAGTTGGCAAAATTCCAGGTGGTTTTTTTAAAAGAGAAACAAAACCATCTGAAAAAGAAGTCTTATTTTCTAGGCTTATTGATAGACCAATTCGCCCACTTTTTGATGATAAATTTAGAAATGAAGTGCAAGTAATTGTATCTGTTTTAAATTATGATAATTCTATACCTTTAGATGTTTTGTCTATAATTGCATCTTCTGCAGCTTTAGCAATTTCTGGAGTACCAATTGTTGCTACTATTGGAGCTGCTAAAGTTGGCTACATTGATGGAGAATATGTTTTAAACCCATCTAACTCTGTTTTAGCAAAATCATCTTTAGAGCTTGTGGTAGCAGGAACCACAGAAGGTGTTTTAATGGTAGAATCTGAAGCTTCTGAACTTAGCGAATCGCAAATGCTAGAAGCTGTTAAATTTGCACATAAAAGTTTTAAAACAATAATTCAATTTATAGAAGATTTTAAAGTAGCTGTTAATAAGCCAAAATTTGAATTTGTAATACCTAATAAAGATGAAGTAGATGCTTTTTATAATAAATTATCATCTTTAGTATCTGATAAATTAAGAATTGCTTTTGAAAATGTAGAAAAAACACAAAGATATAATGCAATTGATTTAGTAGAAAAAGAAGCAAAAGATTTGTTATTAAAAGAATATTCTGAAGATTTTATAGCTAAGCATTTTAAAGAAAATTTTAAAAATTTAGAAAAGCATATTGTTAGAGGAAATATTTTAGATAAAAACATTAGAATTGATGGTAGAAAATTAAACCAAATTAGACCAATTGAGGTAGAAATTGATTTGTTTTCTAAAACTCACGGAAGTGCTTTGTTTACAAGGGGTGAAACTCAAGCTTTAGTAATTACAACATTAGGCACAGATTCTGATGAACAAATTATTGATGGTATTGAAGGTGAATCTAAAGATAGGTTTATGTTGAATTATAACTTCCCTCCTTTTTCTGTTGGAGAAATTGGCAGAGTTGGTGCACCAGGAAGAAGAGAAGTAGGACACGGAAAATTAGCTTGGAGAGCTATTAATCCTATGTTGCCATCAAGAGAAAGCTTTCCTTATGCTATTCGTGTTGTATCTGAAATTACAGAAAGCAATGGTTCTTCATCTATGGCTACTGTTTGTGGAACATCTTTATCTTTGATGTCTGCTGGGGTTCCTATAAAAAAGCCTGTTGCTGGTATTGCTATGGGTTTAATTTCTGAAAAAAATAAGTTTGCAGTGCTTTCTGATATTTTAGGGGATGAAGATCATCTAGGAGATATGGATTTTAAAGTTGCAGGAACTTTAGAGGGAATAACATCTTTACAAATGGATATAAAAATTACATCTATTAGTTATGAAATTATGGAAACTGCTTTAAATCAAGCTTTAGATGGTAGAAACCACATTTTGGGTGTTATGTCTAAGGTAATATCTAGCCATAAAAGCAATGTAAGTGATAGTGCTCCTAAAATTCATACTCTACAAATTCATAAAGATAAAATTAAAGAAGTAATTGGTTCTGGTGGAAAAGTTATTAAAGAAATTTGTGAAGTTAATGATGTAAAAATTGAAATTAGCAACGAAGGATTAGTAAAAATTTATGGCAAAAATCAGAAATCTTTAGAGAATGCTTTAAACACAATTCAAGGTATTGTTGCAGTTCCTGAAATCAATAAAGATTACAGCGGAAAAGTTGTAAAAGTATTAGAATTTGGTGCTTTTATTAATTTTGTTGGAAACGTAGATGGATTTTTACATGTAAGTGAAATTACACCAGATAGAAATAGTAATATTAACGATTTTATTAAAGCTGGTGATATTGTAAATGTAAAAGTTGTGCAAATTGATGATAAAGGGAAAATAAAGCTATCTTTAAACAAATAGGGTAATTAAATGATAAAAGTTAATAAACTAAATATTTCTGGTAAATTGGTTTTCCCAATTATAGAAGGTGGAAAAGGTATTAATATATCAAACGGACTAACAGCAGGTAGTTTTGCAAAAGCAGGAGCGGTTGGCACTATATCAGGAACTAATCCAGATTTTTATGATGAAAAAGGTAATTTAGTTCGCTATATTTATAACAAAGCTTTAAGTAGAAAAGAAAAATTTGAACAACTTGTTAAATATAGCATTATGGGTGGTATTGCTCAGGCAAAAATAGCTAATGATATTTCAGGTGGCAATGGTAGAGTTCATATGAATTTTTTATGGGAAGCAGGAGGGACCCGTCGCATCATAAATGGAGTGTTAGATCAAGTGAAAGGATTGATACACGGAATTACTTGTGGTGCAGGATTGCCATATGCTTTGTCAGAAATTGCAAAAAAATATAATGTTTATTATTATCCAATTATTTCTTCAGCAAGAGCTTTTAGAGTTTTATGGAAAAGAGCATACAAAGATGTAGCTAATTTATTAGGTGGTGTTGTTTATGAAGATCCTTGGTTAGCAGGTGGGCATAATGGACTTTCTAATGCAGAAGATCCAAAAATTATGCAAGATCCATATCATAGAATTGTAGAATTAAGAAAAAGCTTATCTGAATTTAAGTTAGATCATGTTCCAATTGTAATTGCAGGGGGAGTTTGGCATTTATCTGATTGGTCTAATTATATAGATAACAAAGAAGTTGGTTTAGTATCGTTTCAATTTGGAACTCGTCCGCTTTTAACTAAAGAAAGCCCAATTCCAAATGAATGGAAAAAGCTATTAACTACTCTAAAAGATGGTGATATTTCATTACATCGTTTTTCTCCTACTGGCTTTTATTCTTCTGCTATTGTAAATGATTTTTTAAAAGAATTACAACACAGAGAAATCACTCAAATGATGGCTTCTAGAAAATTAGATGGAGACTTTAAAAATGAAGTTCCATCTGGAAATGGTATAACATCTTTTTATGTAAAAGATGAAGATTATAACAGAGCATTAAATTATATTGCATCAGGACATAATATTTTACTTAGAACCCCAGATAAAACTATTATTTTTGTTAATAAAGAAATGGCAAATAAAATTAAACAAGATCAAATTGATTGTATGGGTTGTTTAAGTGCTTGTAGATTCTCTGGTTGGTCTGACCATAATGAACAAAATTCTACAGGAATTTTACCTGATCCTAGGTCTTTTTGTATTCAAAGCACTCTACAAGATTTAGGCCACGGCGGAGGAATAGAAAAAAATTTATTATTCTCAGGTCACCACGCTTATAAATTTGCTAGCGATCCTTTGTATAAAAATGGCAATATTCCAAGTATTTCTCAGTTAATTGAGCAAATATTATTAGGCAAATAATTGATAAAGATTGCTTATATGAAAAAGTTTATGCAAGATTTTAAGTTTGATAAAAAACATAAAAAATTAGATTAAGCCTAAATGTATTGTCCAGAGTGTGGTATTTTAATCTATACCCCAAAGATCTTTTTTTTCTATCCACCCACTTATAGTGGTATCTTCGTATTTTAGTGTAATTTTACAAAAAAAGCTGTTATCACAATGAGATATATTAACTATATAGTTATTTTTAATAATAGCTATTTGTTTAGAATCTACATTAGCTATAGAATATAAAATTGTTGAGTTATTAATTGTAATTGCACTATGTTTTTTGCTGGTAAGATTAATATAAATCCATCCTTGATTATTTAAGTAATCTACTACCTGATACCACTCATTGTGTTTTTGAATTACCTTAAGGGGAAAATTTTTCGCATTATATGATAAAACAATAGGATAATCTTTTGATGGCCCACTTCTTAAATTTGCTTCATTATTTTTTGTGCTAATATAAAAAGGAAAAGATATGTTTTGTTTATTTTGTGAATATAGTTTAATTATAATAGATGTAGATAGTATAACAATACTTAGCACTATAATTAATATAAGATTAATTTTATTCATATTGCACTATATATAATTGTTCCAAAAATTACTATCTTTTATGTATTTCTTTTGAATTATATTTAAAATAGCATCATAATTTTTTTCTTTTTCTAATAAAGAAATTTGGCTGAAGAGTTTATATTTGTTTGTATCTGAAATTTTAGACAAATCATTATATACTTCTAATAATTTATTAAATTTAATATTAAACTCTGCTTTTAGTAATAAATTTAATTCTTTATTGTCTGAAGAATGTTCTACATATTCTAAATGATCTTTTAAACTTTCATAGTTATCTTCTTGATAGTATTTTATATATAATTTTAGAGAGTCATAATTAGGATTGTATCTCCACATTTTAATTAGTAATTTATTAATGGAATCTCTTTTATTTTCACTTAATAAAGATTTACATAGTATGCTATACATTGGTGAAAAATCTGGGTATTTTTTAATAGTTTCGTTTGCTAATTGGTTAAGCATATCTAAATTATTATTAGTTAAGTAAAAAGAACATATTTTATATTGTATTAGACAATAATATTTCTTTTTATTTATAGAAGATGTAAATTTAACATTGTTAATATTATTAAGCAAGTAGTTAAGAGTTTCAATTTGATTGTCTTGAAATGCCTTGTTAAAAATTAATTTAAAAAATAATTCATTAAAACTATGTTTATTGATAATATATTTTTTTACAAGTTCATCAATCATTTTAGGACTATTAATTGCATAGTAAATAAAAGCTTGATAATAATCTGCAATAAATTGAATATTTTGTGGAAAAGAATGTTTTTGAGCTAAATGTAAGGCTTTTTGGTATTGTTGTTGGTTAATATATTCTTTAATGGCACTTAAATTGTTAATATTTTTTATAGATACATTGTATTTTAAAAGTAATATTAAAAATAATTTTTCTTCTTCTAAATTTAATTCTTCTATGTTGTTAGTTATAGCAGATACAAATCTATTATGATTAATGCGATGTTTAATTTTTTTACTCAATTTATTAAAAAAAATAAAAGGTAATAATGTTATACTAAGTAATAGTATTAAATTAAACACATTAGTATTTATAATGTAATTACCTAATTGAATATGAATATCTGTATGTATAGAATAAAGCCATACTATCAGTGTTGTAAAAAGAATTATAAAAATAATTTTGAATATAAACTTAAACATAACATATCCTTGAGTTTAAAATTGCATTAGCTACTAATATTGTTTTTAATTTTTTCTGCAATTATATTAATTTTAATTCTTTTTTGTAAATCATTCACCCAAGCTAATGTTTTATTATTTAAAGTAAAATTATTTGTATTAAAAATTTGGAGTGCTAGTTGAGGATTGTTTTCTAATAAATTTAATTCTACTAAAGATAAATTATAAGATATTGTGTTTGTTGATGTTGGTTGGGTATTTTTAATAAATATAAAAGAATAAAAAATATACTCTATTTGACTTATAAAAGATGATTTTTTTTTAAGTTCATTTAAATAAATATCTTTATAAATAATATTTTGAAACTGATAGGTTAGGTTTTCTAGGGTTTCAACCCCTTGTGAGTAATTTGCTAACTCTTTTAAATCTTGAAATATAAGGTTTTTTTGATTCATTATAAGAAGTGTGCTTAAAGTATCTTCAAATGGTTTATTTGTTTTTAAGGTATTTAAAAGTTTGTTTAATAATATGTTATATGTTATTTTTTCTTCGTTTTTATAATTTTGCTTATTGTTATTTAATTTTTGTTCTAGTTCGTAATTTTCTTTTTTAATATTATTAATTTGTGTGGTTAAATATTCAATTTGATTTTGTAGCTCTTTGTTATCTAAAGAGTTAGCTGTTTCTACCTTGGAATTTATATGAAAATCAGTTGGTTCAATAGCTTTATATTCGAAATTAATTTGATTAAAATTGTGCTTAACAAAATATGAGATGTAAAATAAGCTTAAAATTGACATAACAAATAGTATAATTAATAGAATTTTTTTAAATGGTATTTTTTTTAATTTAATAGTTTTTCCCATTTGTCATCTCAGTATGATTTGTATAGAAAATTATAGTGTATAATATTAATATATATTATATATTAATATTATAAATATAAAAAATAATTTTTAACAAATAATGATGATTTTAGGCATTGAAAGCAGTTGTGATGAAACAGCAATATCTGTAATTACTAATAAAGGAGAGGTATTAGCTCATATTTTGTTTTCTCAAATAGAAGAACATAATAAATTTGGTGGTGTAATACCAGAGTTTGCTGCAAGATCACATTTATCTGTTATTGAATCTTTAATTATCACTTTGCAAGAAAAATATAAAATTAATTTAGATAATATAGATGCATTTTGTGCAACTGCAGGTCCTGGTTTGATGGGAGGGTTGTTGGTTGGTGTGCTTGTTGCAAAAACTTTATCATTTTTATATAATAAGCCTTTTTTAGCTATTAATCATCTTCAGGCTCATGCATTGCTACCAACAATGAATAATAATATTAAATATCCTTATTTGTTATTGCTTGTATCAGGTGGGCATACTCAATTTTTAGCATGTTTAGAAGTAAACAAATATAAAATTTTAGGTCAAAGCATTGACGATGCTATTGGAGAGGCCTTTGATAAATCTGCAAGATTGCTAGGCTTGGGATATCCTGGGGGAAAAAAAATAGAAGAATTAGCTAAAAAAGGTAATCCAAATGCATTTTCTTTTCCAAAGCCTCTTCAATATTCAAAAGAGTGTAATTTTTCTTTTTCAGGTTTAAAAACAGCTTTAAAAAATGTTGTAGAAAATTTATCATACATAGATGATGATATAAAATGTGATATCTGTGCTTCATTGCAAAAAACTATTGTAGAGATAGTGTTAGATAAAACAAAAAATGCTATTACAACATTTGAAAATGTATATGGTAAGCTAAGCAATATGGTGATTTCTGGAGGAGTATCTGCAAATTTTCATCTTAGAGAATCTTTAGAGAATTATTTGCATTGTATAGGTGTTGAATTGCTTGTTCCTGAAGTTAATTTATGCACAGATAATGCTGTAATGGTTGCTTGGTGTGGTTTAAAAAGGTATGAACTAGGCTTGTTTGATGATTTAGATTTTAAAGTAAGATCGCGTTGGTCTTTAGAAGATATTTAATATAACATAGGTGTTTATTGTGAACTTAGGGATTATAGGTGGTGGTTCTTGGGGAAGTGCTTTGGCACAAAAATTTTCTAGTAATTTTTCTAAAGTTATTATATATGCAAGAGATAAAAAAGTAGTTGAAGAAATTAATTTACAGCATAAAAATATTAAATTTTTTCCTAATATAATTTTTCAAAAAAATATATCATCTACATTAAATATTAATGATTTATACAATTGTGATATAATATTTATTAGCATACCAACACAAAATATTAGAGATGCATTACTACATATAAATAACATTAATCCTAAGACAATATTTGTTATTTGTGCAAAGGGATTAGAAATTACATCTACTAAATTTATTTCTCAGGTATTACAAGATGTTGGTATTAATGAAAATAATATAGCAGTCCTTAGTGGCCCAAGTTTTTCAACAGATTTAATTCAAAATTTGCCAACACTTTTTGTTGTGGCAACATCTAATATTGATTTATCTAAGTATTTAGCTAATCTTTTAAAAGTAAAAAATATTAAATTATACTTTAGTGATGATATTATTGGGGCTCAAATTGGTGGTGCAATAAAAAATATTATTGCTATTGGTTGTGGTGTTGTTATGGGTGCAAATTTTGGTCAAAATGCTTTAGCAGGTTTGTTATCTAGGGGATTAAAAGAAATGTGTAATTTTGGAAATCATTTTAAAGCTAAAATAGAGACAATATATGGTGTATCTGGATTTGGGGACTTAGTTTTAACAGCTACATCAATGCAATCAAGAAATTTTGCATTAGGTGTAGAAATAGGCACAAATGGTAGATATATAAGTAATTTACTTAACAATCAAAAAGGCATAGCAGAAGGATATTATAGTGTAAAAGCATTAAAATCTATTATAGATTTGTATAAAATTTCTATGCCTATTTGTGAAGAAGTTTATAGCATTTGTTATCAAGGCAAATTAGTATCGGATTCTTTAGAAAGTTTAATGAATAGAGAACAAGTAAAAGAATAATAGTTAAATAATAAAATAGGGTATAAATGAATGGCAATTATTGTAATTTCAAAAGATAAATGTAATAGTGTTGAATTAAGATTGCAAAATAGAGAAAAACATTTAGAGCATATACACAATTCGCCTTTGAAAATTAAGTTAGCAGGACCTTTAATTAAAGAAGGGATTATGGTTGGATCAATTCAAATTTTTGATGAAGATGATATAAATAAAGTAAAAAATTTTATAGATATAGATCCTTATAAGAAAGCCGATTTATTTGAAAGCATAGAAATTACAGATATGAAAATTGTTATAGATAATTAATCTATTATTTTAATTTCTATAGATTTTTTATTGTCATAAAACTCTATGGTATATTCACCATTTTCTAAGCTTTTAGAATTTGTTATAGGTTTATTTTCTTTATATATTACATTAAAACCTCTTGCTAGAGTTTGTTTAAAAGATAGTTGATATAGTAAGTTTGATAAATAATCTAATTTTTGTTGTTTTTGTTCTACAATATATAAGTTCTTGTTTAATTGAGAAAATAAATTATTTAATGATATTTGTTTGCTTTTTATTAGTTGTTTAGGGGGTAATAAAGATTTAGATAAATTATTATTTTTAAATGCTAATTGATTTACAAAAGAAATCATATGAAAATGTAAATTTTTTACAATGTTATTAATTTTATTGTAATTCATACTAATATATTTTTGCGGATTAAGTAGGCTTTGTGATAAATAAGAATTTTTTGCTTTAATGTATTTAATATATTTAAAAACATTAGTTTGCAAGATTTCTTTTTTATTTGCTATATCATTAATCAAGGCAGATTTATAAGGAATCCAAGATACAGATGCTGTTGGGGTAGAAGCATACCTATCTGCAACAAGATCAAGCAGAGACTTATCATTGTCGTGCCCAATAGCAGAAATAATTGGTATTGTTGAGTTAAAAGCTGTTCTTATTAATTTTTCATCATTAAAGTGAATTAAATCTTCATCAGAACCACCACCCCTTGCTATTATTATAAAATTAGGTTTTTTAGCATCTTCTAGGTTGTTAAAATAATCAATACCACAGATAATATTATCTACACTTTTTTGTCCTTGCATAAAAGTATCAATAAGCAAAATTTTAGTTGGGTATCTGGTGGATAATGCTGTTGTTATATCAAATAATACCGCACCATCTTTAGAAGTTATTAATCCAATTAATTTTGGATAAGGTGTAATTTGTTTTTTATGCTCGTTGTTAAATAAACCTTCTTTTCTAAGTTTAATTTCAAGTTCTACAAGATTTTTTTTTATATCTCCAATGCCATATTTTTCTACAAAGATAGCATTTAGGTAAATTTTATTATTATTGTTAAAGGTAATAATTTTACCTAAAATTTTAATTTGTAATCCATCTTGAATCAAGTGTTGAAAATGCATAGCATTATTTTTCCACAATACACAAGAAATACTTGATGAATTATCTTTGAGATTAAAGTATATATGACCAGATTTTGAATTAATATTAATATCACAAATCTCTCCAAAAACATCAATAGATAAAAAATTTTCAGATAAAGTTATTTTAATATTATTGCATAATTCAGATACATTATATAAATATTTAGCCATATTAATTGAAATAAATATATTATTTTTTATGTAAGAATATATTATTATATAATAATAGTTATGTATATATAAAATTTAATTAATTTAATATCCAAAAAAGTAGGTAAAAAATGATTACATACAATAATTTTAATAAATTAAGATCTTCTTTTAATGTATTATCTAATAGCTCTATTATGGATTTATTTAACAGCGATTGTGATAGAGTAAAAATTTTTACAAAAAACTTTAATGGTCTCTATTTAGATTTATCAAAAAATTTAATTACTAAAGAAGTTGTAGATCAATTTATTGATTTAGCTAAAGAAATGAAAATTATAGAATCTATAAAAGATATGTTTAGTGGGAAAAAAATAAATTTTACAGAAAATAGGGCAGTTTTACATAGTGCTCTTAGAAGCTCTAATTTACAATCTCTTAAAGTAGACAATGTAGATATATGTAGTGATATTTTGTTTGAGAGAGAAAAATTTAAAAAATTTGTCCAACAATTTGAAAATGGGAAGATAAAAGGATACACAAATAAAAATATTAAAAGTATTGTCAATATTGGAATTGGAGGTTCTTATTTGGGTAGCCAAATGGTATATAATTCATTAAAGCATTTAAACAAATCATTAGTTGAGGTTTATTTTGTTTCTAATATTGATGCCTCTAATTTACAAGATATTTTAAATAAGATTGATTGTGAAACAACATTGTTTATTGTTGCATCAAAAACTTTTACAACTCAAGAAACAATGACAAATGCAAATACAATTAAAGAATGGTTTATTCAAAAAGCAAATAAAGAAGCTCTATATAAGCACTTTATTGCTTTATCTACAAACGTTAAAGAAGTTGAAAAATTTGGAATTAATAAAGAATGGATGTTTGGTTTTTGGGATTTTGTTGGAGGAAGATATTCAGTGTGGTCTTCTATTGGTTTACCTTTAGCTTTAGCTTTTGGAAACGATGTGTTTGACAAATTTTTATCAGGTGCAGAGTTAGTAGATAAAAATTTACAAGAAGAAAATTTATGGGATAATTTGCCTTTTTTATTAGCTATTATTGGTATTTGGTATAATAATTTTTTTCATTATAATTCCTATGCAATTTTGCCATATGATTATAGATTAAGAGATTTTACACGATATATACAACAACTAGAAATGGAAAGCAATGGTAAATCTATAAATAAATATTCTAAAAATGTTTCGTATGAAACATCCCCAATTGTTTTTGGAGAAGTTGGTAGTGATTCACAACATTCATTTTTTCAAATGCTTCATCAAGGAACACAAAT
The DNA here is from genome assembly GCA_945888065.1 of Rickettsia typhi. Lineage (GTDB taxonomy): Bacteria > Pseudomonadota > Alphaproteobacteria > WRAU01 > Hepatincolaceae > CAMCZU01. The sequence goes on from CAMCZU010000003.1 coordinate 38,136, forward strand.
AATACCATGTGATTTTGTTGGTTTTATTAAGTCTTATCATAACTATCAAGATCATCAAGACATTTTAATTGCTAATTTGTTTGCACAAGCAGAAGCTTTTTTAGTTGGTAAATCTTATGATATAGTTTTTGAAGAATTAAAACAACAAGGTTTAGATGTTGAAGAAATTAAAAAATTAGCTCCTCATAAAGTATTTAATGGAAATCGCCCAAGCAATATTTTTTTATTTGATGAGTTAAATCCAAAAAATTTAGGTATGTTGTGTGCTCTTTATGAACATAAAATTTTGATTCAAGGTTTGTTTTGGGAGATTAATTCTTTTGATCAATGGGGTGTTGAGTTAGGTAAAAAACTAGCTAACAATATTTTAAAAGATTTTCAAAATAACAATATTAATACAAATAAAAGCTCGTCAACTATAGAGTTAATAAAAAAATATAAGAATAAATAGATAAATGAAAATTAAGATTTTATCTAAGGATTTAGTTGATAAAATTTCAGCAGGGGAAGTTATAGAACGACCATCATCTGTAATTAAAGAGCTTGTTGAAAATTCAATTGATGCTGATGCAAAAAACATAGAAATTCATATAGAAAATGCTGGAAAAAAATTTATTTCTGTTAAAGACGATGGATTTGGCATTGACAAAGATGATTTATCTTTAGCTTTGTTATCTCATAGCACATCTAAATTAACTATAGATAATTTGTTTGCAATTAAAACTTTAGGATTTAGAGGGGAAGCCCTAGCATCTATTGCTGCAATCTCTAAAATTACTATTGGATCTAAATATTGTGAAGCTAACAATGGATATAGTATTGAATGTAGAGGTGGTGATATATCTGATGTAAGCCCTTTTTCTATTAATAATGGAACTTACATTAAAATTGAAGATTTATTTAGCTTTACACCAGCTAGATTAAAGTTTTTACGATCCGATAACACAGAAAATATTGCTTCATATAAAATATTTAAAAATTTAGCTTTATCACATCCACATATTTCTTTTAAATTGTTCTCTAATCAAAAAGAAATTTATAATTATTATGTAGATGAAAAAAATAGCTTAAAAAATAGAGTTTTTCAAATATTAAGTAAAGATTTTATTGATAATTCAATTTATTTTGAAGAAAGTAATCCCTTATTTAAAGTTTATGGATACTTAGGAAGCCCTACTTATACTAAAATAAATAGTGAAAGCCAATATGTTATTGTTAATGGTAGAGCTTTAAAAGATAAATTTTTAAATTCTTTAGTAAGGGTTGCCTATTCAAATGTGTTATTTGGAGGTCAATATCCTTGTTATGTAATATTTTTAGATATTAATCCTAATGAAATTGATGTTAATGTGAATCCAACAAAAAGTGAAATTAGATTTAAAGATATTCAGTTGGTTAGGCATTTAATTATTTCTTCTATTAAAAAAAATCTGCAAGATACTAGTTTTCAAATAAATAATTCTAAAATTGCTATTGGGTTATTAAATAAAAATAATACAAATAGTCCTAAAGAGAATTTATTTGTAGAATTTAAAAATAATAGCCTAATGGAAGATATTAATAGTCTTCATTATAATCAAAATAATATAAAGACATCTGATTTATCAATGTTTTCTGCAAATAATTTTGATAACCATATTGAAGATTTAAGTGCTTTTCCACTTGGTTTTGCAAAAGGGCAATTTCATAAAAATTGGATTGTAGCAGAAAATATTAATGGAATTATTATAGTGGATCAACATGCTGCTCACGAAAGAATTAATCAAGAAAAACTAGTCAAAAATTATTTGCATCAAGGTGTGTTATCTCAAATGTTAATAACTCAAGAAATAATAGAAATTGATGCTATAGAATATGAGCTATTAGAAATGTTTAGAGTGAATTTATACAAATTAGGCATTGATTTTGATTTTTTTTCTAAACACTCAATTGTAATAAAATCTCTACCTGCCTTATTAAGTAATCCAAATGCTAAAATGTTATTTAAAGATTTGATGTTAGATTTAAAAGATATTCAGTCTTTAGAAAAATTTGATAAAAAATTATATGATGTAGTTGCCAGAATTGCTTGTCATAAAAGCATTAGAAGTGGTAAAAATTTGAGTATTAATGAAATGAATTTTTTGTTAAGAGAGATGGAAAAAACTCCTAATTATGGTCAATGTCCTCACGGAAGACCAACTTTTTCAGAAATTAAGCTTAAAAATATTGAATCATTGTTTGGTAGAACCTAATGGTATTAATAAATTATCTATAGTTTTTATATCACATCCCAAAAAAACTCTACCTTGATTGTGTGCAGAATGCCAAACAGAATAACTTCCTGCGGCAGGATCTAAAATAATATCATTAGGGTTAGAAATTGCAGAAATTAACTCTTCTTGTAATTTTATGGGTTTTTGATGAGGATGAATTTTATTTTTTATTTTTTCACAATAAGTATCTTTAATAGTATGATTAGTCCAGTGATTTTTTACTTTTAAAGGTTGCTTTTGTAATATAAGCAAATATTCAGCAGTTCTTCGTGTTCTGTATCCCATACCAAATGTTTCTTTGTTCCAAGTAATTAAATCAACAATATGTAAATCAGTATTTTCAATCCAACTCTTTATTCCTTCGCATAAATGAAATTTATCAATCCATAAAAACAAATAACCACTAGGTTTTAAAACTCTATTAATATTTGTTATATAATCTATAATGATATTTTCTGGCATTTGTGATAATAGAACACGTTTTTTTTGTCTTTTACCTTCATTCCCATATTTCATTTTTTCTAATATACCCCTATATTGTGGGTCAAAAAAACAAGCACTAATCACTTCGTTATAAAGATTATTTAATAAAAATAATCCATCTATCTCATTGATAGAATTAAAATTTATAGATAAATTTTTTAAAATATTATTTTTAATAAGTGGCATAAAAGTATTAGATTTTAATTATATACTTGTAATATATTATTAATGGATTATATATAATATACATATCTTTGTAAAATAATTAATACTATTTACTAATTATTATAGATATTGTATATTAAAAATAATAAGATATTAATTTAAAAATAAAATTAGGAATAATAAAATGAATCAGTTTAACGTATCTAATACTTCTGATATAGATGTTGGTTTAAAAGCCTATATGTTAAGAGTTTATAATTATATGGGTTTTGGTTTGTTATTAACAGCATTGTTTGCATTTTTAACATCAAGTAGTCCTTCTTTAATGAATGCAATATACGGAACACCTTTGAGGTTTGTTATTATGTTTGCTCCATTAGCTTTTATATTGGTTTTAAGTTTTGGAGTTAATAAATTACAAGCATCTACAGCTCAATTGATTTTTTGGGCTTTTGCAGGAGTTAATGGAGTTTCTTTGTCTTATATTTTTATACTATATACTGGCGAGTCTTTAACTAGAGTGTTTTTAATCACCTCTGCAACTTTTTTAGCAATGAGTTTGTATGGATATACTACAAAAGCAGATTTATCAAAATTTGGCAGTATTTTAGTTATGGGTGTGATAGGGATACTAATAGCTTCTTTAGTAAATATTTTTTTAAAATCTAGTGGATTAGATTTTGCTATATCGTTGTTTGGAGTTGTAATTTTTACAGGATTAACAGCTTGGGATACTCAAAAAATAAAATTATCTTATGATGGTTCTTATGGAAATGAAGTGTTAAAAAAACAAGCTATATTTGGTGCTTTATCTTTATACTTAGATTTTATAAATTTATTTTTAATGTTGCTAAGAATAATGGGAAACAGAAGAGATTAGTTTTTTGACTAAATTATTTGTTAAGCCTAAAAATTTATGTAAAATATTTTTTTAGGCTTTGTTTTATTATGTATAGATATAAATTTAATGTTGAATATGATGGGACTTTGTTTTGTGGATGGCAAAAACAAAAAAATGTTCCTAATACTATTCAAGAAAAATTAGAAACTGCTATTTTTAATTTTAGTGGCATTAAAGTGGATGTTTGTGGGGCAGGTAGAACCGATGCTGGTGTGCATTCAATAGGGCAAGTAGCTCATTTTGATTTAAATAAAAAAATAGAGTCTTATGTAGTAAATAATGCAATAAATTTTTATTTGAAATGTTCTGGCATTAGTGTTTATAATGTTGAATGTTTGGGGGAAAATTCAATCTTTCATTCTAGATTTTCTGCTAAAGAAAGAACATATATTTATAAAATGATGTGTAGAAATTACCCTTTAACATTTCAAAGTAAAATGTATTGGCTTGTGTGTAAAAAATTAAATATTGATGCAATGACAGAAAGTGCTAATTTTTTATTGGGGACTCACGATTTTTCTACATTTCGTGCTTCTAATTGTCAATCTAAAAGTCCTATTAAAACCCTTTCTCAAATTAAAATTAAAGACTATAATGATAATATTGAAATTATAGTTTCTGCTCCTTCTTTTTTATATCATCAAGTAAGAAATATTGTGGGAGCATTATATTTTGTTGGCTTAAATAAGTGGAGTGTAAAAGATTTTCTGAATGCTTTTTTATTAAAAGATAGAACAAAAGGGGCTATTACAGCTCCAGCTTATGGATTATATTTTTATAAGGTTGATTATTAAAAAATGAATTTTGATATATGTGTGGAGATATTTTAAATGATATATATTTATAACATAAAAATAGCTTTTTTAGCTTTTATAATCACTTTGTTTAGTGTATATATTGTGTTTGCAAAAGATGTTGATGACAACACAAATACTAAAAAATTTATTATTTTTCATACAAGCGATGTAAACGGAATGCTTGTAGGAGATGAATTACATATTGGATATGCAAAATTATTTACTCTTCTTCAGGAAGAGAGGAAAAAAAATAAAAATGTTTTATTGTTAGATTCTGGAGATACTTTGTTTGGAACTATTTTAGCAAATTCTTCTAGAGGTGAATTGTCTATTGATATATTAAATGAACTAGGATTAAGTGCTTATGTTCCTGGTAATAATGATTTTTATTATGATTATTCACAATTAGAATCTTTAAAAAAACGTGCTGATTTTCCTATGTTAGTAGCTAATATTATTGAACAAAATGGGAATAAAAGTATTTTTGCAAAAAATTTAATGATTAATTTGGATGGTTATAAAATTGGTATTTTTGGTTTAATGAATCCACAGCTTTTACAAAACTCATCTAATATTACCAAGAAAAATTTAGCTTTTTTGGATCCTATCAATGTTGCAAAATCACAAGTAAAGCTATTACAAAATCAAGGTGCTAACCTAATAATTGCACTAACTCATTTGGGTTTGGAAGGTTCTACTTCTTTGGAATATAGAAGTTTATCTTTATCTAATATTGAAGGGTTAGATTTAATTTTAGATGGACATTCTCAGTTAGCTTTATCTAATGGTTTAAGTGTGTCTAAAACTTTAATTAGCCAATCAGGAAGCGATTTAGAGTATGTAGGGAAAATTACTATAGAAGTTAATGATATGAATGAAACTCATATTGTATACGAAATTTTATCTATTGATGATTTTGTAAATATTAAAGAAGATAAATCTATTTTAAAGATTATTAAGTCATATGAGGAAGGTAAAGATAAACGTTATAATGATTTTACATATGATTTACCTGTAGATTTATATGCAGAGAGAGATAATATTAGAAGGCAACCTACAACTTTTTCTATTTTGCTATGTGATGCACTAAAAAATTCTACTAATGTTGATATTGTTATGATAAATGCTGGAATGATTAAGAGGTCTATGTTTGCAGGTAAAATAACTTATGATGATATTTTTGCAAGTTTGCCTTTTGAAAATACAGGTATAGTAGTTGAGATTAAGGGTTGGGAAATTAAGTCTATCTTAGAAAAAAGTGTATCTAAATTGCCAGATTATTGGGGTGGATTTTTGCAAACTTCTGGCATTACTTATGATGTTGATGCACAGCAACCAGTAGGAAATAGGGTTAGCAATATTAAGGTTGCTAATATTAGCATCAATAATGATGCTAATTATAAAATTTTGATTAATAATTTTTTATATAATGGCAGAGACGGATATATTGATTTTATTGATAGACCTATTATTGAAAAAATAGGAAATATAGACTTAATTTTTATGAATTTTTTAAAAAAAACATCATTAGACAAATATGAATTTACTAGCTCTATTAAATTTTTAAATTAAAATATTAGTATAAATATGCATAAAAACAAATTATATTTTGGGTTAATTTCTTTTATAATAATGTTTTTAGGGACTTTGCTATTAATAATTTTATTAAGTGTAGATTATAAACAAGCTTCTTTAAACTCTACATCTATGGCTAATAGTTTTGATAGTTTTGAATTGTTTAGAAATTATATTGCAGATATTTTTTTACAAACTTTTGGGATTGCTTCTTATTTGGTTTCTTTTGTATTATTATCATATAGTTATCAAATTTTTTTTCATAAAAAAATTAAATTCTTTTTGTTAAAAATTACTTTATTAGTGTTTTTAATGATTTTTTTACCTGCTTTGATTTGCAATATGGTAGACAAATACCATTGTGGTATTTTAGGTTTGTTTATTTCACAAAGTTTTACTTTTATAAATAATTTACAAATATATTTTTTAATAGGTTTTGCAATCTTATATTTATATATTTTATCTTTTAGTATTAGTGATTTAATGTATTTTTTTAAAATTATAAATTATATAGTATTTAGTGTTTTTAATAATCTAAAAAGAGTTTTTTTGTCAAAAGGATATGATGCATATAAAAATGAAAAAGTAATCATTCAAGCTGTTCCTAATATTGGTTATATTAAAACAATGATATCTAAAGTTGCATTGTTTTCCAATCATAAGAAAGATTTGCAACACATAGAAGATAATAATTCTATTATGCCTACATTAAATGATAATACTCTCAATGATAATTATGAAGATAACAATACAAATTATATAGATAAAGATAATTTTTTATCTAATAGCCCATTTTTAAAAAATTATAAAATAAACAAAGGGAATGCTAAAAAAGAAAGCATTGTAAAAACTAATGAAAATGAAAATAATAATAATCAAGATACTAATCAAGATATTTTAGAATCAGAGATAGCTAATGATAGCAATGAAAATGTTGATAATTTAATTTTAGACTTAGCAAAAGAAAAAAAACTTTTAGAAGAGAAAAAACAAGTTATAAAAAATTATCATAATTATGCAATCCCATTAGATTTTTTAAGCATCGTAAAATCACAACATAATATTAAGCCCACTGAAATTAAAGAAAATGCCCTTAAATTAGAAAAAATAATTGAAGAATTTGGCATTAATGGAAAAATAGTTAATATAAAAACAGGTCCAGTTGTTACCTTATATGAAATTGTTATACCAGCTGGGGTAAAAACCTCTAAGCTTATTTCTTTAGAAACAGATATTGCATTAAGAATGAAAGCTATATCTGTAAGAATAGCAATTGTTCCAGGTAAAGATGTAATAGGTATAGAATTACCTAATAAAAATCGCAAAACAGTTTATTTAAAAGAGATTATACAAAGTCCTGATTTTATAAATTCATCTGCTAAATTACCTATTGCATTGGGTTATGATATTAATGGTAAGCCTGTTGTTGCTGATTTATCTTCTATGCCTCATTTATTAATAGCAGGGACTACAGGATCTGGTAAATCGGTTGGTGTTAATGGTATGATTTTATCTTTATTATACAAACTTAATCCAGATAAATGTAAGTTAATAATGATTGATCCTAAAATGCTAGAATTATCTGTATATCAAGATATACCACATTTAATTACCCCTGTGGTAACAAATCCAAAACAAGCAATTTCTGCATTAAAATGGGTTGTAAAAGAAATGGAGTATCGTTATTATCAAATGTCTCTTTTGGGTGTAAGAAATATTAGTGGTTTTAATGAAAAAATTAATGATATAAATTTTATAGAAAAAATTAGGCGTCAAACTTTATTAAATCAAGGTATAGATGTTAAATTTGAATATATGCCATACATAGTGGTTATTATAGATGAAATGGCAGATTTAATGATTGTAGCAGGAAAAGAAGTAGAAAGCGCTGTTCAACGCCTTGCACAAATGGCAAGAGCTTCTGGCATACATTTAATAATGGCTACACAACGACCATCTGTTGATGTTATTACTGGAACCATTAAGGCTAACTTTCCTACTAGAATTAGTTTTCAGGTTAGTTCTAAGATAGATAGTAGGACAATTTTAGGAGAGCAAGGTGCAGAGCAACTTTTGGGGCGTGGAGATATGTTATATATGTCAGGAGTTGGTAGGATACAAAGAGTTCATGGACCTTTTATTGCAGATGAAGAGGTTTTTAATATTGTAGAATATTTAAAAACTCTTTCTCCTCCATCTTATATTGATAATCTAAATAATTCACTAACCAATATAGAAAATAGTGATAAATCTGAAGGCGATAAAGATGAATTATTTGATGAAGCTTTAGATGTTATTAAAGAAGAGGGCAAAGCATCTACAAGCTTTTTACAACGTAAGTTTCAAATAGGATACAATAGAGCAGCAAGAATAATGGAACAGCTTGAAGATGCAGGTATTGTATCTAAAGCTAATGCTACAGGGAAAAGAGATATTTTAATTAAATAATTGAAGGTTAAATAAAATGTTAAAGTTATATTATTGTATATTTTTTATAGTTGCCGTGGTATTTGTCAATGTATTATTTGCCAAAAATGATTCTTTATCTAAAAGTGCAATTGATGAAATTAAAAAAATTGATATTTTGTATTCTCAATATAAATCTATTAAATCTCAGTTTATACAAAAAGATAATCTTGGCAATACTGCTAGTGGGTGGTTTGTAATTCAAAAGCCAGGATTAGCAAGAATAGAGTATAAAGATATTCCAATAAGATTTATTGCAAATAATAATTCTTTATTGTTTCAAGATTTGCAATTAAAACAAAAGTCTTTTTTTCCAATTAATGCATCTCCTTTTTCATACTTACTAGATAAAAATTTTTCTTTTTTAAGTGATAAAATTAAAATAATAAATTATCAGGTGTTTGAAGATTATATTAGTATTACCATAAAAAGCTCTCAAAATCTAGACATTGGCAGTTTAACATTGTTTTTAAGCAAAGATAAAGCAGAGCTTATTAAATGGAGTATTGTTGATGCTAAAGGTATATCTAGTGATATATTTTTAATTTCTCCAGAATTTTCAGAGTTTTCTTTTACAAATCAGGCAATATTTAATGTGCAAAAAATTAAATCAATAACATTTAAAGAATTACACTTTAAGTCCGATTAAATTATTAAATATGATTGTTGATGTTTTTTTATTTGTAAATCAAAATTATTAATTTTGAATTTTTTTCTAATAGAGTTTATATGTGTTTCTATAGTATTGCTTTGTATATCTTTTGATTTGTCTTTAATATTCCAAATAATAGATAACAAGTCTTGTTGCAATACTGGCTGATTGTAGTTGTGAATTAATTCTCTTAAAACAATGCTTTCATTTTGAGTAAATGTAATTTTAATTTTTGTAATAGTATTTGTTATTGATAAAAGATTATTATCTATGTTTGCTTGAAAATCCTTAAATTTGTATATATTATGGATATTCTCTTCTTTATTTTCAATGATTGAAATAAGATTCTGTAAATTTATAGGTGTATATAATATAGAGATATCTAATTTATGTTTGTCTAAAAAAAACAAATCAGTAGATATAATAATGCAATTATCATAATGTTCATTGTTAATTTCATTAAAAAAGATATTTTCTGTAATAAGAAAGTTTTTATTAAAATCAATGGTTGCTAAATTAGTTTCATTAGTAATAGTTATTCTATCTTTAAAATACTCATTTAGTTTTTTTGTTATCCAATTAGCTATAATATCATTTTTAAATTTTATAATAATGTTCATTATTAATTTTCTTGAAAAATTTTTTTGCCTATTCTAAGGTAAGTAGATCCATTTTTAATTGCTTCTATGTAATCATCGCTCATACCCATACTTAAATTTTGTAAGTTGTATATTTTGGATAATTCATATGTTTTTTTAAAATCATCAATACCATTATTGCTCATACACATTAATCCATTTATAGGTAATTTTATTATTTTACAATATTCAATTAAGTTATTAATATTTTCAATTGATATTCCATTTTTATTATTTTTGTATGGTGTATAATTAATTTGAATAAAAAATTTTTTTTCTTTGTAAGCAGGGTTTTTTGTAAGAATAGATAGTATTTTATCTGCTGTTTTTATATTATCAATTGTATGAATATAGTCAAATAAATTTAAAATTTTTACCAATTTGTTAGTTTGTATTTTTCCTATAAAATGTAGTTTTATAAAAGGATATATCTTTTTAAGATTAATCCATTTTTCTTCAGCTTCTTGAAGGTAATTTTCTCCAAAATTAGTGATATTATTTTTAATCGCTTCTATAATTTTTGATTCATTAATACCTTTGCTTACTGCAATAATTTTAATATTTTTATTAAATAAAGAAGATGTAGAATATTTAATAATATTGTTATTAATAATTTGTATATTATTTGAAATCATAGCTTCATACCAACCCCAGTAATTATGCCAAGGCTATTATTAAAATCAAAGTTTTCATAAAAAATCGCTCCATTAATATAAAAATTATTTTTTAAATGATAAATTATATTTAATTCATTTAAATTATTAATATATTTGTCTGTGCCACTAATAATATGTGATTGTGATAATCGTATTCCAGCTTGTATTGCTAATATTTCATAATATATTTCTTCAGTGGTTATGTAATAATTGCTAGTATTAACAGGAGAATTTAAAATATCATTATTGCCTTTTAAGTAACCAATTTTAATCGTAGAACCTAAAAAACTAGATGTAGCAGTAATAGAGTAATCTTGTGAATTTGTGTTTATATATTGTCTTATTCCTGCTGTTAATCCGTATCCCCATCCTTTATATTCATCGTAATATATGATTGCCCCATCTAATAAGGATTTATTATCAGTTACAGATTTGCTATTATAATTAGTTAGGCTTAAATTCATATTTGGAGTGAATGTAAGTGCAAAATTTAATACATCTTGAATTTGTTCAAATTTATATGAAATACTAAATGCACTATTATTATTTAAATTTGCATTAGATAAAATATAAAAGTTATTGCTATTATTTAAGCGACTAAGCGACTGAAATCCAAAATAATAAGTAGTATTGTTCGCAAAGTTATCATAAAAATAGTCAGAGGATAGTGTTGGCATAAATCCAACATAAAAGCTATTTTTTTTATCTAAAAAATTAAAAGAATATTTGTTATACAAATGATTGGTAAAATTTATTTTATTGTTGTTGTGATTAAGATTATACAAATACTCAGGCTCTTGCAATAAAAAATCTATATGAAATTCATTATTATTATTATTAAATGTGTTAATCCAATAACCTCTAGTAATAATACTTTTATCATTAAAATTATAATTAAAATTTAATAAAATATTATTTTCATAATAAAAGCTATATAGCTTTAGTGTATAAAATAAAAAATAAAAAACTAATATTAAAAATATATGCTTCATTATAGTAATGCTTTTAGAATTATATTGTAATTTTTTATATTTTAATATAAATATTAATATATAAATATATGTAATTATTAACAAATAATAAAAAAATGACAAGAATAATATATATAGTTGTTTTAATTTTTAATATCTTCTTTTGTAATTTTGCGTGGTCTGCTTCACAGGCTCCTTTTAAGCTAGGTGTTAATAGATTTGCTTGGTATGCTTCTTTACAAACAATTAATTTTATGCCTCTTGCATCTGCAGATCCTTTTTCAGGTGTAATTATTACAGATTGGTATCAGGTAAATGAAAATGAAAAATATAAAATAATAGTATATATTTTAGAAGAAAATTTAACATCAAACACTATTAATGTTAAGGTATTTAAGCAAATTAAAAATTCAGGTGTTTGGTTGGATAATATGGTTAATTCTTCTGTCCCATTAAAAATTGAAGAATCAATTCTTAATTTAGCTAGGCAATTAAGAATCCAATATTCTTTGAGGAATAAATGATAACAAAAAGCTATTCATTTAAATCTATAGAAGAAAAATGGCAAAAGATTTGGCAAGAAAAAAATGTTTTTTTGACTCAAAATATTAATGTTAATTCTCCTAAATATTATATTTTAGAAATGTTTCCATATCCATCAGGAAAAATACATATGGGGCATGTAAGAAATTATACATTAGGGGATGTAATAGCTAGATATAAAAAATCTAAAGGTTTTAATGTATTACACCCTATGGGTTGGGATGCTTTTGGATTACCAGCAGAGAATGCAGCAAAAGAGCATAACATTCACCCTATGCAGTGGACATATGAAAACATTAAAGAAATGAAAAAACATTTTTTTAAATTAGGTTTTTCTATTGATTGGTCTAGAGAACTTGTTACTTGTAGCCCACAATATTATAAATATGAACAAAAGATTTTTATTGAGCTTTTTAAACATAATTTAGCTTATAGAAAAGAATCTTGGGTTAATTGGGATCCCGTAGAAAATAGTGTATTAGCAAATGAGCAAGTTATAGATGGTAAAGGATGGCGCTCAGGTGCAGTAGTTGAACAAAAAAAATTACATCAATGGTTTTTAAAAATTACAGATTTTGCTGAAGATTTGTTGCAAGATTTAAAAACATTAGATAATTGGCCAGATAAAGTGAAAAATATGCAACATAATTGGATTGGAAAATCTGAAGGTATGTTGATTAAGTTTAAAGTTGATAACTCTGATGCAATTTTAGAGATTTATTCCACAAAAGCATACACTATATATGGCGCTTCTTTTGTTGCTTTATCTGTTTATCATCCTTTAAGCATTGAATTAGCAAAGCAAAGCAAAGAAATTGATTGTTTTATTAAAGAAATTCATAGTTCTGGAACCATAGAAGAAAACCTATCTAAAGAAGAAAAAAAGGGTATTAATACACAATTATTTGCTATTAATCCTTTAACTTTAAAAAAAGTACCAATTTTTATTGCTAATTATGTTTTAGATTATGGTGGAGGTGCTATTTTTGGATGTCCAGCACATGATGAAAGAGATTTTGAATTTGCAAAAAAATATAATTTACAAATTATTAATGTGCTTAATAAGAATGAAGAAAGTCCTAGTGATAATTTAGAAGAAGGGGTATTAATAAATTCAGGAATTTTAGATAATCTAAGTATTAAAGATTCTATGATAGTTTTAGAAAAATATTTGCAACAACATAATGCTGGGTATAAAAAAGTTAATTATAGATTAAAAGATTGGGGTATATCAAGGCAACGTTATTGGGGAGCTCCTATTCCTGTAGTTTATTGTGATAGTTGTGGAATAGTCCCTGAGAAAGAAGATAATTTACCTATAGAGCTTCCAGTTGATGTAGATTTTTTACAAGAAGGAAATCCATTAAATAATCATCCTACTTGGAAGCATACAAAATGTCCTAAATGTAATGCTAATGCTGTGCGTGAAACAGATACATTTGATACCTTTTTTGAATCATCTTGGTATTTTTTAAAATATGCAAGTATGTCTGATGATTTTTTTGATAATATATCTAAGCAAGATATGTCTTATTGGCTTCCTGTTGATCAATACATAGGTGGTGTTGAACATGCTGTAATGCATTTATTGTATTCAAGATTTTTTACCAAAGCTTTAAGTAAAATAAATTTTATTAATAATTTACAAGAGCCTTTTAAAGGTTTAATGACTCAGGGTATGATATCACATAAAACTTATAAAAATGAGCTTGGTTGGGTTTTTCCTGAAGATGTGATAGAAAATATGGGTGTATTGGTAGATAAAAAGTTAAATTTACCTATAGTTGTTGGTAAATCTGAAAAAATGAGTAAGTCAAAAAAAAATATAGTAGATCCTTCTTATATTTGTTCTATATATGGAGCAGATACAGCTAGACTATTTGTGTTATCAGATAGCCCTCCTCAGAAAGATTTAGAATGGAGCGATGAAGGAATTGAATCTGCTTATAAATTTGTTAATAAATTTTGGAATTTTATCATTGATAATTATAAAATTACAGAGATAAAATTACTTATTAATGATTTTAAAGAAACAGAATTATTAATATATAAATACATACAAAATTTTTTATATAATATAGAAAAAAATATTAATCATTTTCATTTTAATAAAGCAATTGCATTATGTAGAGAATTATTTAATTATATATCTGAAAATAAGATTGTGTTATTAAAAAATCAAGCCTTGTTTAATTATACATTGGAAATTTTAGTGCAATCTTTGGGTTTTTTTATTCCTCATATAGCTGAAGAGCTATGGAGTATGTTTAATAAAAAAGAATTATTATATAATAGCCCTTTTCCAGATATTGATTCTAAGTATTTAGTAAAAGATATTGTTAATATTGCAGTCCAGATTTCTGGTAAAACACGTGGTTTTATAGAAGTTGAATTAAATATTTCGCAAGAAGATTTAATTAATAAAATTAAAAATCATCACAATATTGCTAAATATTTAGAAAATACAGAAATTAAAAAGGTTATTTATGTTCCTCAAAAAATTATTAATTTGGTGTGTTAGTTTTTTATGTTTAGTTTCTTGTGTTAGCGTAGATAGACAATTTTTATTAAAAGAATTTTATGTTATAGATATACCGAATATTGAAGGTATGATGTTAAAAAATAGCTTGTTGCATTATTTTAATAATCAAAATGTTTTGCAATCTAAATATCTTATTAAAGCTGAAATAACAATTAATAATGTTGTTGATTTAAGAGATAAATATGGTATTGAATCTCAGGGGAAGTTAGATTTAACACTTAAATTTAGCATTATTGATGCTAAATCAAATTTAATATTGTTATCTAGATCTAATAGTTTTTCTGAAACTTATTTAAGTGGAGATACTTTTTATCAAAATAGAGCAAATAAAGATAGAGCACAAATAACATTAATTAAACAAGCTGTTTTATATATTGTTTATGAAGTTTATGGATTTTTACAATTAATTGATAAAGAAAAAGAAAAATTAAAAACAATGTGTTTAATAGGTAGCGAAGAAATAGCCAATGAAGATTCAGCCAAATCAGATTTTAACATTTTTGAATAAAATTCCTGATAATATAAAAATTATACTTTTTTATGGTCCAGATTCAGGTTTAATTACACACAGATTACAAATAGCTATGAAAAGTTTTTTAGGAGATGATTTTGATTTATCCTCTTTGGTTTATCTTTATGAATCTGATTTAAAAGATTATCCTGAAAAGTTGGAAGAAGAATTTACAACATTTTCTTTATTTTCTGAAGAAAAAAAAATTATTATTTTAAGAGATATTAAAGATTTTAGTATAAAACTAGTTAATAGTGCTATTGATAGTATAAGTGATAAGATTTTAGTATTGATTGAATCTGATGATTTGTCTACTACTTCTTCTTTAAGAAAAACCGCAGAAAATAGTGAGAAATGGGCTTCAGTAGCTTGTTATCAAGATAATAATTTAGCAATAAAGGATTTAATTAAAAAAAAAATATTAGTTAATAGTTGTAAAATAGACGATGATGCAATGAATTTTTTAATTGAAAATTTAGGTAATAATCGTTTGATTTCTGAAAGTGAAATAGATAAATTAATATTGTATAAATATTATGATAAGCATATTACCTTACAAGATGTATTAGAAAATATAGATAACCAATCAGTTGTTGCATTTGATAGATTTATATATGCCTTTTTTGATAAAAATATAGAAGAAGCATATATAAACTTAAAAAAATTATTAGAAGAAGAGAACGTTATTACAATTGTTAGAGTTTTACTTAATCATACAATAAAATTGCATTATGCTAAATTACAAATTGAAGATGGAATAGAAATTGATATAGTTATAAAAAATATCAAGCCACCTATCTTTTTTTTATATATAGATAAATTTAAAGGACATATTAAGTTTTCTAACATTGAATATCTTAAAAATATTATTGATAATTTAATATCTATTGAAATCTTGTGTAAAAATAATGCTACAATAGGTGAGTTAAGCTTTAAAAATTTTGTTCTTTATAACAAATTAATTTAAATTTTCTTCTAGCAATTTTTCGTATAACTCATTTCTTTTAGTTTTTGTTTCTTCAGATTCATTTACATATCTTTCTGTTGAGCTTTCATTATTAGATTGTGTATAGTTAGAATCTATGCTTTGTTGCAGTTGTTCATTAGAATTTTGCATTTTATTTGTATTTTTAATTTTTAAAGTTATATTTTTTGTAGAAATCTTTGGGTTAGAGACATTACCAGATATATTAAATTTAATTTGCTTAGATATATTTTGTGTATTATCCATAGAACCAGATATTTGTAAATCTTGATTTAAAATATTGTAAGACCCCTTAAATCCACCTCTATACTCTGTTTTATTATCAAAAAACAATATAGATGCAGAATCAAATAAAATAACATTGTTGGTTATGTTAACTTTACCAGCAATATCATTGATTAGATATAAATTTTTATTTTGCTGATTTTTTTTAGAAATTGTTAAATAAGTAATATTATCTATATTATATTGATTAAATTGTAATCGCTCTTCTTTTGTAAAATCAATATCTCCGTCTATGCTGGTAAAAAGATTATTAAAATTATCACCATTAAATTTTAATTTGCCATTTAAAATTACATTTCCTATAAGCTTTTTAGAGGTAAAGTACATTTGTGATAAATTTTCAAGATTGATATATAAATTATTAAAATTTAAAGTTCCTATAATAGAGGGTTTAACATTTATATTCGCGTACATTGATGCAGTAATTGAGCCAAATTTTTCACTAAAAGCTTCAAAATTTTTTATATTAAATCCTTCTTGATTAAATTCAATTTCTAAAGTTCCATTATGAAAAATTAAACTTTGATAATTGATAGATTGTGCAATTAAATTAACTTTTAAAATTTGATTTTTTTTGATACCAAAAATATTAATATCTTGATCTTGTTTATATTGTTGGTTTTTAATGTGTTTATTGTATATGTTGCTTATTTCATTAAAGTCTAGGTTGTTTAAGTTAAGATTAAGAGTGCTTTCATAACTATTATCTAAAGGTTTTATCATCAAATAAGCTTTGCTAATGTTTTTTGTGCCAAAATTACCATTAATATCATTAAAATTAATAGCATTTTTAGTATTATCTGTTGTTAATTTAGTTAATATATTATATTCATCTTGATTATTAGAAAGTGTGTTTAATAAATCAATGGCAGTTTCATTAAAGTTCATTAATTGTAATATAGGCTTTATTTGTCCGCTAGATTTAACCATTAAGGTTGTGCTTTTATCATCTAAATTTGCTTTACCAAAGATATTAACTATATTGTATGAATTATTAAGAGATAAATTGTTTATATATAATTGATTATCACTTGTTAGTAAAGCATTTAGTTTTATGGTATCAATGTTTATATTGTTAATTTTTGTATTATCAATGTTCACATTGATATCATAATAATCAGGTTTAAATAAATTAATATTATTGTTTTTCCAATTTAAAATAGTGCTATTTGTAGATAGAAAAAAATTATTTGATGTATTATTAAAAGTATTGTTGTAATAATCTATAAAACTATCTAAATTACCTATGGATGTATTTATATTAATTTTTATATAATTATTGATTCCATAATCCCATAAAAGAGATCCTTTAAACATATTATTATTAAGATTAAGCTCTATGTTATTTAATGTAAAAATTGATTTACTTATGCTAAAATTAGCTTTAAAGTCAGCATTATTTATGTTGCTTCCTATAGGTATAATAAACTTGTTAATTATATTTAATATAGAATCTTTAGAATTAATTTGCCCACTATAAGAGTTGGTTAACTGATTTTTTATACCTTCAATAATTAATTCGTCTTGAGTATTATTAAAATTAGCATTTAATTTAAAAGCATTATTATTTATAGAAAATAAATAAGATGTGTTTATTCCATTGAGTATCAAATCACCATTAACTATAGTTTTTCCATTGTATTGTTTTTTAAGATTGGCATTAATATTTTCTAAAATAAAAATTCTTTGATTATTAGAGTTTAAAAAATTAATTTTTCCTCTTGAAAAAGATAGTTTGTTTAAATTATTAATATCTAAAGTAATTTTATTTATTAAAGAATCAATAAGCAACTCAAAGCTACTTTTTTTCTTATTAGATGGAATGTATTCTTTAGAAGGTTGTGATTGTGTTTCTGAGAGATTTTCGTTGTTTTCTTGATTATTATTAATTAAATTTTCTTGAGTTGTAGCTTGTGTATATTTTAAATTATGTTCTATGGTATTAATAATATTTTGATAATCACTGCTAATGATATTTTTTTCATTAACTATAGAAATTGGTTTAATATTAAGGCTAAAATTATAAAGTTTAATTTCTTTAATAACTATTTGACCTAAAAAAAGGGGTAGAATTTTAAGTTTTAAAAAAAGACTATCTGCATTAATTTGAGAAATATAATAATTATCAGTATTATGTGAGTAATCATCTTTATAAAAACCAACATTTTCTACAGAAATTGACAACGTTGGTATAAATTGAATTTTAATATGACCATTAATCTCTGCTTTATAACCACTTGCTTGGTAAATTGCATCTTCTAATGAGTGCAGATATTCAGAATTGCTAAAAGTTTTAGATAATATAACACCTAGAACAAAAAATAAAAGAATTATTATTATAATAATTTTAAAAAATTTAGTTTTGATAAATTTTAGGAATAAAGGTATATAAAGTGCAATTTTTTTTGTTAAAAATCCAATAAATAAACCTAATTTATCTAAAAGAAAAATAATTTTTTTAGTAAAAGGGAGAGTTTTTATTAAAATATCTTTAAATGGCTCAAATAAGTGTGATACAGACAATAAAACATTGTCTATTTTTTCTTCATATTGAGATTTTTCAATATTTTTTTCTTCTTTTAAGGCTTCTTGAGGAGTTTTAATTATATTGTTGTTTGCATCAATAAGATTAACTTTTTTTTTATTTTTTTTAAATCCAAACATTATTAACCCTTATTGTGAATAATAAAAGTTAAAAACAATTAACCTTGTCTAGCTTTAAACTTAGGATTAGTTTTGTTGATAACATAAAGTTTTCCTCTTCTTTTTACTATCACACAATTTTTATCTCTTAATTTTAATGCTTTTAGTGAACTTTTAATTTTCATTATTATTACCTATTAAATAGTATTTTTTATCAAGATATTATACTTATAAATTATATATTTTTCAATGATTATTTTAATATTTTAATTATTTTAGCAATTTCTTTGTGTATTTGGTTTAATAGATTTTCCCAAGGATCTTGAATTTTTAAGCCTTTAGTTGCTAATATCCCTTTGTTTTGTTCAAGAAAATTTTTTAAAATATCATAAGAATAGGCAAAGTAGGGATAATAAGAATCTCCAAGTGCAAAAATGGTAAATAATTTATTACATAAAGAATCTTTGTTTATGTTAACACACCAATATTCAAAATCTTCTTGCAAGCAAGCAGGTTCAATTCCCCAAGTAGAACAACATAAAATAACTAAATTAAATTTATTATCTATGTTGTAGGGATAGTTTAAATTGCAAACATTATGGATTTTAATGTTATAAGATTTTGATAATTCACAAGCTATATATTTAGCTAATTTTTCAGTGTTTCCAGTTGTTGATCCATATAATATTAAGATATTTTTTTGCATTTAGCTTATATAGGTGTTAAAGTATTGATTATTTGTAATTAGTATATAATAAATTATGTTAAAAAAAATATCTTTAAATTTATTTGATTTTGCTTTACCTAAAGATTTAATTGCTCAAAAACCTCTTTCAGTTAAGCCTGAGGCAAAGATGTTGTATGTTGGTGAAAATTTTATTGATTATCAAGTGTTAGATTTAGAGCATTTATTACAAAATGGAGATTTATTAATTTTTAATGACACAAAAGTAATTCCAGCATATTTAATTGGTAAAAAAGGGGAGTCAAAAATATCTTTAAATTTGCATACTCAACTTGATAAAAATCATTGGTTATGTTTTATAAAAAATTCTAAAAGACTTAAAATAGATGATGAAGTGATTTTTGGAGAAGATTTTAAAGCTAAAATTATTGAAAAACATCTTAATGGAGATGTAAAAATTTATTTTGATGATAATAATTTTATGCAAAAATTATATAAATATGGTAATACTCCGCTACCTCCTTATATTAAAAGGGAAGAGTTTTTGCAAAGTGATAAAATTAATTACCAAAGTATTTTTGCTAAAAATGAAGGAGCCGTAGCCGCTCCAACTGCAAGCCTTCATTTTGATTCAATCTTAATAGAAAAATTAAAAAACAAAGGTGTTGATTTTGCATTTATAACTCTACATGTGGGAGCAGGAACATTTTTACCAGTTAAAGTAGATAATATTTTAGAGCATAAAATTCATAAAGAATTAGGAGAGCTAAATCAAGACACTATAAATAAAATTAATAAGGCACATCAAAATAATAAAAAAGTAATAGCAGTTGGCACAACGGTTGCTCGTGTATTAGAATATTCTACTTTTAAATTTAAAGAGTTAACACCTTTTTGTGAAGAAATAGATTTATTTATTTATCCAGGTTTTAATTTTAAAGTAATAGATAAGCTTTTAACAAATTTTCATTTACCAAAATCTACATTATTTATGCTTGTTAGTGCATTTTGTGGATTAGATAAAATGCAAAATGCTTATAAATATGCTATTGAAAAAAATTATAGATTTTTTTCTTATGGAGATTGTTGCCTGTTAAATAAACAAGAATAATTAAAACAAGGTATTAATAATTATGTCATTAAAATTTACTTTAAAACATCAAGATAGCAAAGCAAGGGTTGGAGAAATTCATACAAAGCATAGAGTTATTCAAACTCCAATTTTTATGCCTGTTGGAACAAAAGCAAGTGTTAAAGGAATGTTGCCTGAAGTTTTAAAAGATATTGGATTTGATATTATTTTAGGCAATACTTATCATTTAATGTTAACTCCAGGGGCAAATTTAGTAGAGCATTTTGGTGGATTACATAAATTTGCTAATTGGGATAGAGCAATTTTAACAGATAGTGGTGGTTATCAGGTTATGTCTTTATCTTCATTAAGAAAAATCAAAGAAGAAGGCGTAGAATTTAGATCGCACATTGATGGTTCAAAGCATAAAATGTCTCCAGAAATTTCTGTGCAAATTCAACATAAATTAGATTCAAATATTACAATGGTATTAGATGAATGTATCCCCATAGATAGTGAAAAATCTTATGTAGAAGAATCTACAAAAAGAACAACTCGTTGGGCTAGGAGATCTAAAGATGCATTTATTAACAGAGATGGTTATGGAATTTTTGGAATTGTGCAAGGTGGCATATATGAAGATTTAAGAAAAATGTCTGCCCTTGATTTAATAGATATAGATTTTGATGGTTATGCAATTGGTGGACTTGCAATTGGAGAACCACAAAATGTAATGTTTGATGTTATTAATTTTACAACACCTCATTTACCACAAGATAAACCAAGATATTTAATGGGGGTAGGTAGACCAAGTGATATTTTAGGAGCTATTGAACTTGGAGTAGATATGTTTGATTGTGTTTTGCCAACTAGAATGGGTAGAAATGCAAGGGCATTTTCTCATTTTGGAGAAATAAATATAAGAAACTCACATCATAGAGAAGATTTATTGCCACTGGATGCAAAATGCACCTGTTATGTATGTAAAAATTACACAAAAGGATATTTACATCATTTATTTAAAGTGCAAGAAATGCTAGGTGCAATGTTGTTAACTCATCATAATTTAGCTTTTTATCATCAAATGATATGTAAAGCTCGAGAAGCAATTTTAAACAATAATTATAGTAATTTTAAAGCTAATTTTTTAGAAGAACTCAAAACTTTAGGTAAGTAGATAGTTAAATTTTTGTTAATTCTTCAACCCCCTTGCTTCTGCTACTAATTCATCAGATTTTGTATTAATTATTTTTTCTAAATGTGGTAAAAATTCTTCCTCGCTCATTCCTGGGTTAATTGGTGGTAAAAATTCTATAATAATTTTTCCAGAATAAATAAACCAACTACGTTTTGAAATGATTAATCCTGTGTTTAGGGCAACAGGCACAACTTTTTTGTTGTTTTGAGCATAAATTTTTGCAATCCCATATTTGAATCTTACATATTTACCTACAGGAACACGTGTTCCTTCTGGAAAAATTGCTAAACAATATCCTGCATCTAAATATTCTTTTGCTTGTTGGGCAAAGTAATCCATTATATATTTGCCTTTTTGTCTATCTATTATAATTCCACCAAATTGCCTTGAAAGTCTTTTCCAAGTTGGAACATTATGTAATTCTTTTTTAAAAGCATACACTGTTTTGAGTGCAAATTTATTAAAAAAGAAAGATGTTTCAATAGAAGATTGATGTTTAGATGCAAAAATAAAAACTTCATTTTGTGGAATATTTTCTACACCTCTGTATTCTATTTTTACACCTAAAATAAAATACATAATTTTACGAGTAGTATTAAACCAATTATACATAAGCCAAATTGTTTTGTCTCTATGAACTAAATAAGAACTTATATATCCTAATAAACTTACCATTATTACAGAAGTTAATAAAATGCTTTGAGCTAAAATATTTTGGATAATACTTAGAGGAAGTTTTATAAATTTCATTGTCTATTTCCTATTTTGAAAATTAGTAGATAAAATATTATTTACAAAAAGTATACTTAATATACTTGTTAATAAAGGTAGCACTATTAATATGAAACATAAATATATTAATATGTCATTAATTGCAAAAGATGCAAAATCTAAAAAGAAGATATATTTTATAATGAAAATACTAATAGAGATAAATATAATAGTAATTAAAGAAGATTTAATAGTATTACCAAATACCCAAATTGCAAAATCATTAAGTAATTTTTTTTTAAAAATTCCAAGAAGAAGAAGCACTTCTATAGTTTGAGAATTAGAAAAGACAATTGCATAAAGTATTAAAAATAGCATAGCCATTAAAATAGCAATAGCTATTAAAGGAATAATAGTTGTAAAATATTGTGCAGTGGAAATTGGCTTAGATAATCTATTAATTAAATCTTTTTGTGTATCAACATAAACATTTTTAACTTTTTGAGATAAAGTTAAACGTAGTGTTTGAATATAATCTGTATTATAGTCGTTTATTTCAACAGAAATAATTATAGGTAGTGGAAGTTTTTCTAATTTATTTTTAAAGTTTCCTCTAAAATCATTCAAAGTTTCTAATAATTGTTGTTCTGATTTAACTTCAAAAGATTTAATGTTGTTTTGTGTTTTAAGATAATCTGTAATAATGGATTGTTTAATTAAGCTTTTTTCCTTGGTGTTTTCTGGGTAAATTTCAATAATTAAATTTGAATTAGATGTGAATTCAAGTGGATTTGTAATTCTTTTTAAAATATTAGATGATACAAATGCAATAAAGCATAGCCACATAATGCATACAAAAGAGCTTATATAAAATTTATTCCAAAAAGTGAATGATTTGAAATTAAACACATATTTATTATAAGAAAATAAATTATAAATATTTTTTATGAGAGTTTTTTGTGCCATATCTTATTTATTGCTTAGGGTTAATTTATTATTTGCTAACATAGCAATAGGATAATTGTATTGCTTTATTAAAGATATATTATGAGTGGCAAAAATTATAGCCACTCCTTGCTTGTTAAGATCATTTAACATAGATAAAATTTTGTTTTCCATTTTATAATCTAAGTTACCTGTTGGTTCATCTGCTAAAATAATATCGGGGTTGTTAATAACAGCTCTTGCTATTGCTACACATTGTTGTTGTCCGCCTGATAGTTGTGGAGGATAGCAATGTGAGAATTGAGATAAGTTAATCCATTGAAGCATTTCATTAACCTTATTAATAATTTCTTTATGACTTGTTCCATTTATTTTTAAAGGTAGTGCAATATTATCAAAAATACTTAGATTAGGTAATAATTTAAAATCTTGAAAAATAATTCCTATTTTTCTTCTTACTAAAGCCTTATTATAATCGCTAATATTAGATGCATTATATGATAAAACATCTAAATTACCACGATTAGGTTTTAGGTTTAAATTTATCATATTTAATAAAGAGCTTTTTCCAGATCCGCTTTCTCCAATTAAAAAAACAAAGTCTCCTTTATATAATTGAAAATTAACATCTTTTAAGATTTCTGGATTGTTTCCATATCGTAAAAACACACTATTAAAATTAATTAAATTTTTTATCTCTATCATCAAGTTAATTTTTAAGTTATAATTTTTATATACTACTTTATTAAGTATATCATATTTATTAATTTAATAAGTATGTATTTAAGCAAAAAATAAGAAGTGATTTTTTAAATATGGCTGATAAAATTGTTTGTCCTAAGTGTAGGCAAATACAGTTAAAGATTTATAATGCTAAAAATAGTAATTTAATTACCTGCTCTAAATGTAATTATAGTTGGATTAGCTTACAACAAAATAAGCTTAAAGAAGATGGAATATCTGTTATTATGGATTCTGTTAATCATTATAATTATACTATAAAAAAATCTAGTGATCCTAAATTTGATTTCCCTTTTTATGTGTTAAATAATCAATTTATAAAAAAAAATCCTGATGTTCAAAATCAACCATCAAAAGCTCATAATACTAATTTAAATAGTTTTTATAACTCTAATATTAATAAAAATTTATATACTTATGAACCTACTAATTTTGGTTTGTATAAGTCTCCTAGCTCTAAAAATAACATTGATGATTATAAAAACACGCAAATTAAAAATAATAAGTATATTAATCCTCAAATTAAGGAAAGGCTTTTAAAGAATCAAAAAAATTTTTATACAGATAATGCTAATATTTCTCATAAAATACAGGAAGATTCTAAAATATTAAGAGAAAAAATTTTATCTAAATATTCTTCTTTAAATAAATCTCAACCGACTGATTCTCAAAATATAGATTATATACCAATTGAAAAGACTAATAATGCTAAATTGTATGATAATAATTTTCAATCAAATGATAGCATAACAGCAGGTAATAATAGTGTAAAATCAAATATAACTTACAATGAAACTTTATTACAAGATGAAAAAATAAATTTTTTAGATGTTCCTTTTTTTTCTAATGAAAATAACTTAGAACAAAATAAAGTGGATTCATTTGATAAATACTTAAACAAAATTGATCAAATTAAAAATAAAAAAACACATATAAATAAAGAAGAAAATAATCAAAATACATCCCAGGTAAAATATAATGAAAATTTAAGCTTTAATGAATCAATTTCATTAACTAAGGCTTCTAATTCTCAAGATTTATATGATTTAATTTCAAGTAAGACTGATATGTTAGATGAGATTCCAAATTATACCTTGAGTGAAGATAAAACATTTAATATTGTAGAAGATAGTTTATTAGATGAAAATAATAATAAAGAAAAAAAAGAAGTATATACTTCAAAATTTACAACAAGAAGCACTCATAACGAAGAAAAACTTAAAGAATATCAAAATATTAAAGAAACTGATTTTTCATTGTCTCCTGATAGTATTATTGATGATATATCATTGCTATCTATTGCAAACAGGTATAATGTAAATACTTTATCTAATAAAATAGAACAAGGTATTAATGTTGTTTCTAAAAATCAAAAAAGTATGAAACATAAACTCAATAAAAATCAAATTTTTGAGGATGAAATAAAAGAAGAGCTAGATTATCATCATACTAATAATAATTCAAAACAAATTGGTTTAGACATTGAAGATAATTTAAATGATCTTACTCTTGGGGTATCTAACATTATTAAGGCTCAATCTATTCCAAACCCTCAGTATGCTAATATTGATAATTCTAGTTTTTTTCAACATTCAAATATATCTCAAAAATATAATTATATAGATGTATTAAATGAATTAAAAAATACTTTTTTTAATTTTAATAGTGGAAGTATCATAATAAAATTTTTGATATATGTATTTCTTATAATTATTATTATCTTTGGATTTAATAATTTTACATATGATAATAGCAAACATTTTTTGGGAAAATCAGAAGATCAAATTATTAATAGCATACCAGCAATTGATAATGAAGAAGCAGTAAAAAAAGAACAATATTATTTAGAACATAATACAAAAGAACAAAATAATCTAAATTCTTTATTTGATCTTGAATCAAAAGATAGTATGAAAAAAATAGATGATTTAGAATCTAAAAAAATTATAACTCTAGATAAAGATTTATTTTTAAAACAATTGATTAATCCAAATCAAAATAGTGTAGATTTAAAAAATTTTGATAAAAATACACATCAAGAGTCTTTTTCTATAAAGGGATATATGAACCAAAAGCTATTAGATATTAATCATTTTAAATCTAATTTAGTGAATGATGTTAAAATTAAAGATGTTAGCGGTGTATGGATTAATAAATTTAGTTTAAAAAGTTTTAATGTTAGTTTGAAAATCATTAATACTTCTAATTATTTAAGAGGTGATATTGGTGGTGTAGAATTTATTTTTTTAGATTATGCTGGAAATACATTAGCTACCAAGTATGTTAATATTATGCAAAATATTGGAATAAAAGAAACTATGGTAGTGAAAATGAATTTTTCTGATATTCCTGTTTCTACTAAATCTGTGTATGCTAAATTAAAAAAATAATTAAGTATTAGTTGCTAGAAGGATATGTTCTTGGATAGTTTTTATTAGGTTTAGCATTAGGTGTTTTGGTTGCACAGGAAGAAGTAAAGCAAAAAATAATAATAATTATAAAAAGATAAAAATTTTTCATAGTATAAACATTAACAATTTTATTATAATAATAATTATATAGGTATTTTCAATGGATGTAAAAAATAAATTACAACAATTACAAAAAATTTTAAAAGAAAAAAAATTAGATGGTTTTTTATTTTCTACTACAGATGAATACATAAATGAATATGTTCCAAATGAATTTAAAAGATTAGAATATTTAACTAATTTTAGTGGGTCATTTGGTTTATGCATTGTATTACAAGATAAAGCTTGTTTGTTTGTAGATGGAAGATATACAATTCAGGCAAAAAATGAGATTGATGCCTCTTTGTTTGAAGTTCAATTATATAGCCTATTAAATATAGAGAATTTTTTAAAAAATAATTTATTACCAAAGCATATTGTTGCTATCAATTCCAAAGTAATTAAAATTGAAGAATTTAATGTATATAGTAATATAATAAATAAATTAAATATGCAAACACAAGTTTTACAAGAGCATTTGGTAGATTTAATAAAAGCTCCACAAATATTATCGTCTAATAACACTATTTATGAATATGAAATTCAATATGCAGGATTATCAAGAGAACATAAAATCAACATAGTTAAAGATCAATTAAAGAAATTAAAAATTAATTATTACTTAGTTACTCAGTTAGATAATATAGCTTGGTTGTTAAATCTAAGGGGTTGTGATGTTAAGTGCAATCCGTTGTTTTTATCTAAATTATTAGTAATTGACAACAAAAAGCCTTGTTTATTTGTGAATATAAAGAAAATTGATTTAGATTTAATAAGAGTTTTAGAAAAAGATATTGATATTTACGAAGAAGAAAAATTAGAAGAGTATTTATTATCATTACATAAAGATTTGTTAATAGGTATCACAAATATTACACCATATTATTATTTGCATATATTAACTAACCAATCTTATAAGGTGCATATTATAGATGATGTTATTTCTAATTTAAAAGCTAACAAAAATAGTATTGAATTACAAAATACTAAAAAAGCACATTTAAGAGACGGGGTTTATTTTGTTAAGCTATTAAAATATGTAAAAGAAAATTATCAACAATTGTATGAGTTAGATGTAGTAGAAAAATTAAAATATTATAGAATGCAAGATGCTCAATATAAAGATGATAGCTTCCCATCTATTGTAGGTTGTGGATCTAATGGTGCTATTATTCATTATAGACCATCTGAAAAAACTAATAAAAAAATAGCAAGAGATGATATTTTATTAATAGATAGTGGTGCACAATATTTAGATGGGACTACAGATAGCACTAGAACTATTAGTTTTAACAATACTCCTGCTAATTTTAAGGAAAAATATACAGCAGTATTAAAAGGACATATTAATTTAGCAAGTATGATTTTTAAAGAAGGGACAAAATGTTGTGAATTGGATTTGTTAGCTCGTCAGTTTTTATGGAAAATGGGATTAGATTATCCACATGGCACAGGGCACGGAGTTGGAGTATTTTTGTGTGTGCATGAAATTGGTGCACGAATTTCATCTTATTCTAATGTTGTGCTTACAGAAGGAATGATTTTTTCTAATGAACCAGGTTTTTATTTAGAAAATCAGTATGGAATTAGATTAGAAAATTTGTATGTTGTTGTTAAATCTAAGTATGAAAATTTTTTGCAATTGCAATGTTTAACTTTTATTCCCTTTGAACTCTCTAATATTTTAATAGATGCTTTATCTAATGAAGAAAAAAAATGGTTAAATGATTATCATACACAAACATATAATAACCTATTATCAACTCAAATTTTATCACAAGATGAGTTATTTTGGTTAAAGCAATATATGAATTTATAAGATAATTTTTTTGATATAGTAGGTATGCTAAACATTAAAAATAAAATAGTAGATTATGCAATAAATACTATTAAAATTGATGCAATTGGTTTTACAAAACCAGAAATCCCAGTCTTTGATTTAGAAAATTATAAACAATATTTAAAAGAAAAGAATTATGGTGATATGTTATGGATGGAATCTAGGTTTGAATTAAGATCTAATCCAAAAACTTTGCTACCATCAGCACAAAGTGCAATCATATTAGGTTTTAATTATTTTGATGATAGTAAAATAAAAAAAGATTATGAAATTAGCTTATATGCTAATCAAAAAATTGATTATCATCAATGGGTATATGATAAAATAAAATTATTATCTAAGTTTTTAAACAAAGAATTTAATGATGAAAATCGTTTTTTTGTAGATTCAGCACCAATTTTAGAAAAAGTTTTAGCAAAGCAAACACAGATTGGATGGCAAGGAAAGCATACTTGTATTGTATCAAGAAATTTTGGTAGTTGGTTGTTTTTAGGTGTTTTGTTAACTAGTTTGTCAATTAATCCAGATAGCCCTCATAATGATTTTTGTGGAACTTGCACAAAATGCATAGATGCTTGTCCTACAGGAGCTATTACCCCTTATAAATTAAATGTATCAAAGTGTTTATCTTATTTAACCATTGAACATAAAGATGTTATACCAGATATATTTCATTGTGCTTTAGGAGATAAATTATTTGGTTGTGATGATTGTTTGAAAGCTTGTCATTTTAACAGATGGCAAAAGCAAAGTAATTTTGAAGAAATTTATGAAAATAAAAATTATCCAAAAAATCTCATTGCAGTTTTACAAATGAATGAAAAAGATTTTGAAACTATTTTTAAGCACACACCTATAAAAAGAACAGGATATATACACGTTTTAAGTAATGCAATTATTATAGCAAAAAACTCTTCTAATAAAGATTTTTTGCCATATATCAATAACCTTATTGATTATCCAGATTTAAAAATACAAAAATTATCTAAGGATGCCATCAAGCATTTATCTATATTATAGATCAACAGCCGTATTTAGTGCTATTTCTATCATTTCATTAAATGTTGTTTCTCTTTCTTTAGATGTTAAAGCTTGATGAGTGCGAATATGATCTGAAATTGTAAGAATTGCTAAAGCATTTGCTCCATATTCTGCACATACTCCATATAAACCTGCCGCTTCCATTTCTACACATAGGATTTGCATTTTTTCCATTATATCAAACATTTGTATATTAGGTGTATAGAATAAGTCTGCACTGAAGCAATTTCCAACTAATACATTAATATTAAGCTTATTAGCAACATTAACAGCTTTATTTAATAAATGATAGCTTGCTATAGCAGAAAAATCATAATTGTTAAATCTTTGACGATTAACATTTGAATCACTAGAAGCACCCATTGCAATAACAATATCTTTCATTTTGGTATTGTTTAATCCCCCAGCTGAGCCAACTCTAATTAAATTTTTTACCTTATATTCTGTAATTAATTCTTTAGCATAAATTGAACAAGATGGTATTCCCATTCCAGAGCCCATTATAGATATTTTTTTGCCTTTAAACTCACCGCTAAAACCTAACATATTTCTTACATTAGTAATTTCTTTTGGGTTAGTTAAAAAAGTATTAGCAATAAATTTAGCACGTAGAGGATCTCCAGGTAGTAAACAAGTCTCTGCAAAATCTCCTAAGTTAGCATTAATGTGAGGTGTAGTCATTTTATATCTCCTTGTAATATAATCATATAGTGTTGTTTATAAAAAAGATTTTCCATACTTAAGAGGGGGTAGGTTTAAAAAATTACAAATAGATTGTCCTACATCTGAAAATGTGGATCTTTTACCAATATTTTTTGGTTTTAAAGTATTACTATAAAACAAAATAGGTATAAATTCACGAGTATGGTCGCTTCCTTTAAATGTAGGATCACAGCCGTGATCTGCTGTTATTATTAATAAATCATCATTGGTTAAAGATGATATAACTCTTGGTAGATTTTCATCAAAATATTCTAAAGCTTCTGCATATCCTTTTACATCTCTTCTGTGCCCATATTCAGAGTCAAAATCAACAAAATTAGTAAAAATTAAATCACAATCTTTATTATTATTGATTGAATCTATTGTATCATTAAATAAATTTTTTAAAGTAGATGATTTAATAGATTTAGATACTCCACTATGTGCGAAAATATTTGCAGTTTTACCAATAGCAACCACGCATCCATTTTGTTGAGTAATAACATTTAGCAATGTGGGTTCAGGGGGTAAAATAGAATAATCATACCTATTAGCTGTTCTTTTAAAATTAGATGGATTGTTTCCAGTAAAAGGTCTTGCTATTACTCTTCCTATATTGTATTCAGCAAGTTCTTCTCTAACAATTTTACATAAATTATATAAATTTTCTAATCCAAAATATTCTTCAGAACAAGCAATTTGAAATACACTATCATTTGAGGTATAAAAAATAGGCATTTTAGTTTTAATATGTTCTATACCATATTGATTAATAATTTCTGTTCCAGAACCTATACAATTTCCTAAAGATCCTTTTAGATTAGCTTTTGTAAAAATATTGTTTAGTAATTCTTGAGGAAAAGGATTTGTTTTATCAGTAAAATAGCCCCATTCAAATAATACAGGGCAACCCATTAGCTCCCAATGACCAGATGGAGTATCTTTACCAGAAGAAATTTCTTGTGCAAACCCATATATTGCAGATGGATTTAAGGGCAACAATTGATTGATATTAATATTAGAGCTTTGTGATAAGATATTTAATAATCCTAATTTTTTTAAATTAGGAATTTTA
The DNA here is from genome assembly GCA_945888065.1 of Rickettsia typhi. Taxonomy (GTDB): domain Bacteria; phylum Pseudomonadota; class Alphaproteobacteria; order WRAU01; family Hepatincolaceae; genus CAMCZU01. The sequence goes on from CAMCZU010000003.1 coordinate 69,724, forward strand.
AGATTAGGAAATTTTTCTAAAATATGACCAAGGGTATTGCTACCTATATCTCCAAAATTATCAGCGTCATCTGATTCCCCAACACCCAGAGAATCTAATAATAATACTATAGCTCTTTTTTTCATATTTTATATCTAATCTAATATGTTAATATAATTATTATATATGCTATATTATAATTAATTTATTATTAGTTGTCTAATTTATAAAGCAAGACCCAATATGGTATAATTTTGTATCATTAGAAAAATAGTCATTTGGCAGGATTTTATTGCTATAAATAAGAAGACAGTCTTTATATTTACTTATAATGTTAAACTTTAAGTTGTTAACATCTAAATTTTTTATTTTATAGTTAAACTTTAAGATGTATAGCTTTTGATATCTAAAAATATCATCATTATTTAAGCTAATACACACAGATTTGGTGTTATTTAAAGTTTTAAATTCTTTAAAATAAGGTAATATTAGGTTAATTTTAATTTCTTTATATTGTGGTTTACATAAATCAATCCACCAAAAAGATTTTGCATCAAAATAAGGCATTATAGCCATATCTGTGCTTTTGTTTAAAAGGTTTTCGTATATTTTGTGCCTATTGGTATTGAAAGAGAAATTTGTGTTTATACCAAAGTGATCTTTAGTTGTTTCCCATAAATCTTTATATGTAAATTTAGTTTTATAAATAGTAATATTAAGATTGCATTCTATTTTTAGTGTTGCTGAGATTAATTCTCTCCAAATTTTTTGCATAAATGTATTATCATAAAGCCCAAAATCACTTTGTGTTATTTTATTTGCTATATCAATTTCTCTATTAAAAGCAATTTTGTAATTAAGATTATTATTTTTTATAGTCCTTACTTTTGGAATTAAATAACTTCTTTTTCTTAATAGGTCAATAATTTGTTTATCTATTGAATTGATTTTTTTTCTAATTTTATTTAAAGTTTGTTTATCTGATTTTTTCATATTTTATTAAATAATGGTTTTTTGGTTAATGCAATATTTACTTTGTAATACTTTAGATGATAATTATAACTGGATTTTGTATAATTCTCAAAGAAAAGCAATTCTTTTTGATTGTGGTGATGCAAAAGTTATAAAACATAGCTTATTAAAACACAATTTGCATTTAGAATATATAGTTATTACTCACTCACACCAAGATCATATTTGTGGAGTTTTAGAGTTAATAAAAGACACAAAAGTAAAAATTGTAGGTCCTGCAAAATTAAAACATAAAGTAGATTTTACATTAGATATTGAATTGAATAATGCTGATACTATTAATTTATTAAATGAAGTTTTTTATGTTTATGAAGCTAAGGGTCATTGTGAAGATCATTTAATTTATTATTCACATAATTTAAATTTTTTATTCTCAGGAGATGTATTATTTAATTTCGGTTGTGGTAGAATTTTTGATGGTAGCTTTAAAGATATGTATAATGCTTTAAAATTCATTAACACTTTACCAAAAGAAACTATGATTTTTTGTGGTCATAATTATATTAAGCATAATTTTAATTTTGTAAAATCGTTAAATTTTTTTAATATTAATGAGATTAACCTAAAAGATCTTAAGAATCAGCCCATATCTTTAGAGTTTGAAAAAAAATATAATCCTTTTTTAAATTGTAATTCAAGTGATTTTAAAAAAGTGCTTAATTTGCATAATAAAACAGATGAAGAATTTTTTGAATACTTAAGAATTTTAAGAAATGCTTTTTAAGAAATTATTTTGGAAAAATAATAATATTATCTTTTTTAGAAACAGGGGTTGTTTTGCTTTTTTTAATTTTTGATGGGGTATAGTCTAAGCTAACCTCAAAGTCGGAGTTTTTATCAAAAATATTGATAATGCTATTGTATGGAATAAAAAGATTTTTAGGATTCCCTGAAAAAAATAGGGTAATAAAAAAACCATCATTTGTTGTTTTTAGCTTTTCAAATTGATGTTCTAGAACAATTGTCATAGATTCTGGATATTTTTCTTTTAAATCATCTGGTATAATTACATTACAATCAGCTGTAATAAATGTAATATAAAAACTATGGTTTTCAACATTTTTATGAATATCAATGGTATTAATAATTTTTTTTACTAAGTCTTGCATAGATTGATTTAGCCATAGAGATAAGTTAAAAATTTTTTTCATTTTTTTTAAATATTATTAGTAAGATAGTGGTTAGTTTCTGTTGCAAGGTACTAACCAAACCCCTTAAGCTAAAGAGCAATTAAGCAGCTAAAGCTAAACCTGCATTGTTATCGTTTGCATTTATTAAGTTTGACTTATATAAGGCGGTCATCCCTACAGAAGCTTTATTTTTCCTAATTTGTCGAACCTATTTCACCCCCATAAAATATGTTAATAATGGTGGAGGTGTCGGGTTTTGCACCCCGAGTCCAAAGTAGTAATTATATAAAGGTTTATCTATATAGTATTAAATAAATTTAATACTATTATACTATAGTAAGATTTTTTATTATGAGCAATATTTTTTTATCAATTTTAAGAATTAAAGATATAATATTTATATAAAAATTGTTGGATTAAAAAAATGAGTCAAAATAACCATTGTAAATATATAAATTTAGATCTAGACAACATTTTAGAACAAGAATTTAAAATTTTAGATAAAGGATTTGTTAGGGTTATAGACTATATGGGCGGAGATGATTCTATTGTGCAATCTGCTCGTGTATCTTATGGTAAAGGAACAAAGTCTACATTAGATGATGAATCTTTAATTAGATACTTAATGCGCAATAAACACACCACACCATTTGAAATGTGTGAAATTAAATTTCATATTAAAGCTCCAATTTTTGTAGCTAGACAATGGCTCAGACACAGGACTGCAAATGTAAATGAGCTTTCAGGTCGTTACTCTATTATGGATGATGATTATTATATACCAAAAATATCTGAAATTAAAAAACAATCAAAGTCTAATAAACAAGGTAGAGGTGAGTCTTTTGATGTAGCACAATCCAAAGAAATAATTGATATTTTAGAAAAAACATCTCGTAATTGTTTTAATGTATATGATGATTTAATTGAAAACAAAGATTTTGCTAAGGAGCTTTCTAGAACTATTCTTCCTATTAATTTATATACTCAGTTTTATTGGAAAATTGATTTGCATAATTTATTTCATTTTTTAAAATTAAGAGTCGATTCGCACGCTCAGTATGAAATTGCAGAATATGGGAGAAAAATTTTAGATATTGTAAAAATTTGGACACCTATCTCTTATAAAGCATTTTTAGATTATTGTGTCAACTCTTATACTTTTTGTGAAGAAGAGTTGAATTTAATAAGAAAAGCACTTGATGCAAATAAATTAAGCAATCTAAAAACATCTTTATCTAAAAGAGAGTTGGAAAATTTTAAGCAAATTTTGCATATTAATGAGAATATAAAATAAAATTGCATTTTATAAAAAATTACATTATTATAGTTAATGATTATATTGCGGGTGTAGCTCAGGGGTAGAGCGCAACCTTGCCAAGGTTGATGTCGAGGGTTCAAATCCCTTCGCCCGCTCCATTATTAAATATATGTTTTATATAACAATAATTTTTTGTTATATAAAACATATATTTATTCTTTTTAATTTTAGTATATAAGGGGTATAAATAATATGTTATCAATATTAGAAAGCACTTTTAATCATAAAAGTATTCGTTCGTATCAGCCTAATCGTGTAATACCAATAGATCAATTAAATGCAATTTTAAAAGCAATGAATTGTGCACCAACTTCTATTAATGGTCAGGGTTTGAGCATTTTAAATATTGTTGATATGGATTTGAGAAAAAAAATTGCTGAACTATCGTGGGGTCAAAAGCAAATTGTTGATTGCTCTACTTTTTTAGTGTTTGTTATGGATTTTAACAAAGCAAAAATTGCTTTAGATATACATAATGAAGAATTAAAAATTACAGATAGTATTGAATCAATTATGGTTGCATCTGTAGATATTGGGATTGCAATGGGAACTGGAATTGCTGTAGCTGAAAATATGGGTTTTGGAACTTGCTGTATTGGTGCTGTTAGGAATTCTCCAAAAGAAATGTCAGAGATACTAAATTTACCACAACATTGTTTTGCATTAGTGGGTCTGTGCTTAGGTTATACACAAGAAAATGATAATACTGAAGTTAAACCAAAAATTTCTTTAAATGGATATGTTTTAAGCAACACATATAATCAAGAAGTTGTAAAAAATGAAGTTATAAAATACGATGAATTATCAAAAGAAGTTTTTTCTCAAAGAGGAGAAGCTGGTATGAGTTGGTCTAAAAGGGTTAGTAGCTTTTATAATAGAGTTTACTATCCTGGAGCTTATCCAGAGCTTAAGAATAAAGGATTTAAAATAAACTCTTAGATTAATATAATAAATAAAACATCTAAAAATTACTTTTAGATGTTTTATTTTCCATCTACCAATCTATTAATTTTATTTGTTAAAGTATTTTTAGAATACAAAAAGCATATTACCCTAATGTTTTTTAGAACTACAAAAAAAGGTTTTAAAAACAATTGCTAAATTAAGTTAAGAAATATTTTAAATAATAAAAATGTTATTTAAAATATCCCCCTTGAAGAATCTACTAATTTATTTATTTTGTTTGCTAAACTATTTTTAGAAGTTAAAAAACGAACTATTCTAAGACTTTGATTTTTTTGATATACATATAAGCTAGAAAAACCTAGAAATCTGTCTATAATATTTTTTTTAGTTTCTGCATAAACTACATTTTTAATATAAATATTATCATTATAACCGTCAAAAATTTCTATAATATCCTTTTTTAAAATTATTTTAAAAGATCTGTATCTAAGATAAGTATTAATTATGAAAACTAAATGAATAATTAAACACACAATTAAAGAAAAAATAAATAATTTTTGCTCTGATGTTTCAATTCCAAATTCTAAAACTTCACTATTAATTAAATTTAAAGAATAATTTATCATAAAAAACACTATTAAAAAAAACAATGTAGAAATAAAAGGTATTAATGTAAACATTACTGATAGTTTATAGATTAGAAATGCTTTTTTTGGTTTTTTTATATCAAGTTTTATTTCAGCCATCTTTTTACAAACTTTGTTATTTTATTTTTATTATACTAAATTTAACATATCAATTTTAGTATAACAAATATATTCATTATTTGCAAGAATTTTTATAATATTTGTATTAATTTCTTTGGTTAAATTTTTTATAATATCAATTTTATAATTTAATTTTAATAATCCATCAAATGCATATTTACAACAATAATCTGAGGCAACTCCAAAGAGGCTAATATGTGTATTGCAAGGTGGATTTTCTTTTAAAAAATCAATAATTGTAGCAAATTCAATTTTGTTTGTTCTGTAGTTTATAATTTTATATAAATCATTTTGCAAATGATTGATATACGAAAAATTTTCCCATAAATTAAAGTTATCTTTTTTAAGATAGTAAATTTTTGATGTTAAATTGTTTAAAATTTTTTTATCAAGAGCTAAGTCCCAGTCTTTACTATTGTATTCGCAATGAAAAGGAAACAATTCAGATTCGCTTTGTTTGCTATATGTTTCTTTAAAATGGGTATCATATGTTAAAATAATTTTATTAAAATTATTTCCATATTTGTATAAATAGTTATTGGCTTTTATGATTAATTTTTTAGAATTTTTAATATACAAATTTCCTTTTGGATTAATAAAGCTATTTTGCATATCTATAATAAACAGAATTTTATTTGTCATTTTAATTCTTATGTGTTTAAAAAATCTATTTCTGATTTAATAGAGCACAGATTCCATTCATTTTTAATAATTTTTGCTTGTAAATTAAAAGGTATATCAAATGTATAGCTATAGACACTATTTTTTTCTGAGTATAATGTTTTATGAAATTTTATAGCATTATCTGGGGAGTTAAATGAGTATATATTATTTTTAGTTTGTAAGAGGGCAATATGATTATTTTTATAAGTTTCAACACTATTTATAGATGGTGTAAGATGAAATCTAAGATATGCATTTTTAATTTTTTTTAGGTTGTTAGCTTTATAAAAGCTTAGTAAATCTTCACCTAAAATATAATTATTTTTTTTGTTTTTTGATAAATAAATAATTTTTCTATAAATTAATCCATATTCGTTTGCTTCATAAGATAATTCAATGATTTGCCAATTATCTTCGTCTCTTTTTTGAATGCTAATATTATTGTTTTTAGGAACAATGTAGCTATTATTATTTTCTAATTCAAGAATAAGGGTTGAACATTGTAAATTTTCTATAGAATTTTCAAACAATTCAGAAGGTATATTAGTAATAATTTTTTCTTTATTTAAGGTTGCTTCAATAGGAAAAAATGTATTGTTTTTACAAAAGTATGAAACAATAATATTATTATCATTGTGTTTTAAGTTAATATATTTGCTATCTTTTAAATTGTTGTAATTGCTTGAATTTGCAGTGTTATTTAAAGATAGTAAAATGTTTATTTGATCTATATCTGTATCATTAGATTTATTAAAAATTGCTAAAGAATTATCTTTATGTTTTAAAACTTTTATAAATAAAGAAATTTTGTCTATATATAAATTTATTATAGATAAATCATTGTTTAAATCTTCTTTTAACATATCTTTAATAATTAAAAGATTTTGGAGATACATTAAAGAAGTTGATATATTGTGGCTTATATGCCCTCCATCGTCATATATATGTATTTTTAAATGATTATTTAAATCTTTAATTATACTAGAGAGAGACGATCCATTTGTTGTAAATTCAAGTAGCAATATGGTTTTAAAAAAAATAATTATATTATCTTGTAAATATAATTTGTAAAACTTTTTATGATAAGAATTCATTAAATATTCAATTTCTTTTTTTATATTAAGAAGTAATTTGTTAAGAAAAATATTGTTATTAAAATTTGTTAAAAATTTATAAGAAATTATTATATTAAAAACTCTTTCTGAAATAGTTGACAAATCATTTAAAGAATAAGATGAATTATTATATTGTAGCCAAAAATTTAGTAATTGATAAGATTTTTCATAACTTTGATTAGTGTTAATATTTTTTAAATCTACAAGCCAAAAAAAATTATAAAAATAATAATTAGCTACAGAATATTTTTGATTAAAATGATTAAAAGAATAAATTTTATTATGGTAATGAAATTGATTGTATAAAATATCGTATCCTTTATTGTGAATTTGATTTAGTAGTTTAAAATGATAGCTAATATTTAATATTTGATTAAGATTTTTTATATTAATTTTATAAGAAAAAAAATTTATTTTTAGTCTTATATTAATAAATAAAATCAATATTTTTGATATAAATAATTTCATTTCCCACTTGAACCAAAACCATTATTATTCCTATTTGTAGTGCTAATTTCATTAAAACTTAAGATAAAATTAGATTTAACAATAGGGCTTATAATAAGCTGAGCGATTCTATCTTTGTTATTAATGATAAAATCTTCATCTCCTAAATTAATTAAGATAATTTTAAGTTCTCCTCTATAATCACTATCAATAGTTCCTGGGCTATTTAATACTGTAATTCCATTTTTTAATGAAATACCAGATCTTGGTCGTATTTGAGCTTCAAAAAATTGAGGTAGTTCAATGCAAAGATTAGTAGGTATTAATGTTCTTTGAAGTGGTTTTAAAATTATTGGGTGTGGTAAAATTGCGTTTAAATCTGCTCCCACACTTCCATCTGTAGCATATTGAGGTATAATATAATCAATATCTTGATTAAAAGGTTTAATAACTATATTAATAATACTCATTTTGTAATATCTTTAAAAAATTATTATGGATAATAAAAATACTATTATAATACATAACAATAAATTAATAAATATTAATTTATTGTGGTATTTGTTTTTATTGTAAGTAGATACAACATTTAAAATATCATTTTTTACACTATCTAAGATGTTAGATGTTTTATATTGCAAATAAGAATTGATGTTTTGTGTAGATGGTGCGTTTTTATTTAAAATGTTTTTACACAAAACCCAAATATTTTCTTTTGGAGATAAAATTTTACATATATTTTCAAAATAAAGTAAGTTTTTTTGTAAAATTAATAAATCTTCTTGAATTTCCATTTCAAACATAGACGATATAGAAAATAATTGTTGCAACAATTCCCCTAATTTTACTTCTTCTTGGGGTAAATTAAAAATTTTTTCTACAATGCTTCTACAAGCTAGGGAGAAATCTTCAACTTTATATTTTTTAGAAATCCAACCTGCATCAAAATGAATTTGTGATGCGAGATCATAGTTTTTATTTAAAAATGCTAAAAAAACCTCTTTAATGTAAAATTTAAGCTTATTATTAAGTTTTCCTATAATACCAAAATCAATAAAAGCAATTTTTCCGTTTGGTAAAACAAAAATATTGCCACTATGAATGTCTCCGTGAAAAAAACCATCTCTGAGTGTTTGATGAAAAAAAATTTCACTAAATCTTTTTGTTATATCTAAAAGATTAAAATTATTATCTTTTAAAGTTTGTATATCATCAATTTTAATACCATTAATCCATTCTTGAGTCAAAATATGTTGGTTTGTATATTGCCAGTAAATTTTAGGAATATATATATGTGAATTATGTTTAAAATTTTCTGACATTTTTTCTGCAGCAGCACTTTCTAATCTAAGATCTAATTCAAAGCTAATTTGGTATTTTAAATGTTCTATTAATTTTGTTATTTTAGATGTTTTTGCTCTATAAGATATAAATTCTAAAATTTTAAAAATCACACTTAAAATTGCTAAATCATTTTTAATAATTGATATAGATTTTGGTTTGATAATTTTAATAGCAACGGGTGAATTATTAAGATTAGCCTTGAATACCAAAGCAATAGATGCTGAACCTACAGATTTTGGAGATATATTAGTAAAAATATTATTAATATCTTCATTAAAATTTTTATAAAAAAGTTTTTTTAATATATTAAATGAAGAAGATTTGTTTGAATCTTTTAATAATTGAAGTTCTTGTATAAAAATTTTACTTAAAATATCAACTCTAGTGGATAGTAGTTGTCCTAATTTTATAAATAAAGGTCCTGCATTTTCAAAAAACTTTTTTAAACGTTTTGCTTGGGATTTAGATTGGGGATTATAAAGAATCTTGAAAATAAAAAATAAGGGATGATTTATCATTCCTAGTAAAAAAAAGCAGTTATATCTAAAAAAAAGATAAATTAATTTCAAAATACGAAATATAAACATTTATTTATCGCCGTAATGAATAGTTGCAATTCCATTTAAAATGTTTTTGTATTTTACATTTTTAAATCCTGCATTTTCTATCATTGTTTTAAATTCTTCTTGAGAAGGGAATTTATTAATACTTTCTACTAAATATTGATATGCCTCTTGATTGTTTGCTATATATTTACCTATTTGTGGAATAATATGAAATGACCAAAATTCGTATAAAGAAGATAACAATTCGTTTTTAACATGAGAAAATTCAAGGCAAAAAAATTTACCATTTGGTTTTAATACACGATAAGCTTCCTTTAGAGCTTGGTTTATATCTGTAACATTTCTAATACAAAAAGATATAGCATATTTGGTTAAAAAAGAATCTGTTAGTGGTAATTGTTGAGCATCACCTTGTATAAAATTAATAGAGGAAGTATAGCCGTTATTAAGAGCTTTATTTTTTCCAATAGAAAGCATATTTTCATTGATATCTATACAATAAATATTAGAACATTTTTTAGCAAGCCCTATAGAAATATCACCAGTGCCACCACCTATGTCTCCAATTATATCTTCTGCTTTAGGATCTATTAAATTAACAAATGATTTTTTCCATAAGCGATGGCTACCTAAACTCATTAAATCGTTCATTAAATCATAATGATTTGCTACGTTGTCAAAAACCTCTTTTACTAATTTTACCTTTTCATTTATTTTTATTTTTTTAAATCCAAAATCAGTAAAAAAATTATCATCATTATTCATAGGTAGATTCTTTTGTTATATTAATAAAAATTAGGTAAGATTATATTATATATGTAAGTATATAAATATCAAAATTAATTATAAATAATAAGTTAAAGAAAATGCCAGAGTTGCCAGAAGTTGAGAATGTTTGTATTTCTATAAAAAAATCTCAAAATTTACTAATTAAAGATGTATATTATTCAGGAAAAAAATTAAAAAATTTATTTGATATAAAAGATTTAGAATTATTAATTAATAATAAAATTCGTAAAATTTATCGTAAAGGTAAATATATTATTTTTCAATTAGATAATAATTTATATATAGTATCACACTTGGGTATGAGCGGGGTGTTTTTGCTAAATAATGAAAGAAGTTTAAGCAAACACGATCATATTGTAATTTATTTTGAAAATAATTTAATTCTAAAGTTTAATGATATTCGTAGATTTGGGATGTTTCAAATTGTAAATAATATTAAATTTAGTCAGTTAAAATTTTTAAATAACTTGGGTATTGATGCCTTAGATTCCAACTTTAATGAAGTTTATTTATATGAAAAATTAAAAAATATTAATGCTAATATTAAGCATACTTTATTAAATCAAACTTTAGTTGCTGGTATTGGTAATATTTATGCATCAGAATCTTTATTTAAAGCACAAATATCTCCACTCTGTAGTGCAAAAAAATTATCTAAAATACAAACAAAAGAATTGGTGTATTGGATTAAATTTATTTTAAATCAGTCTATTAATAATGGCGGATCTACATTAAGAGATTATAAAAAAAGTGATGGGAGCATTGGAAATTTTCAAAACTTATTTTCTGTATATCAAAAACAAGGTGTTCCTTGTGTAAATAATTGTGGATGTTTAATTGTAAAAATTATGCAAAATCAACGTTCAACTTTTTATTGTCCAGATTGCCAAAAATAAAATTGAAATTTTAAAATAATTAAAATATAATATTTTGCTTGACTTAAATAGGTTATATGTTTTAATTACTATATGCAATATATGTTATATTAAAGGAGTATTATGGCAAATATACAAAGTGCTAAAAAAAGAAATCGTCAAAGTATTAAAAAAACAATTGCAAATAAGTCTTCAATGAATGAAGTGAGAACCTTTGTTAGAAAGCTAGAAGACAATATTCAGCAAGGTAAAAAAGAAGATGCAGTTAAATCATTTTCTAAGGTGCAATCTTTAATAGCTAAAGTTGGACAAAAAGGTATTATACATAAAAATACAGCTAGTAGAAAAATTGCAAGATTATTTTCTAAGGTAAAAGCTTTATCTTAGTTGCAAAATGTCAAACCAAAATGTAGTTTTTGAAGAAAATTTTGATTGGGATAGGTTATTATCTGTTATAAAAAATAACATTGATGATTTATCTTTTGATAGTTGGATAAGGCAATTAAGGTTTCATAAAGTAGAATCTAATATCTTATTTTTGTATGCCCCATCTGTTTTTATTAAAAATTGGGTTATGACAAATTTTAAAGAAGTGTTTATTCAGGCTTTTGTTGTATGTTATCCGAATATTAAATCTTTAGAAATTAGTGTAGATAGCTTTAATTCAGATCAATTGTTAAATCCTTTAGCAAATGCACAAGAAATTTTTAGTGCAAATATAGATGAAGATATAAATATAGCAAATACTTTTGAATTTAAACTTAATCCTGAGTATACATTTGAAAACTTTGTAGTAGATAAGTCTAATGAATTTGCATATACAGCTGCACATAGAGTAGCTTGTGATAATATAGTTAATTTTAATCCTTTATTTATTTATGGAGGTGTTGGGTTAGGTAAAACTCATTTAATGCACTCTATAGCTTGGGAAATTATTAATAAAAAACTCAATCGTAAATTCTTATATCTTACAGCTGAAAAGTTTGCAGTTTTGTATGTGATGGCATTAAGAGAAAAAAATATAATGTCTTTTAAAGAAATGTTTAGAAGCACAGATATTTTAATGATTGATGATTTTCAGTTTATTGGTGGCAAAGAGCAAACTCAAGAAGAATTTTTTCACACATTTAATTCTTTGATTTCTCAAGGTAAACAAATTATTTTAACAGCAGATAAATCTCCTTTAGATTTAGATAAAATAGAAGCAAGAATAGTATCAAGATTACAAGCAGGACTTCCTGTGAGTATTAATTCAACAACTTATGAATTAAGGCTTGGTATTTTAGAATCTAAAGCAAAAAATCTTAACATAAAAATTCCAAAAGATGTTTTAGATTTTTTAGCTCATACTATTACATCTAATGTGCGTGAGCTTGAGGGTGCATTAAAGAGAGTTATTTCTTATCATAGAATTATGAATGTTAAAATAGATCTTAATATGGCTATGAATGTTTTAGAAGATGTAGTTAAGTTTGTAAACAAAACTATTAGTATTGATTTAATTCAAAAAAAGGTTGCAGAGCATTATTCTATTAAATTGGCAGATATGTCTTCTATTAAAAAAGATAAAATGACATCTCAAGCAAGGCATATTGCAATGTATTTAGCCAAAAAACTTACAAAATCATCTCTTCCTGAAATAGGTAAAAAATTTGGTGGTCGTGATCATACAACTGTGATTTATTCTGTAAATAAAATAGAAGACAAATTAAAAAATGATATATATTTACAAAGTGATATTAAATTATTAATAAATATTTTACAAAAAAATTAAACTCTATTACAATTGCTAATAATATATATAAATTAAGGACATATAAATAAAATGAAATTCACAATTTTAGCTAATGTGCTATTAAAAGCTTTAGATAATGTTCAAGGTGTTGTTGATAAGCGTAATATTACTCCAATTTTATCTAACATTAGGATTTCAGCTCAAAATGATAAAATTATTATTAATGCTACAGATATGGATTTAGATATTGTAGAGATTATACAAGTGAATGTAAATGAAGTTGGGTCTACAACGGTTTCTGCTTATATGATGTTTGAGGCTATAAAAAGGCTTCCTGGAGATTCTAATGTAGAGTTAGCTATGGTTAATGATCAGCTTCATTTAAAATGTGGCACATTTAAAGCAAAATTTAATTGCCTTCCTGTAGAAGATTTTCCTATTATTCAAACCAATGATTTACCTAATAATTTTGATATTTCTGTGGTAGATTTTAAAAGATTAATAGAAAAAACTAGATTTGCAATATCTTTAGATGAAACTCGTTATTATTTAAATGGTATTTATTTTCATTCTACCACAAGCAATGGAAACAATGTGTTAAGAGCTGTTGCTACAGATGGTCATAGATTGGCATTAGCAGACATAAAAACTCAAAGTGATTTTAATATAGCAGATGGTTTAATTTTACCTAAAAAAGCTGTAGATGAATTATATAAATTACTAGATAAGTTAAATGAAAAGCAATTAAATATTGCTTGTAGTAATACTAAAATATCTTTTAAATTTGGAGATAAGCTTATTTTAACTTCAAAATTAATTGATGGGAATTTTCCTAATTATCAAAAAGTTATTCCAGAAAACAATGATAAAATTTTAGAAGTATCTAAAAAATCTTTTATTGATGCTGTAAATTTAATTTCTGTATTTAGTGATGATAAATTAAAAGCCGTAAAAATAGATATTTTAGATAAAAAAATTACTCTTACAGCTCATAAAAGTGATAATGAAGGAGAGCAAGAGTTAGATATTTTACACCCAATAGATGCTATGACAATTTGCTTTAATGCAAAATATTTAAATGATATTTGTTCATTAATTGTAGGAGATAATTTAGTAATTAAATTAGCTTCATCTTCTACTCCTGCTATTATTAAAAAAATTGATAGTGATGAAGAAATATTTGTTATTATGCCTATGAGATTATAAAATAGAATACTAATGGATTATAATCAGTATTATTTAAAAAACATTAGTTTGTATAATTTTAGAAACCATAAAAAATTTTTTTCTGATTTTTCATCTTCTTGTAATATTATTATTGGAAGCAATGGTTCTGGTAAAACATCTATACTAGAAGCTATATCTTTATTATCTGTAGGTAAGGGTTTAAAAAGTGCCGAAGTTAATAATATAATAGGATATGGTGGCATTGAATCTAAAATACATAGCGATTTAAACACATCTTTGGGTTTAATTAATTTAGGAGTATTTTTAGAATTTGATTCATCTTCAGAAAGTTTTAAAAAAAAATATTTTATAGATGAAAACAAAGTAAAAAATAAAGAATACTTACTACATAGCCTTGATTGTGTATGGATGATTCCTCAAATGGATAATTTTTTTTTACAAGATTCTAGTGTAAAAAGAAAATTTATTGATAAATTAATTTCTGTTCTTGATAAAGATCATTTAATTAGGCTAATTGAATATGAAAAACTTTTAAAAGAACGTTCAAAAGTTTTGTTTATGTATTCTCATCATCACAAATGGTTAGATATTATAGAAGAAAATATTTGTTCTATTGGTGTTGCTTTATCTGTTGCAAGAGCAAATTTTTTAGAGCAATTATCTGAGGAATTGTCTGATAATAGCATATATAAATATCCAATGAAATTAATGTTTGAAGGAATGTTAGAAGATTTATTTAAAGAGCATAAGTTTTCTTTAGTTGTAGAGGGTTATTATAAAGCATCTTTAAAAAATTCTAGAGAGAATGATAAAAAAACAAATACAACTACTATTGGACCGCATAAAAGCAAACTTCAAGGTCATAGCATTAAGCATTCTAGGTTGGCTACAATGTGCTCTTCTGGAGAGCAAAAAATATTACTAATTGAAATGATTGTATCGTTTATTAATTTAGTATTTAAAATAAAAAAAAGTAAGCCTGTATTGTTGCTAGATGAAATTAATATTCATTTGGATCAAGAAAATAGCGATTATATTGTCAATTGTTTTTTAAATCTGGGAAATCAAATATTTATTACATCTGTTGATAATAAATATTTTGTTGATAATAAAAATCAATTTAATTTTATTAAATTATAAAAAATAATGCGATTATGTAATCTATAGTATATAATAGTATATTATAAAGAAAAATCATATTTTATAACCAAGAGAGTATATATGGATAAAAATAAAGACGTTTATGATTCATCATCAATTAAGGTATTAAAAGGCTTAGATGCGGTTAGAAAAAGGCCAGGAATGTATATTGGTGATACAGATGATGGATCTGGGTTGCATCATATGGTTTATGAGGTTGTAGATAATGCAATAGATGAATCCTTGGCAGGGCATTGTGATAATATTATTGTGAGTCTTAATCCTGATGGTTCTGTTAGTGTGGAAGATAATGGTAGAGGTATACCTGTAGATATTCACGAAGAAGAAGGAGTATCTGCCGCTGAGGTAATTATGACACAACTACATGCAGGTGGTAAATTTGATCAAAATTCTTATAAGGTATCAGGTGGATTGCACGGGGTTGGGGTATCTGTGGTTAATGCTTTATCAGATATTTTAGATTTAACTATATATAGAGATGAAAAAGAGTATTTTATAAGATTTAAAGTTGGAGTAGCTCAAGAACCTCTTAAAGTGGTTGGTGAGGCACCTAAAGATAGCAATGGTTTGTATAAAAAAGGAACAATAGTAAAGTTTTATCCATCTCCTAGTATTTTTGCAATTACTAATTTTGATTTTAAAACATTAGAAAGAAGATTAAAAGAATTAGCTTTTTTAAATTCTAATGTTCAACTTACTTTAGTAGATAAAAGACAGCCTCAAGAGTTGTCAACCATAATGAAGTATTCTGGCGGTTTAATGGAGTTTGTAAAATACTTAGATAAATCTAAAAATATTTTACATAAAGATGTTATTTATTTTAAATCACAAAAAGATGGTATAACAGCAGAAATTGCTATGGGATGGAATGATTCTTATCATGAAAATACTTTATGTTTTACAAATAATATACCTCAAAGAGATGGTGGAACTCATTTAGCGGGTTTTAGGTCTGCTTTAACTAGAACTATTAATCAGTATTTAGCTACTTTTTTATCTGCAAAAAAAGCTAAAGACAAAGTTGAGTTAGCAGGAGATGATTCTAGAGAAGGATTAACTTGTATTATTTCTGTAAAAGTTCCTGATCCTAAGTTTTCTTCTCAAACAAAGGATAAATTAGTATCTTCAGAGGTTCGTTCTGTTGTAGAAAATATTGTAAATGAAAAATTATCTCAATGGTTTGAAGAAAATCCTCAAGAGACAAAAGTAATTTTAAATAAAATCATTGAAGCTGCAACTGCTCGTGAAGCGGCTCGTAGAGCTCGTGAATTAACACGTAAAAAAACGTCTCTTGATCCTGCTAACTTACCAGGTAAATTGGCTAATTGTTCAGAGAAAGATCCATCGGTATGTGAATTATTCATAGTAGAGGGAGATTCAGCTGGTGGTTCTGCTAAGCAGGGTAGAAATAGAAAAAATCAAGCAGTTTTACCTTTAAGAGGAAAAATTTTAAATGTAGAAAAAGCTAGATTTGATCAAGTGTTAAATTCTACAGAAATTGGAACTCTTATTACTGCATTGGGAACAAGTATTGGTCGTGAAGAGTTTGATATTGAAAAATGTAGATATCATAAAATTATTATTATGACTGATGCTGATGTTGATGGAAGTCATATTAGAACTCTGTTGCTAACATTTTTTTATAGACAAATGCCACAATTGATTGAAAAAGGTTATGTTTATGTTGCTCAACCTCCTCTTTTTAGAACTGCAAAAGGTAAATCCGAAGTTTATCATAAAAGCCAAGAAAGTTTAGATAATTTTTTATTTGATTTGTCTATTTCTGAGGGAGCAGTTTTAGAAACATTTGAAGGGACAAAAATATTTGGGAATGATTTATCTAATTTGATAACATTATGTAAAAAATTTCAAAAAGTAGTTGTTGATTTATCTAATTATAATATTCCATTAGATATTTTAGAAATTATGGCATTGTGTAATATTTTAAATATAGATACTTTACAAAACAAAAATATGTCTTGTCTTGAAAATTTACAAAACAAATTAAATTCTTTAAATGAAAACAAATCAATTACTTGGGAGGTTTCATTACAAGATGTAGGTATAGTGGCAAAAAATTTCAATCGCGGAGTTGCAGAAGAATATATAGTAAATGAAAAATTACTATCTTATCAAGGTTTTAGTTTGCTAAATTCTTTAGGATTGCAATTGCAAAGTTATTTTTCTGGGATAGGGCATTTAAAATTTAAAGATGTAGCAAGTATAGTCAATGGACCTTTTTTATTTTTAAAGCTTTTGTTAGATAATGCAAAAAAAGGTTTATCATTGCAAAGATATAAAGGATTAGGGGAGATGAATCCAGAACAATTATGGGAAACAACTTTAGATCCTAATTCTAGATCTCTTTTGCAAGTGACTATAGAATCTTTAGAAAAAGCTGATGAAATTTTTGCAACTCTTATGGGGGATGTTGTTGAGCCTAGACGTGAATTTATTCAAAGTAATGCTTTAAATGTAAATAATTTAGATATTTAATTTTTATAGTTATGAATTGGTTATATAAGATTACAATATTATGTTTTTCTTTTATGTTGCTTTCTTGCTCTTTTGGAGAGAAAAAGCCTATTAAAAATAAAATTAATTTTGTTCAAGATCTTCCAATGAAAAATATTGAAAGAATAGGTGATTGGTATTTTTCTAATTCAGGGTTAGAATGTTTTATGTTTTCTTTTCCTGTTAGTTCTTCTGGTGATTACTTATTGCGTAGTTATAATTATATGATGATTAATTATAATAAATCTAATAATTCTAAAGAGATATATGTTGTTGGTGGATTATTGTATAAAGAAAATTCTTTGGTTAGAGTGTATATTAATAAGGTAGATTTTTTCTTTAATACATTTGAAAATCAAGCTTGGGCAGAGAATGAAGAGATAATTTTAAAAAAACTTGCTTTTTCAAAAGAAAATTTTTTAGTATTTAATGATTTTAAAGACAATACTTTTGCAATTGATAAATATTCAATTTCAGGCTTTAGAAAATCTCTTGAAAAATTAAATAATGCTTGTGTTAGTGTAGATTCTATATAATTAATATTAATCAACAAAGGTATCTCCTAGGTATACTCTTTGCACATCTGGATTGTTAATAATTTCTTGTTGATTACCAGAAAAGATAATATTTCCATCGTATAATATATATGATTTATCCACAATATTAAGAGTTTCTTTTACATTATGATCTGTAATTAATACTCCAATATTTTTTTCTTTTAAAGAAATAATTAAATTTTTTAAATCTCCTACTGCAATTGGGTCAACCCCTGCAAATGGTTCGTCAAGTAAAACAATTTTAGGGTTGCTTGCTAGAGTTCTTGCTATCTCTACCCTTCTTCTCTCTCCACCTGATAAAGCTAACGCAGGAGATGTTCTTATGTGTTCAATAGAAAATTCTTTAATAAGATTATTCAGTCTATCTTTTCTTTCACCTTTATTTTTGTAATATAATTCTAAAATTGATTCTATGTTTTCTTCTACATTCATTGTTCTAAAAATTGATACATCTTGTGGCAAATATCCTATACCTTTTTGAGCTCTTATATACATTGGATAATTGGTTATATCTTCTTCATTAAACATAATTTGACCAGCATTTGGATACAAAAGACCTGCAATAATATAAAATAAAGTTGTTTTGCCAGATCCATTTGGACCTAAAAGTCCAACAGTTTTACCTTGTTGAATTTCAATACTAGTATTTTTTAAAACTTTTCTTTTACCAAAAAATTTTTCTATATTTAGAGCTTGAATTTTATTTTCTATATTTTCCATTTTTTATAATCACTTTAATTAGAATTTTTTGATGTTAGATCAATCTTTGTATTTATAGTATCATCTTTGCAAGGGATAATATCTGTTGCACCTGTATCTATATTTATTGTTAATTCACAAGCTAAAATTGTTGAATCTTTATTTTGTAATTTTACATTATCTTTTAATAAAATAGTATTAGATTTTGCATCAAATAATGCATAGTTTCCTTTTGCTATAGTGTTTTGATGAATAAATTTTACTTTATCAAAAGCTTGTGCATATTCTATATTGTTTTTTTCAGAATTTAGTTGTGCAGTCATTAAATCAGCATATATTGTATAGTTTTGATTGATATTATTTTTATTTTGGCTAATTAGTTTAGGCTTTCCTCTTGCTACTAATATATTATCTTCTTCTTGATATTCAATCTGTTTTTTTGCGGTTAATGTAATGTTTTCATTTTTATAAATAGTATTTTTATTAAAAGATCTAAGAAGCATAATTTTTTTAGGTATATCATAAATAAATTCATCAGCTATAGCATAAGAATTTTTTAAAATAATTTTTACATTACCTTTAGCAGAAATTTTTGTAAAATTAATAAAAGATTTTTGCTTTAAATTATTTGCTATATTGTTAAAATTAATATATTTGATGTTAGCATAATCAGCATAAAATATATTATCTTTGTTTTTTATAATAACATTTTTATGAAGCTCTATGTTTGTATTTTTACTATCAATAGATGCTAAATCATCTGCAGTGATAATATATTTAGCACATAAAGTGCTTAAATTGGAAATTAGTAAAGCTAAAGCTAGTAAAAATTTATTTCTCATTAATTTCCATATAAATTGATCCATATAAATTAATGGTAGTTAAGTTATTTATAATATCAAATCTATCAGCATTAAAGTTTATGGAGTTGTATTTACCACTGACTTTATTGCTTGAATAAATGGTATTACTTTTGAAGTCTATCGTTGCATTCTCTAGTTTTATATTGTAAACAGTTGATGTAATATTGATATTTTTAGATAGCACAAATTGTTTTTTTTGATTGTCAAATACACCATAATCAGCAATTAAATTTATTATGGAATTATCTTTTAACTTAAACTTTCCAATGACATCTTCAAACTTTAAATTTTCTTGGTTTAAAATATTTTGCACATAATCTTTAAGTTTTTTTGAAGTAAAATAATACTGATTTTGTGAGTTTGAAACACCAGAAATTGATAAAGGCTTAATATTAAGAAGAGATAAAGCCTGTGGGTTGAAAAATTTAAAAAATAAAAAAAATTTACTTTTTTCAATTACAATATTAAAAGTCATATAACCAAAAAAAGCAACATTAATTGTTAGCAAAGAATAAATTAAAAGCTTTTTAATTAATGAATATTGTTTTTTATAATCTGTAATTTTCAAACTACACCTAAAGATAATAAATCGTGAATGTGTATAATACCAATAGGTTGGTTGTTATTATTTAATACAAATACATTGCTAATTTTGTTTTTTTGCATTAAAGATAATACTTTAGATGTGTTTTCATTTGCATTAATATGGATAAAATTTTTATTCATTACTTCTATAACATTTTTATTTAAAAAATTATCATCCATATGTCGTCTAATATCTCCGTCTGTGATGATTCCTATCATTTTATTTTCTTGGTTGCATATTGCAATGCAACCAAATTTATGTTTTGTAACTTCAACTATAGCTTCACTCATTGTGTGTTCTTGATTAATTATAGGTATATCTTTATGCATAACATTTTCAATACTAATTAATTTATTTCCTAAAGATCCACCAGGATGAAAAATTTTAAAGTCTTCTTCTTTAAATCCTTTCATATGTAATAAAGTAATTGCTAAGCAGTCTCCCAAAGCAAGAGAATTAGTTGTAGAAGTAGTAGGTGCAAGTCCTAAAGAACAGGCTTCAGGGGATTGAGGCAATAAAAGTAAGTGTGTTGAATTAACACCAAGCTTAGAATTTTTGTTTTGAGTAATTCCAATTAAAGGAATGTTAAATCTTACTGCATAATTAATAATTCCACTTAATTCTATTGTATTACCTGAATTAGAAATAGCCAAAATAGCATCATTTGTAGATATCATACCTAAGTCTCCGTGTAGTGCTTCGGTTGGATGCACAAAAAATGCAGGTGTTCCTGTAGAAGCTAAAGTAGCAGATATTTTATTTGCAATATGACCAGATTTCCCTATTCCACAGCAAATAATTTTTCCTTTTATTTGATGCAATAAATGGCAAGTTTTTACAAAATTATCATCTAAATTATATTGCAGATCTTTTAGACCATTTATTTCTGTTTCAATAACATTTTTAGCAAAATTGATAATGTCATTATTTGACATATTTTTCATTTTAAAAAATCCTTTAGTGATTAAAAATATCTATAAAATTTAGTTTATCTAATAATACTTGTGTTTGTAAAAAATTAAAACATTGATTAGCTAAAATTAATCTATTTTCTTGAATTAGCATTTGTGTTAATTGATTTTTTATTTGTGGCAAATATATAACATCAAAAGATGCATATTGAAGTTGCTCTGAAGATAGTTTTTCTACACCCCAATTAGAACTTTGTTGTTCTTTTTGTAAATCTATATTTAATAACTCTTTACACAATACCTTAAGAGAATGTTTATCAGTGTAAGTTCTACATAATTTTGATGCAATTTTAGTGCAAAAAATATTTTCACACATAATATTTAGATAGCTATAAATAGCTAACATATCAAATCTTGCATAATGAAAAATTTTTAGTATTTTAGGGTTGCTTAAAAGTTTTTTTAAGTTTTTACATTGATAATTAGAATCTTTAAATTGAACAAGATGTATTGTATTATCTTGGTTTTTAATTTGAATTAAACAAAGCCTATCTCTTGTTAAATCTAATCCCATTGTTTCTGTATCTATAGAAATTTCATTCCCCCATACTATAGTATCAGGAATATCATTATAATATAAATTAATATTTTCCATAATTTTTTTGCCCTTATAGAATAAAGATAATACTTTATTTTATTTAAATATGATTTAAGATATTATAAAAGATATTAAGTAGATATTCCACAGATTTAGTTTATATAAATAAATTTTTTATAAACAAACTTTTTTGTGTTAATGATAATATAAATATCTTTTATCAAATGTTAAAATACCTAATATTAAGGAAACAATGTTTTAAATGTGGAATGTGTATTCTTGGAAAAATTATGTGTTAAAACATAACCCTGTTTATTCAAACTCTGACTTAATTATAAAAACACTATGTGATTATAATCCACTCATACAATTTAATGAGATTGATTCATTATTAAGTTTGCTTAATACTTTGCAAACTAAAAATCAATTTATTTTACAAATAGGCGAGTGTGCAGAAATGTTTTTACAAGCAAATGAAAAAGATATAAATTTACGCCTTGATTTTATGGAAAGTATGGCTTTTCAAATACAAAAAAATTTATCCAAAGAAGTAATTATTATAGGAAGAATAGCAGGTCAATATGCTAAACCCAGAAGTAATGATATAGAGATTGTTCATAATAAAGAATATCCAGTATATATGGGTGATATGATAAATAGTGTTGTGCTAGATGAAGATTTAAGAAAGCCAGATGCAAAAAGGCTTTTACAAGCATATGATTGTTCTAATTTTACTTTAAACATTATAAGGCAAAGAAAAAAGAAAATTTTTAGCTCTCACGAAGCATTATTGTTAGAATATGAAAGTGCATTAACTAGATTATACAAGCATAAATATTACAATACTTCTGCTCATATGTTATGGTTAGGTGAAAGAACTCGCTTTGTTGGTAGTGCTCATATTCAATATCTATCTGTTATTGAAAACCCTGTTGGTATTAAAATTAGTGCTAATTTTAATATACCAGATATAATTAGTTTAATTAATACTTTAAATCCTAAGAATATTAGGGGCAAAGTAATTCTTATTGTTAGAATGGGATTTGACAATATTATAGATTGTTTGCCTAAATTAATAGATTGTATAATTGATAACAACTTAGAAGTTCTTTGGATGATTGATCCTATGCACGGAAATACAATTTCTTATGAAAATTTTAAAACACGTAAAATTGATTCTATATGCAAAGAAATACAATATTTTTGTGATATTTTAAATAAAAAAAATGTTTATATTGCAGGAATTCATCTAGAAGCAAGTTATAAAAACATTACAGAATGTGTAGGATGCATTGAAAACAATATAATAGAAGAAAAAGATTTGTCTCAAAATTATGAAAGCTTTTGTGATCCTCGTTTAAATGCAATACAAACACAATTTATACTAAACTTAATGTCAAATATAATTCAACATAAGGATAATAATTAATTATGGTAGATGATATTGTTAATAATACAGATAAATATTTTTCTTATACTAAGGAAATTGTAAAAAAATATGGTGATAAAAAAGTAGTATATGCTGTTTTTGTTCGTAAACCAGCTATTTATGCTTGTGAGTTTGCTATTTCTTGGTTAAAATCATTAAATTTAAAAATTGAGATTGAAGAAAATTTTAAAGAAGGAGAAAGAGTTCAACCAGGAGATCCATTGTTTTTTTTACAAGGTGATTTTTCTTCTTTAGTAGAACTTGAAACATTGTTATTACAAAAAGTAGGCTTATCTTGTTTGTGTGCTTGGAATGCTTATATGATGGCATCCTCTTTAAAAAATGTATCTTTTATTTCTATGGTTGCAAGACATTGTGTAAACCCTCAAATGGTAGAATTAGCTGAATATGGTGTATCTGTTGGTTCTAATGTGGCTAAAAAAGAAGGTTCTAAAGCTTTTATAGGTTCCTCAACAAATAAATGTGCTTATTTGTTTGGCAACAAAGAGGGAATAGGAACAATGCCACATAATTTAATTGGCTATGCTAATTCTACCCTACAAGCTTCTAAAATGTATTGGGAAACATTTAAACCAAAAACTATGACTATTTTGGTTGATTATTTTGGTAAAGAAGTAAGTGATTCTATTGCAGTATGTGAATATTTTAAAGATTTAGCACAGAGCGGTAATTTATATTTAAGAATAGATACTCATGGAGCAAGATATCTAGAAGGACTAGATTACAACAAAGCACACGATGTGTTAGAAAAATATACCCCACAGGCTTTATTAAAATACAGAGACAAAGAATCTATAGATTATATGTTAGGAATGGGTGTTTCGGTGGCTTCTATTTTTTATTTTAGAGAAAAAATTAATGAATATGGTTTTAACAATGTCAAAATTGTTGCATCTTCGGGTTTTAATTTAAAAAAATGTGAAATTATGGCTTCTCTTAAAGCTCCAATTGATGTAATTGGCACAGGTTCTGTTATTCCTCAATTGTGGACTGATACTTATGCAACCGCAGATGTAATTTCTTATGATAATACATTGTCTGTAAAAGTTGGGCGAGAATATTTGTTAAAAAAATATATATCTAAAAATGGATTGCAACAAAAGGATTATAATTAAATGCAATTATCTATTGTTATATGCCAAATGCAATCTATTTTAGGTGATATAGATGCAAATTTTTTAAAAATTAAAAATTTTTATGAAAATAATTTAGATTCCCAACTTGTTGTATATCCAGAGTTTGCACTTTGTGGCTATTCCCCTTGTGATGAATTATTTAATTTAGATTTTCAAAATTTAATTAATTTATATATACATAAGCTTGTTGAAATAACACAATCACAAAAAACTGCTATGCTAGTTGGTAGTCCATACTTTATAGATAATAAAATTTATAATGTAGCACTCTTTATCCAAAATGGAGAGATAAAACAAATTATTTATAAATCTTGCTTTCCTAATTATGGAGTGTTTAATGAACATCGTTATTTTTCTACCATAAATAATCAATCTAATATAATTGAATTTTTGGGAGTTAAAATAGGAGTTTTTATATGTGAAGATATGTGGAGAGAAGATTTTGTAGATAAAGTTGTATCTCAAAATCCGCAAATTTTAATTAGTATTAATGCTTCTGTTTTTGAATCTAATAAATATAATATTCGTAAAAATTTAGCACAAAATGTGGTAAAAAAAGCTCAAGTTCCATTAATATATTTAAATTGTGTTGGTGCTTTAGATGAAGTTGTTTTTGATGGTTCTTCGTTTTATATGAATTTAGATTATAAAATTTTATATACTCTTACACACTGCATTGAGGATACATTAAATACAATGTTTCACGTGAAACATAGGGAAATAATATCTAAAAATCAAAATTCTTATAATTTTGATGAAAATTATCTTAATTATCAAGCAATAATATTATCTTTAAGAAACTTTATAAGTTTAAATAATTTTAAAGGAGTAATTATAGGGCTATCTGGAGGAATTGATAGTGTTTTAAGTGCAACTTTAGCTACAGATGCCTTGGGATCTCAAAATGTAATGCTTGTATCTATGCCATCTAAATATACATCAAGCTTAAGCAAACAAATTATTTCAGAATGTATTAATAATTTGCAGGTTAAATTTTTAGAAATCCCTATAGATGATATTTTAAATACTTATAAAACTAATTTAGCTAATTTAGATTTAACTAAAAATTTTGTTCTAGAAAATTTACAAGCAAGAATTAGGGGAAATATTTTAATGTCTTTATCAAATATTTACTCTAATTTTATGGTCCTTACCACAGGAAATAAATCTGAAATTGCAACAGGATATTCAACCCTTTATGGTGATAGTTGTGGTGGTTTTAATTTGCTAAAGGATTTATACAAAACACAAATTTTTTCTATATCTAATTATCGTAATGCTAATATTCCACAATCTAGCTTGTTGCAAAAATTAAATGTTATTCCTCTGCAGGCAATTACAAGGGCTCCCTCTGCTGAGCTAAGAGATAATCAAAAAGATGAAGATTCTCTACTTCCTTATGAAACATTAGATAAAATTTTATATCAATTAATAGAAAATAATTCTTCAACAGATGAACTTTATAAAAATTTTAACCAACAAGATGTAAAAAAAGTGTTAAAATTATTAAAAAATTCTCATTATAAAAGAATGCAAAGTGCACAAGGAGTAAAATTATCATCTCAATCACTAAATAGTAGAGAATATATCTACCCACTTGCAATAAAATATAATGAATTACAATAAAACAGGAATAACAAAATGAATATAAAAGTTAGATTCGCACCAAGCCCAACAGGTTATTTGCACTTAGGTAATATTAGAATGGCTTCTCTTAATTATTTTTTATCTACAAAATTAGGTGGAGAATTTATTTTAAGAATTGATGATACAGATTTTGGTCGTGTTAAACCAGAATATATACAAGGAGTAAGAGAAGATTTAAAATGGTTGGGTATTAATTGGGTTCAAGAATTTTCTCAATCTCAAAGATTAGATATTTATACTACTTTTTTACAACAATTAATTAATGAAAATAAAGTATATGAATGCTTTGAAAGTGCAGAAGAGCTAGAATACAAAAAAAAATTGCAATTAGCAAAAGGAAAGCCTCCAATTTATGACAGAGCAATGCTAAATTTAAGTGCAGAGCAAAAACAACAATATCTAAATGAAGGAAGAAAGCCCTATTACAGATTAAAAATGGAACACAGAGACATCAAATGGGTAGATATGATAAAAGGAGAAATCAGCTTTAGGGGACAAAATATATCAGACCCAGTCCTTGTTAGAGAAGATGGTAGCTTTTTATATATTCTAACCTCTGTAATAGATGATATAGAAAAAAATATTACTCATATAATAAGAGGAGAAGACCACATAGTAAATACAGCAGTGCAAATTCAAATGTTTGAATATTTAAAAGCACCATTACCTAGCTTTGCACACTTGCCACTAATTACAAATAATCAAGGAGAGGGCTTTTCAAAACGAGATGGAGCATTATCTATAAAAAGTTTAAGAACACAAGGAATCCAACCTATAGCTTTGCATAACTATTTATTTGGGCTTGGAATGGGAGAACAAAATAAAATTTATGAAAGCATAGATGAAATAGCAAAAGATTTTGATTTATCTAAATATAATGGATCGGCAGCAAAATTTGATGAAGCTAAATTATTAAAATTAAATTTACATTTTTTACAAAACCTATCTTTTGATGAAATTAAAAATTTAACAAAAAAGTATCTTAATTTAGATATAGAACAAAATTTTTGGGATTTAATAAAGCTAAATATAGAAAAATTTGAAGATATCCAAAAATGGCACAATATTTGTTTTACAGATATTGCTATACAAAAAAATGAGCTAACACAAATAATGTTAAACACAATGCCAAATGAAGATTTTAATGAAAACAGCTGGAGCAAATGGTTAGAATCTATAAAAGCTAATACAAAATTAGTTGGTAAAGATTTATTTAAAGCAATTCGCCTAAATTTATCATCTATTGACTATGGTCCAGAGTTAAAACATTTAATTTGTATAATAGGTAAAGATAGGATAAAAAAGCGTTTATCATAAATATAAATATCTTTTTTATTTTTTATATGTTATTATTCATAATAAGTATATTTTGTTATTATATATGATTAATGGAATAAAATATGGAATATAGTGTAATTAATGTAGCAAATAAGATTATAGAGCTTTCTTTAAAAGAAAATAAGCTTTTGACTCAAATTAGTATTATTAAGTTAGTGTATTTAATGCACGGATTTCATTTAGCTTTTTATAATAAAAATTTAATACAAGAATTTTTTGTAGCTTGGAAATATGGTCCCGTATGTAAAGAATTATATGATAAAATAAAAATTTTTGAAAATAACAAAGTTGATAAAATAATTAATGGATATAAAAAAATAGACTTTAGTGAACAATCTAATAAATTAATTGAAGATATTTATAATTATTATAAAAACACTCCCCCATTTAAACTTGTTGAAATCACTCACAAACCAGGTGGTGCTTGGTTTAAAACTAATACTTATAGCTTTATAGATAATGAAGATATAAAAAAAGAATTTTTACAATATATTAATTAAATCAAAGGTAATGTTGTGGTAAAAAATAATAATTTAGAAGATAGTTTAAAAAAAGCTGAAATGCCAATAATAGATGAAACAAATTATAATTATTCTCTTAAAGAAGATGATAAAGAGTATCAAAACAAGCTAAATGCAATCTCTTTACATCATTTAAAACTAGATAGAGTAGCTAAATATATTCTTTATATGGCTATAATAATTTTATTTCTAATGTTTATAATATATTCAGTATGTTATGTTGAGAAATTATTAAAATTAGTAGAACAAAAAGATCATAATTATGCTTTAGTAAATTTAGGGGTTTTTACTTCAATTTCAGCTATTTTTATATATACATTTTTATTTAAAATCATAAATTATATTTTTAAAATAGAAAATCAAAGTGAAAAAATTAGTAATAACACTTTAAATAATTTATACAATCATTTAAAAGATTTTTTTATAAACAATAATAAATAACAATGTTAAAACTCTATAATTCTATAAATCATAAAAAAGAAGATTTTTACCCAGCAAAAGAGGGTGAAGTAAAAATGTATGTATGTGGACCAACCTTATATAATGATATCCACATAGGTAATGCAAGACCAATTATAGTATTTGATGTTTTATTTAGATTATTACAAAAGCTTTATCCAAAAGTTATTTATGTTCGCAATATTACAGATGTAGATGATAAAATTATTGCAAGAGCAAAAGAGTTAAATATTTCTATAGAAGAGCTTATAGAAAATACTAGCAAAAGTTTTTATAGTGATATTTTTCATCTAAATGTGCTAAAACCAAGCTTTGAGCCAAAAGCAACAGATTTTATAGAGCAGATGCAACAAATGATAACTCAACTATTGCATAAAGGTTATGCCTACAGCGTAGATAATCACATTTTTTTTGATGTAAAAAAATTTAGTGAATATGGAAAATTAAGTGGCATAGTGCAAGAAGAAAATCAAGATGGTGTAAGGATTGAAAACATAAAAGCAAAAAAGCATTCTGCAGATTTTGTTCTTTGGAAGCCCTCAAAAATAAATGAGGTAGGATGGGATTCTCTATGGGGGTTTGGTCGCCCAGGTTGGCATATTGAATGTTCTGCAATGGCAAAACATTATTTAGGAAACTCTTTAGATATCCACGGCGGAGGAAAAGATTTATTATTCCCTCATCACGAAAATGAAAGAGCACAAAGTATGTGTTGTAATGGAGGAGGAGAATTTGCAAAATATTGGATTCACAATGGATTTATAAGCATAGAGGGAGAAAAAATGTCTAAAAGTTTAGGCAATTTTATTACTCTAAAAAGTTTGCTTAGTAAATATGATGGAATTGTTATTCGTTTGTGTTTGCTTGGTACTCATTATCGACAAAACTTAAATTTTTCGCAAGAGCTTTTAGATAACTCTTACAAAACTTTAGATAAATTTTTTAATATTTTACAAGGATGTAAAAATATTCAAGCAGAAGAAATAGAAGATTTAGAATTTAACACTTTTTTGTTAGATGACCTAAACACCGCGGGGGGATTATCTATTTTACATAAAAATTTCTCTTCACTTAAAGAGGCAACAAATGTGGCAGATAAAAAGCAATATAAAAGTAAAATTTTATATTGTGGTAATTTATTAGGGCTTGATTTTACAAATGTAGATGCTTGGTTTGCTAAAAAAAATGTTAATAATAAAAACACTATAAATATTGATGAAAATGAAAT
>CAMCZU010000004.1 GCA_945888065.1 Rickettsia typhi
CAAATTAAAGATGAATACATAGAGTTTAATGATAAAAAAATTGTAAAACAAATTATAGAGAGACTAAAATGTTAATAAATTCAAAAGTGTTAGCAAATATTATTTCAGCAAAAGTACAAAGGGATTTTTTTATTAGTTCTTTTTCTATAGATAGTAGATCTTTAAAAAATAATGATTGTTTTATTGCTTTAATAGGGAATAATCACAATGGACATAACTATATAAAAGATGCAATTAAAAATGGAGCTAGTGCAATTATTATTAATGAAGACTATGAAGCATTAGCAAAAGAACAATTAAGTAATTTTAAAAATTATTTAGTTGTTAAAGATACTTATAAAGCTTTAATTGAAATTGCCAAATATACAAGAAGTATATTTGAAAAACCTATAGTTGGAATTACAGGATCTGTAGGAAAAACAACTTTAAAAGAAATGATTGCTTTTGTTTTTTCTTATAATCACAAAGTAGGTATGACATTAAAAAACTTGAATAATCATATAGGATTGCCTTTGTGTTTGTCTAATTTACAAAATGACGATAATATAGGTGTTTTTGAGATGGGGATGAACAGGAGTGGAGAGATTAAATTTTTAGGTGAAGTTTTAAAGCCAGATATTGGAATTATTACCTCAATTGGCAATGCACACGCTGAGTTTTTTAAAGCAACTAAAGATATAGCCTTAGCAAAGCTAGAAATTTTAGATAATTTATGTTTTGAGGGAGCGTTTTTTATAAATTTAGATGATGAGTATGTAGATTTATTTTATGAAAAAGCTTCTGAAAAAAATATTACTAATATTATTACTTTTTCTATTTCAAATACAAATGCAGATGTTTATATTAAAGACTATAAAATGGAATTTAAAAATGCTGATAGTTATGGATGTGTTGTTAAAGCTTTAATTTTTGATTATGAAATAGATTTTTTTATAAAAAGTTTAGCAATTCATAATGTAATTTTTGCTTGTGTTGCCTTGTCTATTGCCTCGTTATGTGGGTTAAATATGCTTGAGTTATCTAAGTGTTTAAAAGATTTTGATATTCCACAAGGTAGAGGGAAGATTAGCACTTTAAAAATAGATAAAAATAAAGTTATTACTTTAATAGATGATGCTTACAATGCATCGCCTAAATCTATAAAGAGTGCGATTGAAAATTTTAATTTAGTTAAAGGAAGTAAAATTTTGCTTTTGGGAGAAATGTTGGAGCTGGGTGAAAGCTCAATACAAGAACATATAAGCCTTGAAAAAGCAATTCTGCAACAAAAATTTAAAAGAGTAATTTTGGTTGGTAAAAATATGAAGCCACTATGTGAAAAATTGCCTAAAAACAATACAAAATATTTTGAAAATATAGATATAGCACAATTTTATTTGCTACAAATTTTAGCTAATGAAGATATTTTGTTGGCTAAAGGATCTTTTGGTTCTGGAGTGCATAAAATTGTAAACAATATAATACAAACTAGCAATTAATAATAGTATAAAATTATATTGATTATTTATTTACATAAAATTATAATATATCATTTATTATTATCAATAAAAATAAAAGTATAAGTAATGTTGTTAAATATTTCTAATCTTTTTGTTGAATTTTGGAATTTTATTGCATCTATTGATTTATTTAATAGATCTATTTTATCATTTTTAACATCATTTTTAATGATGTTAATTCTAGGTAATAAATTTATTAAGCTTATTAAAAAAACTAAAAAATTTATTCAACCAATTAGAGATGATGGTCCACAAAGTCATTTAAGTAAAATTGGTACTCCAAGCTTAGGAGGATTGCTTATTATGCTTTGCTTTATTATATCTAGCTTAATTTTTGTTAAAACTATTGATAATTTAATTATGGTTATAATTTTAGGTTCATCTAGCTTTGCTTTTATAGGTTTAATTGATGATTTGCTAAAGCTAATTTTTAAAAATGTAGCAGGATTAAAAGGTAAATTAAGATTGTTTTTAGAGTTTATAATTGCATTTTTTGTTATAAAATACCTATTGCAAATATATCCACCTGAAATTTCACAATCTATTTTGTTTCCTTTTTTTCAATCTTTTTTTATTCCTCTTGGAATTGTAGGAATTTTTATTTTTGGAAGTTTTGTGCTTGTAGGAACTGCAAATAGTGTAAATTTAACAGATGGATTAGATGGTTTAGCGTCTTGGGTATGTTCTGGAATTTTAATAATTTTATTAGCTTTAATTTTTATTATTATTTCTCCAGGTATTTATATTAAGTTTAGTTATTCTTCTTTGTTTTATTATAATCAAATAAGAGAATTAGAGGTGATTGTTTCTGCATTGCTTGGAGCTTTGTTAGGTTTTTTATGGTTTAACTCATACCCTGCTAAAATTTTTATGGGTGATGTTGGATCCCTAGGTGTAGGTTCTGCAATTGGAATTATTGTAATTGCTATAAAGCAAGAATTTTTTTTAGCTGTTGTTGGAATTATTTTAATTGTAGAGAGTTTGTCTGTTATTATTCAGGTGTATTATTATAAATTTACTAAAAAAAGAATTTTCTTAATGGCTCCTATTCACCATCACTTTGAAAAAAAAGGTTATAAAGAAACCACAATTGTAAGTCGCATATTTTTAATTACAATTGTATTTGGTGCCTTAGCATTATTATTTATAGATTTATAAAAAAAAATTGAATTAATTATGAATATTGCTTATAAAAATATTGCAGTGCTGGGATTGGGTAAAAGTGGTTATTCTGTATATAATTATTTATTAAAAACAAGCATTCAAGTATGTGCTTGGGATGATAATACAGAAATTGTTACAAAATATGCTAAGCAGGGCTTCAATATTTTAGATTATAAGCTTTGGAATTATGAAAAATTAGATGCTATTGTTGTATCACCTGGAATTGCATTAGAATTTCCAAAACCTCATTATGTTTATGAAATGTCTAAAAAATATAATATTCCTTTAATTTGTGATGTAGATATATTTTTACAGCAATATAAAAATATTGTAAAAATTGGAGTAAGTGGAACTAATGGAAAATCCACTACTACTGCATTAATTAATCATATATTTTCTTTATTTAAAAAAAATGTAGTAATGGGTGGTAATATCGGTTTGCCAATCTTAGATGCTAATATAATTAATACAAAATATAATACAGAGAGTTATGCAGTATTAGAGTTATCTTCGTATCAATTAGATTTAATAAATTCTTATCCACTTAATTGTGCTTTAATGATTAATATAGAAGAAGATCATTTAGATCATCACGGAAATTTTGCTAATTATGTAAAAGCAAAAAATAAAATTTTTTTAAATCAAACATCTAAAGATGTAGCAATTGTTAATAATGATTGTTTCCATTTGTGTAAAAACTCTTTAAATAAACAAAATCTTATTTTAATATCAAATTCTAAACAAAATAAAAGTATTTATTTACAAAATGATCACCTTGTAGACAATTATTTTGAAAATAATAAAGTAATGTATAATTTAAATAATTTAAAATATTTAAAAGGTGAGCACAATTATTATAATATAATGTTTTGTTATGCTGTTTGTAGATTTTATAAGTTAAACGTAGAGCAAATATTTAATTATATTTCTTCTTTTAGGGGTATGCCACATCGTCAAAGCTTTATAAAAAGCTATAATAATATTGATTTTATTAATGATTCAAAAGCTACCAATGTGCAATCAACTTATTGGGCTTTAAAAGCATTTGATAATATTGCTTTAATTTTAGGTGGGATAGAAAAAATTGATAATTTAGATATGCTAATTGAATTAATTAAAAATAAGGTTTTTAAAGTTTTTTTAATAGGTAAATCGCAAGAGTTATTTGCTAATATTTTATCAAAAAATAATATTTTGTATGAAAAATGCAATACATTAGATAATGCCACTAATCAGGCTTATAATTTTTTATTATCTATAAATAACAACCATAAAAAAACATTATTGCTTTCTCCTGCTTGTGCATCTTTTGATCAATTTAAAAATTTTGAGCACAGAGGGGATAGTTTTATTGAGTTTGTAAATTTAATTAAATAAATATTAAGTATCTTAAGATGTTAAAAAATTTTAAAAATAAATATATAAATATCTTTCTAAATAATTGGTTAGAAATTGATAAGATTTTATTGTGCATAATTGCTTTTTTGATTGTGTTTGGGGTAATCTTAGTAAGCACATCTTCTCCTTTTGTTGCTATGAGAATTGGTGTTTTGCCAAGCTATTTTATTAAAAATCATATTATGTATTTGTTTTTAGGAGTGATATTAATATTGTTTTTAATTAATACAAATAAGCAACAATTAATAAAAATTGCTTTTTTATTAAATATTATATGCTTGATATTAATGATAAGCATTGTCTTACTTGGTTTAGAAATAAAGGGTGCCAAACGATGGTTTTATTTTTTTGGAGTATCTGTTCAACCTTCAGAATTTGTAAAAATTTGTTTTCCTATTATTTTTGCTACTATTGTTGAGTTTTTTAAAGCAAAGCAATACCCTAAAAATTTTCTTTATTTTACTTTAGCAATTTATTATTTTTTAGTGGTTTTTTTGCTTCTTTTACAACCAGATATAGGTATGACACTGCTTATTAGTGTAGTATTTATAGTTTTATTAGTTTTAATAGGGTTGCCAGTTCTTTGGGTATTTTTTTTATTTGTATTTTTAATATTTATACTAATATTTTCTTATATAATTTTTCCTCATGTTAATTATCGTGTGAATAGCTTTTTATTTGATAATAATTCATATCAGGTTGCTAAGTCAATAGATGCAATTTTAAGGTCTGGTTTTTTTGGTCAAGGTGTATTTGAGGGAAATGTTTCAGAATATATTCCAGATGCACATACAGACTTTATTTTTGCAGTTGGCTCAGAAGAATTTGGATTAGTTTTTTCATTTATAATTATTTCTCTATATTTAACTATTGGATATCGTTTATATTTTTATTGTGTTAAATCTGATGAAGATTTTCAAATTATTTCTATAATTGGTATGGTTATGATTTTGTTGGTTCAAACTTTTATTCATATTGCTTCTAATATTAACTTAATACCAACTAAAGGAATGACCCTACCATTAATATCTTATGGAGGTTCATCTTTAGTAGCTAATTGTATTATGATGGGTTTTATTTTGTGTATTAGTAAAAAAGATATACAAAATATTGTTTTACAATTAAAATAAAGTTGAGATTAGTATATTTTATATTTGTGTTATAAAAAAATGAAAAAAACAAATTTAATAGTATTAGCAACAGGTGGGAGCGGAGGACATTTGTTCCCTGCATTGTCTGTTTGTAATACTTTACTTGATAATGGTTATATAGTTCATATTTTAATGGATAAAAGGGCATTCAATTATTCAATTAAA
Source organism: Rickettsia typhi (assembly GCA_945888065.1). Lineage (GTDB taxonomy): Bacteria > Pseudomonadota > Alphaproteobacteria > WRAU01 > Hepatincolaceae > CAMCZU01. Next base: position 5,378 of record CAMCZU010000004.1, read on the forward strand.
TGGAACGAAAAAACTAGGTTTAAAAAAATTTCTTCGATTGGGCTACATAATAAATCTATCTTTTTTTTCATTAAAATGATGTTTATTACTTTTTTTGGATTATTAGAGGCTTTGTTTTTTTTAATTTTTAACAGACCCAAAGCTATTATAAGCTTTGGATCATATGCATCTATTCCTTCTGTGTTGGCAGGTATTTTATTAAGAATTCCAGTGATTATGCACGAACAAAATGCTATATTAGGAAAGGCTCATAAAATTTTTGTAAAATATGCTAAATATTTATTAATAAGTTTTAAAAAAACATCTGAGATACCAGATACAATTAATCCTATATTTTGCGGTTTACCAATTAGGAATGATTTTATCCAGTTTGCATTGTTAAAAAGACAAGAAAATAAAAAAATTAAGATAGGAATTTTTGGTGGTTCTCAGGGAGCACAAATTTTCTCTAAATTAATTCCACAATCCTTTTTAAAATTATCAAAAGAAATGCAATCTGAATTTGAGGTATATCATCAATGTAGATCTGAAAGCTTAGATGATGCTAAAAATTTATGGAGTCAATCCAATACTGGGTATAATGTTTTTCCATTTTTTCAAAATATGCCAGAATTAATTTTTAATCTAGATGTAATTATAGCAAGATCAGGAGCAAGCAGTATTTATGAGTTTGCCTGTTTAAATAAATATGTATTGTATGTTCCTTTTGCTAAATCTGCACAAAATCATCAAGTATTAAATGCTTGTAATGCTGTTGAATATTTTGGAAGTAAAATGGTTGAAGAAAAAGATTTTAATAATGAATATATTTATAATTTTTTAACTAATATCGTTCATAATAAAAATACCATTTTAAAACAAAAAGAAATAGATGTGAATTCTTTAGATTGTTTTAATAGTTTAAAGGTTGTGCTTAATTTAATTAATAATATATAGGTTAAAATTTATAAAATGAAAGATTTTTTACAAGCTCACTTTTCTAATGTATCTGTAATACATTTTATTGGAATTGGTGGCATTGGAATGAGTGGTATTGCTGAGTTATTTCATCATTTAGGATATAAAATTCAAGGAAGCGATGTAAAAACCAGTAGCAATATTAGTCGTTTAGAAAGTTTAGGGATTAAAGTATTTATTGGTCATAATTATAAAAATGTTGAAAATGCTGATATTGTTGTTGTATCTTCTGCTATTTCAAAAAACAATGTTGAATATATTAGATCTAATGAGTTATCTATACCTATTTTTAAAAGAGCAAGAATGTTAGCAGAGTTAATGCGATTTAAATGGGGGATAGCTATAGCAGGTACACACGGAAAAACAACTACAACATCCTTGGTTTCTCACTTGTTTCAAGAAAATAATTATGATCCTACTGCTATTATTGGTGGTATTGTAAATTCTTGGGGTCAAAATTCTAGATTTGGTCAAAGTAAATGGATTATAGCTGAGTCCGATGAATCTGATGGTTCATTTGTAGACTTACCTGCAACTATTTCTATTGTTACTAACATAGAAGCAGAACATATGGATTATTATAAAAATTATGATAGGTTAAAAGATTATTTTATTAAATTTATTAACAATATTCCTTTTTATGGTTTTAGCATTATTTGTATAGATGATAAAGGTGTGCAAGATATAATGCCTTTAGTTAAAAATACTAAAATTATTACATATGGAGCATCGCCTCAAGCAGATTTTAAAGCTTATAATATAAGATATGATAATAAAGGTGCAATGTTTGATGTATTTGTAGATTACAAAGGTTCACAAAAAGAATATAATGATTTTTATTTACCAATGCACGGACATCACAATGTTTTAAATGCATTGAGTGCTATTGTTTTATCTTTAAATATTGGATTAAAAGAAGAAGAAATTAAAAAATCTTTAGCTTCTTTTGGTGGTGTAAATAGAAGATACACTAAAATTGGAGAACAATTGGGTATAAGTTTTATTGATGATTATGCACATCATCCCTCAGAAATTGAAGCAGTAATAAATGCTACTATTTCTATTTTAAAAGATAAAGAAAAAATGGTATCTATAGTTCAACCTCATCGCTATAGTAGATTAAAAGATCAATTTGATAATTTTTGTAAATGTTTTAATAAATCTCATTATGTAATTATTTTAGATGTATATGATGCAGGTGAGCAACCTATTGAAAATATAGATGGAAAATCTTTAGCACAAGGCATTCAAAATTATGGTCATAAGCAAGTTTTTTATCTTAACGATGAAAATAAATTGGCTGATTTGTTATTAGATATTAAAAATGAAAGCAAAAATAAAGTGTCTATGGCAATTTTTATGGGTGCTGGAAATATTAGTGCAATAGCTAGGGATACTCTTGCAAAATTTGTTAATATAACAACAAAAAATGTGTAAATTGATGCTAATGCAAGATTTAAAGCAATATTTTGGTGATAAGCTTGTTAGTGATGTTTCTGTAAAAAAATTTAGTTGGTTTAAGGTTGGTGGAATTGCTAAATATGTCTTCAGCCCAGATAACATAGAAGATTTAGCTTTTTTTTTACAAAACAAACCTGTAGATTTAAAAATTTATACAATTGGTGCAGGGTCTAATTTATTAATACCAGATAAAGTGTTAGATCTTTGTATTATTAGGTTGAATAATTTTAATAAAATAAACCTTATTAATGACCAATTAATTGAGTGTGAAGCTGGTGTTATAAATTCTTATTTGTGTATGTTTGCTTTAAATAATCAGCTTGGTGGATTTGAATTTGCCTCAGGTATTCCAGGATCTATAGGTGGAGGGGTTGCAATGAATGCAGGAGCTTTTGGTAGTGAGTTTGCTAATATTGTTCATAAAGTTTATGCATTAGACTATAATGGTAATCAATTAGAATTTAATAATAAAGAGATGGGGTTTGGTTATAGAAAAAACTCAATGTCTTCAGCAGTAATTTTTTATAAGGTTGTTTTAAATACTTTTATAACTACAAAAGAGGAAATTAATAACAAATTATATAATATAAAATTATTAAGAGAATCTAATCAGCCAAAAAAAGTTTTAACAGGCGGATCAACTTTTGCAAATCCATTAAATCATAAAGCTTGGGAATTAATAGATAAAGTTGGATTACGTGGATACAGAATAGGAGGTGCGAAATACTCTGAAAAACATTGCAATTTTATTATAAATGATCAAAATGCTTGTTATGAAGATATAAAAAATTTAATTTTGGAAGCAAAAAAAAGAGTTAAAGCTGAATATAATATAGATTTACATACAGAGATTAAAATTTTAGGTGAATAAATGAAAAAAAAGGTTGTGGTTTTATTACAAGGTATATCAAATGAGTCTGAAATATCTAAAATAACAGGAGAAGCAATTTATGAATCTTTATCTAAATCAAGCTTAACAAAAAATTTATATTCAAGTGTTGAAAAGTATTATTTAGATGCAGATATGCAAAAATTTTTTAATTTTTTATACAATAATCAAAACAATATTATTATATTTAATGCATTGCACGGGAAATTTGGCGAAGATGGAAGAATACAGAGCATATTAGATTTGTTTAACATACCTTATACTCATAGTGGAGTATTGCCATCTTCTTTAGGAATGAATAAGTTGTATACAAAAAAATTAGCTAAAAATCTAAATGCAGATATATGTTTTGCAAAAGATTTTTTAATTGATGTAGGAAATTTTAATATTAATGACTTAACTATTAACTACCCTTTTGTAATTAAGCCTGTGGATGAGGGTTCTAGTGTTGGCATTTATTTAATTAATAATGATTTAGAGTTGAATCAAGCTTTAAATAAATTATCTAATTTTAAATTTTTAATGGCAGAAGAATATATTAAAGGTATTGAATGCACGGTTGGTGTGTTAAATTCTAAAGCATTGTGTGTAACTGAAATTATCCCTAAAAATATTTTTTATGATTATGAATCTAAGTATTCACAAGGTGGGTCAGAGCATATTTTACCAGCTAGGCTACCAAATGAAATATTAGAAAAAATGAAACTATATTCAGAACAATTATATGAGTTTTTTAATATAAAATCTTGTTTTAGGGTAGATTTTATATACAAAGATAATGAGATTTATTTTTTAGAAATTAATACCCAACCAGGTATGACTCCAGCATCTTTGCTACCAGAACAAGCTAAATTTTGCCATATATCTTTTGAAGAACTATGTCTAGAAATATTAAAAACCGCTAAATATGAGAGGTAATTTAATATTAAAATGAAAAACAAATCTAATAGTAACTATAGTAAAATTATTTATATAGTTACTATAATTATTGTATTTTTTTTATGTTTATTTTTATTTTTTAAAATTAAAAACTTTATGTATAGTGTAAAAGTTTCTAAAATTGAAATACAAGGAGTCGGTATAAAAACTCAAGAATATTTATATAATGAAATTAAGTCATTAATGAATAATAATATTTTAAACATAAATTTAGAGCATCTTACTAAATTTATGTTATCTAAATCGTTTGTTTATAAAGCTAATGTTTATAGAAATTTAAACGGAAAAATTATTATAAATATTGTAGAAAGAAATCCGTATTTTTTATGGGAAAATGATACTGGAGAGTATCAATTAGTGAATAGTCAAAATGAAATTTTAGATATAGATTTATCTTTTCCTGTAGATAATTTAATTGTTGTCAAAAAAGGTGTTATAGCTTTAGATAATTTTGATGAAATAAGATTTTTAATTTATAGTGATATTAATATACTATATAAAATTAAATATTTAGTTTTTAATGGGTATCGTTGGGATATTGTTTTGCAAAATGGAATAATTATTAAATTACCTCAAGAAGATTTAGGTATTGCTTACAAAAAAATTATAGAATTTAATAATAAATATAATTTAATTAATAAAAAGATTGAGTATATAGACGCAACATCTGTTAACAAAATATATATTTTACCACAAAAGCAGTAATGGTTAGTAAAGTTTTAAAAAAAATTGTTATTAATAGGTATATTAAAGATTATCTTGCTGTTTTTCATATAGGTGATTATAAATCAAGGCTTTATATGTATGAAATCAAAGATAATAAATATAACCTATTAGGCTTTGCTTCAGAAACTTTAAATTTTAATGATAAGATTGCTTTTATTAATGGATTAAGATTGTTAATTTATAAAGTAGAAAAGCTATCTAAAATTAAGATTGAAAAAATCATTGTAAGTGTTAATTCAAGTAATATAGAATTGATACACTATAAAAAAAACTTAATTTATAATTCAAATTATAAATATAAAGATTTAAAAAAATTATTAAATTTTAAAAATTATGAATTTTTATTAAGTAAAAAATTTACTTTGTTAGATGTTTATATAAAATCTTTAAATTTTGATAATTATGATTATACAAATATAAAAAATAATTCATTTGTGAACAATGTTAGTTTAGATTTTTTTGTAATAGGGATTAAAGATTCGTATAAAAAAAGTGTATATTCAATTTTTAATTATTTAGATATTGAGGTTGTTAAAATAATTTATGATGATATTGGACTATCATATTTTTTAGATGAAAAATTAAGTGGAGTTTTTATATATTTTGATTACAATAATATTGTAGTTAGTTTTATTCAAAACAATAAAGCTATAGATATTAAAACATTTAATTATGGATTAAATAAATTGTTTGAAAATATTGCTCAAGAATTAAATTTACCAGTTAATATTTTTTGTAATTTTTATCAAAAATCTTTAGATTCTATAAATTTAACTAATAAATCTTTTGTAGTTTCATTTTTAAATAATACTTATACAATTAATTATGAAAAGTTAAAGGGTAGTATTGATAATCAAAGTGAAAGGTTTTTTTTAGAAATATTCACTCAGGCAAATATAGATAATACTTTAAAAAACAATATTTGTTATATAGGGGAATATAATAATTTATTATTATTTAATCAGCTATTTTATAAAGAAATTATGAATAATGACATATTAAAAACACAATTTAAGCAAGAAAGTGATAAGTTTAATTTAACTATAAGTAAAGTAAAAGGTATTTCTTTATTGAAGTATTATTTAAATAACATTTAATAATTTATGAGTAAAAAAATAGGAGCAAATTGTGATTAGAAAGTTTACTTCAATAGAAGAAGTTAGTAATTTAACTAAAGATGATATTTTTAAGCCTCAAATTGCCATTATTGGAATTGGTGGTGCTGGGACTAATGCCTTAAATAATATGATATCAATGGGATTAAGTGGCGTTAAATTTGCTGTAATTAATACAGATGCACAATCTTTAGAAAGCTCTATTTCACCTTATAAATTACAAATTGGTCCAAAGGTTACTAAAGGATTGGGTGCTGGGTCTAAGCCAGAAATAGGTATACAAGCTGCAAAAGAATCTATAGAAGAAATTAAACATATTTTACAAGATATAAATATGTTGTTTATTGCTTGTGGAATGGGTGGAGGAACTGGCACAGGAGCATCTCAGGTTGTAGCTCAGGTTGCTAAAGATATGGGGATTTTAACTATTGCATTTGTAACAACCCCTTTTTCTTTTGAGGGTAATCAACGTTATGACATTGCAAAAGATGGTGTTTTAGAGCTAGAAAAGTATGTAGATTCTTTGTTGATTATTTCTAATGAAAATTTATTTAAAGTTATAGATCAAGATACCTCAATGGTAAGTGCTTTTAGAGTTATGGATAATGTGTTATTCTCATCTGTAAAAGCTATTGTAGATTTAATTACTTCAAATGGGTTAGTAAACTTAGATTTTAATGATATTAAGGCTATTTTAGAGGGTTCTGGAAGAACTATGATTGGTTCTGCTGAAGCAAGTGGAGAAGATAGAGCTGAAAAAGTTGTTCAAAATGCTGTAGTTAATCCACTTTTGGCAGATGTATCATTAAATGGTGCTAAAAAAGCTTTAATTAACATCACAGGTGGCGATGATATGACTTTGTATGAAGTTAATACTATTATTAATTATATAAAAAAAGAATTATCAGAAGATGCTTTTATAAATTTTGGAACTGTTTATGATACATCTATAGGTGATACAATTAGGGTATCTATTGTTGCAACTGGCTTAAATCCAAAAGTTCAAAAGCAAGTAGGTGATAAATTTTTTTACAATGCTAATCAAGCAAAAAACTCTCAACCAATTAAAGATATCAATTTAGATAATGTATCTGCTGTTAATAAATTAGAAAATAATTTATCTGAATCTAAAGAAAATCAAATTAAAAATTTAGCAAAAATAAAAACCACTCAAATTAAAGATAGAGTAGATTTTGTATCAGAAAAATCTTATTTTGAAAGCAATATAGAGGAAATTGATGAACTAGAAGAATTTGATATACAAGAAAACGTTCAGCAATCAATAGAAGAGGATACTAGCTCTTTATTTGATTTTATAGCAAAAAAAAATAAAGAAATTAAATCCAATGTTAATACAGAAGAAGAAAATAAATCAAAAAAATTTTTAAAAAGTGAAAACATTAAAGAATCTAGTTTATTTGAATTGCCTTCTTTTTTAAAAAAAAAGTAAACTAAGTTATTATGTGTAATTATATGTAATAATTCTTTTAAAGATTTTATTTATTTATTGTTGTATTTTTATACTTAATAAAAATTAAAAATTATAGTTAAAAAATGCAACAAATTACAATAAATAAACAAATTAAGCTCTCTGGTATTGGATTACATAGTGGAAAAATAGTTAATTTAAACATTCTTCCATCTAATGAAAACACTGGAATTATTTTTAAACGAATAGATATAGAAGATAATAAAAAAAACATTATTAAAGCTGACTATAACAATGTTAGTGATACAACATTGTGCACATTGCTTTCTAATTCTTATGGTGTATCGGTTGGAACAATAGAGCATTTAATGTCTGCATTGTCAGCCTTTTTTATTGATAATGCAATTATTGAAATAGATGCTCCAGAGGTTCCCATTCTAGATGGTAGTTCTAAGCTTTTTGTAAATGCAATAAAAAAAGTTGGATTACATTATCAAAATGCTTCTAAATCTGTTTTAAAAATTTTAAAACCAGTTGAAATTAATTCTGATAAATGGAGTATAAAAATTCTTCCAAATGATTCTTTGGTTATTGATGCAACTATTGATTTTGATAATAAACTTATTGGAAAACAAAATTTCTTATTTGATTTTGAAAAAAATAACTACGAAAAAGATCTTTCTAAAGCTAGAACTTTTACTTTTTTAAAAGATGTTAAATTTTTGCAAACTAAAGGTTTAGCATTAGGGGGTAATTTAGATAATGCAATTGTTGTAGATGAAGATAAGATTTTAAATGCAAAAGGATTAAGATATAAAAATGAATTTATTAGGCATAAAATTTTAGATTTAATAGGGGATATTTATTTATCTGGATATTATATTGAAGGAAAAATTATCGCTAATAAGATGGGTCATCAATCTAATAATTTACTTATTAAAGAAATTTTTAAAAGCTCTGAAAATTATATGATAAAAGATTATGGGCTAAAGTATAACTCTAATATTATAAATCAATACAAGCATTTATATAATTAATTTTCTTGATAATTGACATTATTTTAAATACAATGTATCAATAGGTTAATTTTGCAATATTGATACTTAAATTATGTTAAAAAAAATATATTTATTTCCTATTTTTTTATTATTATTTTCTTGTGGATCTTATAACAAAGATCTGGGAACAACCTTAGATTATAAATATTATAGTGCTTTAGGGTATTTATCAAATGGTAATTTAGAAAAGTCAAAAAAGTTATTTGAGCAAATTGTAGATGAATATCCATATAAAGATGAAGCACAAGAAGCACAAGTTTTTTTAATTTGGATTTATTACTTAACAGATGATTTAATTTCTGCAGAAGTTAATATAGATTCTTTTTTAAAATATTATGTATCTAATCAGTATACTTCTTGGATAAAATATATGAAAGCATTGGTAGAGTATGAGCAAATAAGTATTTCTTTACGAGATCAGTCTTATGCAAAGAATGCTTTATATTCTTTTGCTGATATTTATAAAAATCAAAAAAATTCTCAATATGCAAAAGATGCTAGATATAGGCTTGAAGTAATAAAATATAATTTAGCTGAAAGAACTCTATTAATAGGTAAGCAATATGAAAAAAATACTAATTACATAGCTGCAATTTCTAGATATCAAGAGTTAGTAGATTTATATAAAGATACACCATTTGTAGAAGAGGCAATGTATCGTTTGGTTGCTAATTGGCTTAGACTTGGTGGAAATGATGAAGCCTTTAGGATTGCATCAGTGTTAGGTTATAATGCTCCAGATAGTTTATGGTATGCAAAATCGTTAGATCTTATAGATACATTTGGTGATTTTGATGAAGGTTTTAAATTAAAAAAAAAGCAATAATATATTATTATAAAAAAGATTAAACTAGATGTTAAAAGAGCTTTATATAAAAAATATTGTTTTAATTTCTGAACTAAAAATTAATTTTTTATCTGGTTTTAGTGTTTTAACAGGAGAAACAGGGGCAGGTAAAAGCATATTACTAGATAGTTTATCTCTTTTATTAGGGGGTAGGGCAGATTATTCTTTAATAAGAACGGGATCTGAATTTGCTGAGATTATAGGGGTTTTAGATATATCAAATCATTTTAAAGTGTTAAATCTATTAAAAGAAAATTTTATTCCTGTTAATGGGGGAGATTTAATTTTAAAAAGAATTATTGCTATTGGTGGAAAATCTAAAAGTTTTGTAAATGATACCCCTGTATCTTTGTTGTTAATGAAAACAATTGGTGAGTTGTTAATAGATATACACGGACAATTTGACAATCATAAGCTATTTAACCAGCAATATCATCAAGAAATTTTAGATAGTTTTTTAGAAGATAAAAATTTAGTAGCAGAAGTATCTAATTTATATAATTTGTATATAAGTGCATTAAATAATTATGAAAATCAAAAAATTCAATTGCAAAAAATTGCAGAAGAAAAAGAGTATTTAGAATATTGCTTAGAAGAGTTAAGGCAATTAAAACCTAAAGAAGGCGAAGAAAAATATTTACTTGAAAAAAAAGTTTTATTGCAAAAATCTCAAAGAATTTCTCAACAAATTGAAGTTATTAAAGATATTTTAGTAGATAGTGATATTTTATATGATATAAATAAAGCATTAAAGCAATTGCAGGTGTTGCAAAGTATAGTTAATCATAAAGATATAGAAGATACAATTCAGTGTATGGAAAATTCTTATATAAGTTTTTCTAGTGGTTTAGAAAGTTTTAATAATATTGAAAATGAATTAAGTTTAGATGATAAAGATATTTCTGTAATTGAAGAGAGAATTATGGATTTACGTTCAATAGCTAAAAAACACAAAGTATTGCCAAATGAATTATTTTCTCTAATAAGTATGTTTGAAGAAAAATTAAATTCAGTTGAGCAAGGTGAACATATTTTAGATAAGCTTTTAATACAAAAGCAACAATGTTATGAGCAATTTATAAACAAAGCAAATATTTTAAGTGAAGCAAGAAAATATAGTGCTATGATTTTAGATGACAAAATTAATGAAGAGCTAAAATATTTAAAACTATCTTCTGCTACCTTTAAAACTAATATAGAAGCTAAAGGTGAAAGTATTTTAGGGATAGATAAAGTATCTTTTATAGTAAAAACCAATCAAGGTTCTAGTTGGGGAGACTTAAATAAAATCGCCTCAGGTGGTGAAATGTCTAGATTTATGTTATCTTTAAAGATGATAATTTCTCAGCAAGATACTCTGAATACAATTATTTTTGATGAAATTGATATTGGGGTTGGTGGAGATGTTGCCTCTGCCATTGGTGATAGATTATTGTTGCTATCTAAAAGATTACAAACCATTGTAATAACTCATTCTCATCAGGTTGCATCAATGGGGGAGCATCATATAAAAGTTATTAAAGAAGTAAAAGAGGGTAGAACTTTTTCTATTTTAAAATCTTTAGATAAACAAGAGAGAGTTCAAGAAATTGCAAGAATGATTTCAGGAGCTCAAATTACACAACAAGCTATAGAAACAGCTAAAAATTTATTAAAATATTAAAGATAGGTTATATATTTATAAATGGTAACAAATTTTGATACAAAGCAATCTTCAGAACTAAAACAAGTTTTAAAGCAATTACAATTAAAATTACAAAATAAAAAAAATAATTTTAATCAAAATGAATTATTACTTATAATTAAAAATTTTGATTTCAATGATTTTGTATTTAATACACAGCTATTAAATGAAATAATGGTTATTTTAAATGATGCTTATTTTAAATTAGCAAATCCACTTGTTGATGATAGTATCTATGATGAAATAGAACATATATTGCTAGTTAATAATTTTGATGTTAAAGCGTTAAAGCATATTGGCTCTTCTTTAGAAGAAAAGAGTGGATTAAAAAAAAAGTCTCATTCAATGCCTATGTTATCTTTAGATAAGCTTTTATCAATTGATGATGTAGATGATTTTATTAAAAAAATTAATAGATACTTGAATTCAACAATAGATTACACATATTGTGTTGAACCTAAAATAGATGGTAACTCTTTATCTTTAATATATAAAAAAGGTAATTTAGTTGAGGCATTAACAAGGGGAGATGGATATATAGGTGAAGATGTTATTGATGTAATAAATGTAATTGATAGTATACCAAAAATTTTACCTCAAAAAATTGATATTGAAATAAGGGGAGAAATTTTTATTACAAAATCAAATTTTTTATATATTAATAATGAAAGGGAAAAAATAGGAGAAAAGCTTTTTGCAAATCCAAGAAATATGGTAGCTGGAAGCTTAAGAAACTTAGATGTATCAATAGCAAAAAATAGAAATTTAGAATTTATACCTTGGGGTTTTGGAGAGGTAGAAAAAGGAGTGTTGAGTAATTCTTATTATGAAAACTTAGCTATGTTGAAAAATTATGGATTTACACTAAATAAATATAATAAAATATGTAAAAATATTGCCGAAGCTATTTTATATTATGAAAATTTAGCAAAAATTCGCTATGAAATAGATTATGATATAGATGGTGTAGTATTTAAAATAGATGATATTAATATTGCAAATAGATTAGGTTTTACAGAAAAAGCTCCACGTTGGGCAGCCGCTTATAAATTTGAATCTCAAGGTGCATATACAAAAATTACAGATATTACATTACAAATTGGCAGAACAGGTGTAATTACTCCTGTTGCAGAGTTATCTCCTATTAATGTTGGTGGAGTATTAATATCAAGAGCTACATTGCATAATTTTGATTATATTACACAAAAAGATATTAGAATAAACGACAAAGTTTTTATAAAAAGAGCAGGAGATGTTATACCACAGGTAGTGCAAGTTGATTTATCTAGCAGAAATAATCTTTGTGTTGTATATAAAATTCCTACTAATTGCCCTAGTTGTGGTAGTAAATTAATTAAAGAAGAAGATGGGGTTGCTTTTAAATGTAGCTTTGATATGATAAATTGTGCAGAGAGAAAATTAAAATTTTTAGAACACTTAGTATCAAAAAAAGCTTTTAATATTATAGGATTATCAGAAAAACAATTAAAAATATTTTTAGAAAATAAATTAATAGATTTACCAAGTGATATTTTTGAATTATCAAATAAAAAAGATAAACTTCTTGTTTTAGAAGGATTTAAAGAGAAATCTGTTAGTAATTTGCTTTCATCTATTGATAAATCTAAAAGTATTACTTTAGATAAGCTAATTTATGCACTAGGTATTCCACAGGTTGGAGAAAAAGTATCTAAAATATTAGCAAAAAATTATAAAACATTTGATAATTTATTAACAAACACTATAAATAATAATTTACATAACATAGATGGAATAGGAGAAAGTATATATAAAGATTTAAAGCATTATCTTATGGATTCATCGTATAGTCAAATGATTGAAAATTTATTACAAAAAATAGTTGTATTAGATTATATAGATAACAACAATCAAGGTGTTTTAAGTGGGAAAAAAATTTTATTTACAGGAACATTATCTATAAATAGGAGTGAGGCAAAAAATTTAGCTGAAAAAAATGGTGCTATAATTTTAAGTGCTGTTTCTAAAAATTTAGATATTTTGGTATGTGGTGAAAATCCAGGTTCTAAATTAGAAATAGCTAAACAGCTTGAAATTTTAATATTGACAGAAAAAGAGTTTTTAGATTTTATTAATCAAGTTGACTATGTTTAATATATTATATATAATGTTTATTAGTTGGGTTAGAAGTAATTTAATAATGTAGGTTTTAGTGTTGTATAAAGTTTTATTAAAAATCTTAGTTGTTGTTAGTTTATTATTTGTTTATTCTTGTGATGCAAGGAAAAGCAATATTAATAAAAAAATATCTACTTTGCAAAATACACAAAATGAAATTAAAGCAAATATTGCTATTAATCAAAAAACACAGCTACAATTGCTAAAAAAAATTAACTCTCTATCTGAGTTTTCTGAAAAATCTTCTAATATTTTTGCTAATTATTTTTTTTCTCCATATATTTCCCAATATAAAGATTTAATTTTTAATAATAATGAAAAACAATCTCATTTATCAAATAAATCTGTTAGTAATATTATTTTTCATTTAAGCAATTTGTATGATGGAAATGAACCACAAAATTATGCTTTTATTACTTTGTATGATTCTATTGATTGGGATATTAAAATTTTTAAAGTTTTTAAAGGTGGTTCTCTTGTATCATTAGTTGAAAAATGTTCTAAGCCAGAGTGTAATACATATTATATTTATATTGAAGGATTGCAAGGTGTTGATAGGCAGATATTAAAAAAAGAATTTTTGTTAGAATATAAAGGTAGCTTTACTCACAATATTCTGTTGCTAGATGTAGAAACAGTTCCTCATTTTAAAATTATTAAGCGTATTTCTTATTCTAATTCATTAGTGATTAATAAATGGTTAGATTTGCAAGAGAAAAATAAATTGTTAGATTCTGAGGTGCAGTATTCTAAAATATCTAATAAATCTAAAAAATACACATTAAAATATTTAGACTCAGAATCTATGAATATAAGCATTGCAGATTACGATTATGAGTTTGCTAATTCTTATTTGGCTACTTATAATGATTCTGTGGAATCTTTGTTAAATTACAATAAACTTCGTATGGAGTTTTTTAAAAGTAATAATGTTTCTCTTTATAACTCTTTAATGAAAGAAAAAGATTATTATAATTATATGAAAACTTTTAAAGACAATAAGGTTGTAATATATAAATTACAAAAAGAATATGCAATCTTGGTTAAAAATTTAGAAAGTGTATCTTCTGATATTGAAAAATTAAAAAAATCTTTGTAAAAAAAATTTAATAATCATCAATTATGATTGCATTATTATTGCGGTTGTATATTTGTTTGTATTTAAAAATGTTAAAATGCTTTTAATGTCATCTATTTTGCAGTTATCTATTTTATTAATTAATGTGCTTAAGTTTTTCATTTCATTAAAATTTAATAAGTTATTAGCTATTCTTTCACATCTTGAGTAAGTGCTTTCTAAAGACATTAAAATAGAGCTTTTTAACTGATTTTTAGCTTTGTTTAATTCTTTTTCTGTTATATCTAATGAAGCCTTATGAATTTCTTGTTGAATTAAAGATACAACAGTATCTATATTAGATTTGTTGCAACCAACTTGCACGGCAAAGCTACCGCATTCTTTGTAAGAATTTAAAAAACTATCTATTGAATATGCTAAACCTCTTTTTTCTCTTATCTCTGTAAAAAATCTACAAGACATACCACCACCTAAAATAGCATTAGCAATTGACATTTTATAATAATCATCATTCATATAAGAATATCCATTAACACCATATATTAAATTTGTTTGTTCTATATCTTTTTTTATTAAAGTTTCACTTTTAGAATAAAACAAAGGGCTTGAATTTGATATTTGATCTTTGATTAAATTATTTGTAGTGTTAAATTTTTCACTTAAAAGAGATACTCTATCTAATACATCTTGTTCATTAAAATTTCCAGATATTACAAAAACTAAATTAGAGGTAGTATAATGTTGTGTAATATGATATAAAAAGTCTTCACTTTTAAAATTTTTTATATTATGTTCGTTGCCAATAATAGGCATACCCAAAGAGTTATCTTGATAAATTAATTTTTCATATAAATTGTAAGCTAAGTCTTGTGGATTATCAAGATACATTTTTATTTCTTCTACAATAACACCTTTTTCTTTTTCTAACTCAGCTTTATCAAAAATTGAGTTTTGTATCATATCAAATAAAATATCAATTGCAATAGCTACATCATTTTTTAAAACTTTTGCATAAAAGGTAGTTTTTTCTTTAGAAGTCCAAGCATTTAAATAACCGCCTTTGCTTTCAATTTCTTCAGAAATTTCAAACGCAGTGCGAGTTTTAGTCCCTTTAAATACCATATGTTCTAAAAAATGGGAGATACCATTGTTTTTTTTATTTTCTGCTTTTGAACCTACATTAGACCACAAGCTTACAGTAGCCGAGTTAACATGTGGTATATAATCAAGGGCAATTCTAAATTTATTTGGTAAAGTAATAATTTTGGGGTTAAGCATTTTTTTCTATTATTAATAATTAATCATTCTATAATTAACAATAATAGAAAAGTAGATAAAAATAAACATATAAATAAAATTATTATGATGCAATTAACAATAGAAAAGTTAGATAAAGATTTAGATGGTATTGTTTATAAGGATAATATAGCTATTAAAGTTCCTTTTTGCAAAGTAGGTGATATTGTTGATATTTTAGACATTGATTATACTAATAAAACTCCTGTAGCTACGAAATTTAATTTAAATAAAGATTCTCATCAAAGCCCCTTGTGTGAATATTTTTATAAATGTGGGGGATGTAAATTACAGCATTTTAGCAAACAAGAATATACTGAAATTAAATTACAACTAGTAAAAGATAGCTTTAAAAAAGCTAATTTTACTTATAAAATAAATAACAATAATTTTTATAATCATTTAGATGAACCTAAGCATCATAGAAGAAGAGTAGAATTTAGTGTTGATAAGTCTATTGTAGGATTTAAAGGTTATAAAACAAATCAAGTAATACAAATTAAATCTTGCCCTTTGCTAACAAATAAATTAAATCTTGCTTTAGATGAGTTTAGCAATATTGTAAATAAATATAATAATGTTTTGCAAATTATATCTATTCATTTAACTCAAATTGATGATTATATAGATGTATTACTTGTGTCTTGTAAAAAAAATGATTTAAATGTTGTTAAACTTTTACAACAAATATTTCAAATTTCATATATTGCAAGGATTTATTGGAAATATAAAAACTTAATTGAACCAATTGTTGTAAAACATAATTTACAATTAAGTTATGGATCTTATAAAGTCAATTATCATATTAATACTTTTTTACAAGCAGAAGAGTTTGGTGAAAAGCTTATAGTTAATTTTATATTAAAATACTTATTTAATAGTGAAAAAATATTAGATTTATTTTGTGGTTATGGTGGATATTCACTATCTTTGCTTAGTTCAAAAACTAAATTAATTAAGTGCATAGATATTGAATCTAAAGCTATTGAAAGTCTTAGTAAGATTAACAATAAAATTATTAATGCTTGTGTTCAGGATCTTTTTAAAAAACCAATTTTGGCTGAAGACATCAATGATTATGATGCTATTATTATTAATCCTCCACGAAGTGGTGCTTTTTTACAAATTCAGGAGATTGCAAAAAGTAAAATTAAAAAAATAGCAATGGTTTATTGTTCTTTAACTTCTTTAACAAGAGATTTAACATATTTATTACAAAATAATGATAAATATTATATTGTAGATATTATATTTGTAGATCAATTTGTTTTTACTCACCATTTAGAAATAATTGTCATTGTAGAAAAATCGTAGTTCTTATAAGTATAAACTAATTGTTAAGTTATATTTTTTATGATACAATAAATTTCTTTAGTTGTATTAAAAAGTAAAATAGTAGTTGTTTATATTATATGATTTCTTTAATTGTTAATATTGTATATTTTATATATATTTTTTTAAAATCTTTAATAATTTGGAATATTAAATTAGTAGCAATAATTTTTATAGCTTTGTATCAAATAGTTTTGAAGATTTTAAAAATTATTTACAAAATAGCTATATTTATTGCTTTAAGTTTATGGAAGATATTTTATAAAATATTTTTATGCATTAAATATTTTAGTATTCTAATTATTAGAATTCTATATTTAATTATTGTATTTATTTTTAATTGTTTAATTTTTTTGTATCAATCGTTATTGTTTTGTTATCAAGTTATTATTTTTATAGGACAAAGTATATATATTTTTATAATAAGTAGTTTTGTTAGATTGTATAGATTTATATTTTATATATCTTCAAAGCCTATTCCTAAAGTTAAATTAACTTTAAAATTAAATATAAAAGTAAAAAAAATTAAGTTTGTAAAATTTAAATTAAAATTTTTACCAGAAAAAAATTTCAATTTAAACATAATAGATAAACTTATTGTTAAAATTAAATATATTCAAAATAAATTTGTTTTATATATCAATATGGTTAGAAATAACCTTAATATTGTTTATTATAGTATATTGGGAAATTATAAATTATTTGTAATTTATATTAAAAATATTTTAAAAAAAATACAAACAAAAGGTTTTATTGTAATATCTATACAATCTTTGTGCCGATATTTATATAAATTGTTTTTTAGTATTATACGTTTTTATTATAAATTTGTAATTAGTATGATAAGTTTTTTTATATATGATGTTTTACAAATTAAAACTTTTTATAGGTATTTGAAAAAAAATATATTTATTAGTGTATCTATATTTTTAATTATTTTTGTTAATATGTATGGGGTGTTATTTTTTTATTATAATAAAAATTTATTCATAGAGCAAAACATTAAGTGGCAAAGCCGAGCATCTTTTATTCCAATATCTTCAGTTATACTATTATTATGGGATAATATATTATTTAAATCTATTAGATATAGCAATCTTGAAATAGAGATATTTGAAGGTGAGAGTATGTTTAAAATTTTAGAAGATAATCATATTGATTCTGCAAATGCAAAACTTGTAATGTCAAAAATTGCTAAATACTTTAATTTAAAAAATATTAAAAAAGGTTGGGTAATTAATACTGTAATAGTTTCTTATGGAAATCTCCCTGGTAAAATACAAAGAATGTCTTTACCAATTAGTAATCAATATGATTTGATTATAGAAAGTGATAGCAATAATGAATATACAGCTTTTAAGCAACAAAAAAAGCTTACTCGCTATATTTTAAGAAGAAGAATTTTAATTCAAGATAATTTTTATAAATCAGCAAATAAGGTTGGAGTATCTGATGCAGTAATAGAAGAAGTATACAAAGTGTTATCTTGGGATGTTGATTTTCAAAGGGAAATTAGAGAGGGAGATGTTTTGGAAGTTGTTTATGAATGTTTATATAATCAATTAAACGAATTAACCTCTTGTGATAACTTACTTTATGCTTCTTTAAATGGATCTCAAAAGTCAATTTCTTTATATAAATATAATAATACATATTATCATTCAGATGGTAGCAGTGCCTCTAAAACTTTAATTAAAACTCCAATTAATGGTGCAAGGTTAAATTCTAATTATGGTTTTAGAAATCATCCTATTTTAGGTTATGTTTTGCTTCACAAGGGGATTGATTTTGCAGCCCGACCTGGAACACCTATTTTAGCTAGTGGAGATGGAGTTGTAGAAAAAATGTATTATTCTAATACTTATGGTAATTATATAAGAATTAAGCATAATCAATACTTATCTTCAGCTTATGCTCATCTTCAAAAATTTTATTCTAAATTAAAACAAGGTGATAGGGTAAATCAAGGAGATACAATAGGTTATGTAGGATCAACAGGGCGTGCTACTGGACCTCATTTGCATTATGAAGTTCTCATTAATCGTAAACAGGTAAATCCTTCTACAATGAAAATGCCTTCTAATCAAAAATTAATAAATGAAGAATTAGACACATTTGATAAATACAAGGAAGTGTTAGATTCTACAATCATTAGAATACCAACAAGAGGAAAAATAATATCGCCTATTTATAACCCATCTGATTCTTTAATAGAACAAGAAACAAGCAAGAGTTAGTTATTAGTATTATTTTTATTAGCTATAAACATAGCAGGATTAGTATTTGTAATCCCTAAATCTTTTAAAAGTTGATCATAAAGTTGATAAGGAGGGTTTTGAAATAAATATTTAGAATCAAACGGATAAATTATCCAACTATTGTCATTTATTTCTTGTCTTAATTGATTTTTTTCCCAAGTAGCACAACCAATTGCAATTAAAGAGTTTTTTGGTCCTTGATTATTGCTTAAATCTAATATTGTTTGGGGCTGATTTGTCATAGAAATAGTATCTAACACCGGAGTGGTTTGGTTTATTTTATAATCGTTGCTATGAATAATAAATAAATTATTAGAATTAACTGGTCCTCCTAAAGAAATATTTACAATACAATCACCTAAATTAATATCTGCAATATTTAGATTTTGATTAATACTTTTAGCTATGTGTGTAAATGTATGTGCAGAAGGTTTGTTGATTACCACTCCCATACTTCCAGTTTCATTATCTGTAGCTATAAAAATGACAGATCTAAAAAATCTATTATCTCCAATAGCAGGAGATGATATTAAAAATTTACCTTTTAGTGAATCATTTGAAATATTTATTAACTTAGATGACATAGCTAGTTCTTACCTTTAAATTATAATAATAGTATTTGGTTATTATATAGTTAATCTGATAATAAATGCAAATATTCATTTAATTGAGGCATTTTTGTATCCATTGCTTTGTTGCATAAATAATCTGCTAATTCGTTTTCTTTATCTCCTGAATGACCCTTGACCCATACAAAGCTTACATTGTGTTGTGAGATTAAATTATCTAGTTCTAACCATAATTTTTTGTTTTTAATAGGCTGTTTATGAGAGCTTTTCCAATTGTTTAATTTCCATTTTTTTATCCATAATGTAATACCATTTTTTACATACTGACTATCTAGCATAATTTGTAAATTACAATGCTTTTTAAGTTGTTTAATTGCAACAATTAATGCTAATAATTCCATTTGATTATTAGTAGTGTGTTGAATATATCCATTAATTTCTTTTACTGCTTCTTTGTATTTCATAACAATTCCAATACCACCTTCTCCAGGATTGTTTCTGCATCCTCCATCTGTCCATATTTGAACTATCTTATTATTTAAAATTGTCATCATTATAATTTTTTGGTATACTAGGTTTATTATTTAGTATAATACAATATAATTTAGCATTTTTGAATGAAAAAATATTTATTAATACCTTTTTTAATTTTTTTATTATCTTGTAGTGGTAAAAAAATATTAACAAAAGCTGAATACAAAATTATTAAAGAAGAGGAGTTAATATCTTGTATAAAACCTAATTCTATTGATAAAATTAATAAAGTGTTTGTTTATGATGAAAAAGGAAAATTAGGTTATACTATTGAGATTAATGGTGCACAAGGTGATTGCACATGGCATAGAGATAAATTGCTTTTTAAGGACGGATCCCCTATGGATCAAGTAAATGCTATTGTTAATAATTTTGTAGTAAAAATTTATTTTGAAACGAGATTTGCAGTAACATTTAAAGTAAATAAAATAGCAGATATTAAATTATCATCTAAGTTAATAAAAATACCTTATTTTGTAGCTTTAGTGCAAAATAATAATATAATAACTAAAATGAATGATGTTGTAGAAATTGATTTAACTAAACCAGACAATATTCTTCGCTATGGCAAAAGAAATATTTTTAAATATGAATTTAATATGCAAGATTTTAAAAATGTTGAAATTGTAAGTGGAATTTATTTTAAAAATAAACATAAATAAACTCATTGTAATTAGGATTTTTTATAATAATGTTAAATAGGCCAAATTGGGATAATTATTTTATTTCTATTGTGGATGCTGTGTCAGAAAGAGCAACTTGCAATAGAGGCAAATGTGGATGTGTAATTACTAAAAATAATAGAATTTTATCAACAGGCTATGTTGGTGCTCCAGCAGGTATGGAAGATTGCTATGAAGTAGGGCATTTATTGAGTGAAGTAAAAGATGATAAGGGCAATATAAAAGAACATTGCACAAGAACAATTCACGCAGAGGCTAATGCAATTTTTTATGCTGGTCGTTATGGTGTATCTCTTGATGGTGCTACAATTTATAGCACAATGTTTCCCTGTTTAAATTGTGCTTATGCTATTTCATCGGTGGGTATAAAAAAAGTTGTAGCAAAAAATGAATACCAAGCATCTGAAGAATCTAAAAAAATTTTTAAAAAATTGAGAATAGAATTTTCTATATTAAATAATAATTTATTAACTTATTAAGGTTTTTTAGTGAAAAAGGTAGAGCTATTATCCCCTGGGGGAAGTTTGAGAAAAATTAAAACTGCTTTTTTGTATGGGGCAGATGCTGTTTATGCTGGGACACCAGATATGTCTTTGCGTTCAAAGTCTGATCTTAGCTTAGAAGATTTAATAGAAGTATCTTCAATTGCAAAAAAAAATAATAAAAAACTTTATTTAACTTTAAATTTATTTTCTCACAATAAAGACATTGAGAAATTACCTAAATTTATGGAAACTATAAAGTTAATTCAACCTGATGGACTTTTGATTGCTGATCCAGGTATTTTTTCTTATTGTAAACAACATATACCAAATATTCCTTTGCATATTTCTACTCAAGCTAATGTTTGCTCATCTTTATCTGTAAATTTTTGGAAAGATCAGGGGGCATCTTTGGTTGTTTTGGCTCGAGAAGTATCTTTTGAAGAAATGGAAGAAATTAGATTTAATTGTAAAGATATTAAGCTAGAAGCATTTGTTCACGGATCTATGTGTATGACTTATTCTGGTAGATGTTTGCTTTCTAATTTTATGGCAGAAAGAGGTGCTAATCAGGGAAGTTGTGCCCATAGTTGTAGATGGAATTATAAGGTTAGAATTAAATTAAAAGATAATAAATTATTTGAATTAAACTTAAATGAAGATAATAAAGATTTGTTTGATTTTTATATAGAAGAAGAATTTAGGGGTGGTGAGTATTTTAAAATAGAAGAAGATGAAATGGGATCTTATATTTTAAATTCTAAAGATTTATGCTTAATGCCTGTATTAAATGAATATTTAAGCTTAGGAATAGATACATTTAAAATTGAAGGTAGAAATAAAGGCGAGTATTATGCAGGAATTACTGCTAGAGCTTATCGTTATGCTATTGATTCTTGGTATAAAGATCCAAAAAATTGGGATTATAAGCCTTTTCAAGAAGAACTAGATAGTGTTGCTTCTCGTGGTTATACAATGGCATTTCATAGTGGAAGATTAACAAATTTAGCACATAGTTATAACAATTCAAAAACATTAAGTGCTTATGCTTTTTGTGGTATTGTTATAGATTACGATAGTGAATATATGTTTGTAGAATTAAAAAATTTTTTACAAAGTGGAGAGGTTTTAGAATTTATTAGCCCATATGTCTTAGAGCCAATTCGCTTGAGAATGTATGATTTTATTGATGCAATTTCAAATAAAGCTAAAGAGAAAATTTCCCCAGGAACAGCAAATCAGCAAATTAAAATTCCGCTAAGTCTATTTAATAATATTGCTATAAAAGATTTAAAAGATTTATTACCACCTTTATCTTTAATTAGAAAAGAAACCTTGCCTTCAAAATTTGATACTTTTATTAAAGAAAATGATATTTCATTTAAGGTAGAAAATTCTAAAGCATCACTTGATATATTAAATAAATCAAAAGAAGTTTCTGTAAATCAAATTTTAAATGAAGAGGTTAAAAATATTAATTATAAGAGCCCACAAGAAAGTTGTTGTTCTAAAGGATGCAATGGTTGCTTACCTTTTTGGAATGATGAAAAGTATATTACACTTAGAGACAAATTAAAAAATAAAAAACTCGGTGAAAAATTAATTAAAAGAATTGATTTTAATTAGTTTTAAAATCTAAAGAGTTAAAATTATCAATATTTATAATGGTAATTTTATTGCAGTTTTTTGATTCTAAGGATACATATTTATCTTTGTATATAATATTATTTATTTTGCAATTTTTATTTACAATAGGATTTATAGTATTTTGAGATTTAGATTGTTTTTTTGTATAATAAACAACAACTAGTATTATAGTGCCAAACAAAATTGCAAACCCTAAAGAAAAAATAAGTTTTTTTAAAGCTTTTTGAATATTATTAATATTGTTATTATCTACATTCATTTTTTTGTAATTTTAAATTATGTGTTATTATTGATTGTATGATAAAAATTAAAGAAAAACAACGATGAATGATAAATTAATTATAAAATCACAAACAAATACAAAAGAAAGAATAGATGTTTTTTTATCTCAGCATACGGGGTTTACACGTTCTAAAATCCAAAATTTAATCAAATTAGGTTTTATAAAAAATATAACAACGGCCAGCGTTGTTAATTCTAGCTCTTATAAAGTGATTTGTGGCGAGGAGTATGAAATTATGAATGATATAATTCCTCAGAATCATCTAATAGCTAAAAAAATGGATATTGAGATAATATATGAAGATGATGATTTACTTATTGTTAATAAACCTGCATTTTTAACAGTTCATCCAGGTGCAGGAAATTATGAAAACACTCTTGTTAATGGTTTGCTATATAATTATAAAAACAAACTATCCTCTATAGGAGGAGACTTGCGTTTGGGTATAGTTCATCGCATAGATAAAGATACTAGTGGCTTATTAGTGATTGCTAAAAATGATGAAACACATTTAGCATTGTCAGAGCAGTTTGCAGATCATAGTATAACTAGAAAATATAGATGCTTAGTTTGGGGTGTTCCTTTAATAAAATCTGGCAAAATTGAAAACTTTATTCAACGCTCTGATAAAAATCGTCTTAAAATGGCAACCAACAAAGTAAATGGTAAAAAAGCTATTACACATTATAAAATAATTAATTTTTATCAAGATTTAATATCTTTAGTAGATGTAGAGTTGTTTACAGGAAGAACTCATCAAATTAGACTACATATGCTAGAGTTAGGTTATCCATTGGTTGGAGAAAAGTTATATTCAAAAAATTCTACAATAGGGAAACTAAATAAGTTAAGCATTGATATACAAAATGTTATTAATAGTTTAAATAGGCAATCTTTACATGCATATAAATTAGGATTTACACATCCTAAAACAAGTAAATATATAGAATTTATTCAAGAAGAACCCTTAGAATTATTAGAAATATATAATTTATTAAATTTTAAAATTTAATAAATTATATATTAGTCTGGCACTGGGTCTCTAAATTTTTTATTTGTATAAGGATTGAAATAATCTGGGCTTTCTTCCTTAGATGCAGTCTGGTTGCTATTTTGATTGGTAGTATTAGATTGGTTGGATGATGAATTTTCAGAATTAGATGCGATAGGATCTATTTTTTTACCATTTGGATCTGTATCAGAAGTTGTGGGCTTATTTTCTACAGGATTGTTTTTAGGTGCATATGCATCTCTGTTATAATCATTTTTTACCTCAATAATAGCAATTGCTTCAAAAATTGTTTTGTTTGGGTTATCTTTATTAACAAGTCCAACCAATTTTATAGTTTTGTCTAATACTGGAGATGTTGATCCAATAGCCGACCACAAAAAAAATGGAATATGGGCATCTATAGATCCTGTCCCGTCTTGTATAGTAAATGTAGTTTCACTAACTGGATTTGTAATTGTCCCTGATATAATAATTAACGCATCTGCTTGAGTATCTCTAAGTGCTGTTTTAATAGTTAACAACTCAATAGACATTAAATTTATTGCAAAAGTTAAAAAAAATCCTAATAGAGATAAAAATCTTATATTCATAATGTGTAATTTTGTTTAATTAAGTTAAAAAATTATTATGATTGCATTATACAACTTATATAAATATAAAGCAACTAATAAAAAATTATAATTACATTCAAATTAAAAATTAAATATTTACTATTTTGTTAATATAATTAATAATTATAAAATTATAATTTCATCATAATTTAAAAAATTGCTTATTTAATATGTTTAAGATAGTTTATTTTGATATTTCAAATAATGACATTGCAGAAATGTTGTTTGATTTTTTAGAATCCAAAGGTTATTTAGTAAAAAATCTTGATACAATAAAATATAAAATTGAATCTATGCAAAATGAAAATATTTTACTAATTTTTGATTATGAAAATTTTTGTATTTTTAATAAGCAATATAAAAACATTAATATTAATATTAATATTATATGTTTAATACCAAATAATTTAATAATTGCAGACAAATATGATAATAATATTAAGTTTTATGAAATACCAAAAAAATTGATTAATTTAATGAATTTATTTTAATTTAGCTTCTTTAAATTCTACATGCTTTCTTACTTTTGGATCATATTTACTTACAGACATTTTTTCTGTAGTGTTTTTAGGATTTTTATTAGCAATATAATAATACCCAGTATTTGCAGTGCTTACTAATTTAATTAAAGTTTTTACTTTTTTTGCCATTTTGTATGATCTCTGTTGATATATTTATTTTTTCATTAAGATATATATATAGTATTATTTATAAAAAATCAATACTTAGTTTTATATGAATGTTTTGTGGGAGTTTTTTTTAAATTAAAAATCATTAGTCCACGAATTTCATCCGCTTCTTTTAAAATTGCTGTAATTTTATCTCCTAATTTATATACTTTATTAATTGATTTATCTTTAATTGTATGCCTTTGTATATCTACATATGCATAAGTATTACTAATGGTTCTCATTGGTATTAACCCAGATGCACCATTGTTAATTAAATTAATAAAAATTCCAGCATTGGTAATAGAAGATATATAAGCATCAAATTCTTCATCAATTTTAAGAGATAGCCATTTTGTTAAAATTCTATCTTTAGCAGCGTTTTCAGCATTAAATGCTATTCTTTCTGTAATAGAAATATGGTTAGCAATATCTGAAACTTGAGTTCTATTAAAATTAAATTCTTGATTATCAATAATATTTAAAATTGCTCTATGTACCATTAAATCAGCATATCTACGAATAGGTGATGTAAAATGAGCATACTCTTTTAATGCTAAGCCAAAATGACCTGCATTTAATATATCATATTTAGCTTGAGACTGACATCTGAGTGTTGATTCGCTTAAAGAAGGATAAAAATAATCATTTTTATGTTTTTCTAAAATATTGTTAAAAAATGATCCATTAATTTCATTTGGGTTTTTAATAACAATATCAAAAGATTTTAATACATTAATATATTCTGTAATTTTTTCTAATGATGGTTTCTCGTGTATTCTATAAATAGTTAATCCTTTTTGAGATAAGCCTTGTTGGTGTAAAAATTTAGCAGCAGATACATTTGCACAAATCATAAATTCTTCAACAATTTTATGTGATGTTAGTTGTTTTCTTAATTTAATATCAAGAATATTTTCATCTTTATCTAAAATAATTTTGATTTCTTTAGAATTTAAGTCCAAAGCATTTCTTTTAATTTTAGCTTGATTTAATAAACTATAGCATTCATATAAAGGTTTTATTATAGTATTTAATATTGGCAATGTTGTATCTGATGGATTCCCATCTAAAGCATTTTGAACCTCATTATAAGTAAGGCGAAAATTAGATTTCATTAAGCAACGACTAAATTCAAAGCTATCAATTAATCCATTTCTATTAATTATAATCTCTGCTAATAAGCAACCTCTATTTTCATTGGGGTTTAATGAGCACCATCCATTTGAAAGTTCTTTAGGTAGCATTGGAACAACCATTCCTGGTAAATATACTGAGTTTCCTCTTTTTTGTGCTTCTATATCAAGAGGTGAATTAATAGGGACATAATAAGAAACATCAGCAATTGCAACATATATTTTAAAACCGCCACTATTGTCTTGAAGTTTTTCTGCATAAATTGCATCATCAAAATCTTTTGCATCCTCATCGTCAATTGTAACAAGAGGGATATGTGTTATGTCTTTTCTGTTTTCTAGTTTACATTGCTGAGCTTGTTGAGCTTGTTGAATTGATTCGCTAGAAAATTGAAAAGGGATGTTGTATTGATGAATAGATAGCATAGAAAGTGTTGTAGATATTTTATCATCACTAATTAATTCAACAAAATCAGCTTCTTTTTGAGAATTAAATGTTTCTATTAATTTAGCCTTTATTATTGAACCTTCTTTAATATTAGCAGGAGAGTTATTTAATAAAAAATTATATTTAGATTTATAATTAAGAGGTGCTATATAATTAACATTATTTGTTTTAATTAAAACTCCTTTTATTGTATCATTATCAAATACTGATGAACTTAAATTAGTTGTGTTAATATTTTTAGCATCTAAATAAAAGATAGGGGTTGTTAAAATCTTTTCTTGTGTTGTTGAAATTTCAGCAAATATTTCCTTAGATAACAGAGTAGTATTTAAGTTTGTAAAAATTGTTTCTTCTTCTGTTATATTTCCAACTAATGAGATAAAATTTACTAAATAGTGATCTTGTGCGATATGTTTGATAATTTTTACAATGCAATATTTGTCAAGATTATGACCTATTTTTTGAATGTTTAATTTTATTAAATTATCATTTTTATTATAAGAAAAAAAATCAAATTTAGATAAAAGATTGAGTTTTTTAAAAAATAGCTCATTGTTTTTATTATCTAAATTTAAAGATGATACATTAATACAACCTTGATTTCTTTGAAATAAATCTAAAATATATTCAATAGATATTTGATTTTGTTTATTAAAGCTTTTAAAATTTTTTGATTTAAAATCTCTTGATTTGTTAAAAGATTTGTGAGAATTAAATCTTGAGCTATTTTTCATTCTTATAAATCTCCCTATTGTGCTTTATCTATAATTTCTATAGCTTCTTTTAAACTAACCTCATTTTTATTATATTCTTTTGGAATTTTAATATTTTGTTTGTTATATACTAAATAAACACCATATTTTCCAGATTTTAAAACTATCTCTTTATTATCTTTATTATGCTTACCTAAAATTGTACCATTTTTTTTGCTAATTGTATCTGATATTATTTTTTTTGCATTCTCTAAATTAATACTAAAAATATCTTCTTTATAAGAAAAAAATTCTTTTTCTTTTTGAAGATAAGGTCCAAATTTACCTATATTAAAGCTAATTTCTTCATTTAATTTTAAAGGTAGAGACAATAAAAATAAAGCTTGATTTAAAGTTGCTTCATTAGGCTTAATTTGAGGTGGAAGAGATACTCTTTTAGGTTTTGTATCTTCTCTTTCTACATAAAATCCATATGGTCCTTTTTTTATAGTAATATTTAATCCATTGTCATCTTTGCCAAGTTCTATAATATTAGAAGTTATAGCCTCAGTAGAATCCTCGTTATTAGAATCAAAGCTTTCTAGTTGATGAGTATAATTACAGGTTGGGTAATTTGAACATCCTATAAATGCTCCAAATTTAGAAGTTTTTATTTGTAATTTGCCATTCTCACATTTTGGGCACAAAGTTTTATCTTTTACAAAATGTGAAAGTGCGACATTGTTGATATTTTCTAATACTTCTAATATTGATACTTTTTCAATTGATTTTACATTTGCATAAAAATTTACCCAAAAATCTTTAAGAATGTCTTTCCAATTTTTTTCTCCATTAGATATTTCATCTAAAGATTTTTCTAAATTTGCTGTAAAATTATATTCTACATATTGAGAAAAATATTGATTTAAAAATACATTTAAAATTCTACCACGAGCTTGAGGAACAAGCCTTTTTTTATCCATTATTACATACTGTCTATCTTGCAAAACAGAAATTATCCCAGCATAAGTAGATGGTCTACCTATCCCTAGTTCTTCTAGTTTTTTTACTAAAGTTGCCTCAGAATACCTTGCAGGTGGTTCTGTATGCGATTGCTTTAAATCTACATTTTGAGGAGTTAAAATAGAATTAATATCTAAATTTGGAAGTAATTTATTTTCATCATTATCTTCATCTATGGTTTTATAAATCTTATAAAATCCATCAAAAGTTAAGATAGATCCATTTGCTTTTAACTCTATGTTTTTATCATTAGATAACAAATAATAAGCAACTAGATCATAATTAGCATTTGCCATTTGAGAAGCAAGAGTTCTTTTATAAATTAAATCATAAAGTTTATAAAAATCATCATCAACATAAGATTTTATAGTTTGAGGTGTAATGGTAATTGAGGTTGGCCTTATTGCTTCATGTGCTTCTTGAGCATTTTTTGCTTTAGTTTTATAAGTTCTAATTGATGAATATAGATATTTTTTACCATATGTTTTATCTATATAATTTCTAATAGAATTTATAAAATCTGGGTTAATTTGAGTAGCATCTGTTCTCATATAGGTTATTAAACCCACTGATTCTTTTTCTAATTTTACCCCTTCATAAAGTTTTTGAGCGATTTGCATAGTTTTTTTAGCGCTAAAACCTAATTTATTAAAAGCATCTTGTTGGAGAGTTGATGTAGTAAATGGTGGATAAGGATTTTTTGAAAGCTTTTTATTTTCTATATCTATTAAGCTAAATTTGTTTTTTAAAATATTTTTTTTAATTTGTTCTGCTTGATTTTCATTAGTTATATCTAGTTTGTCAACAATTTTGTTATCTAATTTATATAATTTTGCTAAAAAATTAATATCTTTATTGTATTCTAAAATGGTGCTTATAGACCAATATTCTTGTGATATAAAATTATCAATATCATTTTCTTTATCACAAATAATTTTTAAGGCAACAGATTGTACTCTTCCTGCTGAGCGTGATCCTGGAAGCTTTCTCCATAAAATTGGAGAAATGTTAAAACCAACTAAATAATCTAAAGCTAATCTTGCCATATATGCTGATACTAAATTGTTATCTATTTGGCGAGGTGATTCAAAGGATTTTAAAATAGAATCTTTAGTAATAGAGTTAAAAATCACTCTAAAAACTTTAATATTTTTTTTAAGTAATTTTTTATTTTCTAAATAAGACACTAAATGCCACGATATAGCCTCTCCTTCACGATCTGGATCTGTTGCTAAATATAGCTCATCTGCATTTTTTATATTAGTTGTAATGTCTTTTAAATACTTTTTTGCTTGAGTTGTTTCTTCCCATATCATTTCAAAATCTTCATCAACTTTTACAGATCCATTTTTTGATGGAAGTTGCCTGATATGTCCATAACTTGCAACAACAATATAGTCTTTTCCTAAGTATTTATTAATAGTTTTAGCTTTAGATGGTGATTCTACTATTACTAATTTCATAAATGCCCCTTTATTTTATATGCTTCCAATTAAAGATATATAACCATTTGATAATCTAATTGCTTTTCCAAGTAATTCTAACTCTAAAATAGCATTATTTAAAACATTATAATCAAAATTAGATTCCTGAATTAAAATTTCTAAAGCAATAGGTGTTGTAGATAGCACATTTAGTAAATATTCTTTTGCTTTTGAGATGCTTGTTTCATCTACATCTTTAATTTCTAAATGTGGTTTGTATGGGTTAGAAGATTCTTCTTTAATTATATAATTATTTAAATTATTCAAAATATCGTCTATGCTTTGAGTTAAAACAGCACCTTGTTTTATTAATTCATTTGTTCCACTGCTGTTTTTATCTAAAGGGGATCCTGGAACAGCAAAAACCTCTCTTCCCTGATTTATAGCAGTTTGTGCAGTTATCATAGATCCTGAAGTTAAAGATGCCTCTATAAGCAAAACTCCACGAGACATTCCAGAAATTAAGCGATTTCTTTTAGGAAAATTAGATGCAATAGGTGATGAACCTATTGGAAACTCAGATACTAAAGCCCCTTTGTTGGAAATATCTTCATATAATTTTTTATTTTCCAGTGGGTAAATAATATCTACACCACCACCTAAAAATGCAATTGTTCCTTTTTCTAATGCTCCAATGTGTGCTGATGTATCTATACCACGAGCAAGACCTGATACTACTAAAAATCCATTTTTTCCAAGATTTTGAGCAAAATTATTAGCTAAATTTTTACCATTAATGGTGCAATTTCTAGATCCTACAATAGCAATAGCAGATTTTTTTAACAAATTTAAATTACCTTTTACAAACAAAATAGGTGGTTTATCATCAATGTTTTTTAAAAGTGGGGGATAAAATTCATCTAAATATGAAACTATATGTATATTTTGCTTTAAAGCTAACTCAATTTCCCTCTGGGCAAGTTCCTCAGAATATATTTTAATTGATGGATTAGATTTTTTTAAAAAAGTACTTAAATTATTAATAGCATTTAGTGGAGTTTTATATTTTTCAAGGAGTTTAAAAAAAGTAATAGGGCCTATGTTTTGAGTTCTAATTAATCTAATAATATGAGCTAAATCTTTATTAAGTAGCAATTTATGTATTACCACTTTTTTTTAATTTAATTTTACTCTCTTGCTTTTTTATAAGTCTTACAATATTTTCTTTATGCTTATAAATAATGATAATTGATATCATTAAAGCATAATATATTTTTGAAACATCAAAAATATAAAAATATACTGGCAACATAATAAATGTAATAATTGCAGACAAAGAAGAATACTTAAAAATAAATGCTATAGCTAACCAAGTAATTAAGCATAACAACCCAATTATAGGATTAGTAGCTAAAATTGTTCCCAGTGATGTAGCAACTCCTTTACCACCTTTAAATTTTAACCAAATAGGAAACAAATGACCACTTAAAGCACAAAAACCAGCTAATAAAGATAAATCTAAATTTTGTGTATTAATAAAAAATTTACACACAAGAATTGCAAAAGCACCTTTAAAAGTATCTAAAATAAGTGTAGCTAAGCCTAAGGTAAACCCACCAACTCTCAAAGCATTAGTAGCACCTATATTTTTAGAGCCAACTTCTCTTAAATCTATCCCTTTAAATAGCTTTACCAATACTAATCCATAGGGAATAGAGCCAATCAAATATCCACCAATAATTACTATTATTAAAATAAATGTCATTTTTTTGTATTTCTCGCATAATTTACTATTTTTTTCTGTATATATAGTAAAATTTCAATATGTTTTATTAAGTTAAATTCATCATTATTGGTGTATTCAAAGTTTATTTGTTTATCGTATAAATTAGCTTTATATTCCATAGTTTATTTTTTTTAATATTTTAATTAAAATTGATATTTATTTAGATTAATCTTTTAAATTTAATTTATCAAGTATGATTTGTAAAAACCAAGCGGAAGCTTGTGAATCTACATCTTTTTTATTATTGTTTAAATTGTTATTTTCTACAAAATAGGTAGAAAATCTTTCATCTTGAAAAAAAATAGGAATCTCAATTTGCTTTAAAATATTTAGAGCAAATGTTTTTATAGATTGAACTCTCTCTTTAGATGAGCCATTTTTTTCTAATGGTAGCCCTATAATTAAGGCAAATACATTTTCTTGCTTTATTATGCTAATGATTTGTTGGATATCTGGAATTAAATTTTTTCTTACTATTGTTAATTTAGGGAATGCTATTTTATGTGAAATATCACTCAATGCAATCCCTAAATTGTTTTTTGATACATCTAACGCCATTAATTTTTGATTAGATTTAATATTGTTTTTAATAAATTCTAAATTATCTATAATCAAACTAATTTACCATACATTATCTTTGTCATTAATTTGTGGAATAGATGATTTTGAAAATATAGGATCTTTTTTATTTCTAATTTGATTTTCATAATCTTTAATTGTTAGTATTCCAACTTCCCTTAATCTCAATAAAGCATATAAGTTAATTAATACCATTAATCCCATAAAAAAATCTGCTATGTTCCATACATTTTCTAAAGGAGTAATTGTTCCATAATATACGGTTATTATTACTAAAATCCTTAAAATATAAATATACAATTTTTTAGATATTAAAAAATTCATATTATTTTCTGCATATGAATAATTTCCAATGATTGATGTAAATCCAAAGGTAATAATACAAAAAGATAACAAATATACGCTATATTCTCCCAAATATGATAGTAGAGAGTTTTGAACTAACTCAACACCTTGAATTCCTGTATTTTTTAAATATACATCTGAAGATAAAATAATTAAAGCGGTAGAAGTACAAATAATAAATGCAACAAAAAATACTCCAAGCATACCAATAAATCCTTGTGTTGTTGGATGATCTACCATTGCTGAGGCAGAAATATTAGGGGTAGAGCCCATACCTGCTTCTGTTGCAAATAAAGCTCTTTTAGCACCAATAATAGCTGTTTGTAAAAACATATAAGTTGCACTTCCGTATATAACCTCATTAAAACCAAATGCTGATTTTATTATTAAAACAAATAAGTAAGGTAGCTTTTCTATATTTAAAATTATTGCACCACAGGCAAGTAGAATATATACAAAACCCATTATTGGAACTAAATAAGATGAAAATTTAGATATTCTTTGAATCCCACCAAAAATAATTAAAGCAGTCAGTATGGTTAGAAATATTGCAATTGACTCTTTAGAAACATTAAATGAGTTGTTAATAGAGCTTCCAATGGTATTAGCTTGAACTGAATTAAAAGCAAACCCGTAGCTTAAAATTAATATTATAGAAAAACTAATAGCTAAAAGGGGAGATTTTAAACCTTTTTTTATATAATATGATGGTCCGCCCATAAACAACCCTAAGTTAGTTTTTTTCTTATAAACCTGCCCTAAAACATGCTCTATAATATTGCTAGACATTCCAAGAAAAGATATTACCCATACCCAAAAAATTGTGCCAGGACCACCTAAAGATATTGCAATAGACATACCAGCAATTGAGCCAACTCCAACAACAGAAGCTAAAGATGTTGATAAAGCTTCAAGGGAAGAAATATGGTTAATAGATTTTTTTTGATTTTTAAATAATAATAAAAAAGAATGTTTTAAAAATCTTAGTTGGATAAATTTTAATTTTATGGTAAAATATAATCCTACTATTAGAAGCAAGCTAATAATTATATAATTCCACATATAATAATTTATGGTGTTAATAATATTATATAAAAAAGTAAAGATTGCTTCCATAAGTGTTCCTTTATAAATATATAAGTTATTTTTATTAAATTACAAATGCAATAGTTAGATAGTATAATATGTTTTTAAGGAAAATAAAATATTTTATTATAGTAATTACAGGTGATAAATGATTAATTATGATATTGATAAGCTATCAAAGTTAACAAATATAAAGATAGAAACTGAAGTTCTTGAGAAATTCAAAGATAGTGTTAGTAACATTTTAAACTGGTGTGAATCTTTAGAAAGTGTAGATACAAAAAATATTGATCCAATGTTTTCTCCGATGGATATGTTTAATAAATCTATTGAAAACTATAGAGAAGATGTAGTGTATGATGGTAATATTCAAAAAGAAGTATTATCAAATTGTATGGATATAGAAGATGTATTTATTTGTGTTCCAAAAGTTATAGAATAAATTAAATTAAACAAGGGTAGTTGCAAATTTATGAATATATTAAATTTATCTCTTAAAGATCTTTCAAAAAAATTACAAAGCAAAGAAATATCATCTACAGATATAGTAAATGCATATATTAACTCTTCTCAAATAGGAGATGAGCTTAATGTTTATATAACTAAAACATTTGAGTTAGCCTTGAAAGAGGCAAAACTAAGCGATGATAGATGGGCACAAAACAAGCAATTGAGTCAATTTGATGGTATACCTATTGGTATTAAAGATATTTTTTTAACAAAGGGAATTAAAACTACTAATGGATCTAATTTTTTATCAGATTTTATTGCTCCTTTTGAATCTTCTGTGACTCAAAAATTAAAAGATTTGGGCTATATTTGCTTAGGTAAGCTTAATATGGATGAATTTGCAATGGGTTCTGGTAATTTAACCAGTTATTTTAAGCCAGTTATTAACCCATGGATGGCTAGTGACAATAAAAAGTTGGTTCCAGGGGGGAGTTCTGGCGGTTCTTCTGCTGGAATTGCTTCCCGTTCTTTTGTGGTAGCTTTAGGAACGGATACGGGAGGGTCAATTAGGCAACCAGCAAGTTTTAGTGGAATTGTTGGGTTAAAGCCTACTTATGGTGTGTGTTCTCGTTTTGGTATTATTGCTTTTGCATCTTCTTTGGATCAAGCTGGTCCTATGAGTAGAAATGTTGAAGATAATGCTATTTTGCTTAATCAAATTGCAGGTTATGATGAAAAAGATAGTTCTCAAATTAAATTTAATAAGCCAGATTATACATCTAAAATAGGTAAAGATATTAAAGGATTAAAAGTAGGTTTGCCAAAAGAATATTTTTCTGATAAATTATCTTCTCAAATTAGGGATTATTGGAAATCAACTGCTAATATTTTAGAAAAACAAGGGGCTGAAATTATAGATATTTCTTTACCACATACTCAATATGCGCTTCCTGTTTATTATATTATAGCACCTGCTGAAGCTAGTTCTAATTTATCTAGGTTTGATGGAATTAGGTATGGGAAAAGAGCATCAGGAGAAAGTTTAGAAGATATATATTTAAATTCAAGAACTCAAGGTTGGGGAGAAGAAGTAAAGCGTAGAATTTTAATTGGTACTTATAATGTATTAACAGAAAATTATGATAAATATTTACAAGCTACAAAAGTTAGAAGATTAATTACGCAAGATTTTATTAATGCTTTTTCTAAGGTAGATGTAATACTAACTCCAACTACAACATCTTCTGCTTTTCCTATTGATGAAAGCCCAAACAATCCACTAGAGATGTATTATAATGATATTTTTACAGTTACTGCTAATTTAGCTGGTTTACCAGCTATGTCTATACCTGTAGGTTTATGTGAAAAATCTTTACCTATTGGGATGCAATTAATAGGTAATTATCACAATGAAGATGAGCTTTATAAAATATCTTATGTGTTAGAATCTGAAATAAAATTTAATGAGTTATCAACTTTTGTAAAGCAACATAAATTGTTTTAATAGAATTGATATTATATAAAAATTGGAGCAACAAATGGCATATTTAATTGAAGGTAAAACAGGTAAATGGGAGGTTGTTATTGGCTTAGAAGTTCATTGTCAAATTGTTTCTAATGCTAAGTTGTTTTCATCTTCTTCTACTAAATTTGGGAGTGAGCCAAACTCTAATGTGTCTTACATAGATATGGCATTCCCTGGCGTATTACCAAGAGTAAATAAATTTTGTGTTGAACAAGCTATTAAAACAGGATTAGCTTTAAATGGCAAAATTAATTTAGTATCTTATTTTGATAGAAAGCATTATTTTTACCCTGATTCTCCATTTGGATATCAAATTTCTCAATTTTATACTCCTATAGTAGAAAATGGATATATGAATATTAAGTTAGAAAATGGTGATAATAAAAAAATTCATATAGAACGCATTCATATAGAACAAGATGCAGGTAAATTATTACATGAACATCATCCTAATAAAAGTTTTATAGATTTAAATAGGGCAGGGGTAGGTCTAATGGAGATTGTATCTAAGCCTGATATGAGATCTAAAGAAGAAGCATCTATGTATGTAAACAATTTAAGGACTTTAGTAAAATATATAGGATCTTGTGATGGCAATATGGAAGAAGGTTCTATGAGGTGTGATATTAATGTATCTGTAAGAAAACCAGGAGAAAAATTAAGAACTAGAGTTGAAATAAAAAATGTTAATTCTATAAAATTTTTACAACAAGCAATTGATTATGAAACTCATATGCAAATTGATGCATGGGAAAATGGCTTAGAGGTTAGTCAAGAAACAAAATTGTTTAACCCATCAAGTGGTAAAACTTATACTTTAAGAAAAAAAGAAGAGGCTGGGGATTATAGATATATGCGAGATCCTGATTTACTACCTCTTGTTTTATCTGATGAAGAAGTAAAGAATATTCATAATTCCTTGCCAGAGCTACCACAGGCTAAATGTGATAGATATGTTAATGATTTTGGCTTGAACTTTGAAGAATCTTATTTGTTATCTTCAGATAAAGATTATGTAAATTATTTTGAAGCAGTGGTTGAAAATCAAAAAAAAGATTTAATAAATATTAAAATGATAGCAAACTGGATTACAACTAATTTGTTTGCCTATTTAAATAAAGATAATGTTGCTATTTCTAATAGCAACATTAGTCCTTCTAATTTAGCTAAGTTGATTGATCTGATTGTTGACAATACAATTTCAAGCAAAATTGCTAAAGAAGTTTTTGAAGAAATGTGGAATACTTCTAAAAACCCTGAAGATATTATTAAACATAAGGGTTTGCAACAAATTACAGATGTATCACAAATTCAGAGTGTAATTGATAATCTTGTAAAAAACAATCAAGATAAAGCAAATGAAATAAAATTAGGTAAAGAAAAATTATTGGGTTGGTTTGTAGGTCAAATAATGAAAGAAACAAGTGGTAAAGCTAACCCAGAAATTGTAAATGATTTATTAAAGAAAAAAATACTTGAATAATAATAATATAGGTTTATTATATAATATATATGTTATATTTAGGATAGGTGGCCGAGAGGCTTAAGGCAACGGTTTGCTAAACCGTCGTACGGTGCGTAAGTCTGTACCGTGGGTTCGAATCCCACCCTATCCACCATTATGGATTAATTTATGCAAATGTTAAGAATAAAGATGAAATTTTTTTTAAAATTACTACTAGTTTTTAGTATATTATATGTTTCATCTGCTTTAAATTTGTATGCATCAGAGCCTAGGACATATTATTACATCCAATATAATATAAAATTTAATGTAATTAATACAATGAATTCTGTTTTTTCTAGTTATAATGAAGAAACTCAACAAGAAGAAATATCTTATGTAAATACAAAGTTAAAGCCTTTAGTTCCTTTTTTTAATGGTAGTATGTTTTTGGGATATCATTTTGCTAGCAATTATAGCTTAGAATTTGAATTAGCTGAGCATAACGTTCACTATGATGAGGTAAATGGAGTTCCTGCTAGAGCACCAGATGCTTCTTTAGTGAATGTTGCACAAACTAATTTAGTTATATCTTTAAAAAAAGATCTTTTTGATATTGGTAATCAGGATAATACAATTTATACAAAAATTGGTGTTGGATTGACTGAAATTGATTTTGCATCTCGCGATCCTGCAGATGGTGGAAATGCTATTACTCCTATGATTCAAGCAGGAATAGGATACACATATGTTTTTAACAGATATGTTGATTTTGATGTATTGTTGAGTTATGATAGAAATTTTTCTAAATTAGAAATTATATCTTCTTATTCTCAGCTTGGTATAGAGGCAAATGTAGAAGAAGTAGGATTGTTTTTAGGTCTTAGGGTAAAAATCTAATTATATGTGTTAATGTTAACAATTAATTCTTTTGCATCAATCCACTCTTTAGATTCCCTTGGTAAACTATTAAGTGCTTTGTTTGCAAAAAACAAGGCTCTTTTTTTATCATTTAATATATTATATTTATAAGCAACTGCTAAATCTGCTAGAGAATCTTGATTTAATTTAGATAGAATTATAGATTTTAAATCCCATCCTGCTGGGTTAAACTGATTTATTTGCAAAGAAATATTTATATATTTTAATGCTAGATTATAATTTTTGTTGATTAAATAACTTTTTGATATTTTAAAGGTTGTTATATCATCTTCTTGATTGCTTCCAAGAGATAATTTATAATAATAAATAGCTTTCTCATTTTGGTTATTATAAAAATATATATCACCTAAGATATCTTGTGTATAAATATCTTTAGGATTTATTTTTAAAAGTTGATTTCCATAATTTATTGCTTTGTTGTAATTATTTTCTCTATAGTTTGCAATCATTTTTGCATATAAAGCATCTTGTGTATTAGAATTTTTGTAAATATTGTTAATTTCTTTGTATGAAAGTGTATAGCTTAAAATTTTTGCTTTAATTCTGGATAATTGTTGTTGTAAATTGTTATGTTGAACATTGTATTTTTGTTTATAGGGATAGTTATTAATATAATTTTGGATAAATGATATTCTGCTTTTTGTTAAAGGGTGGCTAGAATACCAATTATAAATATCATCTGTATAAATAGTTTTATCTTCTTGTTGGTAAAGCTTATTCATAAAGATATAAAAACCATTGGGGTTATAATTAGTTTTAGATATGTAATCAATACCAATATCATCTGCTTGGCTTTCTTCTGCTCTGCTATAACTTAAAAAACTTGTTGTTGCAATTTGATTTGTTCCGTAAGTTAAAAATCCTATTATATCAATAGCATTTCCATTGTTATTGTTTAACATTGGCGCAGCTAATAATAGAGCAGCTAAGCCTAGTAAAACAAAAATACTAGCTTTTGAATACATTGCATCTCCGCGAGAAAGATGACCTGCAGTAATATGACCTAATTCGTGTGCAAGAACACCTGCTATTTCATCAACAGAATCTACCGAGGTTATTAAACCTGTGTGAATAAAAATATTTTGACCCTGAAAAACAAAGGCATTTGGGGTGGAATTATTTACAATATAAATATGTATTGATTTTTCATTTACATTTGCAACTGTTAAAATAGGAGATAAAATATTTTTAATAAAATATTCTATCTCATTATCTTTAACAATTATTAAATCTGCATTTGAACTATATAAATTTAGATTTAACAAAGAAAATAATAGTGAAAAAATAATAATTCTTTTATACATTTATAAGCTATTTTTATATACCAAATATTTTTCTCAAAAGCCCTTTCTTTGGTTGCGAATATGTTTTTTTAACAGATAAATTTCCTTTTTTATGATGATGATTATTATTGTGTATAGGTTTGTGATGTTTATTGTTTTTATATTCATCTTTAATTTTATTATTAATTTCAATTTCTTGTTCAATAAAAGAAGTTGTTGTTGATAGATCTATTTTTGTTATATCTTCTTCAAACTTATAAAAAGGGAACCCTAAACTATCATCACATTTTATTCTAATAGATGCTTTTAAAATTTTTTCTAAATCGTTTAATTCGTCTCTTTTATTGTTTAAAATGTAAAAAGCTTCTTCAGATGGCATAGAAATAACAATTTTATCGTAAGAAGTTTTGATGTTGTATTTATCTGCATCATTTTGTAAACTTCTTAAAATATGTAAAGAATTAATTTCTAATGGTTTTATATAGCCAACCCCTTGACATTTTGAACATATATTAAAGCTTCTTTCTACTAATGAAGCCTTAATTCGTTGTCTTGAAATTTCTAACAAACCAAAAGAAGATATTTGACCAATTTGAAGCCTTGCTTTATCTTCTTTTGATAATTCTTTTACTTTTTTTTCTACAATTGATCTATTTTTTGGATTTTCCATATCTATGTAATCAATTACAATTAAGCCACCTAAATCTCTTAACTTTATTTGTTTTAAAATTTCTGTAGTAGCTTCTAGGTTGGTTTTTAAGGCAGTTTCTTCTACATTTCGCCTTCCTTTAGATTTTCCAGAGTTTATATCAATAGCAACTAAAGCTTCAGTTGGGTTTATTACTATATAGCCACCAGATTTTAAAAATACCACTGGGGAATACATATTTCTAACTTCATCTTCTACTTTATAAAACTTAAATAAAGATAATTTAGGATGGTTAAATCTAATAATTTTTTGAATTGTATCTGGAGATACCATTTTTGCATAATTTTTTATATTATCATATGATTTTTTATCATTAATAATAATTTCATCAATTTCTCTGGAATAAATGTCTCTAATTACTCTTTTTAATAGGTTTGCTTCTTCAAAAAGTAATTGAGGAGTTTTAGTATTTTGTGCTTGATGTTTAATTGTTTCCCATACTGTTGTTACATATCTGTAGTCTTGTATAATTTCATCATCTGTTTTATTTAAACTTGCAGTTCTTATTATTATATTTGTTTCTGTTAAATCGCTTGTGTGTTCTATTATATCCTTAAGCCTTTTTCTTTCACTTGCATCGTTGATTTTTTTTGATATTCTTGTTTCAGAAGGGGTGTATGGCATATAAACACAACATCTACCAGGTATTGATATATAGCTTGTTAAGGATGCCCCTTTGTTTCCTCTTTCTTCTTTGACTACTTGAACTAAAATATACTGATCTTGTTTTATTACTTCTTGAATTTTGTATCCAAAGCGTGATCCATATAATAAATTTTCTGATTCTAATTTTTGTAGCATATCTTCTTCATCAAAAAGCTCGTCACTTTCATTTTCAGATTCTTTATTTTCTGTTGCAGTAGATATTGTAGTATCTTGTGTGTTTTCATTGTGATTATCAGGACTACTAGAGGATTCTTTTGTTGAGTTAGAGTCAATGTTTTGGTTTTTATTTTTTAAACCATCTTTGTATTCTTTCTGTTGGGATTGAATTTTTATTTTTTCTTCTTCTGAAATATTAAAATAATTGATTGCTATTTCACTAAAAGGTAGAAAACCTTGTCTTTTGCATCCGTAATCTACAAAAGCTGCCTGAAGTGATGATTCTATTTTAATTACTTTTGCTAGATATATGTTTCCTTTTAATTCTGCTTTAGCAGTAACTTCAAATTCATATTCTTCTATGTTATTATTTTTTAATACTACTACTCTTGTTTCCTCATCGTGAGATGAATCAACTAAAATTCTTGATTTGTAATTATTGTTATTGTTCATTAGTTTTAACCTTGTGTTATATAATTTAGAATTTAATAGTTTATAATTCTTTATTTTATTTAATTTTTTGAAGTTGCATTAATTTTTATTGTTAATAAATAAGAGTATTCATTTATATAATCTTCATTGCATATTGTTGTTTTAAAAGAAGAAATATTTATTACTCTTTAACTTCAATTAATATTATAAATTAATATTTGATAAATATGAAGTTATATTGTAAATTAATATTCAAGTATTGATAAAAAATTTAAAACACTTAATAAATATATGAAAGCTATAATTAAAATATTTCTTAGTATCCTTGTTATGTTAACTTTTTGGTCGTCAATTGTGTTGTCAGCTGATGCACCTGTATCAAATAAAAGTGTGCCTGTTGTAAATGCACCGGCTACTAATTCACCTGCTGTAAATGTTGGAAAAGATTCAAGACCAGATGAACATTTAAATGATTACAAAGAATATCAAAAACCTTTAGGATCTGTAGTTGATATCAATGTTGTTAAAACAAATAATAATATGAATATTATTTTTACGGTTACAAGATCTTTTATGGCTGATGTAAAGGTTTTAAATTATCCATTTAGATTAATGGTAGATATACCGATGCCATATGATTGGAAGGTAGATGAACAAGCTTTAAAAAATAAAATTCCTGTTACTTTAATACAAGGTTTTAGATATGGTAATCCAGCTAAAAATTTATTTAGAATAATTGCTGATTTAGGTCATCCAATATCTTTAATGAAAGCTTATGTTGAAAAAAGACAGGATGGGAATTATGACTTTGTAATTCAGGTTAGTTCTCAGATGTCTTCTAATCCTGTTTTATCTGCTAATTCTATTGTGTTTGCGGGTGATGATGCTTCTGTTGTAAAAGAAATATCTAGTGTAGCAGATGCAGAAGAAGAAAAAGCTAAAGCTGAAAGGAATAAATTAAGATCCTTTTATAAAATACAAGACTATCTTGATGCTGTATCGTATCAAAAGCCTAAAAATGAATATACAGAAAGACCTGTAATTATTTTTCTTGATCCTGGTCATGGAGGTAAAGACCCTGGTTCTATTAATGCAGATAGATCTTTGGTAGAAAAAAATATAGTTTTAGAAGTTGCTCTAGAAACTAAAAAATTTTTAGAACAAAACAATGAAATATCTGTTATTTTAAGTAGGTCTGATGATTATTATTTACCACTTAAAGATAGAATTTTATGGGCTCAGTTTTTTAATGTAGCACTTTTTGTTTCTATTCACGCTGATAAAGCTTCTGGAAGTGATAAATCATCTGGGTTATCTGTTTATACATTATCCGATGTGGCATCAGATAATCAAACACAATTGTTAGCTAATGAAGCTAATATGTCTGATATGTCTGCTGGGGTTGAGGTTGGTAGTAATGATGAAGAGGTAAATAGGATTTTAATTAGTTTGTCTCAAAGGGTTAAGGTTAATGAATCTTTGATTCTAGCAAAGTTTATTGTTGATGGTGCTGGTCAAAAAATAAAAATATTAAATAATCCGCTTAGATCTGCTGGTTTTGCAGTTTTAAAAGTTCCTGCTGTTCCATCTGTGTTGATTGAATTAGGATTTTTATCTAATGAAGATGATATTGCAAAATTTAAAACACCTGAATATAAGCAAGATATATCATCAGTTTTATCAGGTGCTATACAAAATTATTTATTTAACAAGGGGTTAATTAGTAAAAAGCCTAAAGGTATGTAAATGCTAATTATTAAATTTAATGAATAATATTTATTTAATAATAAAAGATTTATTTTTTATTTTTTTAGATAGTTTGATTTTTTTGTTTACTGAGATTCTATACTTTTTTTTTCCTAGTAGAAAAAAGCATTCCTTAGATAGTTTAGTTGATAAAAAAGATGATTCTTTAGATATATCTAACCCATATGATTTGCATAAATTAATAGAAATGCAATCTTTGGGAGAATCTAGCAGTTATG
Organism: Rickettsia typhi; assembly: GCA_945888065.1. GTDB lineage: Bacteria > Pseudomonadota > Alphaproteobacteria > WRAU01 > Hepatincolaceae > CAMCZU01. The sequence goes on from CAMCZU010000004.1 coordinate 49,204, forward strand.
ATAAGCAAGATTATGATGTTAAAAGTAGTAAAAAAGCTCTTCATAGAGGTTTTAAAATAGGCATATTTATTTTTATTGCTTGTTTTTCTATGTTAATTTATATTTTTTGGGATTTACCAAATTACAAAATTTTAGAAAATTATCAACCACCTTTAACAACTAGAATTTATTCATCGGATAATTATATTATATCTGAGTTAGCAACAGAAAAGCGTTTGTTTGTTCCTTTGTCTCATATTTCTCCATTTGTTGTAGATGCTTTTTTATCTGCTGAGGATAAAAATTTTTACAATCATTCAGGTTTTGATTATATAGGTTTAATAAGAGCTACCTATAAAAATATTTTATATTATTTAGGTTTATCTAAAAATATAGAGGGTGCTTCTACAATATCACAACAGGTTGTGAAGAATTTTTTATTAAATAATGATAGAACAATTAAAAGAAAAATCAGAGAGGCAATTTTAACAATTCAAATTGAGTATGCTTTTTCAAAGAGGTATATTTTAGATTTATACTTAAATGAGATTTATTTAGGTAAATCATCTTATGGTGTTGCTATGGCATCGTTAAATTATTTTGACAAGCCAGTTAGTGATTTATCTTTAGCTGAGGCGGCATTTTTGGCATCTCTTCCAAAGGCTCCTTCTAAATATGATCCTGATATTAATTATGATTTATCTAAAAATAGAAGGGATTGGGTTATTGCAAGAATGCTATTAGATGGAAAAATAACACAACATCAAGCAGATGAGGCTATTAATACACCTATTGTATTAAAAACTCGTATAAATATGAAGGTATTAAAAACACAATATGCTACAGAAGAGATTAGAAAAAATATTATTAAAAATTTTGGGTATGATAGCATTTATAATAAAGGATTAATGGTTAAAACGACTATTAATTATAAATATCAAGAGTATGCTTATGATTCATTACAAAAAGGCATTACAGATTATGATCAAAAAGATGGTTATAGAGATGTATATAAACGTAATGAAGAATCTAAAGACTTGAATTTATCAATGAAGATTAATAATCAATTTATATGGCAAAATATTTTAAAAAATAAATTGGGGGTATCATTAGTAAAATTATTGCCTTTGCAACCAGCTATTATTTTAAGGGTTGATGAACAATCTATGGATGTAGGTTTAAATAGCGGTGCAGTGATTACATTGTTGTTAAGTGAGAATTTGTGGATCTTAAAAAATAAGCCTAAAAAATATAATTTTTTAAGCTTTTTTCAGGTTGCTGATATTATTTTATTAGATAATAAAGACGATAAATTATTTATTAGTCAAATTCCACAAGTAAATGGTGCATTATTAGCTATGGATCCACAAAGTGGAGATATATTAGCTATGCAAGGTGGTTATTCATTTGCAATGAGTGAGTTTAATAGGGCAATACAAGCAAAAAGGCAACCTGGGTCTGCTTTTAAACCTTTTATTTATTTAACAGCAATTGAAAATGGGTATAAACCAACAGATTTAATTTTAGATGCTCCATATGTTGTAGAAAATAAAGATGATGCCTCTTGGAGACCAAAAAATTATTTAAATTCTTATAGGGGATTTGTAACATTAAGAAATGCTTTAGAGTATTCAAGAAATTTAGTTACAATAAGGGTAGCAAATGATGTAGGGTTAGAAAAAATTAATCAAACTGCAAAAAAATTAAAAATATATCAAGATGATATTTTAGATTTAACAGGTGCATTAGGTTCAAAAGAGGTAAGCTTAATAAACTTAGTTAGAGGCTATAGTATTTTAGCAAATGGTGGAAAAATGATTGAGCCTAATTTGTTTCATTTAGTTCAAAATATAGGTGGTGATATTGTTTATAAAAAAGATACAAGAGAGTGTGATAATTGTAAAAATGTGCAATGGCAAAATCAACTACCTCCTGAAATAACAGATAACAGAGAGCAAGTATTAAACTCTGCAGATGCTTATTTAGTGGTTAATTTGTTGCAAGGTGTTGTAGAGAGAGGTTCTGGTATTGGGGCTAAAGTAAAAAATTTTAATATGGCAGGAAAAACAGGAACTACAAACGATGTTAAAGATGCTTGGTTTATAGGATTTACCCCAGATTTAGTAGTTGGAGTGTATGTTGGTGCAGATGAACCAAAAAGTTTAGGGGGAACCTCTGCAAGTGCTACATCTATAGCTGTTCCTATTTTTCAAAGTTTTATGAAAAAAGCTTTAGAAACTAAAACTCCTCTTCCATTTAGAACTCCAGAAGGTATTGTAAATAAATGGGTTAACTATACAACAGGAAAAATAGATAATCTATCAAATGGTAATGTTATTTTAGAATCATTTAAAGAAGATAATGTGCAACAAGAAATACAAACAGATAGCAATAAAGAAGAAAAAGGGTTAAACAACAAAGAAACAGAAGAAGGTTTATATTAGATTGTTAAATAATTTAGATATTTATGAATTAAAAAATATTCTGGATGATTCCTTTGTAATTTTAACAAATAAAATTGATACTAATGCAATTAAAGAAGATATTGCAAAATACGAAGAAATCATTGAAAGCACAACCCTATGGGATAACCCTGCTTTAGCAACTCAAAGTATAAAAACATATAATGCATTAAAAGCAAAATTGCAAAATTTTATGTCAATTAAAGAAGATGTAGAATATATGCAAGAGTTATACCTGCTTTTATCTAAAGAAGAAGATGCATTAGTTGTTGAAAACTTTAAAAAAAATTTAATAGCCTTAGTAAATAAGCTTAATGTAGAAAAAACATTGCAATTATTTGATAAAAATGATGATATTGAAAATTGCTATTTAGAAATTCACGCAGGAACAGGTGGGTTAGATGCTCAAGATTTTGCACAAATGTTATGTAGAATGTATACAAAATTTTGTAGTAATCATAAATTTAAGTATACAATTATTGATGAAAATTCCTATGATGGAATTGGAATAAAATCTGCTACTCTTAAAATTGAGGGTGATTATGCTTTTGGCTGGTTAAAAAATGAAACAGGGGTGCATAGGTTGATTAGGTTATCTCCCTTTAATTCAGATTCAAAAAGGCATACTAGCTTTGCATCTGTTGAGGTGGTTCCTGATATTGTATTTAATGAAGTTATAGAAATTACAGATAAAGATCTTAAAATAGATACCTACAGAAGCTCAGGAGCAGGGGGGCAACATGTTAATACAACAGATAGTGCGGTTAGAATTACTCATATTCCAACTGGAATTGTAGTAAAATGCCAAGCAGAAAGATCTCAACATAAAAATAAAGATGTAGCTTTAAAAATGTTAAAATTAAAATTATATAATTTTAATCAATCTAAAATAAATAAAAATAAAGAAAGTAGCTATTATGCAAAACAAGAAATTGATTTTGGAAGCCAAATTAGAACATATACTTTGCATCCGTATCAATTAGTAAAAGATAATAGAGATAACAAAGAAATATCAGATGTAAAAAGTATTTTAGATGGTAATTTAGATGATATTATTTTAAGTATTTTATCTAAAAAATAAATATTAAATAACAATCATACTAAATATTTGTTATAATATATATTTAGTATAAAAAGTATGTTAGATGTAGCTTATGGTAGGTATATTAAGGTATTGTATAAAAATTTTTAACAAAATTGTGGCATTAATTATATTATTAATGTTTATTTTGTTTTATTTTATTATGTTTGAAGTTCCTATTCCTATTGTATCTGACAAAATTTCTAATCATATTAAAGATAATTATAAAAATTATTTTCCTCAAGAAAGTGAATTTTCGTTGGGATCAATTTCATTTTCTTGGAATTATACAATCAATAGACCAATTGTGTTAATAAAAAAAATTATCTATAAAAATCAAGGTAATGAAATTATTTTTGAAAAAGTTGGTATTTATCCAGATATTAAAAAATTATTATTTAATAAACAAATTGCTATTAAAAAGCTCTATTTAGACGGATTTAATTTTCTATTAATAGAAAAAGATGGTAAAATTGATTTTGATTTTTTCATTCCAGAAAAACCATCTGCAAATAATATTTCTATTACAAATAATCAAAATACTAAAGATATAAAAAACAAGGTTGTATTTGATGCTAATAACCCATATAAATCATTTGAAAATATAAAAAAAAATAATCTTATTTTTGCTAATTTAGATGAACTAGCATTTACAAATTTAAAAATTTTATTTGTAGAAAATAATATAGATTTTTTTTCGGTTAATTTTAATAAATTAATTTTCAAAACTACTGCATCTAATTTTGTATTTAATTTACAAAGTCAATTGATATTTAGTGAAGTTTTGCAAAGCAATATAAAATTAGATGCAGTATTAGAAAAAAATAATGATCTATTTATAAATTTAGATGTTGAAAATTTAGAAATATCTAAAATAAGTAAACGTCTTTATCCTTATTTTCCTAGTATTCAAAAACTTAAAATTAATAAACTACCTTTAAATGTTAACATAGATGCTAATTATAATTTAGTTAGTAAAAATATAAAAAAATTATATGGTGATATTTCAATTAAAGATGGATCTATCTTATATAAAGATTACTTTAATAAAACCATTGCTTTACAATCATTGTTAATGAAGGTTAATTATAATGATAAAGCTAATATTGTTAGTGTTAATGATGTTAAAATTAAATTTGTAGATAATAATGTTATTGCATTAAAAAATTTTGGTAGTGAGATATCTTTAAGAGATGTAAGTGCTAAAATAGATTACAATCTGAATAATAACAATATATATATAAAAGATGGAATGTTAGCAGATGCTAAAAATGATATTGGATTTAATATTGATTTTATTGATAATAGCAAAGAAAATTATGTAATAAATGTAGATGTGCATTCTAGCAAAGTGCAGATGAATTATTTAAAAAATATTTTCCCAAGTTTGCTAAATACTAGTCTTAAAAATTGGATTGATACCTCTATTCATAAGTCTAACATAGAAGGGTTAGATGTAAATTTAAAGTTTGCAATTGATAAAAAATCAAATGTGGTATCCTTAAGCTCTTTGAGTGGAGAAACAAAAATGAACGATGTTTCCTTAAGTTATCTTTCAACTATGCCTGAAATGGATGTTGAAAATTTATTGTTAAAATTTGATTCACAATCTTTAACCATAGATTATAAAAACTTAACTACTTTAGATTTATTCTCTAGTAATGGAAATGTAAGTGTTGTAGATTATGATGCAAACTTAGCTGGGTATCAGGCATATTTAAAATTAAATATGGATGTAGAGGGAGAGGTTGTAAATATTTTACAATATATTAACAATAAACCCTTAAACTTAGCAGATAAATATAATTTAACAATAGATAATTTTAAGGGTAAAGCAGTTGGTAATTTTAAATTTGGGTATCTATTTGCTACTGAAGATAACATTAAGGATCTTGATATAAATTTTAAATTAAGCGATTTTGTATATAAAAATGTATTTAATAATATTGATGCTACAGATGGAAATTTAGATTTTATCTTATCTAACAATAAATTAGAAATTACAGGTAGCACATTGTATTTAAATCAAAAAGCAAATTTAGATATTTTGTTTCAATGGGGTGATAAATCTATCCAAAATTACAAAATTATATTTGATAAATTTGATATTACTAATGCAAAAAAATTAACCATTTTGCCACAAAATCTTATTGAAAATGCCACAGGTGATTCGCAAATTAAAATAAATTATACAAGTTCAGGTAGCACATCAAATATAATTTTTGATGTAAATTTATTATATAATGCTTTTAATATTAAAGAATTAAGCTATAGCAAACAAGTTGAAGAGCCATTTTTAGTATACGGAGATATGAATATAAATAACAATACAAAGGATTATGATATAAAAACATTACTTATTACATCTAATAATTTGAATGCAAATATGAGCTTAAAAATAAATGATAAATCAAAAGAAATAAATATTAAAACAATGAAATTAAATAATAATTTTAACTTTAATGGTAATTTTTTTGTTGATGATAAATCTATAAAAGCATTTATAAGGGGTAAAAGCATAGATATAACATATTTTTTAGATAATATAAAAAATAAAAACAATCAAAACAACAAAGTAAATGATATAAAAATTGAAAATAATAAACAACAACTCAATTCAACGTCTAATAATACAACAAAAGAATATTATATAGATATTGATATTAATCGTATTTATAGTGGTAAAAAATATCTTAAAAACTCGGTATTTAAGTTAGATTTTTCTAATAAAAGCTTAAATTCTTTATTTTTAAATGCTAATTTTAGTTCTAAAAACACAAGCTATATAACATTTAATAATACAGATAACACAATTAATGGAAAAATTTATAATATTGGATATTTGCTACAATTTTTTAATTTAACAGATTCAGTTAGAAATGGTGATTTAGATGCAAAAATTGTTATTAAAACTCAACTAAATGATAACACAGATGATAAAATTATAATATCAAAAGGGGATATGTTAATTAATAATGTTGTAGTTGGGGTTAATTTTTCTACGGCTTTATTAAGCTTTGAAGGCAAAGATTATTATTTTGATATTAATAAAATTAAGCTAGTAGGTAATGTAATGGGTGGAGAAATGAGAGGATATTTAGATTTTGATAAAAAATATTTAGATATTTCTGGTCGCCTAATACCTATTTGGGGTGCTAATAATTTGTTATCTAATGCCCCTATTATTAAAAATTTAATTGGAAACAAAAACTACGATAAAAACATCTTAGAATTTAATACAGCGGTTAGGGGTCCTTTATCTGCCTTAGAATATACCTTATTTGATAAAAAAGATAAAAGTATTCCAAAACAATCAAGCACACAAAACTTACCAACAAATGCTACAGATGAAAGTGCACAACAAGAAAGCACACAAAATCAACAAATATATTCAACAAGTAAAAATCAAATTACTGAAGAAACAAATAGCAATAGCCAAAATATGCAAAATGAAAACACACAACAAAATAGTGTATTGGGTATAATACCATAACACTATAAGATCTTAGTGTAATCTTATATGCATATAAAAAATTTTATATATCAAAAACTTCAAATCAAAAAATATAAAAAACAATTAAAATCTGGTTTTTTTTAAAAGTTTTAAAGCTTTTTTGTAAGTTTTTAGTTAATTTATTATCTTTTTTCTTTTTTTTCTTTTCTTTTTTTTCTTTTTTTCTTTTTTTATTTCCTTTTTTTTAATTTTTATTTTTTTT
>CAMCZU010000005.1 GCA_945888065.1 Rickettsia typhi
GTTGTGCCACTACCTGCAAAAAAATCTAGAATGATGTCATCTTTTAAACATACAGAATAAATAAAATGTTTAAGATATTCAACTGGCTTTGCATAATCAAATGGAATTTTAAGATTTTTTAAATCTTTATTACTATCATCATATTTAAAATCAGTTCTTTTAAGAACTGATACCAAAGAGCTATAGGCACTTTCTTCTTTTTGATATTTTTTAGCTTTAGCAATAATTTCTCCTGATTTTTGTTTTTCAAATACAATTTCACCTGAATCTAATCTTTTTTGCATAGTGCTAGGTGAATTTGAATACAAATAATCTCCTACATATTTTGTTTTATCTAGTGTTAATATTTCTTCTTTAGTTGCTTCCACTACTTTTAATGTTTCAGGATTAATAATATAAGAATAGCTTAATTGTTTTTCGGTTTTTTTATCTAATCCTGTTAATCTATAATTACCTTTACTATCATTTAAGGGGTATTCCCTTAACATTTGTCTACCAATAAATGTGTAGTCATTAATATGAACATAATCTCTTAATATTTTTTTATAAATTGGCTTTATAGATGATTTATTTTTTCCGTAGCACAAAACATATTCGTGGTCTGTAGATATTATATCAACATTAGGATTTCTACACTCCCACACTACATTTGCTACAAAATTATCTCTACCAAAAATTTCATCGCACAATATTTTTAAATTTGCTTGTTCTCTATCATCTATGCTTATAAAAATTACCCCATCTTCTTTCAATAAATTTCGTGCTAAGGTTAATCTTTTATACATAAAGGCTAACCAATTTGAATGTATGTGGGAAGAATTGGTGCTTTGTGAATCTATAGTTTTACCATCTTCATTTAATATCCCTATGTCTTTGTTATGTTGCTTTGAATTACTTGCAAATTTATCATCGTATATAAAATCACTACCTGTATTATATGGTGGATCTATATATATACATTTAATACTATTGAAAAGTGAGCTTTGTAATAATTTTAATGCTTGTTCGTTATCTGCACTAATTATTATATTTTCTGCATTATTAAAATTGTATGAGTTTTGTAGTTGTGGTTTAAAAACTTTATTTTCTATGGATTGTTTTAAGCTTTCTTTAGCTTGTTTTTTACCATAAAAATTAAGCTCGTAATATTCTTTTTGTGTATCTTGTAGGGTATTTTCATTGCCTAAAAATTCTTGAAGTTTTGTAAAATCTATTTTTTTGCTATCTACATTTATACTTTGGGGAATAATTTTTGCAACTTCATTTATAAAAAAATCTTGTAAAGAATCACTCTTTATATTGGCAATTTTATAATCTACACTTAAATAATTTATAAATACATTTAGTTTAAATACATTTGTATTGTTTATTGTAGTAAAAAAATATTCTTTTAGTTGCTCTACATTATATAATAAATTTAGTAGTTGAGAGTCATAATTTTGTGCATCAAAAATAATTTTATTAATATTTAAATTATTAACTAAATGCTCCCCCCCCCCCATTATTTGGGCTTGTGGAGTAATTTTTAGCTAATATATTATTTAAAATAGAAAAAATTGAATCTTTATACAAAATAACCTCTATAAGTATATAAATATTAAAATATGATAATTATTATATTATTTATAAACAATTAAGCAATGATTAAATTTGTGAAAAAAGAATTTGTGAAAAAAGTTTGGTTGCGGGGGTGGGATTTGAACCTCACGACCTTCAGGTTATGAGCCTGACGAGCTACCAGACTGCTCTACCCCGCGATAAATATAATCTAAATTACAAAGACTATACAACTATAATAAACTTTAATATTAAAAAGTCAAGTTTAATAATTTTTTATTTATGTAATTTTATTAAATTTATATTTTTTTATTACTTAAATATTTATCATATATTTTATCTATATCTAAAGAGTATTGAGTTTTCAACAAGTGTAGTTCTTTTAAAGTTAATGGCTTTCTACCATTTGAGGCTTCTTGCAAGTCTCTTAAATTCCAATTAAATAAATTTGTTATATCTGCATTATTATCTAATTTAACAGATGTTTTTATTTCATTATACATAAATTTATTAAACTCTGTATCATCTAATTTTTTTACCATTATAAAATTTTCCTAGCTAAACTCAAAATTTAATTACTAAGATAATAATACAACATAATTATCTTAAAATACAACATAAAATTTTAAAAAAAAATAAAAACTACTCTTTAGGTTGTATTTAATTTTTATAAAAAACAAAATGCAAAAATGAAATTTTTAAAAATTGATTTTTTTTAATGGCTCCGGCAGCAGGACTCGAACCTGCGACATATGGATTAACAGTCCACCGTTCTACCAACTGAACTATGCCGGAATGATGTTTTTTAACACAATTATTATTTATTTAGTATATATTATAAAAATAAAAATGTCAATTAAAAAATTACCTACACTTTTATTTGGAGGTACGAACCGGATTTGAACCGGTGTACGCGGTTTTGCAGACCGCTACGTAACCACTCCGCCATCGTACCATATTGTTTATACTAAAGCCTTATAATAAAAAATTAGCAAAATAATATAATCATATACTAAATTATTTAAAACTATATTGCAATAAAAATTTATACAGATAAAGCAATATCTTTGTAATTATTTAATAAAAACTTTTTAGCTTTTGCTAATGCTATTTTTTCTATTTGCCTCACTCGCTCTCTGCTTAATTTTAAAGATTCCCCTATAGATTCTAAAGATTCTGCCTTTTGATTTACATACCTTCTTAGTAAAATAGCCTTTTCTCTATCATCTAAAATTTCAAAAGCACTTTTAATCATTTTATTAATATAATCTTTAGATTGCTTATTTTGATAAATTTCTTCTGGATTATCATCAAAATTTTCAATCGTATCTTCAAAAGTGATAGAATCATCTTGATCTTTATATATACTACTTTGTAAATATAAATCACGAGTTGTAAGCATACTATTAATATCTATCACATCTTTCTTTGATACATTACTTGCTTGTGCTATTTCTTGAATATTTGAATTAGTTAAATTATTATTTGTAATGCCTAATTTATTTTTTATTTTATTTAAAGAAAAAAACAATTTTTTTCTTGCTGAAATTGTTCCCATTTTAACTAAAGACCAAGAATTTAAAATATAATCACTAATGTAAGCTTTAATCCAAAAAATTGCATATGTTGATAGCCTATTTCCTTTTAGTGGATTAAATTTAGCTACTGCCCTTATTAAACCTATATTTCCTTCTGATATTATATCTAACAGAGGTAAACCATAACCCTTATAAGAATAAGCAATTTTTACCACAAGTGGCAAATGACTAACAATTAATTTTTGTGCTGATTCTTTATTTTTATTGTTGTATACATCTAAAGATAGTTGATTTTCTTCTTCTAAGGTTAGCATTTTAATTGAAGAAATATTGTTTAAATATCTTTGTAATTCAGTATCTTGAAATAATGAAATTCTTACACTATTACTCATATTTTATCTCCTATTATTTATTTAAGCAAGATTAAATTTTATAACTTATAACCCTTATTTAAAGCAGTTATGTATGTATAATAATACCTTTTGTGTATTTTGTCAACTATATATATGTTTTTATATGCATTTATTTATTTCTTGAATGTTTTTTTTCATCATATTTGCATATAAATCTTTATTTATTGGCATATTTTGCCCTATTTCATCTAAAATATAATTAGATATATTCTCTTTTTTTATTAACTCTATTAATGCAGAATCTCCAAAATTATAATCACTAAAAATACACTTTACATTGTTTTTAATTATATACTTTTGCAATTCTATTAAGGTTTTTACACTTAGCTGTGTATCTGCATTATGATGAGAGTTAGAATCTATTACTATATTTCCTTTTGATGTTAAATTATAATACAAGATAAAATATTGCCAACCATTGTGATATGTCATAAAATGTTTAATATTTTTATTTAATAATTGTTTTAGCTCTAAATCTAATAGATCTAATTCTTTTATTGCATATGCTAAATTTTTTTCATATTTATTTTTGTTATGGGGATTTTGTTTAATTAAAATATTAGACAATTTTTGCAACATTATTTTGTTTTTTTGTATATCTAACCAAAAATGGTAATCTTTAAGCTTTGCATTTGTTTTTTTGCTGTCGCTAAAGCTAGTATAATCTGTATCGTATAAAACATCATTTAACACTTCGTCTAATACAATAATGGTCTTGCCTTTTTTTGCTATTTTATACAAAGATGATTCCATAGATTTGCTAAGAATGATAACTATATCACTTGATTCAATTAACTTAACTTGATTAATTGTTAAATCAATATCGTGAATAGAGGAATTATCATTAACAATTAAATTAAGATTGTCTGTATTATCAACAAGCATATATATTAAAGAATATAATGGTTTTATACTAACAGCAATATTTGATGAATTAACATTATTTAATGCTATAAAATATGCAAATACTAATAAAATAAGCTTTTTTATTTTGTTATCCTTCATGTATTAAGGTTTTTATAATACAAAAGGTGCTTAATTTGCATATTACAAATAAAGCACCCAACTTTAAAAAATTAACAAATATTATTTTAAATACTTAGAACCTTGATGTTTTTTTGACAAAGGTTTATCGTCTATTTTGTCTTTGCTTTCTTTTTTAAGAGTTATTTTTTCTACTGGCTTTACATTTTTTTCTTTGTAATCAACCAAACTAGCATATGTTTTTATTTTATCAGATAATAACCCAATAGCTAAAGCCTTAGGTAAAACATTATTTACTTTAAACAAAGAATTAAAGTTTCTGTATAAAAGCATACCATTGCTATTATCAGAAGACAAAATTAAAGTAGCAGTCAAAGAATTATCAACCCCTTTTTGATGATTAAGATATTTTAAATTCATAGATAACCAAGAAGATATTGTAGTTGCATTTTGCAAACCTTGCTTTTTTGATAAATCTGAACCAAATGGAGTATATACATACTCTCCCCAAGGTTCATTATACACAATACCTAAATTTTGTAGTAAAAAAAATGTAGTATGTAAAATATCTTCTTTAGAGGCAAATAAATCTATTTTACCATTTTTATCTCCATCTACACCATAATAATAATAAGTAGAAGGTAAAATTCCAATATAGCTAAAAGAACAATCTATGTTTCCTAAAACATTTATATCAAAATATTGATTATCTACTAATTTTAAAAAATATATCAACTCTTTTTTATAAAACTCTTTATTATCGCTTTTATAAGCTAAATTAGCTAAAACATCAACTAGCTTGTAATTTCCTATATTGCCACCAAACTCACTACCTATAGCAAAAATACTAATAACATAAGATAAATCTATTTTGTATGTGTTATCATAATCTAACAACATTTTTTTATTATTTGTGTAAAATAATTGAGATTGTAAAAGTATATCATCTGTTAAAAAATTTTTTGCAAAATCTATTGGGTTGCTTTTAGCTTCGCTATTAATATCAATCATAAACTGCTTATTTTCTTTCACACTATTTAAAAACACATTAATTGTAGCATTTGAAATATTGTTTTCTTTTAACTCTTTTGAAAAAGATTTTAACCAACTAGAAAATCCTGATTGAAACTTAATATTGCCACCATCAACAGTAAATGCAATAATTACTACAAAAATTACCCCTACAAAAATAAATAAACGATGAATTTTCAACATACTACATACCCTATAAAATAATAATTTTCTTTATATTTATAATATTATAACTAAAAAAACATATTAAGCAAAATTAATTTTCATTTATAAACAAGCCTATTATACTTCTGCCATCTTCTATAAGTAAATTAAATGTATGATAAGCATTTGAAGTTGTCATCCATTCTAATGCTAAACCTTTACTTAAAATAAAATTTTTAATTTGTGCACTTGGAATAATAAATTTATTTCCACACCCTACTATAAAGATTTCTTTATTTTTACTTATAGAATTTAAAAACATATAAGTTTCTAGCTTTAATACATCTAAAGTTGAAAAACCTATATGGCAATTATCATAAAGTGCAAAATTAAAATCTATAACCTCGTTGCTTGATAACACCACTTTATTTTTTTTATAACTTTTAATATATAATAAATCAATATTATTTGTTTGCATTTAAAATTCTAGCTTTTATATTACCAATATATTTTAACAAAGGTAAAGCTATACAAATAGAAGAATATGTTCCAAAAAAAACTCCTACTAACAAGGTAAAGCTAAAGCTTTTTAATACATTTCCACCTAAAATAAAAATACTTAACAAAACAAGCAAAACAGTTATAGAGGTAGCAATACTACGAGATAAAACCTGTGAAATGCTTGAATTTAAAATAAAATTAATATCTTTTTTTATATATTTTTTTGTATTTTCTCTAACCTGATCAAAAATAACAACAGTGTCATTAATAGAATAACCAATAATTGTTAACAATCCAGCAATTGTTGTAATATTAAATTCAAAATTAAAAACTGATAAAAAAAATAAAGATACCACTACATCGTGAAGCAAAGTAAGCACTCCTATAGCGCCATACTGCCAATCAAACCTAAACCACAAATAAGCAAATATACCAACAAAAGATGCTATAATAGATATTATAGAGCTATATAAAAGCTGTTCACTAACTGAAGGTCCTATATACTGGCTTTGCAAATATATATAATCTTTGTTCATAAAATTTTTTATTGTAGTTATAGCATTATTAGTATTAACTTTAGAATCTAAAGAGATTATAATTTGTATAAAATCATTAGAAAATTCTTTAACAGAAAAATCTTTAATATTCAAATTTGTTAAATTATTTTTAATAAAGTCAATTTTATTTATATTTGATTCTTTTGACTTAAATTCTAATAATATTCCACCCTTAAAATCTATTCCAAAATTTAAACCTTTAAATATAATAAATAAGATAGAAGTAATAATAAGTAATGTAGATATAATAAAAAAAATCTTTGAATTTTTCATTAAATCTACATAAATATTGCTTTTTATAATTCCTAATTTCATTACGCTTTCCTTATTTTTTTATGTTTTGAAAAGAAAAACATCACAACCAAAGACTTAGTAATAAACATAATAGAAAAAATAGAAGACAAAATACCTATAATTAATGTAATTGCAAAACCTCTTATTGGACCTGCTCCAAAATAAAACAAAAATAAAGCTACAAATAATGTTGTAATATTAGAATCAAAAATTGTTAAAAATACTCTTTTAAAAGCATTAGTCATAGATAAAGAATAATTAGATGACTTAGCATTTAATGCCTCTTGATTAAACCTTTCGTATACTAAAATATTTGAATCTACAGCCATTCCTATGGTTAAAATAATACCTGCAATACCTGGTAGAGTTAGTGTTGCACCCAAAATAGACAACATAGCCAACATTAGAATAATATTAAAAATTAATGCTACATTGGCAAAAATACCTAGTTTTTTATAAAAGATAATCATAAAAAGAAAAACAAAAATATATCCATATATACCAGCTAACAAGCCATCGTGAATTGAGTCTGAACCTAGTGTTGGACCTACGGTTTTTTCTTCTATAATACTCAGAGGTATTGGTAAAGATCCAGATTTTAATAAAATTGCTAATTCTTGTGCTTCATTTAAAGTAAATCCACCACTAATAATACCACTACCACCTGTAATTGGAGTGTTTATTCTAGGAGCACTGATAATTTTATTATCTACAACAATAGCTAATAAGCCACCTACATTATTTGTTGTAAGCTCACTAAATTTTTTACCACCCTCTGTATTAAAACTAAAAAATACTACGGGCTTGTTATCTTGAAATTCTAACTTAGCATTTGTTAAAGACTTTCCATAAATAGATGGTTCAATTTTAATTGCAATAGAGCTATCACTATCAACCATTTTTAAAAATTTATAACCAATTTTTAAAGGCTTGTTGTTAAAAGAAGATTCTGCATCAACCATATGAAAAGTTAGCCTAGCGGTTGTTCCCAAAAGCCTTTTTATTCTATCTGGATCTTCTATACCTGGTAATTCAACCAAAATTTTATTAACACCCTGCTTTTTTATTGTTGGCTCATTAGTTCCAATTTGATCTATACGATTCCTAATGATTTCTATAGAGTTGCTAATAATATTGTTTAATTGATTGTTATAACTTTTTGAAGATATTTCAACAATTACTTGATTATTTTTTAAACTTACATCTAAATATTCATCATATTTTAAAATATCTAATTTTAATTTGTTATAATCTTGAGTATTAGAAATATTAAAATATACTTTTAACCTATCTAATGAAAAATCAAAATAATTTATATTATTAGATTGCAAAATTGAAATTACAGAATCTGATAAGGATTTTGTATAATCTTGAACGTATACATCTTCATCTGCTTGTAAAACTAAATATGTTCCACCTTGTAAATCTAAACCTAACTTTAAGCCTTTTTGCAACTCAAAATTAGATATATCTTTAATTAACACAAAAATAGCAACTATGATAATAAAAAAAGTTAAAAAAACTTTCCAACGAGGAAAATCAAACATTATAAGCCCTATACAGAAAAATATTATTTATCAAATACAGAAACTATATAACTTTTTAAAATTTCAATTTCTACATTGTCTGCAATGCTAACTATTAAGTATCCATTATCTTTTACTTTAACAACTTTAGCAACAATTCCAGAGCTTAATAAAACTTTATCACCTGATTTTAATGATTCTAATAATTGCATATGTTTTTTTTGTTTGTTTTTTTGCGGACGAATTAATAAAAAATAAAAAATAGCAAAAATAAATACAAATGGTAATAAGTTCATTAATAAAACTTCCATTTTTGAACCTTGTTGAGCAACTTCAGCGGCATTTAACATAGAAAACATAACAAAAACCTCCTTAAAATTTTTTAATTATTGTTTATAAAGTATAAACTAGTTATTAAATAAATCTACACAAAAAATTATCTATAGCTATTTAAATAAACAAGAGGATCCATTGGCTTAACCTTTTGTCTTAATTCAAAATGTAGCTGTGGTTGAACAACCCCACCTGTATTGCTAACCTCTGCAATAATTTGACCTTGTGTTATACTATCACCTTTTTTTACTTTAATATTATCTGTATGTGCATAAGCACTTACCCATCCTTGAGAATGTTGAATTAAAATAATATTACCAAAATTTTCTAAAGTATTTCCTACATATACAACTACCCCATTTTGCACAGCTTTTATTGCGGTTCCTTGTTTTGCTGAAATATTTATTCCTTCATTAATAACACCACCTGCCTGAGGACCAAATGGAATTAACAATCTGCCAACCACAGGCCAAATAAATACATTTTCATCTGTAGATGAAGCTTGATTTGGCGATTTTTTTGATACTGAATAGTTGCTACTTACTTTTAATATTACATCTAATGTTAACTCATAAGGCTCTTTTAAATCATTTAATGCAACTAGTTCATCTTTTGTCATATTGTGCATTTTAGCAATTGAGTATATTGTATCACCTTTTTTTACTTTATAATGCTTATATTTAGGTAGTTCATCAATTTCTTTATCTGATGTATCTTCTGTTATAGCTTGTTTATTATTTAGAGAATCTAATTTTGGCTCTGCATTGTTTGTATTTACATTATTACCATTATTTTGCTCTGATAGATATATTTTATTACCTACTTTTAAAGTTTTTTTAGAATCTAAAGAATTCCATTTAGTTAAATTATCAACAGATACATTGTATTGTTTAGCAATTGAGTATATTGTATCTTTTTGTTTAACTATATGAAAATTTTGATTAATATTATCTGTTGAAATAGGGTTATTAGATTTGTTAGAAGATTCTTTTTCTATATTTTTTTCATCTATTTGCCATTTTGTATTAGTTGCCTTAGCATTATCTTCAATTACATTATCAAAATTATCTTGATTATCTAACATCCATTTAGTTAAATTTTTATAATTTTTTAATTGTTCTTCTTCTGCCTCTGATATTTCTACACTAAACAAAGAGGTAGCATTTAAAACATACAAATTTAAGAGGATAAAAATAAATATATAGAGTGTTTTTTTGATATTCATTATAATTTTAAACCATTTTAATGTAATTACTAATTGTATAATATATATATATTATCTAACAAAATATAGTTAAAATATAGTTAATTTTGTTTTTTAATTAATGTTTGCCCATTCATATATGGAATTAAAACATTTGGAACATTTATAGATCCATCTTCATTTTGATAGTTTTCTAAAATTGCAACTAATGTTCTACCTACTGCTAAGCCTGAACCATTTAAGGTATGAACTAACACATTTGTGTTGTCAATATTTTTATATCTAGCTTTCATTCTTCTTGCTTGGAAATCTTCACAATTTGAACAACTAGAGATTTCTCTATATGTATTTTGCCCTGGTAGCCACACTTCTATATCATAAGTTTTTGAAGATGCAAAACCCATATCACCACAACACAACAACATAGTTCTATATGGCAATTCTAGTTGTTTTAAAATTTCTTGGGCGCTATCTGTCATATGTTCTAGCTCTTTATAAGATTCTTCAGGTTTAGCAATACTTACAAGCTCTACTTTATAAAATTGATGTTGCCTTATCATTCCTTTTGTGTCTCTACCTGCTGAACCTGCCTCTGAACGAAAACACAAACTTAAAGCTACAGATCTTATTGGAAGCTGACTTTCAGTTAAAATTGTATTACTAACTAAGTTTGTTAAAGGAATTTCTGTAGTTGAAATTAACCATTTGTTATCTGTTGTGCAGAATAAATCTTCTTTAAACTTTGGTAATTGAGCTGTGTTATATAGCATTTCTTCATTCATTAATACTGGAACTGAATACTCTGTGTATCCATTTTTTTGAGTATGAACATCTAGCATAAATGCTCCTATAGCTCTTTCTAGCTTAGCTAAATCTCCTTTTAAAATAACAAACCTACTGCCTGAAAGCTCTGATGCTTTATCAAAATCCATTAAGCCTAAATTTATACCTAGTTCAAAATGCTCTTTTGGTTTAAAAGCAAAGCTTTTTGGTGTTAAAAACTTATTTATTTCTACATTATCTAGTTCATTTTTACCTTTTGGAACGCTACTATGTGGTATATTTGGTATTAATAATAATAAAGAATTTATTTGTGCTTCTAGATTTTTTGTTTTATTTACTAATATGTCTTCTTCTTGTTTATATTTACTAACTTCTGTTAATAAATCTGTTGTATCTTTTTGTTGAGACTTTAAAATCCCAATTTCTTTTGCTAGTTTGTTTCTATAAGCTGATATATCTTGGCTTTTAATTTGATATTCTTTTAATTGAGTATCTAGCTGTAAAAATTCATCTATATTTATAACTTGATTTCTATCATTTAGCATTTCTTTAATTTGTTGAGAGTTTTTTCTAATTAATTTAATATCTATCATTGATGTTTATAATCCTTAATTTTTTATAGTGAGAACAAATATTTACTTTTAAACTTATTACTTAAAGATGGCAAAATAAATGCTGACAACAAGTATACTATTACAACTGAAGCTAGCAATCTAATTATAAACACTAACCAAAAATTTGCACCCAAAATTGTAAATATTAAGATATCTTCTATCATTGCATGTGACATTGCTAAAAAGGTAATAACTTTAAAAGACTGATCTTTTTGAAACCCATTGTTATTATCTTTTTCTTCTTTAAGCAAACCCCATCCATATGATAACCCAACTATAAAACATATAAATAATATAAAAGAATTATTTTTGTTAATTTTTAACATATGGCACAACGGGAATAATACTTTATTTAACATAGCAAATAAATTAAAATAATGAATAACCTTTACCATTGCAAAAATAATAAAAATTATTAAAAAAATAACAAACATAACCTGAATTTGTTCTAAAATCCATATGCCAATATCTTGCAACCATATAAAAAAATTATGCTTAAACATTCCAACCTTGTAATAATCCATAAAAGTATTAATATGTGTGCTTTGAGATAAAACATAGGTATCTACTTTGCTTTGTAATAAAAAAAATTTTTTACAAACAATATGAAACAAATAAGCAGTTAAAATAGACGAAAAAAATCTAATTCCTGCAGACCAATACCAAGTTGTTCCTATTTCTTTTGATATTATAGATTCTACAATAATGCTGTGGCAAATCAAGCATAGCAAGGCTATTTCAGTGAGTTGTTCGTAGGTAATTGGATATTCATTAAATAATATAGCAATAATTGAAAATGCTGTATAATTATTGTTTAATAAAGCTCCAATCCAAGATAGAGAATATATTTGAGGTATGTCTAATAACCACATAATAGGATAAAACAGATAACTAAAATAGCTTAGCGCATTAAATTCTTGAATAACTTTAATTATAAAAATTATAGGTATCATTATTTTAAATAAATCTTTAGAATTAATAATAGTTTTTTGTAAAATTGATTTCATTATGTATCTTTATGTTTGTTAAATATATCCACCACCTAGTAGCCTATCATTTTTATCATAAAAAGCACAAGTTTGCCCTTTGGCAACTCCAAAAATATCATTTTTAAAAATAATTTTTGCTGTATTGTGAGAAGTTGGTATTAAATCAGACTCAACTAGCATTTGCGAAGATCTAACCTTAGAAAAAACCATCTTAGAGGAGCTATTAAAAATATCATCTCCTAGCCAGTTAATATCACTTAAATTTATTTCTTTAACTGCCAAAGCTTCTTTAGGACCAACAACTACCTCGCCTTTGTTTACATCAATGTTAATAACAAAATAAGGTTTCTCTGTTCCACCTATACCAATTCCTTTTCTTTGACCTATAGTAAAATTGTGAACCCCTTTATGAGATCCTAAAATATTACCATTTGTATCTACTATATTTCCAACTTTTGCTTTTTCTTCCATTTTATTAAAAATTTCAGAATAAGATGCTCCACCTGTAAAGCATAAATCAGAAGATGCTTTTTTTTGTGCTACATGAACCCCTAATCTTTGTGCTTCGCTTCTAATATAATCTTTAGAATAATTAGCAAGTGGGAATCTTAATTTTTTCAATACGCTTTTTCTTACTTGAGATAAAAAATAACTTTGATCTCTGCCTTGGGTAGCTGAACGATAAATAGCCCCTAACCCATCTGCACCTTTATCCCATTTGATATAATGACCTGTTACCAAAATATCTGCATTAATTTTTTCACTTTCTTTTAAAAGATAGCCAAATTTAATATCTCTATTACAAGTTATACAAGGATTAACAGTAATACCAGACATATACCCAAATAAAAATGGGTTAATTACCTCTTCCATAAATTCTTCTTTTAATTCAATAAAATGATGTTCTATAGCAAAATCTTTAGCTATTCGTATGCAATCATTTCTAATTGTAGTATCTTTGCATACAATACCTTTTGCTTCATCATTTTCATATAAAATTAATGTCATACCTACAATGTTTTTATATCCTGCTTCTTGTAGCAAAGCAACGGTAGTGCTACTATCTACTCCCCCTGACATTGCAACAACTATTTTGGCATTTTTATCTACATTTGGAAAATCAATTTTCATTTTTTATAATTTATATATTATTTTATATACTTATGATATAATACTATAAGTAGCTTTATTTAGAAATAATATTTTATTATAATATAAAAATATCATAATTAACACTGGTAAATACAATGTCATCTGAAGATATTAATGAAAAAAATCAAAACATTATAAATAAATCTTCTTATATTGAAATTTTAGAAGATTCTATGT
Source organism: Rickettsia typhi (assembly GCA_945888065.1). GTDB lineage: Bacteria > Pseudomonadota > Alphaproteobacteria > WRAU01 > Hepatincolaceae > CAMCZU01. The sequence continues at coordinate 13,799 of CAMCZU010000005.1, forward strand.
TAGAAAAAATTAATACTATAAAAATACCTGCATATTTAGAAAATGTTTATAATTGGGCTTACATTAATCCTAAAAATATAAAAAAATTAGATAATTCTTTTGTATACCATACAATTTTATTTGGTCAGGGTGGGCGATTAATGAAAACCTATTTAAAAGAATTTAATGAAGGGAACAAAGTATTACAAGTAGCACATGTTTATGGTAATTTGTTAAAACATATGGCTAAAAAACTTGGAGACAATGGTTCACTTGATATTATAGATGTTGTTCCTTATCAATTAGAAAGAGCAAAGGAAAAACTTCAAGAATACAATAATGTAGATATGTGGGTGCAAGATGCCTCTACCCCTTATCATAGACTTTATGATGTAGTTGGAATTTACTTTTTGCTACACGAAGTTCCAGATAGCATTAAGAAAAAAATTATAGAAAACGCTTTAAAACAAATTGATGAAAATAATGCAAAAGTTGTTTTTATAGACTATCATCATCCTCATTATTTTCATCCTGTGCGCCCTATATTATTATTAGTAAATACATTTTTAGAGCCTTTTGCTAATGCTTTATGGAATAGAGAAATTAAAGATTTTACAAACAAATCACATTTATATAATTGGGAAAAATCTACTATTTTTGGTGGAGTTTATCAAAAAGTTGTTGTAACTAAAAAAAGTTAAAATTATCTTTCTATAATTTCAACAACTTCTCTACCACCAAATTTTTGTTCTTTTTTAATTATTATAGCACTTCTTATATTTTGTGATTTTATTACATCTTCTAAAAATTCTTCTCCAAAATAGGTAGTTTTTTTCATTCTTACATCTAATATTTTGTATGTAGTATTATTTTTTTTCTTGCTTGTAATGTATTCATCAAAATATCCTGCATAAATACCTAAATTACTTTGATTATCAGCTCTCATTTTTACTAATCCTAAAGGACTTTGAAAAGTTGCATTTTGCAATTGTTGTGCTATTTTAATTCTATTTTCAACATCATTGCTTGTGATATCAGCTTTTTTTATAGCATCTGCCATTAAATAAACACTTATGTAGCCTAAATAAGATGCAAATCGTGGCTTAAAATTATATTCTTTTTTGTATTTATTAATAAATTCTTTATTTGATTCACTATCAATTGCATACCAAGGGAATCCGCTAACATACCAATTTTTAGGGTTATCTTTTATTAATGCTTCAAACCACTCTGGTTCACCTATATATAACATATAGATATTTTTACCAATAGTAGACTTGTTATTTTGTAAATTAACTACTAATTTTTGTATGTCTTCATTATCTATTGCTAAAATTATATTCTTTGAATAAGAATTATATATTGCTTCTGCTATATTTTTATTATCAACATCTGCTTTGTTTATTCTAATATCTGGAATAATTTTTATATCTTTTCTTTTATTTAAAATAGTCTGTTTTACTAAATCTGAATAATAATCTCCCTGAGAATTAGTATAAGTAATAATATTTACATTTTTAATACTAGAATCATCTATGATTTTTTGACTTAAGGCAATAATATGCATTGTATCTGAGGGTTTTAATTTAAAAACATAATTTGATGCTACATAACTATAAATTAAATCATTATGAGAAACACCTGTAGAGAAAAAAGGTATTTTATTATCATCAGCATACTTTGCTAAACCTAATGCAGGTTGCAATAAATAGGTTCCACTTAAAATTAATCCCCCCCTTTTTTTTACAGCTTTTTCTGCTACCATATATGCATCCATTTGATTACCATAATCATTTTCAATTACTAGCTTTATTGGTAATGATAACACCCCTCCGCTTTTATTAATTTCTTTAATAGCTAAATACATTCCTGCATAGTAATGCTGTGTATATTCTTTTGATTTATCAATGCTATTAAAATCAATAATTACTATTTCTTTTAATTTCATAACAGGTTTGCTTACTTTTTTAGAACAAGAAAATAAAAAAATCAAAACAAACAATACTAACCCATACAAAGCTGGTTTTTTTAACATCTTAACAACCCTAACATAATTTATATTTATTTACTTAAACTTTATAATATAATATACTCTTATAGAAGTATATTATATTTTTATCTAATCAATTATTAAAAAAATCTATGAAGCAATATTTGTTAACACTTAATAATGTAAATTATTTTCAAAAATCTAAATATATCTTAAAAAATATAAATTTTAATATAAAACAAAATGAATTAGTTTGCATAGTTGGTAAAAACGGCTCTGGTAAAACAACTTTATGCGAATTATTAACAAACAACCTTAAGCCATCTAGTGGGTCTATTGTAAAAACACCTAACCTTAAAATTTCTTATATACCACAAATAAAAAATTATAATTTTATTATGCCTATTTCAGTAAGTAATTTTTTACTTTTAAATAATCCTAATAAAAATATTCTCTCTGAAAATGCTAACCTATTAACTTTATTTAATCTTAATCACTGCTTAAACAAAACATTTAAAGATTTATCAGGAGGCGAACAACAAAAAGCTATTATTTTACGATCTTTGTTGCTTAAACCAAATTTGTTAATAATGGATGAACCTGAATCTTTTATTGATTTTCAATCTAAAACTCAAATATATTCTATTATTAATGATATAAGAAAAACTTTTGGTATTTCTGTTGTTATTGTATCTCACGATGTAAATTTAGTTCTTAAAGATACAAATTGGGTCTTGTGCCTAAATAATGGAGAAATAGGATGCCAAGGTATGCCTTCTAATATAACTAAAGAAGATAGTTTTAACAAAATTTTTTCTAATCAATGGTCTTATTATGAACATAAAGATTTAAGGAGGTAAAAGTGGATTTAATATTAAGTGCAACCATAGGAGCTTTATTATTAAGCACTTGCCTGTGTATTTTAGGAAGCTTTATTGTGTGGCAAAAAATAAGTTATATAGGCGATTCTATAGCACACTCTAGCTTATTAGGATTAATATTAGCAGAACTGCTTCATACTTCTGTAAATATTATAACAATAATTATTTGCTTTTTATTTTCAATTTTGTTTGTTAATTTGAATAAAAAATTTAAAATAACAAAAGATTCTTTACTTATTTTTAATACTCAATTTTCTTTATCTTTAGGATTTATACTACTTAGTGTTTTTTCTGGTGGTCGCCTATTAAATAATTATTTTTTTGGTAGCATTTTGGCATTAAATATAACAGATATTTATATAATCTTTAGTATTTTAATGGTAATTATATTATTAACCTATATTTATTGGGAAAAATTATTATTAATAACTTTAAATAATACTATTGCCAATGCCGAGGGAATAAATTCTAAAAGTTTTAATATAATCTTTATATTCTTTTTGTCTTTGGTTATTGCATTTTCTATAAAATTTATAGGAATTTTATTAGTGCCATCTTTGCTTATTTTACCCGCTTTAATTAGCTTAAATGTATTCAATAGTCCTGTAAAATCTATTTTGTTTTCTATATTGTTGGCATATGTATCTGTTTTATTTGGGATTGTATTATCTTATTTAACAAATATACAACCTTCTCCTATTATTAGCTTTATGTTAATAATAATTATTATCCTAAAAATAGCATTTATATATCTTTATAATAGAATTAAACTATCTAAATCTATTGTTAGATGATGGTCTTTGTGCTGAACCTTGCCTTTGCATTCCTCCACCCATTGATGGTCTTTGCGCTGAACCTTGTCTTTGCATTCCTCCACCCATTGATGGTCTTTGCGCTGAACCTTGTCTTTGCATTGTTGCATTACCAAAAGATTTTGCTGATTGCCCACCAGAATAACTTGGATTTTTTTTAATCATCATAGAATTAATAATTTGAGATTTATTCATATTATTTTGAGAATTGTTTTTACCAGATGAAGAACCACCTTCTTTAGATTTCTTGTTTAAATATTTAACAGAATTATTAGAACTATTTTGTTCTGCATTATTTTTATTATTTGAAAAATCATCATCCGTATTGTTAGAATCTAATGATGATTTTTTTAAATTCATACTACTATAACCAGAAGAACCACCATAACTTTTTCCTAAAGTAGATGGCTTGTAATAATTGCTACCCCCAGAAGTGCTAGATGGGGTATAGCTTTTATAAGATGAAGAATTATAGTTAACACCTGTGTCTTGATAATACTTTGATTTATAATCATCATCATCAAAAATACTGCTTGATTTAGGTTTAGATAAGGCATTTACTTTTGATTCATTGCTATCATAAGAATTAATTTTTTGTAAAGATTTTTTTTCTATGTAGTTAACCATTCTTTTAGATACTTGCTTTGAATGATAATCATTGATTTCAAAAAAAGACCACATAACCATTACAACATACAAAATAGAAAATATTAATGCAGAAGGATAGATAGCTAAACTTAAGATACTAATTAAAAATAATAATAAACATAAATATCCATAAATAGCTTTTTTAATATAAAAAAAACCCATAAATGGCAAAAAAGCAGACACAAAATATTTCATTTTAACCTTACACAATTTATATATTCATACTACAAAAAACATTGTAAAGCATTATTTAGTTTTTGTCTATATTTAATTTATCAATAAAAAAAAGGAAGTAAATATTTACTTCCTTTTTATGTATAAACAATAAAAATATACTATCTTTTAGAAAACTGAAAGCTTCTTCTTGCTTTTGCATGACCATATTTTTTACGTTCAACTACTCTTGAGTCTCTTGTTAAAAAACCTGCTTTTTTTAGCAATGATCTTACATTTGGATCAAAATTTACTAAAGCTTTAGAAATTCCGTGCTTTATAGCACCTGCTTGACCAGATAATCCACCACCTAAAACAGATACCACAACATCATACTTGTTATTCATATCTATTACTTCAAATGGTTGATTTACTATCATTCTTAATACTGGACGTGCTAAATATGTGTTTAAATCTTTTTTATTAACAACAATTTTACCACTACCTGGTTTTAGCCATACTTTTGCTATAGAGTTTTTTCTTTTCCCTGTAGCATATGCTCTACCTTTTGAATCTATCTTTTTTGTATAAATTGGAGCAACTGTTTCTACTTCTGAAACTTTTAAATCTTGAAGAGAATCTAATTTTTGACTCATTATTTTAACTACCTTTTATTTTTACTATTAAAACTAGCAACATCTAAAATTTGTGGTGCTTGTGCTTCGTGTGGATGAGTTGATGATGCATAAATATGCAATCTTCTCATTTGCGATCTTCTTAGTGGACCTTTTGATATCATTCTTTCAACTGCTTTTTCTATTAATCTTTCAGGAAACTTCCCTTGAATAATATCTTTCCAAGTTTTTTCTTTTAAACCACCTGGATGATTTGTATGCCAAACAAAAGTATTTTGTTTTAATTTGTTTCCTGTAACTTTTACTTTATCAGCATTAATAACTATAATGTTATCTCCACAATCCATATGAGGAGCATAAGATGCTTTGTGTTTACCACGAATTCTATTAGCAATAACAACGGCTAATCTACCTAAAATTAGGTCTTTAGCATCTATTATAAACCATTCATTATTAATTTCTGCTAATTTAGGGGAATATGTTTTCATTTTTTTTTAATCTTATTTTTAAATATTTAAACTAATTTTATAATTTTTTTTATTTATTTAATGTAATATTTATTTAATGTAATAAATAACACTATAGCAATTATTAACATATTTTTTGTTGTTGTCAAATATTATTTTATAAAAAATATTACAAAATTATAAATATAATTGTAAATAATTACAATATTACTTATAATAGATATTATTATTTATTATAAGTCAGAGAAACATATGTTAGCAATTCAAACAGAATTTAGAAACTTTGGAAGTGAAGAAAGAAAATTAGCAAACTTACAATGGTTTAAAGAAAATGATGCTAATAAACCTAATTTTTTAGGTGTTATGCATAATGTTATTAATGATATGGTAAAAAAATACCATCTTGATTTTAATATAAATGATTTACATATACTATTTTCTTCAGAATATCACGAAGAAAGAATGCTTGGAATTAAATTAGCAATAAAAATTTTTGATAAATCAAAAAAAGATGAATCTAAAAGATTAGAAATTTTTAATATATCTTTTGCTAATAAAAATTATTTTAATCAATGGGATTTAATTGATACTATTTCTGTTAATATTTTTGGATATTATTTAAATGAAAATTCTAAAGAATTTATAGAATTATCTTTATCTACACACTGGAGAGATATTAGAATATTATTAGTATCACAACTAAAAACCATTAGAAAAGATAATCAAGTAGATTTTGCTTTAAAATTAACACAAAAATATTTTGACAATACAGAAGATTTAATTCAAAAAGCCGTTGGCTGGGTGTTAAAAGAGTGTTATGAATATGCTTTAGATAATAAAAGTGTTTATCAATTTATTAGATCGCATCAAATTCATATGTCTAAATTAAGCTATAGAATTGCATCAGAAAAATTTAACAAATAAAAAATGAAAATAAAAGTTTTTTATATAATAATTGCAATTAGTTTTTCTAAAATTGCATTAGCAAGTTTTGATTCACCTAGTTTTATGGTTAATCAATCTGAAAAATCTATAAAAATCCAACAAAAAGCTGGAGACATACTAGCATTTGCAATTAATGGGGTTGCTATTACAAAAGCTATTTATGAAAAAGATTGGGAAGGATTAAAACAATACTCTTATGCTACAGGAACTACAGAAATTGCAACCTTTGGATTAAAATACTCTATCAATAGGCAACGCCCTAATGGTGATCCTTATTCTTTTCCATCTGGGCATACATCTTTTTCGTTTGCTGGAGCAACTTTTTTACAAATTAGATACGGCTATACCTGGGGAATACCAGCTTTAGCTTTAGCATCTTTTGTTGGATACTCAAGAATTGCATCACAAAAACATTATACATCTGATGTTTTAGCAGGTGCATTCATTGGAGTGTTAACAAATTTATACTTTACAAAGCCTTTAGAGGTTAAAATCAATCAACATAGCTATAATATATATGTATCACCTTATGTTGATAGCACACAAGCAAAACTGATGTTTAATATAGCTTTATAATAAAAATAATTTAATATACCATACTTATAATATTTTATCAATTGTGTATAAAAGCTAAGCTTCTGTTGATACCTTGGTTATCTTTTGTAATTGATATTAGCTTATAGTTATAACTATGTGCTATTTTTTCTACATCTTTTTGTTGCTCAAAGCCTACTTCTACAATAATTATTCCATCTTTTTTTAAAATAAGATGAGCTTGTGAGAAAATTTTAGTGTAAAAGTATAAACCATTGTGTGAAGCAAATAATGCTCTTTTGGGTTCGTATTTTTTTACATCATTTGCTATATTTGTATCATTATAAGAAATATATGGTGGATTGCTTATAATTGCATCAAATTTAGGATAAATTGTTTTATTTATTCCATTGAGCATATTATTGCAAATTAGTTGGCATTTATTTTTTAGGTTAAATTTTTTAAGATTTTTTTTTGCTACAAATAAAGTATTAAAATTAATATCAATCCCTACACCACTTGCATTTTGATAGTTTTGTAAAAGTGTAATTATTAAACAACCACTACCTACTCCTAAGTCTAAAATTTTTAGCTCTTGATTTGAGTTTGTAAAATTATGAAAAAAATTTTCAACTAATGTCATTGAATCTTCCCTTGGGATAAGGGTATGAGAATTTACATAAAAAGTATTTTTTCCAAAATCTTGCTCTTTAAATAAATAAGCTAGTGGATAATTTTTATTTGCTTTTTGAATAAACTTAAATAATTTTTTAATATCACAAGATTTAAGTTTTATATTAACAGAATTTAATACAATATCTGAAGAAGTTATTTTTAAAATTTTTTTAACATAATGCTTAAAAGCTACAAAATTATTTGATGATAATTTTTTTTGTGCAATAGATAAAATATTTTGTAAATACATAAAAAAATTAATCTTCTACTTGTGAGAGTTTTTCTGCCTGATCATTTGCTATTAGTGCTTGTAATACTTCTTCTATATCTCCTTCCATAAATCTATCTAATTTATATAGGGTTAAATTTATTCTATGATCTGTAATACGACCTTGTGGAAAATTGTAAGTTCTAATTTTTTCACTTCTATCTCCGCTTCCTACCTGCACCTTTCTTTCTGCTGAACGTTTTTCATCTAGCTCTCTTTTTTGATGTTCATACAAACGAGAGGCAAGAATTTTCATAGCTTTTGCTTTGTTTTTGTGTTGTGATCTTTCATCTTGCTGAGCTACCACAATTCCTGTGGGAATATGGGTAATTCTTACTGCACTTTCTGTTGTGTTTACATGTTGCCCTCCTGCTCCTGAGGCTCTGTAAATATCTATTCTTAAATCTTTATCTTCTATATTCATATCTACTTCTTCTACCTCTGGCAAAACTGCTACAGATACTGCCGAGGTATGAACTCTGCCTTTTGCTTCTGTATCTGGAACTCTCTGCACCCTATGAATACCAGACTCAAACTTCATTTTAGCAAAAACACCTTTACCATTAATTAAAGCTATTACCTCTTTGTATCCACCTATTCCTATTTCATTCATAGACATTATTTCTAGCTTCCATTTATGATTTTCTACATATCTGCAATACATTCTAAATAAATCACCTACAAATAAAGCGGCTTCGTCTCCTCCTGTTCCTGCCCTAATTTCTATAATTGCACTTTTATCATCATCTGCATCTTTTGGTAATAAAGCTATTTTAATATCATTAGTATATTTTTCTATATTTTCTTTGAGTTGTGGATATTCATCTTTTGCCATTTGTTTAAAATCTAAATCTGCATCTTTTGAATTAATAATTTCTTCTAATTCGCTTAATTGCTTTTGTGAATCCCATAATTTATTAATTAATTCTACAATTGGAGTTAAATAGGCATATTCTTTTGAAATATGTGTAAATTCTGCACCTAAATTGTTTGCTCCTGTTGCTAATTTTTCACCTAAAGCATCGTATTTTTGGGTTAAAGATTTTAACCTATCTTCAAAACTCATTTTATGTTAACCTTAATTTATTTTATAGTTGATATAATTGTTGTTTAAAAAATCTTTTAGCTGTGATAATTCTATTTTATATTGATTAGATGTATGCAAATCTTTAATGCTTAATATGTTATCTTTTATTTCATTTTCACCAATAATAATAGCTAAAAAATAATCTTGTGGGGAAGTTTTTTTTAATTTTGTAGAAAAATCTTTGCCTAACATATAAGATGCATTAAAATTATATTCTGTGCGAAGCTTGTTAGCTAAATTCAAAGTATACGCATCACAATTTTCATCTTTTGTAATTAAAGCAATAGCTTTATTTTGAATTTCTATGTCATTTAGCAGTAGGGATAGCCTTTCAATACCACAGGCAAAACCACAAGCTCCAACATCAACCCCGCCCATATTTTTAATTAAATTATTATAGCGCCCCCCTGCTAAGATTGTGCTTTGTGCTCCTAAATTGTTGCTTACAAATTCAAAAACACTATGAGTATAATAATCTAATCCTCTTACTAAAGTTGGGGCTAATTCGTATTTTATACCTAAATAATCTAAGCTTTCTTTTAATGATGCAAAAAATTCTTTATCTTGAGTAGAGAAAAAATCATAAATAATAGGAATATTTTTTAATATTTCTTTATCTTGTTCTTCTTTTGAATCTAAAATTCTAAGAGGATTTTTTTGTAATCTTACTTGGCTATCTTGAGATAATTTATTTTTATAATTTATAAAATAATCTACTAAACTTTTTTTGTAATTGTTTAAAGTATCTATGCTTCCTAATGAATTAAGTAAAATTTTATAATCATTTATATTAAGATTTTGTAAAAAATCTGTAGCTAAATTTATTACTTCTACATCTGATGTGTAAGAATTTGTGCCTAAATATTCAAATCCTATTTGATGAAATTGCCTTTGCCTACCTTTTTGTGGTCTTTCATATCTAAACATTGGACCATAATAAAAAAATTTTAAAGGTAATAAATGGGTTAATCCGTTGCTAATTAATGATCTTACTACCGCAGCTGTGCCTTCTGGTCTTAAAACTAACTTTTCACCATTTTTATCTTCAAAAACATACATTTCTTTGTTAATAATATCTGTTTGTTCCCCTAAATTTTTTTCAAAAACATTTAAGTATTCAAAAATAGGAGTCCTAATTTCTTTAAAAGAATATTTTTTTGCAATGCTACAAGCTTTAGATTCAATATATTGAAATTTATCAACCGCACCAAAATATAAATCGTGGGTTCCTTTAATATTTTTATAAGACATTATAATCTACTTAATTAATTTTTTGTAATTGTTTTTTTAAAGCTAAAGCTTCTACTAATTCTATAATATGAGGGATTAAATTTTCATTTGACACACTATGATCTTTCTTGCCATTGAGATAAATATGATTTTGTTTATTCATATCATCAAAACCTCCAATTCCTACAATTCCTATATCGCTATTTTGGGCTTCACCAATTCCATTTACTACACATCCTAAAATTGAAATTGTAATTGGTTCTTTTATATGAGATAACCTATTTTCAATTTCTGCTACTACTTTTACAACATCAAATCCTTGCCTAGAACAAGAAGGACAAGAAATAAATTTTACACCCTTGTTTCTTAAATTTAATGATTTTAAAATATCAAAACCAACTTTAACTTCTTCAACAGGATCTGCAGATAAAGATACACGAATTGTGTCTCCTATTCCATTGCTTAATAAGTTTCCAATTCCAATAGAAGATGCCACAGTTCCACTGCGCAAAGTTCCTGATTCTGTAATGCCTAAATGTAAAGGATAATAACAAGATTGAGACAATAATTGATATGCTTGAGTAGCTAAAAATACATTTGAGGCTTTAACACTAATTTTAAAATTTGTAAAATCACAATCTTCTAATATTTTAATATGATTCATAGCACTTTCTAACATTGCCTGAGGGGTTGGGCTTTTATATTTATCAATTAAATATGGCTCTAAAGATCCTGCATTTACTCCTATTCTAATAGAACAATTATAATCTTTGGCTACTTTTACAACTTCCATAACTTTTTCTTTTGATCCAATATTTCCTGGATTTATTCTTAAACAACTGGCTCCTGCACGGGCAGATTCAATTGCCCTACGATAATGAAAATGAATATCTGCAATAATTGGAACACTAACAGAATCTATAATTTTTTTCAACACAGAGGTTGATTCTTCATCTGGGCAAGATACCCTTACTATATCTGCGCCTGCTTCTTCTAATTGCTTAATTTGATTAATAGTAGCTTTATAATCATAGGTTTTAGTGTTTGTCATACTTTGCACACTAATTGGATTATCTCCTCCTACTGCAACTTTACCAACATAAACTACTTTTGTTTTTTTTCTTGGAATTTTATAATCGTATAACATAATTTTAGCATCTTATTTAATGTTATTTGATTAGTTATTACCATATAGATTTAATAAATTTCTTTTATCTAAAGATATATTATTTAATACTACGGTATTTTTTTTATTACTTGTTAAGGGATAAGAAATTCCATCTATTTTTAAATCTAAAGCTTTATAATTACCAATTCTCATTGAAATATTTTCTACCCCTGGAATGTTATATACATCTTGAGGTTCAAAAATTTTATCTAAATACACTATAGTTGGATTATCGGAATTATAAATTTGTATCCATACTTTTTCTTTAATAATTAAACTTATGCTTCTTGGAATAGTTTCTTGAGGGAATCTTTGTATAACAATATCTGTTTGTTCAGAATTTTCAGTAAAAACATTTTTTGCTTCGTTTTCTTTGTTTTTATCTTGCTGATTTTGTTGTGTATTTATATTTTGGTCTATTTGTTGTTGATCTTGCATATTTTCTTTATCAACTTTTGTAAAATTATTGCTATCTGCAACATTAATATTTTGATTGTTTGTTGAAATTTGCTGATTTACATTATCTGCAACTTCTTCTTCACTTTTACTAAAAAAAGATACAAATATGAAAATTGCAATAAAACATACAAACAAAATACTACCTAAAAAATAATATTTACTATATTGCAACGTGTTTGTTTTTAAATTTTGTTGCTTGTTTTGTAATGAATCACTTTGTGCAATTTTTACTTTTTTATTTTTAACATCAGATTGAGATTGTGGTTGATTACCATAAAAATCATCTTCTGAATAAACAGGATCATTAAAATGATAAGTTTTATCTAAATATTGCACTAATTTTTCTACATTTGGTAATTCTAAAAAATTAGCATATGACCTTAAATACCCTAAGGCATAAGTTCTTTCTGGTAGGAGATCATACTGATTGTTTTCTAAGGCTTCAATAAAATTTTCTCTTATTCTAATAGTATTAAACACATCACTAAGAGTTGCTTTTTTTAACAACCTAGATTCTTTTAAATACTCACCTAAAGTTTCGTAGCTTACATTTATATTAAAATCAGATAATTTATATTTTTTTTCAGACATTCTTACCTTATACTCACTCCATTTTAATTTGATTGCAAAAATTGTTCCGCTTGATTAATTAACTTATTTAAAATTTCACAAATAGGCTCTACTTTATCAATTAATCCTACACTTTGTCCTGCCATTAACGACCCATTTTGCACATCACCATTTACCACGGCTTTTCTTAATGCACCTGCCCAAAAATGTTCTATTTTTAATTGTGCTTCTTGCTTTGATAAAGTATTGCTTTTAAACTCATTAATAACTTCTTGTTGATATACCAAAAAATCTTTAGATGCTTGATTTATTATGGCTCTTACAGGGATTACAGGAAATTGAGGATCTATTTGCACACTTGGCTGAGCATCTTTTGCTGATGCTGAAATAAAGGCATCTTTAAAATTTTGATGTGCAACACACTCTGTAGAACACACAAAAGCTGTTCCTATTTGAACCCCAGAAGCACCTAGTTTTAAATAATTTGCAATTACCTCTCCTCTACCTATTCCACCTGCTACAAACACAGGAACTTCGGTAATGTTTGGTAAAATTTCTTGAACTAATACAGAGGTTGATACAGGACCTATATGCCCGCCTGCTTCTGACCCTTCTATTATTAAGGCATCTATACCATTTTTTATCATTCTTTTTGCTAAAGATAAGTTTGGAGCAAAAGCAACAACCTTAATATTATGAGATTTTAATTTTTCAATAATAGAAGAATTAATTAACCCTGCTGCAAAAATTACATGTGTTATTTTTTCTTCTATACATACATCCATAAGCTCTTGTAGTTTAGGATGCATAACTATTAAATTTACACCAAAAGGATTATTAGTTTTTGATTTTATTTTTTTAATTTCTTCTTTTAAAAGCTCTGGAGACATAGGACCTGTAGCTAACACACCAAACATACCATTATTTGACATAGCACTAACCAAATTGCTTTCAGATATCCAAGACATAGCACCACCAATAATAGAATATTTTGTTCCTAAAAATTGTTGCCCTCTTGACCAAAGTTTATTTAACTCACTCATTAAATTGCTAACCTTATAAATTAAAATATTTTTACTATAAAAATTTATCTTAGCATAATAATATAATATATTGCAAATTAATTATTTTTATAAACTTGTATTATACTTAATACACATTTATACTTATTAAAATAATACTTATAAAATTAAATATTTAAAAAAAATGACTTCTAAAATAGACTCAGAAATTAAAAAATTTTCTTTAATTGCAAAAGATTGGTGGAAAAAAGATGGTAAATTTAAAATTTTACATCAATTTAATAAAGCTAGGATTGATTTTATAGATAACTCAATTAAACAATATAATGAAGATAATAATATAAAAAATCAAACAATTTTAGATATAGGCTGTGGAGGTGGACTACTAAGTGAACCTTTTTATAAAAAAGGATTTAGTGTTGTAGGAATTGATGCATCTGAAGAATCAATTTATCAAGCTACTCAACACTCAAAAATTGATAATCTTAATATCAAATATATAACTACCACGGCTGAAGAATTACTAGCTAGTGATAAACATCAATATGATATAATTTTTGCAATGGAAATTATAGAACATATTGCTAATCCAAATACCTTTATTGATACAATATCACAATTGTTAAAACCAAATGGGCTAATTTTTATTTCTACAATCAATAGAAATATAAAATCATTATTATTAGCTAAATTTAGTGCTGAATATATTTTAAATTGGCTTCCTAAGGGAACACACTCTTACAATAAATTTATTACCCCAGCTGAAGTAAGCACATTACTTAACACACATCATTTATTTATACAAGATATAAAAGGTATTGATTTTAATATTTTTAATAATACTTGGAATTTACAAAATAAACCACAAGTAAACTATATTCTTTGTGCTAAAAAATTAACTAAGTAATTTATCTAGCTCTCCTTTTTGCATAAAAACTATTAAATCATCGCATCCGCCTATGTGTGCATCGTTAATAAAAATTTGTGGAACTGTTTTTCTACCATTACTTCTTTGTAGCATTTCATTTAATTTATTAGGATCTTTTTGAATATTATATTCAATAACTTGCAAATTTTTTGACTCTAATAAATGTTTTGCCTTTACACAATACGGGCAAATAATTTTTGTATACATTTCTATTTTCATTTTATTTACCTATGTTTAATTATATTTTTAATATACCATCTACTCTTGCTAAAGACAATACTGCAACCTCTTTTGCATTATATTTTTTTAAAACTTTTGAACACTCATAAATTGTAGATCCTGTGGTAATTATATCATCTAATAAAATAATTTTTTTACCTTTAATTAAATCTTTGTATTTATTGCTAACATCAAAAGATCCCTTAACATTTTTTAATCTTTCTGTTTGTGATAAAAATTTTTGATTTTTTGTATTTTTAATTTTTTTTAAGATAAACATATTACTTGGAATTCCAACATTTTTAGATATCTGCTTAGCTAAAATTGCAATGTGGTTGTATTTACGTTTCATAAGCTTAAAAAAATGCATTGGTGTAGGAATAATAATATCATAACCTAATAGTTGATTGTTGTGTAAAATAATGTCAGACAAAGTTTTGCTAATGTATTTAGATAAATACATTGCATCGTTATCTTTAAATTTATTTACTAAAGTAAAAATTTGTGGACTATATGAATACTTATAATAGACATAATTAAAAAAATAATCTTTATTAACACAACTACCACATTGTTTATGCAAAGCATCTTTAGGCAAAATAAAACCACAACTTATACAATATTTTATTGGTGCTTTTAGAGAATTAAAACAAACAGAACATAATCCTTTTGTCATTACTAATTTATCACAAATAAAACATTGGGGTGGATAAATAAAATTAATAATTTTTTGTATCTTAACAAACAACATAAATAGTGCTATAAATATGAAATAATAAATAATTTAGCTTAAAGTATATCAAATGATGGAAATTTTTAATAGAAAATTATTAAATATTAAACAAAATAATCTAGCTTTTAACTATGCAAATTATAATTTTGTTAAAAAAGAGGTTGTTTCAAATGTTTTAGATAGATTATACGATGTAAAAATTGATTTTAAAAATGCTTTAGATATAGGTTGTTCTATTGGCGAAGTAGCAGATTATTTGAAAAACACCTCAAAAATACAATCTTTAACTCAAATAGATGAATGTCAAGCAATGTTAGATCAAAATATCTATCCAAATAAAATATTGTCAGATTTACAAAACATCTCATTGCCTGAAAATAGTTTTGATTTGATAATTAGTATATTTGCTTTACATAATATTAATGATTTATCTAAAATGTTTACAAAAATTTATAATCTTTTAACATATGGTGGGCTTTTTGTGTGTTCTTTACCTATTGTTGGAACCTTAGCAGAGCTAGAACAAGCACTTATGCAGTCTGAAATTGAATTATATAGCGGATTTTCTCCTAGAATTCATCCTTTTTCAGATTTAACAACTTTAGGCAATTTACTTCAATCTACAAAATTTAAAAATATTATTGCAGATAAAGATTCTCTTTCTATTATGTATAAAAATCCATATAACATTTTTAAGGATTTAAAACATTCTCTTCAAGGAAATATTTTAAACAATAAGAATAACAACATTGTATCTAAAGCATTTTTTCCTAAGGTAATAAGTAATTTATCTTCTTTTATAGATGAAGAATCACAGCATTATAAAATATCTATTGTGTATTGCAATTTAATTGCTTGGAAAGAATAAATTATGAAATTACCAAAGCTTTACAAAGGAAAATTAATAAAAAGATACAAAAGATTTTTAGCAGAGGTATATTTACAAGACTTAAATCAAACAATTATAGCACATTGCCCTAATTCTGGATCAATGATGACCCTAAATGAAGAAAATTTAGAAGTATATGTAAGTAAAAACACTAACCCCTTAAACAAATTAGCTTACAAACTAGAATTAGTAAAAAATAAAAATAATGTTTTAGTTGGTATTAATACATCTATAACAAATAAAATTGTGCTAGATGGATTAGAAAATCAACTTTTTAGTGAATTTAAAGAATTTACAAACATAAAACCTGAAGCTACTTTTAACAAATCTCGCTTTGATTTTTATTTAACAAATAAGCAAGAGAAAATTTTTTTAGAAGTTAAAAATGTAAGCCTAGTAAGGCAAAACTTATTAGCTGAATTTCCAGATTGCAAAACTACTCGCGGAGAAAAACATTTACAAGATTTAATCCTTGCAAAACAACACAATTTTAGATGCATAAGCTTATACATTATACAAAGAGAAGATGCAAATAAATTTTCTATTGCAAAAGATCTAGATGCTAAGTATTATTCTACAATAACACAAGCTAAAATTTTTGGTGTAGAATTATTATGTTATAATTGTATTGTTAATACAAATGAAATTAAAATTAATAAAAATATACCTATTGTAATATAACTAAAAGCTTACTAAATGGAAAAATTATACTCGTATAAAAATATTAATGGCTTACAAATACCTATTTATAATAATGAAGCATTTAAAAAATTACAAATTGCAGGAAAACTTGCCTATGATACCCTTGAATATATAGCTCCATTTGTAAAAGTTGGGGTATCAACTGAAGAGTTAGATGACTTATGCCATAATTTTATTGTCAAAAACAATGGGATACCTGCAACCCTAGGCTATAACGGGTATCCTAAATCTAGTTGTATTTCTTTAAATTATGAAATTTGCCACGGGATTCCAAATAACAAAAAATTAATTGAAGGTGATATCTTAAATATAGATATTACAACTATTGTAGATGGATATTATGGTGATATTAGTAAAATGTTTTCTGTAGGTAAAATATCTCCTAAAGCACAAAAATTAATCAATATTACAAAAGAATGCTTAGATGCATCTATTAATATTTTAAAACCAGGGATATCATTGTTGCAAATTGGTGAAACAATTGAAAAAATTGCACATAAAAATAATTTTTCTGTAGTAGAAGATTTTTGTGGACACGGCATTGGGCATCAATTTCATCAAGAACCAAATATCCTACATTATGCTAACTCAAACTATAATCTAATTTTAGAAGAAGGTATGGTGTTTACAATTGAACCTATGATTAATGCTGGTAAAAAAGATACCAAAATGCTAAGCAATGGCTGGACAGCAATTACAAAAGATTTTTCTCTATCTGCTCAATTTGAACATACAATTGGTATAACAAAAAATGGATGTGTAATTTTTACACAAAAATAATAATGACAAATGAAATAAATCAAGGACATAGAAAAAGATTAAAGGATAAATTTTTAGAACATCCTGATTCTATGCTAGAATACGAACTCCTAGAACTAATACTATTTTATGCTATTCCAAGAAAAGATGTAAAAACCTTAGCAAAAACTTTATTAAATGATTTTGGATCTTTAACAAAGTTATTTAATGCTAACAAATTAGAATTATTAAAATATGATAACATTACAGAAAATACCTATACTTTATTAAAATTAATAAAAAAAAGTCATTCCTTTTTACTTTTAAAAGAAATAAAAAACAAGCATATTATTACAAACTGGTCTGATGTATTAGATTACTGCTATTCTGAACTAGCTTTTGAAAAAAATGAATTTATTAAAATTTTGTATCTTAACTCTAAAAATTATGTAATTAAAGAAGAAACCCTGCAAGAAGGAACTATAAATTATGTAAATATAAATTTAAGAGAAATTATAAAAAAAAATTTAGAAATTGGGGCAATGTCTTTTATTTTAATTCATAATCATCCATCTGGAGATTTTAACCCCTCTCGTGAAGATATAGAAATAACATTAAAATTAGCAAAAATTGGTGCTAACTTAAATATAACACTCCACGATCATATAATTATTAGTAAACAAGGTGCTTTTTCTTTTAAAAATTCAAATTTATTATAAAAATTAAAAAGTTGAAAAAAATTATAAATCATACTATTATGATAGGTATTATATAAATAACAAAATTGTGGTGTAAAATGTCTGTAAATTTAATAGCTATCAAAGAATTATTATTAAAAGAACTACCAGATGCTGATATAAACATTTATGATTCTGTGGGCGATGGTAATCACTTTGAGGCAACTATAATTTCTGATAAATTTGTAAATAAAACCGATATTCAAAGACACAAAATGGTTTATGATGCCTTAGGTAGCATTGTAGGAAACGAAATGCACGCATTATCACTTGATACAAAAACTTTTAGTGAAAATACAAGCAATAATCCAAATACAAAAAATGACACATTAAACACTATAGATAAAATAGTTGATGATTCTAATTTTATACATAACTACAATAACTCTACAAATAACACAAGTAATGATGTATTAAAAAAAATAGATGAAGTTGTAAAAAATTATCCTGTAGTATTGTTTATGAAAGGAGCAAAAACTGCTCCTATGTGTGGTTTTTCTTCTGTTGTGTGCCAAATTTTATTATCTTTAGGTGTAGAGTTTGAAGATATTAATGTGTTATCATCAGAAGAAATTAGAGAAAATATTAAAGTATATTCTCAATGGCCTACCATACCTCAATTATATATAAAAGGTGAATTTATTGGTGGATGTGATATTGTAAGAGGGATGTTTGAAGATAATTCCTTGCAAAACTTGTTTAAAAAACATAATTTATTAACATAAAAGCAATCATAAGGTAAATAAATGTTGGCATTAGATTATGAATTCATTCATTCTAAAGAAAAACAAGATAATATTCTAGTAATATTACACGGATATGGCTCTAACTCATCTAATTTTCAATCTATGTTGCCATCTTTATATAAATTAAAAAACACTAGCTTTGTAATTCCTAATGCTCCTTTTATATGCGATTTACATACCAGTGGGTATCAATGGTTTCCTTTAACTATAAAAAACGATCATTATACAATTTCAAGTGTTAGAGATGTGTTAAAAGCTAATTTTATCTTAAATTCTTTTATAAAATATATCAAAAAAACACATAACATAGATAATAATAAAATTTCACTTTTTGGTTTTTCTCAAGGTGGAATTTTAAGTCTTTGCAATGGGTTGTATCATCGTAAAGAATATAATTGTGTAATTTGTCATAGTGGATCTTTTTATGCTCCAAATGCAATTAAATTAATTGAAAAATTTAATTATAATCAAAATATTTTATTAATACACGGCAAAGCAGATAAAGTTGTGCCATTTTCTCATATTGAAAAAACTCAACAATATCTTGTAAAAAACAACATAAAATATGAAACTTTTTTTAAAGATAATCTAGAACACAATGTAGATGAAGAAACCATAAGTGCTACCCAAAATTTTATTTTAAAAAATTTGCATTAAATTAATTGACTTTTGATACAAAATCAAGAATAATAAATGTATTCTTGAGAATGCTGATTATAAAATTTTTTAGTTATATAATCCATTTTATTTATCAATATACATAAATAAAAAATATCAGGACAAATAAAAAAGTAAAAAATAAAGGAACTTATTATGAGTAAAAGGCTTAATGCTAAGCATAAAATTGATAGAAGATTAGGTGTAAACCTATGGGGAAGAACAAAATCTCCATATAACAAAAGAACAACTCGCCCAGGTCAACACGGCGCACAACCTAAAAAACCTAGTGATTATGGTATTCAGTTGTTAGCAAAACAAAAATTAAAAGGCTATTATGCAAATATTGGAGAAAGACAATTTAGAAAATATTTTGATGAAGCTATTAGAAGACAAGGTGATACTTCTCAAAACTTAATTGGATTGCTAGAAACTCGTCTAGATGCTGTTGTTTATAGAATGAAATTTGTTGCAACTATGTTTGCTGCTCGTCAGTTTGTAAACCACGGGCATATTTTAGTAAATGGAAAAAAAGTTAATATTCCATCTTACAATGTAAAACCAAATGATGAAATTGAAATTAAAGCAAAATCAAAAGACTTAGCTGTAGTTCTTATGGCAATTGAAAGTGCAGAAAGAGAAGTTCCTGCATATATGGAAGTTGATCATAAAATTAAAAAAGGTAAATTTTTACATGTTCCAAAATTAGAAGATGTTCCTTATCCTGTTAAAATGGAACCAAATATTATTATAGAGTTATACTCTAGATAGTTTAAAAAAGGGGGAAAATATTTGATGTTATATTTCCCCTTTTTTTTATTTAATGTATTATCAAAAAATATATTTAACTAATTATTGTAATTTTGTGTTTTCACAAAACACTTGTAGTTGTGCAATAAGATTAGCAATCTCTTGATTTTTAATTTCATAAAATATTTTTTGAGCCTTATTTTGAGATGTTAATATCCCCTCTTCTTTCATTTTTAATAACATTTGAGACACGGCAGGTTGAGAAATTTGTAAAAAATCTGTAATTTCTCCAACACTTTTTTTACCTTCTAACAAAAAGCATATAGTCATTAATCTATTATCATTACTAATAATTTTTAAAATACTTGCCATATATTGTGCTTTTTTTCTTAAATCTTCTTTGTTTTTTGTATTTATCATTTTTTTAATTATTTTATGATTGACAATAAAATAAGTATATAATAATATTACAATATAAGCAAATTATTATATAATTCAACACTTATACAAACGGAGAAAAAACAATGAATCAAGTAAAGCATATATCTTATGAAGAATTAAAAAATTTATTAAAACAAGATACTATTTTAATTGATATTAGAGAACCCTCTGAGCATAAATCTTCTCATATACCTGGTTCTATTAATATTCCTAAAGATATTTTTACACAAAGCTTATTAAATAACCTATCTAATGATAATATTGTAATTTATTGTAAATCTGGAAATAGATGTTCTATGTTATTGCAAAATTTACAATTAAATGACAAACAACAAGTGTATCATTTAACTGGTGGCACTAATGCTTTACCTAATGATGCTTTATCAAATAGCTCATCTAAAAAAGTTTTACCTTTAATGCAACAAGTTCAAGTTGCTATTGGAATACTTATTATTGCATCTTATTTATTAGCATTTTTTGTAAATTACAATTTTATTTATGTTCCTGCTATTTTAGCTTGTGGATTAATATTTGCAGGGCTTAGTGGATTTTGTGGATTAGCAAAATTATTATCTAAAATGCCTTGGAATAAAATAAAAAATTAACAAATAGGGTTTTAAAAAAATGAAAGTAGAAAAATTTTTTGATGAAAATACAGCAACATTTAGTTATATAGTAATAGATGAACTAACAAATAAATGTGCAATTATTGACTCCATTATGGATTATGATCACTATAGTGGTTCTGTATGTTATAAATCTGCCGATGCAATTATTGCTTATATTAAAAATAATAATTTACAAAATGAGTGGATTTTAGAAACACACATTCACGCCGATCATATTAGTGCCGCTTATTATTTGCAAAGTAGTGTTGGTGGAAAAACAGGAATTGGCAAACATATTGGTGAGGTATTAAAATTTTGGGTTGGAGTTTTTGAAACTCAAAATGATACCCCTTTAACGGGCGAACAATTTGATGTATTATTTAATGATGGGGATAGTTTTAAAATTGGCAATTTAGATGTTAAGGTTATGCATACTCCAGGTCATACTCCTGCTTGTGTGTGCTATTTAATAGAAACTGCTATTTTTGTGGGAGACACTATTTTTTCTCCATATGTAGGAACAGCAAGGTGTGATTTTCCAGGGGGAAGTGCAGAACAAATGTATGATTCAATCCAAAAAATTTATGCTTTGCCACCTAGCACTATGATTTATTTGTGTCATGATTATCCACAATCTAAAGATAAATTATTATATAAGATATCTATTGAAGAACAAAAGCTAACAAACTCAATGATTAAAGCAAATACAACAAAAGAAGAATTTGTAGAAGCAAGAGAAACAAAAGATTACGGACGTGAAGTTCCAAAATTAATTATTCCATCTGTGCAAAGCAATATGAGAGGTGGATCTTTAGGTGAAAAATCTTCTGGTGGAGTGCAATTTATTAAAATTCCTCTAAATATTTTAAATAAAGATATTGGAGAATTTAAAAAAATAACATCAAAATATTATTATACAAATCATATTCCAACTAAAATAGAAGATATTAAAAATAATGGCTTTACTAATATTATTTATTTTGCTAATAAAGTAGATGATAATTTTGTTAATTTAGCAAAAGCAAATGGTTTGTTTATTCATATAATTAATATAGATAACTCTAAGAATTTATCTGCTGAAAATATGGAGAGCTTTAAAAATATCTATAATAATCCAAACTTTAAAATATTAGGAGTATGTGAAGGTAATTTATTAAGCTTAACTGCTTGGAAAATATTAAAGGGTAAATAATAATAAAATGTTATCTATAAGTTTTGCTATAGGGTATTTATTAACACTTTTAGTTGGGTTAAGCATTGGTTTATTAGGTAGTGGTGGATCAATATTATTTTTGCCAATTTTGGTATATTTATTTAATATTAATCCCTCTAATGCGAACACATATTGTAATTTAATTGTTGGTATTACCTCTGCTATTGCATTTATTAATTATATTGTAAAGCATAAAATTAATGTTAAATATTGTGCTTTTTTTCTACTTTTTTCTACTTTTTTTACCTATATTGGTAAAAATTATATTGTTAATTTATTGCCTGAATTTATTTGGATTATTCCTAAAAGCTCTTTATTAATGTTAATATTTTCAGGCATTATGATTTTTGCATCTTTACAAATATCTAATTCAACACTCACAGAGAATATAAATAAAAAAGTATTATATATAAAATTTATTTTTTCTGCTTGTTTTGTTGGGCTAATAACAGGAATGTTAGGTGCTGGTGCGGGTTTTTTAATTGTGCCAATATTTTTATCTGTCTTAAAGGTTCCTTTTTCTCAAGCTATTGGGTCATCTTTATTAATTATTGCTATAAATTCTCTCTCTTTTTTAATATATACTCCACTTAATAGTATTAACATTAGCAATGAAATACTACTATGTTTAGCTTTTGCAATTATAGGAATGCTTATTGCTATTTTTTTTATTAGCAATAAAATTTCTACAAACAATTTAAAAAAATTACTAAAAATTATAATTTTATCTTTAGGGATTATTATTTTTATCTCTGAAATATTAAAGCTGGTTTAAGGTTAATAATAAAAAATTTATTCTTGCTAAGGAATAAAAAGTAATTTAAAATTGACTTGCTGTGGAAAATATTAAAAGGAAAGAAATAAATTTATTATTAAGAAATTTTTTATGTTGTAAAATATTAAAACTTTATATATATATTATATATAAAGTAAGGATAAAATTTTTATGCTTAATAAAAAAATCATCAATAATAGCAATAAAACTGAATACCTTAATGGTATTAATGATACAATATCTACATATAATTTATTTAAAGAATTAGTAGAAACTATAGGTATAAAAAAAATAATAGATAATTTATTTATACATAAGGGTACTACTACAAGATGGTTAGCAAATAAAAAAGTTCCTGACAATTATTTTAATGATTTAAACAGGCTTTTAAACAACAAATACCCTAGCAAATATAGCTATAGAGATCAAGATCAATTTTATACAAATACACATACTGCTAATTATTGTTATAACAAAACTTTAAGTGTATTAAAAGAACTCAATATTGATGACAAAGATTATACTTTTATTGAACCAAGTGCTGGATGTTGTAATTTTTATAATATCTTGCCAAAAAATAGAAGAATTGGAATTGATATAGAACCTAAGGGATTTTATAGTAATGAATTAATTAAAATAAATTATTTAGATTATAAACCAAATGATGATAAAAAATATATTGTTATTGGGAATCCTCCTTTTGGATTAAGAGGAAATTTAGCTCTTCGTTTTATTAATCATTCTTATAATTTTGCAGATGTTGTAGCATTTATTTTGCCTCCTCTTTTTAATAGCACAGGTAAGGGAGTTCCTATGAAAAGAATTCAAGGATATAAATTAGCATATTCTGAAAAATTACCTTTAAAATCTTTTGAATATCCAAATGGTATTGCTGTTGAAATTGCTACTATCTTTCAAATTTGGGTTAAAGTAAATACTCATCTTATTAATAATGAAGTGAAAAAAACTTGTAAAACTTTTATAAAAATATATTCCTTATCAGATGGTGGCACCCCAAGTAGTACAAGAAATAAAAAGATGTTAGAAAAGTGTGATGTTTATTTACCATCTACTTGCTTTAGTGGAATGAAAGCATATAAAACATTTAATGAATTACCCAATAAAAGAGGTTATGGAATTGTATTTTTAAAACACAATAATGAATTACATAATCTTTGCTTTAATATTATTGATTGGTCAAAAATTGCATTTTTATCTACAAATAGTGCTGTAAATTTACGCACTGATTTAATTGAAAATGCAATTATAAAATATGGATTTTATGATGAATAATGAAATAGATGATATTGCTATACCTATTTTAAATAAAGTATTGCAAGAAGCTCAAGATGAATGGCTTGATATAAATAGTAAATATAAAGCTTATAGGAATTTACAAATTGATAAAAGAGGTAGCTTTGGAGAAAGATTTTTTGCCCAAGTATTATCTAGTTTATATTATAGAAGATTAAAAATTGAATACAAAGATGGAGACCAAGGAGATTGGGATTTAAAATTTAATGGAATAAAATTTGAAATTAAAACATCTTCCATAGATGTTAATAAAAAATTTCAAAATGAAGGGATTAAAAAAGATGGTAATTATGATGGTATACTTTTTTTAGGAGTAAGCCCTAATAATTTATATATTAAATTTATTCTAAAAGAAAATATACCTTTTGATACTTTGCACGATAGAAAATCTAGAGGCACTGGTTCTGGATATAAGTGGGATTTTAAAGAAAAAGATATGATAAAAATTTTGCATCTTAATGATATAAAAAATGAGTTTGAAAAACATTTTGCTTTTATGATTAATAAATAAAAATAAAAGTATGAAATAATTTTACATCTATATTATTTTGGAGTAGCGAAAAAAACACAAAGAGTGAATTTTTTGTAAAAAACTACAACAAATATAAAAATAATACCCTATACAATTTAGCACAATTTTTTGAAAAACTATATAGGGTATCAAGAAAAAAATAACAAATAAACTATTTATTCAAAAGTATTAAATAGTTTTATATCTACATTGTTTTGCATTGCATAAGAATACGGACATACTTGATGTGCTTTGTTTGTTAAATCAGATGCAACCTCTTTATTCACATTTGCATCGTAATGTGCTGTGATTTCTACACTCAAAGTAAATCCGCCTTCTCTACTTAATAGTGAAACACTAGCACTAATAGCTTTTGGCTTAAAATTAAAATTATCTCTTTTAGATACAAAAGCACAGGCTCCCTCAAAACAACTAGAATATGCTACTGCAAATAATTGCTCTGGATTTAAACCTCTATCTGCTCCTTCTCCACCTAATTCTTTTGGTAATATTAAGGTAAATTGTGTTGCATTATCGCTTAACTTTGCTTTTCCTGCTCTACCACCTGTGGAAGTTGCTTTAGTTGTATAAATAATATTACTCATTTTATGAACCTTTCTTTTGTATATATTAATTATAAATTATAAATTAAACTAAATATTCCTATTGTTGTTAGCTCAAAACATTCATTTGGATTACCACCTATTCCACATTGTTTACCAAATTCATCATTTAGCTTACCAAATGGAACAGAAACACCTAGAGAAAATGTTAAGTTATCTGTTGCTGAATAACTAAGAGAGATAGAATTAAAGCTACTATAATCATACAAATTTATAGTATTTGAATATGCAAAATTTATATGTGTGCTTAGCTCCATTGTAAAGCCTATTGCCATATAGTCTTTTCCATAAAGATAGGTATCTTCTTCTTGAAATCTGCGAACCATTGTTGCATTCATATTATATATAGCCTTATCTGCTGGTCCATTGTATCCAAAATCATTATGAAAATACTCTACATATAATGATGATGTTTTATCAAACACATCAAATGATCTCTCAATGGATACCACATACTCTAAATAAATGTTTTCTCTGTTAAATTCAGGCAACCAAAAAGATATATCTCCCCTTAATACAGACCCAAATAAAAAGCTTGTAGACATTCCTGTTGCTAATGTATAATCTTGCAAATATTGTGCTAACATTACACTAAAATCTAATGTTTCATTACTATATAAATAACGAGTTGCAAATGTTGAATCTTTTGTTGTAACATCTAAGCTTTGATGATTCCTTTTAGGATTAGCAACAATAGCCAAAGATCCTGCATCACCTAGATTAATATTAGCATATGCCATATCTGCACCTATTTTGTAGTCTCCATCATAAAAACCTGGATTTTGTGGATTAAAAAAATCTGTTACATGAAAAATCCTACCACGAGACCAAGTAAGTGCTGTTCTACCTAATGTAAACTCATAATTATCATTATAAATTGTTGCATTAAGCCTATCTATTTTATTAATAATTGTATAATTACTACCTGAATATACATTTGTTAAATTAAATAGAGAGTATTTATCATCTTTTACAACCAACTGCACTGGGATATCATAATTTGTATCTTTATAGTTTTGAGTGCTTAATAGCCAATGAAATTCTGCCTTAAAATTACTATTATTTGTATAATTTACAATAAAACGATTATCAAACCTTATATCTGCATTTTGAGTTGTATCAAAGCCTGGAACATCCATATGGTTAGCACCGCTTAATAATATATCATCATTAAAGCTAAATTCTGCTTTTAATGGAACAGATGCTAAAAAAACAAATAATATTAAATATTTTACCATTTTAATTAACTATTTTACCATCTTTTAGTTTTATTACTACCTCTGCCTCAGATACCACCATTTGATCGTGAGAAGATACAACTATTGTTGTATCATATTTGTTTTTCATATCTTTCATTAATTTTATTAAAAGCTCTGAATTTTTACTATCTAAGTTTGCTGTTGGTTCATCTGCTAAAATTAAGCTTGGTTTACCTACCAAAGCACGAGCTACGGCTACCCTTTGTTGCTGTCCGCCTGAGAGTTCTTTTGGCTTTCTTTTTGCATAATCTTGTAATCCTACATCTGTTAAAACTTGCATTGATAATTCTATTGCTTCTTTCTTAGGAATTCCTTTTAAATCTAAGCTTAAAGATACATTTTCTAAAGCGCTTAGCACAGGAAATAAATTATAAGATTGAAAAATAAAGCCTAAATTTTGTAATCTAAAATTTGCTAAATCTGATTTAGACATTTTAGAAATATCTTTATTGTTAATAATAATTTGTCCTGATGTTGCTTGATCTAGCGTGCCTAAAATATTAAGAAGAGTTGACTTACCAGAGCCTGAGGGTCCACTTAACACTAAAAACGATCCTTTTTCTACTTCAAAGCTAACACCATCTAATGCTGATACTTCAATTTTACCTTGCTTGTATGTTCTTTTAACATCAGTTGCTGTAATAATTTTTACCATTTTTTACCTCTTTATAATAAAATTAAGTTCTTTTAGATAATGCTTCTACAACATTATAACTAGCTGCTCTAATTGCTGGATAAATACTTACAATCATACCAAACATAAATAATACTCCTGTAATTAATAAGCTATAATACATATCTAATTTTGGATAAATATAATCTCCAAGCCCAAGACCTGCAGCACCTTTAGAAAAAGCAGAAATATTAATACCAATATCTTGTAAAAAATATGTTAAAGTTATACCAACTACAAAGCCTATTCCTAAACCAATAGATAAAATAAAAAAAGATTCAAACAATATAAATAACATTAAATATGATTTTTTTAATCCAATTGCTTGTAATACTCCAAATTCATACATTCTCTCTAACACTGAAATTAAAAGAGTATTAGATAATGGCAAAGTTGCTGCAATGAATACTATAAAAAATACTATCACCATATTAATATACATCATATCTAGCCAACCTTTTAAAAATCCTAATAAATCGCCCCAAGTGTATAAATTAAGATTTTTTGGAGTAATAACTTTTAATTTTTCGTATACTTCACTTTCTTTATTTTGATCTTGCAATATTATAGAAATTTCTGAAATTGAATTGTTTAAATTATAGATAGTGTTTAAATTGTTAATATCTGTAAATACATATACTTCTTCCATTTGTGGTAATGATGTTGTAAAAGTATCTGTAATAAAAAAAGCTGTTTCTATGAGTTTTTCGTTAGCATCTTGCCCTGCTACAACCACTTTGTAGCTAACTTTTGTTTGTAGCTTTTGTAATAATTCTTCACCAATTAAAATACCATTATTTTCAAAAGCTTTTTTAAAATCACCCCTGTAAGATTTTCCTATAAAAGATAAATCTTTTTCATTTTTTGTATCAATCCCTACAATAATAATGTTTCTAATGCTTCTTTCACTTTTGATAACTGCTGGAATTTCAACCCTTTTAGTTGCCCCTTTTACATAAGCCTGAGAATTAATTTTATGTAAAAATTCATCTACATTAGGAATTTTAAAATTATTTTTTACCGCTGGTTCAATTTTGTAAGCATCTGTCATAATTTTATAATTACCTACTAAAGAGTCTAAAGCAAAATTTTTTATTTGCACACCAAACCCTTCTGAAAGGCTCAACAAAATTTGTATCATTATTAAAGATACAGAAACAATAGATATAATTGTTTTATTTTTTGCCCAATTAGCAAAAACACTTCTAAAAGCTAATTTCCATAATATATAAATATTTTTTATCAATTTTTTAAGCCCTTTTAAATAGATGTTAATGATTGAATAGGATTAGATTTATTTATTTTTAAAATTGGTGGTATAATTGATAAAGAACAACATACAAATACCAAAGCTGGTCCAAAAAGTAATAATGGGTTAGTTATATCAGGATACAACACACGAGATAACATAGTTAAAGGAGCATCTTCAGGTGCATTAGAAGGAAGCGGAACCCCAATTTCACCCAAATAATAGACTAAATAAGCTCCTATTAAAGAACCTATAATTACTGATACTCCACAAAGTAGCAAATTTTCATAAAATAAAATGTATTTAAAATATTTGTTATCTAGCCCAATTGAACTTAAAATTCCAAATTCTGGTATTCTTTTCACCGTAGCAAGCATCATAGAATTTAAAACGGTAAAGGCAATTAATGCTACAAAAATAACATAAATTACTGCACTTGTAAGAAATTGAAAGTCAAGAGCTTGCTTAACCCCTGGCAATACTTCTTGCCAATCCATTATTTTAATATTTGCTGGAGCAACACTTTTAAGTTTTTTAAGTAAATCATTTCTTAAAGTGCTATCTTGAAGTTTAATTGTAATATTTGTAAATTGAGAATCTTCATAAAAAATATTAGAAGAAAAATAACTTCTATTAATAAAAGCTGTAGCTTTATCTAACTGCATATCCCCTATTTGATAAATTCCTTTAACAACAAAAGAGTCTATTACAAAACTATCATAGATATCATTTGTCATCAATACAACTTCATCGCCTACTTTAAGCCTTAAAAACTCTGCTAAATCTTTACCAATTAAAATTTTATTAGTATCTTCGTTGCTTAAATATTCGCCACTTGTTATTTTTTGTGAAACAAGAGATGTATAGACTTCATCTTGTGTGTCTGTTCCTACTAATTGAAAAGAATAGTTTTTGTTATTTGCATCTGCTAAACCAAAACTAATGTCTCTTTTTGTATAATACACTTTAGTTTTATTATAAGATTTTAAAACTTCTAGGACTTTTTCTACATCTTTAAGATTTATAAATTTATCATAATTTTCTACATCTTCATACTCAACGTTTCTAATTTGAATATCACCTGTAAATACTTTTGTATAGCTATCTTCTAGTAATTTAGAAGCTCCTGTTAAAAACCCAACATTTACAAAAAGCATTATGGTTGTAAAAATTATCATTGTGCCTAAGAGTGTTGTTTGTAGCTTTCTTCTTAATACATTTCTTAAAGAAACTTTAAATAGGATTTTTTGCATCTATTTACTCTTATATAATTTATT
The DNA here is from genome assembly GCA_945888065.1 of Rickettsia typhi. GTDB lineage: Bacteria > Pseudomonadota > Alphaproteobacteria > WRAU01 > Hepatincolaceae > CAMCZU01. The sequence goes on from CAMCZU010000005.1 coordinate 44,364, forward strand.
GTTTTTCTAATGTGTTTAGGGTAAAAAAATTATCCGCTATGCTTTCATTTAGCTTAATATCATTAGTAATAAACTCTGTGGTATAGCCTTCTTTTTCTAGATTATAAGCTTTCATATGCTTTATAATTGCTTGACCATCTACAACAGATATGTCTAGGGCTTCAAACCTTTTAATTTTTTTACCACTTTGATCATAAAAATCTTTCCATACCAAAGCAAAATCTTTTCTAATAGCGGTTATTTCTTTTCCCCACACTACTGGAGCATCTTTTTTTGGGATACTTTCAATTATATATACAGCTTGACCCTTATATACATCTTCTTTAATTAATTTATAATCATAATCATTAAGAGCAGACTTAGATTTAGAGATATCATCATAAGATAAATCTGAACCCATCCAAGACTTAGATTTTAGTGAATTAGAAATTTTGATACTTCTTTTAGATTTTGGACTATAAGTCCACATAGAATCATTATTTACTAGCACAGCTTGACCTTTAAATTTTGCTGGAGCTAAAAATTTTGAGATTGATAAATCATCACCCTTAGTCCAAGATTTTAGTGTCATTGTGTCTACTCTATCTGGTCTTGTTATAACCATTGTCATATTTGCAACTGAAGATTTTGTTCCTCTCCACGCTTCGTAGCTTTTGTCTATAATGTCTTTAGCATCCATAGAGTGTGCTATGCTTGATATAAAAATAAATACAAATACAAAACCTAAAGCTTTATTTTTCATTTGTGCCTCTGTTATAATTTTATTAAATTATCATTTATATAATAAATATATAGCATTATGTTATTAATATAGCAATATATTTTATATTTCTTCTTCTGATTGTTTATCTTGTAGTGGAAAATCTTCTTCTTCTATATCTTCTTCTGTGAATGTTTCTAGGTTAGTTTTTCTAACTTGTTTTTTAGGAGCTAAATATGCAATATCTAAATGTTCTTTACAATAAGAACTTTTTTCTACTTTTAAATCACCACAAAATGTAATTTCATTTTTAGAATCATCCCCACCAAATGGCCAAACACACATATTAGATTCTAGCTCTTCTAGAGTATATTCGCCTTTCTTTTTTTTAGTTTTAACTGAATTTTTAGGATTTTGAACTACAGATTTTTTAGCTTTAAGGCTTTCAGTAGGCTTAGGCTTTAGTGATTTAGGCTTTGAATTTTCTGCTAAAGATGTATTATCTTCATCTTTTATTAATCCTAGACGATGTATTTTCCCTATAATAGCATTTTTAGTAAAACCAAGCTTTTTACCAATTTCTAAAGTAGTTAAATTATGTTGTAAGTATAAGCTTTTTAGTTGATCAACTAATTTATCGTCCCATCTTGATATTTTCATATAAAAAAAATCCTTATCTTTTTATAGCATTATTAATTAATATTTTAGAATTTTGCAAACCATATAATGCAAAAAATGATCCCATTCGTGGACCTTCTTTTTGCCCTAATAAAGATTCATATAGTAAGCAAAACCAATTTTTCAACTCTAAATTTAATTCTTTTCCTACACTATAGACTATATTTTGAATATCTACTGCTGTTGCATTATTATCAAGATTATCTAATTTATTCAATAGAGTTTGTAAGAATGTTTTTTCTTGATTATCTAGCACTTTATAATTTAGGGTTGGCTTAATAAAATCATTATAATAATTTATAGCATAAGTTAACAAATTATCAATAATATCTTTTGATTGCCCTTGTATATTTTTATATTTTTTTATAAAACTCCACAATAAATCTTTATCTTCACTTTTTACCACTCCTACTAAATTAAGGATTAAAGCAAATGTAATATCACTATCTATTGATGAAGGATTATTATTGTGAATAAAAAAAATTGGGCTTTCTAGTTTATCTTGCTCGTTTAATTGAGGATATTTAGTTAAAGACAAAAGCCAATCATCTACAGATTTTGGAATAATATCAAAATACAATCTTTTAGCAGTTTGTGGTTTTTGATACATAAAATAAGATAAACTTTCTTTATTACCATAGCTTAACCACTCTTCTATTGATAATCCGTTGCCTTTAGATTTAGAGATTTTTTCTCCATTTTTATCTAAAAATAATTCATATGTTAAATTAAGCGGAGGAGTGCTACCTAAAATTTTGCAAATTTTAGAAGATAGTGCTACAGATGGAATTAAATCTTTACCAGACATTTCATAATCCACATTTAATGCCGCCCAGCGCATTGCCCAATCTACCTTCCATTGCAATTTGCAATTACCATCTAAAATAGAAGTCTCTACTTCTTTATTTTCTTCATTCACATACACAATAGTGCTATTTGCAACATTATAAGATACAACTTTTGCCTGTAATACTCTGTTAAATGTTTTATCTATTGGTAAAAACGGGCTATAGGTTTCTTTTCTTTCATCTCCCAAAGAGGGAAGCATAATTTTTAAAATTTCATCATAATGTTTTAAAATATTTTTTAAAGTATCATTAAACATTCCACTTTGATAACATTTTGTAGAGCTTTTAAATTCATAAGTAAAACCAAAATTATCTAAAAATTCACATAATTTTGCATTATTGTGTTCTCCAAAACTTGGATATTTGCCAAATGGATCTGCTACTGATGTTAGTGGTTTTCCTAAATCTTTAACTAGCATATCTTGATTTGGAATATTTGTTGGAACTTTTCTTAGGGCATCTAAATCATCACTAAAAGCAAACAATTTAGTAGGAATATTTGATAGTTGAGAAAATGCAAACATTACCATAGATGTTCTTGCAACTTCTCCAAAGGTTCCAATATGAGGTAAGCCTGAGGGTCCGTATCCTGTTTCAAATAATACATAACCTTTTTGTGGAGTTTTATAGTCAATTTTTTCTAAAATTTTTTTTGCCTCAATAAAGGGCCAACTTTTTGCATTTAAAGCAAATTCTTTTATAGCATTTGCATCTAATTTTGTCATAACTAACCTTATAATTTAGTATTTAGTATTTATCAATAATTTTTAGCTACATTATAGTATATTTTTGTATTTAGTTAAAGATTTTTTATATAAAAGTACTTTTTAATCTTTTTTCTAAACTATTTTTAAAGATTTTTTTAAATTTTTTAAAAACTAACAATGAATGTATATATTTAGCTACATAAGTATTAAAAAATGCAACTAATTTAAATTTAAAGCTATATTTTGGAGATACAAAAAACTTTGCATAAAAATACCAATAAGTTAGCCCTTTGCTAGAAAATTTTCTAAAAGTAGACATACACCAAGGTTTTCTACCTATATAATGTATTAAAGCTAGATTTTGAAATGCCTTGTGTGTTAAATTTATATACATTTTAGATACAAAGGATAACACATTAGCATCTACAATATATTTAATATAAGATTTATAAGAACTGCCCATAAGATATTCTTCTGTAAGCTGGTATCCTCCCTGCTAATAAATACATTGAATTATATAGTATGCTCCCCAGTGCATATTAGGAAAGCTAATATTATGATATTGTGGATTAGATGCAACATTTATTAAATCAATTTTAATATTATGCAAATTATTTTGTTTAAAAATTTGTAAATATTTTGTTAAATCTCCCTCTACAATATCTCCATTGTGGATTATATAAATATTTAAGCTATGTTTTTAATTATTAATAGCTAAAGAAAGTGAGGTAATCATTACATAAATTAAATGATTTTTATTTATACAAAAGGCAATATTTATATTATTATTTTGATTCATTATCTTTGTTATTTAGTAAGTATTATTAATTAATTATATTATTATTTGATTATTTTTTCCATATAGATTCTACAAATTCCCCTAAATTTAGTTTATCCCATTTTTCATCTATATTTTTTATTGTATCTTCATCCATTTCAATTTTTTTGCCCCACTTTCTTGTAGTTTCGGGGTGAATTTTTGTTGTGGCATCTATCCCCATTTTTGAACCCAAACCAGCTTGAGGGGAAGCAAAATCTAAATAATCTATAGGGGTATTTTCTATTATTGTGCAATCTCTTGCAAAATCTACATTTGTGGATATCGCCCAAATTACATCGTCCATATTTCTTACATTTATATCTTCATCTAATACCACTATTAGTTTTGTATACATAAATTGCCTTAAATAGCTCCAAATTCCCATCATTATTCGTTTTGATTGCCCTGCATACATTTTTTTTATAGATACATTAATCATTCTATAAGAACAAGCTTGTGGAACTAAATAAAAATCTACAATTTCTGGAAATTGTTGTTTTATTAGGGGAACAAACATATCATTTAAGCATTCTGCTAAAATTGATGGCTCATCATTTGGTCTACTTGTATAGGTTGTTAAATAAACAGGTTTTTTTGTAGTTGTAATTGCTTTAATTTCAAATATTGGAAACATTTCTATCTCATTATAATATCCTGTATGATCTCCATATGGTCCCTCTGGTGCTTCTTCGTTGCATTTTATTACCCCTTCTAAGATAATTTCTGCATTTGCTGGAACTAAAATATCACAAGTAATTGCTTTTACAAGATCGGTTTTTTCTCCCCTTAACAGCCCTGCAAACTTATATTCAGATAAATTATCTGGCAGAGGCATTACAGAGGCTAAAATAAGTGCAGGGTCTGCTCCTATACATACACAAATTGGCATATCTTGATTTGGATTTTGTTTTTTCCACCTTGCAAAATGTTGGGCTCCGCCCCTGTGGGCTAACCACCTCATAATTAGTTTATTTTTAGATAATTTTTGCATTCTATAAATGCCTAAATTAAAATCATCTACATCTTCTTGAAATTTTTCCCCAAAGCTTGGACCATTGCTAATTGCTATCCCCCAAGTTATCAGCGGAGCTGGTTCATTTGGATAACACCACTGAATTGGAAGTGAGTCTAAATTTACTTCCTCGCCCTCATATATAACCTCTTGAGCATAGGCTTTTTTTACCACATTATTGCCCATATTCATTAAAGTTTTTAGCAGTGGAAAATAGCTAAACATTTGAGATAAATTTTTAGGGGGAGTTGGGTGCCTTAAAAAAGCTAAAAGCTTAGCTAATTCTTCTACCTCAGTAGAGTTTTTTTGTAATCCCATATTAAATCTATTTTTTGTAGTAAATAAATTAAGTAGAACAGGATAGTTTAATTTTTTGCCATCTTTATCTACTACATTTTCACATAAAACAGCAGGTCCGCCTACTTTTATAAGCCTACTTTGAATTTCTGTGAATTCTAAATAGGTTGAAATTGGCTCTGAAATCCTAACTAATTGATTGTTTTTTTCTAAAACTTTAATAAAATCTTGAAGTGTTTTCATTTAAATAAACTTAATTTCTTTGATATATTTTAAAAACTAGTATATCATTTTATTATTACTTTAAGAAAAAAAATTTAAAAAACACCACATATTTATACTTATGAAAAAATTAAATGTTTTATATCCAAAATATCCCTTATATAAACAAAAATTATTGAAAGAATCAGCTCAACCTTTTTCTGGGGTTGATATATCTTTTAAAAAATATTTAATGTTCCAAAACAATATAGAAGCTAAAATTGAGCAATTAAAAAATGGTTTAGATGAAAATTCTAAAAAATATATAGATTATTGCATAGATTGTATGCTTTCATTTCCATCGCATACATCTGATATTGAAAAAATTGAAATTTTTAGGCAATCTAATTATGAACCTTTAGCTAAATGGTGGTATCCTAAATGGCTTATGGAATTATTTAAAAGTTATGAAGCAAAATCAAACCTTTATTATTTTGGGCACGGGTTAGATTTATTGCCACAAAAAGCTATAAAATATATTGAAAATAAAATAGCTTTTGATTTAGGTGCATTTGATGGAGAATCTGCAATTGTTTTAAGTAATTACAATTTTTGTGATATTTTTTCTTTTGATATTTCATTAATTAATTTACAAAGAATTAAAGATAATTTAACTTTATTTCCACATATTAATAATGTATCTAGCTTTCATATGGCTTTATCTAATAAAAAATCTTCTATAGTTATAGCAGATTCAGCAAGAGTTGACACGAATATTAATAATCTAAATACTTGGCAAAATAATCACTCAAATAATATAGAAGTTAAAGTAGATACCCTAGATAATTTTATGGTTAATTATAAAAACAAGCAAATTGGTTTTATAAAAATGGATATTGAAGGCGATGAAATTAATTGTTTAGCTGGAGCAAAACAATCTATTGCAAAAGATAGACCTATTTTAGCAATTTCTATTTATCATCACCCAGAGCAATTTTTTGAAACTAAAGCATTAATTGAGAGTTGGAATTTAAATTATAAATTTATTATTACACCACTAGATTTTGGTCAATGGAGTCCTTTTGTAGAGTGTACTTTACTTGCTTATCCATCTGAGCTACAAGATTAATCTTCTAATTCAATTTCTAACTCTTCTAGCAAATTAGATTCTTCTGTATGAAGCTTTTTAGCAGTTTTTGCACCTAAATCTTGTAATCTTTTTGCTCTATTTACTAAATTTCCATTGCCTAATGTAAGCATTTTATAAGCATTATTGTAGGTATCTTGAGATTTTTGAATTTGAGCCCCTACTTTTTCTATTTCACTTACAAAGCTTACAAATTTATCATACATTTTACCAGCAAGTGATGCAATTTCATCGGCATTTTTATTACGTTTTTCTAATGCTAACATATGTGCTATGGTTCGCAGTATTGCAATTAAATTATTGGTAGATACAAGCATAATATTTTTAGAAAGTGCATATTCGTGCAAATTAGAATTACTAGATATTGCTAACATATAAGCAGATTCAAGTGGCATAAACATAATTGTGTATTCGGCAGATATTAGTTTATCTAAGTTATGGTAAGCCTTTTGTGAGAGTGAATCTATATGGTTTTTAATTGCTCCTATAAATTCTTTTAAGTAAGTTTCTTTATTTATATTGTGGTCTTCTTCTTCATTTATTGAGGGGTTTGCACTATTATAATATTTTTCATAAGATATTAAAGATACTTTAGAATCTATTACTATATGTTTATTTTCAGGCAAATTTATAATTACATCGGGTCTTGCAATATCATTATTATCATTCCTTAAATTTAGGGATTTTCCTTGCAGTGTGTAATCTATATCTTTAATTAATCCTGATAATTCTAGTATTTTTTCTAGTTGGAATTCACCCCAGTTGCCCTGTAGCTTTTTATCTCCCCGCAAAGCATTTGCAAGGTTTAAAGATTGGTTAGATAGCTCTTTATTCATTAACATAATGTTTTTAATTTCACTTTGCAAACTTGCTGTCTCTTTTAGGTAATCTTTATGGTTTGTTTCTAATTTATTGATGTGTTGTTGCAAGGGCTCTAGCAAAAGTTTTAGGTTATGGCTGTTATCTACCATTAATTTTGTGCGACTTTCTTCTAATATTTTTGTGCTTAAATTTTCAAAATCTATTTGTAATTTTGCTTTTAGCTCTTGCAGGTTTTTTTCTCTCTCTTTAAGGGTAGATATTTGCTCTAGCTGGGTGTAGATTTGCTCTTGTAAATCTTCATTTATATTTATTTGCTTTTGCAATTGCATTTCCTGTTGTTTTGCAGTTGAATTTGCAATAGATAGCTCATTTATTAAATTTTGTTGCCTTTTTATTTGCCTTATGTATATAATTAATCCAAAAAAAATACTAGCAACAATTGCTACAAAAATAGTTTGTATAGTCATTTTAGTTTTTAATCCTTAGTTTTTTTAATATTATTTTCGTCTTCTTTATTTAGAGTATTTAATTGTGGAATTTTATTACCAAAATATCGCTTTTTAATTGCAATTACAGCTAACCAACCAAAATATAGAGTTGCTAATTTTACTATAAAATTTGTAAACATCCAAATTGACCTATAAAATCTGTTATCAATATGGTAAAAACAATTAATAAATCTATCTAATACATTTTGATTACACATAATTTTATTTGCTAAAACATCTCCAAATGGAACACTAAATGGTAAAATATTATTATCTTTAAATATAGATACACTACCCCAAAAATAAGATCCCACAGCATCTAAAATAATACAAATTAACATTAAACACAAAGAAATAGCTATAGCCCAATGCCCCCTGTGAATCCAAAATAATAATTTTTTAAACCAATGATTGCGACTTTCAAAAAATTCTAAATATCTTTTTATAGTGTCTTTTTGTAAAGTGTTTTGTAGAGTATTGTAGTGTTCTTTGTATTTTTGATATTTAGTATCCATAGTAATATAATCATCATTTTTTATTGATTCTACCATATATTTAAAATCAAATTCTAAAATAAAACTTAGTTTTTTTGCGTTAGATGATATGTTATTTAAATTTTTAATTTTGCAATTGAAAAGCTTGTAATCCCATATTGAAAAGTTGTTTACTTTATATTTACTATTACGATCACCCCATTTATAAATACACACATACCGATCAACTTCTTCAGCTACAGGTTCACCAAATTCATCATTGTATGTATCTGCAATAGTGCGATATATATATAACTTTAATCCACAAGAAAAGCTTAATATATCTAAAAAGTCGTATCTACTATCATCTGATTTTCCACTTTTGTATTCATTAACTTTCATATTAACAAAAATAATTATTGTATCTTTATATTTATCTAATTCTTGAGGATTTAGAGTTTTTATAAAATCATTTAAACTTAAACTTATAGAGTTATTATTTGATTTATCACTTAATTTAACATAGCCTTCATTGGTGTTTTTTTTAAACATATAACGCTCCAAAGCTTAGTAGTATAATTATTGCAAAATATACATTTTGCTTAAAAAATTTAAAACACATTTGTGTATTTTTATAATCTAGCTTAAAAAAGTTTATTAATATATACATATATGCAAAAAATTGCATTATGTAATAAAACTCATTAAAATTTTTATACAACCCTAAAAATATTGTTAATAACCCCATTGCTATATAGCATAATCCTAATATTATTTTTGCTCTCTCTTGCATCAAGATTGCTATAGAATTAAGCCCTAATTTTTTATCATCTATATAATCTTGGTAAGCATATATTCCATCATAACATAAAGTCCACAAAATTGATGCAACATATAAAATTATAGACTCTGTATTAATATATCCAAAAATAATTGCAGAAGATAACACTATCCCCCAGTTAAATGCTAAGCCTAATATTAGTTGAGGAATTTTAAAAAATCTTTTGCTTAGTGGATAAATTATTACAATTGGCAAAACTCCTAAAGCTATGATTTTAGCATAATTAGGTAAACTTAATAAAATTATTATAGGAATTATAGATAACACAATCAAAAATATTAAAGCATCGCTTTTTGTTAATAATTTAGATGCTAGGGGTCTGTTTTTTGTTCTGCCTACTTTTGCATCTATGTTAGAGTCAAATACATCATTTATTACACATCCCCAAGCCCTCATAATTATTGATCCCACTGCAAAAATTGCATATAAATATATAATATAAAGTATGCTAAATTTTTGAGGTGATAAATATAAATTAAGTGTTAACCCCCATAGTGATGGTAGCATTAGTAGCATATATCCAAAGGGGCTGTTAAACCTACCTAAATAATAAAATAATTTAATTTTTGTTAGCATTTAAAATCTTTTTGTTTATCTTATTTATATTAGTATATTTACAAAATTTAAAAATTACAATATTATATAATTTATGTCTTACAAAATTAAAACTCGTATTTATTACAATTTAGATATTATTGCAAAATCTAACATTACTTTAGACAACTTTAATTCTCATCATCTTGCTAATGTGCTAAAAATACAAACTGGTGAATTTGTGTCTGTTTTTAATGAAATCTCAGGTGAATTTGTATGCAAAGTGCTTAATTGCCACAAAAAAAATACCACCCTTGAGGTGCTTGAAAAAATTAAAGATTTTACTCCTCCTAAATATTTGCTCCATTTAGCTTATGCTCCCCTAAAAAAAGATGCTAATGATTTTGTTATTGAAAAATCTTGTGAACTGGGAGTTTCCGCATTAAGTAATATTATTACAAATAGATGTGTAAATAAACCTCTTGAAGTTGATAAAATTAAAATAAAGCTACAAGGTGCATCTTCTCAGTGTGGTAGGCTAGATATTCCACAAGTTTTACTTGGCAAAAAGCTTGTTGATTTTGTGCAAGAACACAAAAAAGATAACAATATTTTTTGGTTAAATGAATTTTTTTTAGGTGATGTATTTTCTAATGTTTTACAAAATACTCCCCCTAAAAACTCTATCATTTTAATTGGTCCTGAGGGTGGATTTGATATGCAAGAGAAAAGCTTTTTATCTGAAAATACAATTCCTTGCTATATTAAAGGAAACATTTTAAGGGCAGAAACAGCAAGTATTGTAGCACTTGTAAATTTTAATTTATTTTGCAATTAATTACTTTGTAATTAAATGTTTTGCAATTTATACAATATCATACTAAATACATATAATATCTAAATTAGAGAAAGGAAAAACAAACTTTGACAACATCTACTCCAAAAAATAATACTCCTATAACTTCTAAAAACCAATTAATGCAATATATACAAGATGGATTTAAACCAACCCAAAATTCTGGTGTGGGGATAGAATTTGAAAGCTTTTTGTATCAAAAAAAAGATATATCCCCTGTGCTTTATCATTCAAATAATGATTATTATGGAATTTCTGATATTTTATATAATTTTAACCCTCAATCTTGGGCTCCTATTTTAGAAAACTCTAATATTATTGGGCTTGAAAGTATTACATCTGAGAGAGTTGGAAATATATCTCTAGAACCTGCTGGGCAATTTGAGTTTTCTTCCAACATAGCACAAAATTTAATTGAATTAAATGATTGGTGCAATATTTATTGGAGTGATGCTTTAAGGGTATTTGAAAAATGCAATATAGGTGTTTACAATTTAGGTTATAATCCAAAATTTAGCATAAATGATTTACCCCTAATGCCAAAGCAACGCTACAATATTATGTATGATTATATGCCAAAAGTTGGCTCTCAAGGTAGGTATATGATGAAGGGGACTGCAACTGTGCAAACTAACCTAGATTATGCTTCTGAGATTGATTTAGCAAAAAAATTTAGGCTATCAATGGCAATAGCTCCCCTAATTACTGCCCTTTTTGCAAACTCTCCTATATTTGAGAGTAAATTAAGCAATAATTTAAGCAAAAGAATGGAAATTTGGCAAGATACAGATAACAGGCGATCAGGTTTATTATCTTTTGCATTTGATGAAAACTTTTCAATAGAAAAATATGTAGATTATGCACTAAAAGTTCCTATGTATTTTATTTATAGAGATAACAAGTATGTAGATTTATCTAAAATTACCTTTATAGATTACCTAAATGGAGTTTACAAATTTATGGATAATACTCCTTTGATGGAAGATTTTATATTACATTTATCTACCCTTTTTCCTGATGTTCGCATAAAAAATTATTTAGAAATCCGCACCGCAGATTGTGTAGATAAAAGCTATTTAATGTCTTTATCTACCCTATTTGTTGGATTATTTTATAATGAAAGTGCATTAAATGAGGCATTATCATTAATAAATAAATGGAAATATGTAGATGTATTAAAACTAAAGGCAGATGTTATTGTTGAGGGCTTAAATGCAAAAATTTATGAACAACCAGTCCATTTAATTTTAGAGCAACTTTTA
>CAMCZU010000006.1 GCA_945888065.1 Rickettsia typhi
CTTTTGTATTGGGTTTAAAAAATTCACAATATAGCTATAATAATAAAGCAGGAATAATAAATAACTCTAGCTTTAAGGTTGCAAGTGAGGTAGATTACATATTTAAAAATTTAACTAAAGTTGTATCACTTACAAGCAATAACACAATGTTATCTATCCATAAAAATAATTTTAAAGATTTTATAATGTGGAATCCATATAAAGATTTACCAGATATGGAAACAGATGATTACAAAAAATTTATTTGCCTAGAGCCTGTAGCCATAGATAAAATTTTACTAAAGCCTAATAATTTTTGGTTTGCCTCTTCAAGTTTTATAAGAAGACAATCTAAGTAATTAACCCTTGCTAAGAAGTAGCTAAAATGCTATATTTATTTTAATTAAGTGTATAAATAAAGTATAAAATAGTTTGTATAATGAATGAGCGGATAAAATGTTTAATTTTTGGTTTCTTGCTATTAATAATTGCTTGGGTTTTTGTAGCTACTTATAAATTATATTTTTGGGAACCAAACATAGCTTTGCAAATAGAAAAAGCAAAAAAAGATAAAAATAATAAATCAATTACTATTAATTTAAGCACACAAGATAATGATTTAGTAAAATACGATTTATCTACCTTGCAAACATTAATAACTATAATTGGAATTTTTATTGGTACTATAGCTTATGTTGGATATAATGGTTTAAAAGAAGAAGCTAGAAAAACTGCAGAAAAAGTTGCAAAAGACACTGCAATGGAAGAAGCTAAAAAACTTACAAAAGAATTAATACCATTTAGAAGTTTAGCTGAGAGACATGATTCTCTGTTAAAAACAATGGAACAAAAAAATAATCCTAAAGGAACACCATTAGGTGATGATCCTTGGAGTGAATATAATGATACATCAAAATAAGGAAATTAATATGTTTCATATTGTCAATCAAATTAAAGATTTAGGTATTCATTTAATAATAACATCTCTTGATAATAGTCAATCTGGATTTATTGTATATGATGAAAATACTAAATTGTTCAGTATAACTATAAATGCTAATCACGGAGTTAAAAGACAAAATTTTACAATGGCACACGAATTAGCTCATTATGTTTTACATAAAGATATTGTAATGCAGAGAGGACAATTAGATAGAGATTCTTCAAATTTATATTCTAATGAAGATAAAATTTTAGAAAGAGAAGCAAATAGGTTAGCTGGTAATTTGTTAATGCCATTACAAGCAATTAGGGATATTATATCTATTAATAATTTTGATATAAATAATCAAGAACATATTCAACAAATTGCGGATATTTTTGTAGTTTCTGAAGAAGCTTTAAAAATTCAAATGAGAAATTTATAAAAATATACATATTAAATACCATATTTAAATCTTATATAATATTTTAATTAGTATCTTTTTTATTTTGTATATTTTGTGCTATTAGTTCTACTAAAGAAGTATGCTTAATTTTTTTATTAGGGTTATCTGATACTGTAGCAAAAACAATTTCATACAAACTATCAAGTAATTTCTTTATTCGTTCCATTTCAAGCCCTATTGGGTTGGGGTTATTTAATAGTACTTGATATTCAGTCTCTAATTTTTCTCTTAATCCTTCGTATAATGCAATAATGTTTTCTTTATGGTGGTATTCTTCAAACATAATCTTGTTATTTCTAATCATTGTAAATCCAAAATAAGATACAATTGCTAAGGGAATCATACTAAGAATCCTTATAAATAGCTCAAAACCTGTTTTGATTTCAATTATAGAATGTTCTATCAAATTAAAATATATAATAAAAACAAGTGGACCTAAAAATGTAAAATACCTAAATGAATCGTTTATACCAGCTTTAAATATTAGTATGAGCAGTTTATGCAAACACCCTAGTTCAATATATTTACCATCTTTTAATTTAGATTTTTGAGTAGTTGGTTTATAAAAATTTTTAGATAATTGATATGCATAACTTAATTTTGCACTTAATGCTGATGGTAATAAATTTGATATGCTAGTTGTTAGATCATTAAGTTTATTTTTATATTCTGTAAGTTTATTTTTATATTCTGTAAGTGTATTTTTATATTCTGTAATGTGTGAAGTTAAAGTCTCATTGTGTTTTTGCGTGTTATTAATTTGTTCTGTTAGAGCTTTTAAATCATCAGATCCTTTTTTTATTTTCTCAATTGAATTTGTTATATTTGTTTGGTTTTGTGTTAGATATTCAAATTTACTAGATGTATTATTGTGATATTTTATTGCTGTTTTATCACCAATAAAATCGTTATAAAACTCTTCTATTAGATTAACTTTATTTAATAATTGCTCAATGCTATCTGTTAAATTAGTTGAATCACCATCACCGACTTGAATTTTTTTATTATATAACTCATTTAGTTGATTTATTTTATCTTCTATATCATTATTATTGAGTAATTTTTCTAAAATTTTTAATTTATTTTCATCATTAAATATAGCCTCTAATTTATTAAAATTAGGGTTGTTTAAGATTGACATAATTTTTTTGGTATCTTTACTTTGTAAATTTTCGTTCATTTATATAATAATCTAATTTTTTTTATAATATACTTAAAGTATATACAAAAATAGCAAAAAAGTAAATAAGCTACATACTTTTACTTATTACTCTTTTGCTACTTTTTTAGCTTTTAAGATAATTACTTTTTTAATGCAAAATTTTAATGCATCATATGGTGCATAACAGGGTGCATTTTATATGCTAGTGAGCTCATTATCCAGATTGTTCCAATCACTAAAATTAATAAAGATAGTAATGTAAATAACAAAAATCCACTATTATAACGAGGTTTACTTTCTGTATTTAAGTGCATAAAAAATACTAATTGAATAAACAATTGCACTATAGCACAACCAAATACTACAATTATTGTTGTTAGGTTGGTAAATAATTTTTCATTAACAACTCCAAATGGAATAATTGTAAATATTATAGATAAGATAAATCCTAATGTGTAAGATTTTACAGAATATCCAGCTTGATTATCATTATGTGTGTTTATGTTAGCCATTATGCTAGCCCTCCAATTAAATATACAATACTAAATACAAATATCCATACTATATCTAAAAAATGCCAAAATAAGCTCAATAATGTAAGCTTTCTTATAGTTATTTCATTTATTCCTTTCATAATAATTTGAATACTTACAGATATAATCCATAATAAACCAAAGCTTACATGTAACCCGTGTGTTCCTACTAAAGTAAAGAATGATGAAAAATAAGCATTTTTAGACCAAGAATGACCTTCATGTATTAAATGTCTAAATTCTGATAGCTCTAAATAAATAAAAGATGCACCTAAAATAAAGGTTATGCTTAAATAAAATAATACACTTGCCATTCTTTTGTTATGCATATTTATCATTGCAAGTCCAAAGGTAAAGCTTGATGTTAATAATATTAAAGTTTCTTTCATTACCAGACTCATATCAAACTTATATGGCACCACATTGCTTGATAACACTAAAAATGTGGCAAATAAACAACCAAATAAAATAACATCAGTCATTAAATATACCCAAAAACCAAAGGTTGCTACCTCTGTTATATGCTGTTGGTGATGATTATTATGTTCATCTACATTTAGAGTATGCTTCATAATTTATTTAACTCCTTTGTATTGTTCTTCTATTTTTTTAACTTCATCTGCTTTTACATAGTAATCTATATTATAGCTGAATGATCTTACAAATAATGCAATAAGAGTAATTGCAAAACCTACAATTGCTAACCACCAAATGTGGAAAACTAAAGCAAATCCCCATATTGCAGAAACTACTCCTGCAATTAATCCTAGATTAGTATTTTTTGGCATATGAATATCTTCATAAGGTTTATTATAATAATCTACTTTATTTGCTTGTTTTTTATACCAAAAATCATCTATTTCTTTTACTTCTGGCAAGTGCGAAAAATTATAAAATGGCACAGGAGAAGGCAAAGACCACTCTAAAGTTCTACCATTCCAAGGATCACGACCCGCTGGTTCTTTTTTAATAACACTTACTAATATTTGTAATACTTGTAATGCTACTCCTAATAAAATTATTAAAGTTCCAATTCCTGCAATAATAAAATATAATTGCCAGTCTTGATTTGTATAAGTATACATTCTACGAGTTGCACCCATAAATCCTAAGATATAAATAGGGGTAAATGCTACAAAGAATCCTATTAACCAACAAAATAATGCCGATTTACCTAAAAATTCATTAAGCTTAAATCCAAATAATTTAGGAAACCAATACACAAAACCTGCAAAATATCCAAATACAACTCCGCCAATAATAGTATTATGAAAGTGTGCTACTAAAAATAAACTATTGTGAAATTGGAAATCAGAAGCTGGAATAGATAACATAACTCCTGTCATTCCACCGAGTACAAAGGTAAAAATAAAAGCAATTAACCAATACATTGGTGAAGAAAAGTTAATTCTTCCTCTAAACATTGTAAATACCCAGTTAAATACTTTAACACCAGTTGGAACAGCAATAATCATTGTTGCAATTCCAAATACTGCATTTACATTTCCACCTGCACCCATTGTAAAAAAGTGATGAACCCATACAATAAATGATAAAAATGTAATAATTAATAATGCCCATACCATTGTATGATATCCAAACAATTTTTTACGAGAAAAGGTTGCTGCAATTTCAGAGAAAATTCCAAAAGCAGGTAGCACCAAAATATATACCTCAGGATGACCCCAAGCCCAAATTAAATTAATATATAACATAGGATTACCACCAAATTCTGGTGTAAAAAAGTGCATATCCATATATCTATCTAGTGATAACAATCCTAAAGATACAGTTAAAATAGGAAATGTTAAGCATATTAAAATAGAGGCTGTAAAAACAGACCATACAAATACTGGCATTTTAAATAAACTCATAGATGGAGTTCTTGTTTTTAAAATTGTTGCAACAAAGTTAATACCACTCATTAAACTACCTAAACCACTAATTTGAATCGCCCAAATATAATAATCCACACCTACATCTGGGTTATAACCAATACCAGAAAGAGGAGGATAAGCCAACCAACCAACCGTTGCAAACTTACCTATAAATAATGATACATTAACTAAAATAGCACCAGCTACAAATAACCAAAAACTAAGTGAATTAAGATATGGAAAAGCAACATCGCGTGATCCAATTTGCAAAGGCACAAGTAAGTTAAATAATCCAAACATAAATGGCATTGCCATAAAGAATATCATAATTACACCATGTGCTGTAAATAGCTGTGCAAAATGATCTGCATCTACTAAATCAACTCCAGAGCCTGTAAGAATCAATTGAGACCTCATCATCAATGCATCTGCAAAGCCTCTTACTAGCATTAAAGTTGCTACTGCTATATACATTATTCCAATTTTTTTATGATCAACAGTGGTAAGCCATTCTGTATAAAACCACGTCCATTTTTTAAAATAAGTTAACAAAAATAATACAGATAAAGCTACTATACCCATTAAAGCTACCGCTCCTAAGATTATAGGATCGTGAGGTAAATAGCTTAAGTCTAACTTTCCAAACATAATTAACTCCTTGTTGTGTTGTAATTTATTTGTTTTTTTGAATTTCTTCTAAGTGTTCCATTGAATTATATTTTTTACTTTCAGACATAATATCAATTAAAAGCTCACTTTTATTTGGAGACATATACTTCATTAAAATATCATAAAATAATTTAGGCTTTACAGATGAATAAGTTTTTATTTTATCATTTAAGCTAAATTTTGCTAATTTTATATATGTGTTGTTGTCTAAAATTTCAGATGAAGAACTTTTAACTTTAGATACCCATTTATTATAATCCTCAGTAGATGATGCTTCTACAATAAATCCCATTCCAGAAAATCCATAGCCACTATAGTTAGCAGACATTCCCTCAAATTTTCCGTTTTCATTGGCAATAATATGAAGTTTTGTTTCCATACCAGGCATTGTATAAATTTGACCAGAAAGTTGTGGTATCCAAAATGAATTCATAGGAGCATCAGATGTTAGCAAAAATGCAATAGGAGTATCTTTTGGAATATTAAGATAATTTAAAGTAGCAATTTGTTCATTTGGATAAATAAACAACCACTTCCAATTTAAAGATACAACTTGAATTACAATAGGTTCTTTACCATTAACAGGTAAAGGTTTGTATGGATCTAAATCGTGAGAGCTTTTCCAAGTTATAATTCCAAGAGCTAAAATAATTAAAATTGGAATTCCCCACCATACAAATTCTAGCTTTGTGCTATGCGACCACTCAGGTGCATAAGTTGCCTTTGTATTGTTTTCTCTATATTTATAAGCAAAATAAAATGTTAAAATAAATACAGGTATAATTACTATTAACATTAGCAATACAGAAGTAATAATTAAATTTTTTTCTGCTAATGCTATTGCACCCTTGGGATCAAAAATACCACCCCCAAGTAAATTAGTAAATATTAACAATGTAAAAAATAACATAGATATTTTTTGCAAATTAAAATTACGATAGTTAATCATTTTTAAACCTTTATGTTAGTTAAAATAGAATCTAAAATTAAAGATGCGCTAAACACACAAATTACTAAAATAGAAAATAAAAATACTTTTTTTGCCCATAAAGTAGGCTCTGTAGAGTTAAATCCCTTTAGTGTAATATAAATCCAACATATTGAAATAAACAATGAAGATACTAAATATATTTTATCTCCATAATTGAATAAATAAATACAAATAACAATAGGGATTAGAACTAATATCCAAGCTACAATATGTACTTTAGTTTTTTCAATAGAATCAGCAACAGGTAAAATAGGAATATTAGCCATTTTATAGTCATTAAGCCTATAAATACCTATTGCAAAAAAATGAGGCATTTGCCACACAAATAAAATTGCAAATACTAACCAAGCACCTAAATCTATGGTGTTGCAATTGCTAACATATCCAGCCATTGAAACACACCCGCCAGATATAGATCCAACTAAAGTAGAAAAAGTAGATTTACGTTTTAAATAGCAAGTATATAAGACAATATATACAAAAAAACCAATACCTACAATAATTGCAGCTTTTATGTTTACTAAAAATATTAATATACAAAATCCTAATATAAGCAAAATTGAAGAATATATGACAATATGTGTTGGTTTTAATATTTGAGATACAGAAACTCTATTAGCAGTTCGTTTCATAACCTTATCTATATCTTGATCTATAAAATTATTTATAGCCGTTGAAGATGCAATTGTTAACAACACTCCAAATAAAGAGTATATAAACAAAGAAAGCGAAAAATCTCCACCATATGATTTGTAAGCAACAAAAAATCCCATTACAAAAGTAAGACCATTAGAAAACAAAATACCAGGTTTAACTACTTTAAATAAGCTAATAAAATATGTCATAAAACTACTTAAAATATAATTAATTTGCTATTTTAGAGGATTGAACTTTTATTATATTTTTTTGAGCTTGTTTTTTACCAAAAATATAGCCTAATACAAAAATTCCAAAAATATAAGATAAATGAAATAAAACAGATAATAAAATACTCATCATTTGTAGCACCTTTTTTTTAATTAAAATTACTTATATTATTACAAATAATAAGGATATGTCAATACAAATTAATTAAAATTTTTTAATTAACACACTTATTATTGTTTTTTCCAAGTATTACCTGGTTTAGAAATTACAGATGTTTTACCATTTTTACCAGTTTTTGAATTTTTTTCAGAAAAAGGATTCTTTGATTGTTTAGTTGGTATTTTTGGTAGAATTATCGTTGATTTTTTTTCTACCTGATTAATATTATTGCTGTTATCATTAGTGCTATTTGACATTTTAATAATTCCTTTTATTTGTAAATAACAGATAAAATTTCCCAAGAAATAGTGTGTTGAGTTGTTTCAATATCTACAACATCACCTGCTGTTTTTCCTATTAAAGCTTTTCCAAGTGGAGATGTATAAGAAATTAAACTATTTTCTAAATCAGCTTCAAATTCACCAACAATTTGATATGTTTTTTTTGTATCATTGTCTAAATTTAAAAGCTCAACGGTTGCACCAAAAATAATATTGCTATTAATAATTTTAGATGGATCAATAACCTCACACCTAGAAATAATATCATCTAATTCTTTTATTCTACCTTCAATAAAAGCTTGTTGCTCACGAGCTGCGTGATATTCTGCATTTTCTGATAAATCTCCTAATTCACGAGCATCAGAAATTGCTTTTATTACATTTGGTCTATCTACAGATTTTAGTTTGTTTCTATCATTTTCTAGTTTTTTTAATCCAAGCACAGTCATTGGAATTTTTATCATTTTTTATAAAACTCTATAATATATTAGTAGTTGAACTATTTTTTTATTCAAAATATAAATTGATTAAAATGTTAAATTATGATATATATTTTAATGCAATTAGATAAAAGTTTATTATAAATGCTTACAGGGTTAAAGTCAAATGATTAAAAAAAAACTACAGCAAGAAATGATATTGGCTATGAAAAACAAAGACAATGTAAGATTGTCTACAATTAGATTAATTATATCTAAAATTAAAGAAAAAGAAATTAATGCCAGAGATAATGATGTTGTAGATTTTGATGATTCACAAATTATTAATATTATGCAAGGTATGATTAAACAAAGACAAGATAGTGTATCCCAGTATGAAAAAGCTAACAGGGTAGATTTAGCAAACAAAGAAGCTAGTGAAATAGAAGTTATTCGTTTTTTTATGCCTTCTTTACTAAATGATTCAGAGGTAGATGCTGTTATTAAAGAATCCATTGAAATTATTAATCCACAAGGGATTAAAGATTTAGGTAAGGTGATTGGATTAGTTAAAGAAAAATATGGCTCAAGGGTTGATATGACAAAAGTATCAAGCATAATTAAAGATAAATTACAATCTTAAAAAAAATATGGATATTGTAGAAGAAATTAGAAATAAAATTTCTTTAGTTGATGTTGTATCAAAAAAAGTTAAGCTTACAAAAAAAGGTAAAGAGTATATAGGTAATTGCCCTTTTCATAATGAAAAAACTCCGTCTTTTTATGTAAACCCTGCAAAAGGTTTTTATTATTGTTTTGGATGCTCTGCTAAAGGGAATGTATTTAATTTTTATATGGAAATTTATCATATTTCTTTTAAAGAAACATTACAAATCCTTGCAAAAGAATGTAATATTGTTTTAGATGAAAAAAATTTTTTTAAAGAAGATAAAAGCAAAGATAATTTATATAAAATTTGTAAATTAGCTAATGAATATTTTGTAAACAATTTATATCAAGATAATTCTCAAAGTAAAAAAGCCTATAATTATTTAATCAATAGAGGGTTTTCTTTACAAACAATTAAAGATTTTAAGCTTGGGTATGCATCTTTAAGCAATAAAAAGTTGTTTGATTTATTATTGAGTGAAAAACTTTATGACGAAGATGTCTTAGAGGTAGGATTAAAAAATTATTCTCAAAATAACAATGAAATGTATGAATTTTTTAGAGACAGAATAATTTTTCCTATTACGAATGCTTCAGGTCAAATTATTGCTTTTGGTGGGCGTGTTTTAGATGATTCTAAGCCTAAATATTTAAATACTAAAGAAAGTAAAATTTTTCATAAAAAAAATACTTTGTTTGGACTATATGATTCTTTAAATAATTTAAAAATTGACAATAATCTTATTGTGGTAGAGGGGTATTTAGATGTTATTTCTTTACATCAATATGGTTTTAAAACAGCGGTTGCACCACTGGGAACTTCTATTTCACAAGAGCATCTGCTTAGTATTAATAAATATGATAAAAATCCAATTTTTTGTTTAGATTCAGATCTGGCTGGTCAAAAAGCTACAGCTAGAGTTGTAGATTTATATTTAAATATTTTAGATATAGGTATGAATCCAAAATTTATGATTAATTTAGAGGATAAAGATCCAGATAGCTTTTTACAAAGCAAGGGAAGTCAATTGTTTAAAGAATTAATGGATAACTCATTAAGTATTTCTCAAATTTTATTATTACTATCTACTCAAAATCAAAATCTTGTGCTACCAGAGGTGTCTACAAAGATTATTAATACTCTTATTAATAAGGTATCTGTTATTAAAAACTCTCAATTGAAATTTAAATTTATTGAATTTTTTAAAAATAGTGTAAATAATTATGGAAAAATAAACAATAAAGCAGTATATATAAAGAGTATAGATTTATCCATTGATAAGATTCAGTTAAAGTCTCAAAACAATGCAATTTTATTAGTTTGTATTGTTATGTACCCTGAAATATTAACAAAAATAGAGGAAAAAATTGGTAATTGTAGCTTTGAAAATGTAGATTTAGAAAAAATTAGGTGTTTTTTTATAGATAATTTAGATCAAATAGCAATAAATAATATTAATGATTTGCTGATTAAAGAAGGTTTAACAGGTATTATAGACAAGATTCTAAATATGCCTCTTGTTAGTCCCGTTGTAGAAAGCATAAAATCTAAAGAAGATGCCTTAGCTCAGTTTAATTATGCTTATAATTTAGTAATGGTAAATTTTTTAAAGAATGAATATAAAGATTTATTACAACAAATAAAAAATATTTTAAATCAAAATAAAGATGATGAAAATAGTAATGTTAGATTTAAAATTTTACAAGAAAAACAAAAATTAATTTTACAAGAAATACAGCAATTAACAAAAAATTGATTAAATAAGTGGAGTTATAAGATATAAATGGCTAAAAAAGTAAGTGAAATATTATCCCAAAATGCAAAAGAACAAGATACTACTAATAATGTTGTTGTAGAAAAAATTAGTAGCATAAGTAAAAAAAAAGGTTATGTAACCTTTGATGATATTAATGCTAATTTAGCAGAAGATAAAGTATCTGATTTAGATATTGACGATACTCTTAATTTAATCTCAGATATGAAGATTTCTATTTTAGAAAAAGAAATTACAAATGATGATGAAAATGAATATTCGTCTTATGTTAAATCTCCTTTAGAGATTGAAAAAGAATCAGAAGTATTGTCATCAAATGTTCCAAGAACAGATAACCCGATTAAGTTGTATTATAAAGATATTACTGTTGTATCTAAAAGATTGACAAAAGAAGGTGAAATTTCTATTGCTAAAAGAATGGAAGCTGGTCGTAGGTTAATTATGGAGGGTGTTCTTTATAACCCTATTACTTTTGAAATTATAAATAATTTTTATCAAAAATATTTAAACCAAGAAGTGTTGATTAGAAATTTGATTGATTTATTCGCTTTTTGGAATTTTAATGAAAAAATTTTGGGTAGTTTTGAGGATTTTAAAAGTGAATATAACAAAAAAAATCAAGATACATTAATTAATTCCGCAGAAAATTTATCTTTAGAGGAAGATAAGCTAGAAGATGATTATGATTCATCAGCGGGTGTTCATATTGATGAAGGAGATGAAGAATCTGCATTAGAAAACAATATTGGTATTTCTTTAAATGTTATAGAAGAATATATTAGACCTTTATTTATAACTAAAATTGAAAAAATTGTAGAATTAAATAAAGAAATATTATCATTATATAATTTGGGTGTGTCAAATAATTTAAAAAATAAAGATAAGTTGCAAAAAAATTTAAAAGAAAGAGGTTTATTATTAAACAATTTGTTTTTAAATAATAAGACAATAAATGATATAATTTATAAAGCTTGCAACCTAAATTCTCAAATTGTTTCTATTGAAAATAAATTAATTAGAATTTTATTAGATGGAGGCTTGGCAAGAAGCTTAGCTTATGATATTTATAACAACTTATTAACTTTATCTATAAAAAATATTCTTAAAGATACAAATGATAAAACTACAATCTTTGTATTAGAAAATTTTAAAGATTTTATTAATAAGCATTTAAAATCTCTCAAAGATATTTCTGTTAAGTATGCTATTGATATTAAAGAATTAAAAAACATTTTAAATGTTATAGATAAAGGAGAGAAACACAAAAATTCTGCAAAGCAAGAAATGATTGAGGGAAACTTAAGATTGGTAATTTCTATTGCTAATAAGTATTTCAATAGGGGGTTGCAACGTGCGGATTTAATTCAAGAGGGCAACATAGGTCTTATGAGAGCAGTTTATAAATTTGATTATAAAAGAGGTCATAAATTTTCCACCTATGCAACTTGGTGGATTAGACAAGCTATTACTCGTGCTATTGCTGATCAAAGTCGCACTATTAGAATACCTGTGCATATGATTGAAACTATTAATAAAGTTGTAAAAACATCTGCTCAATTTTCTCAAGATAATGGTGTAGAAGCAACTCCAGATGAAATTGCAACTAAATTAAATCTATCTGAAGATAAGGTAAAAAAAGTTTTACGAATTGCAAAAGAACCAGTAAGCTTAGAAACACCAGTAAGCGATGATGATAGTTTTTTAGGTGATTTTTTAGAAGATAAAAAAGCTGTTCAACCTCTTGATATTGCAATTCACTCTGATTTAAAAAAATCTATTAATCAAATTTTAAGCACTCTAACTCCAAGAGAAGAGAGAGTGTTAAGAATGCGTTTTGGCTTAGGAACTAATGCTGATAACACACTAGAAGAAGTAGGTAAGCAATTTACTGTAACTCGTGAACGTATTAGGCAAATTGAAGCTAAAGCTTTACGTAAATTAAAACATCCTAGTAGATCTAAAAAATTAAAAAGCTTTTTAGATTCATAAAAAATTATTAATTACATAAAGATAGTTTTGGATTAATTATTTTAGAAGATACACCAATACAATGTAGCAGTGAATGAAAAACATAGTCTTGATTTAATTTCATATGTTTTTTATTTACTAAGTTAGTATACTTTTCACCCATTATTTTTTGTAAAGGTTTAGATACCCAAATAAATTGAGGTATATGAATAAGATAAGGATTGTTTTGTTCATCATATTTATGCCCGTGATTGTATAGGTTGTTTTCTCCTAGGTTTTCTGCATGATCTGAAATATAGTAAATTAAGGTATAGTTATTTGGATTGTTATTGTCAAAATTTTTAATTAACTTATATAAAACATAATCTGTATATAAAATGCTGTTATCATATGTTGATATTAAATCTTGGTAATAGGTATTGCATCTATTTGTATCAACACAGGTAAACTTTGCAAATGATTTCGGATGTCTTTTTTCATAAGGAGCATGCGATCCTATTAGGTATAAAATAACAAAATTGTTTGTTTCTTTTTTAGTATTATTTATTACAAATGGAATTGTATATTCATCAAAAGGAAATTCTCCAGATGGCAGAGATGCTCGTATAGAATTAATATAATATTTAGCTTTGGCATCTTTAAAAGCTAAATTAATTAGATTAAGATTATTGTTTTTAACACCTTGTCTGCTTTTAATATCATAAAGTGAGTTAGTTGATATAACTGATGTATGAAAATTTAAAGAATTAAATATAGAAATTATATTAGTTTCTTTTGTAGGGAATACAAAATTTTCCTTGCTTTGTTGGCTAAGCATACAGCTTATAGAGTACATAGAATTAGTTCCACAAGAATAAACATTAGGAAAGCTAAGTAAATTAGTTAATTTGGATAAATTAGGATTGGTATTAATATTATAACCATTTAAGCTTTGATGATCTGATCTTGCTGATTCGCCTATAACTAAAATTACATTAATATTGTGTAAATATTTTTTTTTATTTCTCCATACAGAAGGATAAATTTTAGATATATCTATTAATTTAGTAGAATAATCTGCTTTTAATTGAGTTTCATATAAATATAAACCTGCAACATAATTCATTGGCATAAAAGATGATAGGCTTGTTTTTATAGTTCTATCACTATTATAAATTTTTGGAAGCAATAAAAAACTTATTAAAAGTAATAACAATAAGAATAAAATATAAAATAAAAAATATTTACTATGGTTTATTAAAGATGATTTATTTAATTTAATTGAAATGATTTTTATATAAAAAACTAAATATATAGAAGGTAAAATTCCAAAAATTATAACACAAAAAATTAGCCCATAGGTTATAAAACCAGTTGCTTCCATTGTAGATGTTTCAAAAATAGAAGCTATAAGTAATTCATCAATAATAATGCTATAAGATAATTGAAAATATAAAAAACAACTAGATACTATTAAAAAAATTATAATAAAAAATTTTAATAATATTGAATTAAAAAAAAATAACAATAAAAAAACAAATAATACACAAAAAGCCAAAATAAATTCAGCACTGAGATAGCTTGTAAAATTAATAAATGAAAGATTTTTATTAAAAATAATTTTATTATTTAAATTGCTAAAATTATATAAAATTATTAACAAGCTATAAATAGCAATAACATTAAAACGATTTAATTTAAGATAGGGTATTAATGTAAAAATTTTTTTTATATATACCATATATATATTTATAACCCTAGATTTAAAATTGAAGCAAAAAGCAATGTAATTGTTAAATTATCATCTAGGTATATTTTTTTAGATAATAGTTCAATTATAGCAGAAAATAATATAGCAACTAATAAATAAATATTTATTTTTGTGTTAAAATTAATATTCATTATATAGATATACCCATAACACAATATTAAAGCAGATACAATAAATGCTAAAAATCCTTCTAGTGATTTTTCAAAAAATTGTATTCTACCAAACTTTTTTCCAATTAAAGCAGCACAAGTATCACAAATTATAAGAACACACATAGCTAAAATAGCTATATATTTAGGAAAAAATATTACAACTAATGCAAAAGATAGCATAAACCAAGTAGCACCACAAAACTTTTTATTATTAATTTCTGATGGCCTTAAGAATTTAAATAAAAAGCTTAATAATTTAAAATTAATATTGTTTATTCTTAATAAATCCCAAAAAAATACAATACAAAACAAAAAAATTAATAGAGAAGACATTGTGTAGTTATCAACAAAATGATACAATATAGGGTATATTAAAGAACTTAAATGTATTAATTTACGCTGAATTTCGCTTTTAAAAGATGTAATCATATGTTTAGCTAGTATTTTATATTGAAAATATGGTGGGTCCGGTAGGACTCGAACCTACGACCAGACCGTTATGAGCGGCCTGCTCTAACCACCTGAGCTACAGACCCATATTATAGTTAAATAACTAATAGTTAGTATATCATATGATATTAATAAATGCAAGAGATTTTTTATTAATTTTTATTAGCTTTTTTTATAGCAAGATTTCCAACAGTATTTAGAATATCCCATGTTCTGCTAAAAGGAGGTGCATATGCAAAATCTAGCATTGAAAGTTCATCAATAGTAAGTTTTTTTTCAATAGCAACACTAAGAGAGTTGATTCTTAACATTGCTCCATTTTTACCTGCAATTTGTGCCCCTATAATTTCTTTATGTTGGTTAAAAAGTAATTTGACATAAATTTTTTCTTGATTTGGATAATAGTTAGTATGGTTATAATCTTCTACAAAGATGCTTGTATAAGATATATCGTTTTGAATAGCTTCAAATTCACAAATTCCTGTTTTAGCAATTTCTAAATTTAGCATTTTTAAACAAGAAGATCCTAAAGTTCCATTAAAACTATTGCTTATATTGTTTATAGAGTCTGCAATTTTTCGTGCCATTTTGTTAGCAATTGTAGCTAGAGGAATATAAGAATTTTTTTGTAAAACCTTATGATAAATACTAGCACAATCCCCAGATGCATAAATATTTGGAATATTTGTTTGACCATTGTTATCAATAATTAATGCACCATTTGGTAGCTTTGAAAAAGGTATATTTGACAAAAAATCAATATTTGGCTTAAACCCTGTTGCCAAAATAATAAAATCAAAAATATATTCTTTGTTATGTGCTTTAACTATTACATTGTTTTTATTTTCTATTATATTTGAAATATTAGTTTTTAAATGTAATTGAATATTATTTTTTTTATTAATTTCATTTAATAAAATTTCTTCAAAATCTTTATCTAGTAAGCCATCGGTTAATAAATCTTTAGAATCTAGTAAAGTTATATTGATATTTTTATTTTCTAAGCTTTCTAAAAGCTCAAGTCCTATGTATCCTGCCCCTATAATTCCAATGCTTTTAGCCAATGGAATAGCTTCTTTAATTTTTTTAGCATCTGTAAGAGATTTTAAAGTATAAATTTTTTGGTTATTTGTGCTATTAACAAAAGATGGAATATTAGGAATAGAGCCTGTAGCAATTAATAGCTTGTCAAAATCTAAGTTAAAAATTTCATTGTTTTCAAGGTTTTTTAAAGAAACTTGCTTGGTTAAATGATTCACATTTAAGGCTTGATGTTTAGTATAAATCTTTATATTTGAATTTGTAATATCTGAAACTTGTTTTGCAAATAAATAATTTTCATTTTTAAAAAAATCACCTATATAATAAGGTAAACCACAAGCTCCAAATGATATATAGCTTGATGCTTCAATTAAATAAATTTCTACATTGCTATTGTTTCTTTGCAATTGCATAGCAAAAGTCATTCCTGAAGCTTGTCCGCCTATAATTACTACTTTCATTTTGTATATTTTTTATAAATCATTTTTTATATTATTTTCTAATTTTTTATTATTAAAATCTTCCATATTAATTTGTTTAGTTATTTTAGAACTTAATAAGCTTGCAACCAAAGAACCATTAACATTAAGTGCTGTTCTTGCCATATCTATTAAAGGTTCAATACCAACTAATAAAGCAATAATCCCAAGAGGCATATTAAAAGAGCTTAATACCGAAATAGCTGCAAAAGTTGCCCCACCACCAACACCTGCAATTCCAAATGAGCTAACAATGATTGTTAACACTAAGATGCTTAAAAAATGCAAATCAAAAGGATTAATTCCAACTATTGGGGCAACACAGGTTGCAAGCATAGCAGGGTAAATTCCAGCACATCCATTTTGACCCAAAATAGCACCAAAAGAAGCACTGCTTGATGCAACAGAAGAATTTACACCTAAAGAATGTGTTTGTGTGTTTATATTAAGAGGAATACTTGCTACAGAAGATCTAGAAGAAAAGGCAAAAAGTAAAAGAGAAAATACTTTTTTATAAAAAATTATAATATTGAATCCAAAGGCTAATAATAAAAGACTATGAACAATAAACATAATAAAAATTGCTATATATGAAATTAAAATAAATTTTAATAAAGATAATATTTGTAAATAATCTGATGATGAAATTATTTTGCAAAATAAAGCAAAAATTCCATAAGGGGTTAATCTTAAAATCAACACTACAAGCCTCATTGTGATTTTGTAAAGCACATCAATAGCATTTTTAAATTTTTCCGCATAAAGAGGTTCCTTTTTTTTTACACCTAGGTATGCAAATCCAATCATAATTAAAAAAATTACAATTGATGCTATGGAGCTTCCTCTATATCCTGTTAAATCTAAAAAAGGGTTTGTAGTAATAAAATCTGTAAATAAAGAAGAGATTGTTTTGTTTAAGATAGTAGTTTTTTGATCAATCGTAGATAAAAAATTTTGAGGTAAAATTATATTATTTAACAATCCTAAATCAATTTTGAAAAACAAAGTAGTAGCAATACCAATACAAGCAGAAATTCCTGTTGTAAATAGTAAGATAGCAATAATGATTAAAAGGGATTTAATTAAAGAATTATTTTCACCAATTTTAGTCATAGCAGATAAAATAGATACTATAATTACAGGAAATACAAGCATTTGTAGAAATCTTATATAACCAACCCCTATAATATCATAAAATTCCATAGCCTTTTTAATATCTTGAGGGCTATAGATGATATGAAATAAGGATCCTAAACAAGTTCCCAATAGTAATCCAATTAAAACTCGTTTATTAAAAGAAATATGTATTTGTTGTAAATAAAATAATAGGCTTAAAGATGCTATTAGAATTACAATGTTTAAAAATAAAATCATTAATTTTATATACCAATATTTATTAAATATGTATATCATTATATCTTTTCAAAGTATATTTTGCAACTATATATAAATTACTATTAAAAATAAAAAAAAGTTGTAATAATATTATAAATATAATATTGTTATTATTGTATTGTTAATACAAATAGCAATCCAAACAAATAGGAGCTTTGTTATGAAAAAAATAGTATTTATGTTTAGTTTATTGTTGTCTTTAAGTGCTTTAAATTTATCAGCTGAAGAAATGGATCATTCTAAAATGGAGATGAAAGAGTTTAGTATAAATGAATTAGCTAAATATAACGGACAAAATGGTAGTCCTGCTTATATAGCTGTAGATGGTGTTGTTTACGATGTTAGTAATGATAAGCATTGGAAAAACGGAGAACACATACCAACTCAAGGTAAATTAAAAGCTGGTGTTGATGCATCTGATATTATTTTGAAATCTCCTCATGGTAAAGAAGTATTAAAAGAGCTACCAGTTGTTGGTAATTTAAAAAAATAATTAATTTTTTATAATTATTTAAAAGAGTAGCTATCTTGTGATGAAAATTATAAGATGCTACTTTTTTTTTAATTTTCAAACTAAATGGATGTAAAGAAAATGTATTTATATTTTTTTGATTTAGATGATACTATCTGTAATACTAAAGCATTAGTAGATAAAATATCTAAAGATAATAATATTTATCCTCAAAATTTTAAAAATATTCAAGATTTTTATGTTGCAATAAACGATTATTTATATCAATATGGGTTTGGAGAATTGGATATTTTAGATAATTCAACTACAAAACTATTAAAACAACTGGTTCATAAAGAACCTCAAAATGTATTTTATATAACTGCTCGTGAAAGTCGTGCTAAAGAAGATAGTAAAGCTTGGCTTAAAAAGCACAATCTTCATATCAATGATGAAAAGTTAATTATGGATACTCAGGGTATAAAAGGTTTAGTTATCAACGATATTTTGCAAAAAAGTTCAAAAAATTTTGCTATGCTTTTTGATGATTTATTAGATAATCACTTAGAAGCATCAAAATATAAAAATATAATTTCTTGCTACCCGTATTAAAAATAAAAATTACCCACTATGGCAAAGATAACTATAAAAAATAATAAAATATATCCTCTTTTAGCGGGTCATCCTTGGGTTTTTTCAGGGGCTTTGCTTAATATAGATGACTCAATTAATCCACAAATAGTCGCTTTGCATAATGAAAACGGAGATTTTATAGCATATGGTTGCTATAAGGCAAATAATAGCATTTGTTTTAGGGTAATATCTTTTGATAAATTAGAAATAGATGTTAACGAATTTAATAAAAATTATATATTGCAGGAAAAATTTTTTTATAACCGTTTAATAAAATTATATGAAATAAAAAAATCATTTATATCTAGCAATACTAATGGATTTAGACTTGTTAATGCAGATGCAGATTATTTACCAGGTTTAATTGTGGATGTTTATAATGATATAGCGGTGTTTCAAATATCTTTATTTGTAATGGAGCAATTTATTGAAGCAATTGTAGAATCATTGAAAAAATTGGGATATAAGTGTATTATTGAAAAATCTGATTCTCAAAGTAGAAAAATAGAGGGATTAAGCTTAAAAGATACTAAAATTCATTTTGGTCATAAGCAAGATAGCTATGAATTTTTAGAAAATGGAATAAAAATGTTAAGTAATCCTTTTGGTGGTCAAAAAAGTGGTTTTTTTTTAGATCAAAGGAAAGCTAGACATTGGATTTATAATAATGCTAAAAATAAATCAGTTTTAAATTTATATTCTTATAGTGGTGGATTTTCTATTTCAAGTCTTTTGGGTGGAGCGAAAAGAGTTGTTTCTGTAGATGTATCTAGCTTAGCAATAGATATGTGTGAGAAAATTATTTCATTAAATGATAATAATATTTTAAATTTACAATTAAAACATATATCAGTTGTAGAAAATGTAATTGATTATATAAAAAAACCTTTAGAAAATGTAGATATTATAGTGTGCGATCCACCTGCTTTTGCTAAAAAAAGGGATAGCTTAAAAAATGCAATTAATGCTTATACAACAATTAACCAAAAATGCTTAGAAAAACTATCATCTGGTGGTATTTTGATTACATCATCTTGTTCTGGGTTAATTAAAATGGAAGATTTTATTAATATTTTAAAAAAAGTAGCCTTACATACACACAAACCGATAAGAATTTTAGAAATTTTTACAGAAGATGTAGATCATACTAAGCTATTAGGTTTTAAAGAAGGTGAGTATTTAAAAACTTTAATTTTGCAAGTTATCTAAGCTATACAATATAAAATTAAGGAAAAAGCAATTGAAAACTATAGTAATATCAGGTGGAACCTCAGGTATTGGGAAAGCTTTAGCTAAAACATATTTACAGCAAAATAATAGAGTTGTTATATGTGGTAGAAGTATTGATAAAATAAATGATGTAATACATGAATTTAGGGAATTTAAAAATTTTCTTGCTTTTTTATGCGATGTAAGTAGTGCTAATGATATGAAAAATTTTTTACACAATATACAAACTCAATTTGGTATTGATATTTTAATTGCAAATGCTGGGGTATCTGCTGGGGTAATTGGGTTGCAATCTAACGAAGATTTTGATGCCATAGGTAAAGAAATTTTTAAAATTAATGTAGATGGGGTATTTAACACTATTCATCCTACTATTGAGTATTTTAAAAATAAAGGCAGTGGTAAAATTGTAATAATTAGCTCAATGTCGGCTTTTTTACCTATGAAATCAGCACTTTTTTATGCTGCATCAAAGTCTGCAATAAAATCTTATGCAGAAGGTTTGCGTATGTATTTGAAAAATTATAATATTAGTGTTTCTGTAGTGTTTCCTGGTTTTGTTGAAAGTAATATTACCTTACAAAATAAATTTAAAATGCCATTTATGATGACATCTAAAAAAGCATCTAAAATTATTGTTAAAAAAGAACAAAAAAATCGTGGATATATTGTATTTCCATTAAGATTATATATGTTAGTTTATTTAATTAGTATTTTACCTTTTTTTATAAAAGAAAAAATTTTATCAAGGCTCCCAAATAAATAAATACTAGATTTAAAAGCAAAAAAATATTATTATTGCTTTAATTAAAGAATTAAAAAATAAGGTTTGTAAAAAAATGGCTAACTATGTGTTAACAATGAAAGATATTAAAAAAGTTTATCCAGGTGGAAAAACTATTTTAAAAGGCTTATATTTATCTTTTTTTGAAGATGCTAAAATAGGGATTTTAGGTCATAATGGGTCTGGTAAATCTACATTTTTAAAGCTTATAGCTGGTATAGACAAAGATTTTAGTGGTGAAATGTGGGTTAGAGATGGTTTTAAAGTTGGATATTTGCCACAAGAGCCTCAGCTTAATCCAAATTTAAATGTTAAAGATAATATAATGGAAGCGTTAGCAGATGTAAAATATTTGTTAGATAAATTTAATGAAGTTAGCTTAAAATTTGCTGAAGAAATGAGTGATGATGAAATGAATGCATTGCTTGAAGAACAAGATAAGCTTCAGCAAGAAATAGAAGCAAAAAATGCTTGGGATTTAGATAGGCAAATAGATATTGCAATGGATGCTTTACGTTGCCCCTTAGGCGAGTTATCTGTGCAAAATTTATCAGGAGGAGAAAAAAGAAGAATAGCATTATGTAAATTACTTTTAGAAAAGCCAGATATTTTATTATTAGATGAACCTACAAACCATTTAGATGCAGAGTCAGTATCTTGGTTAGAAAAATATTTAAAATCTTATAAAGGTATGGTATTAGTTGTAACTCATGATAGATATTTTTTAGACAACATTACATCTTGGATTTTAGAATTAGACAAAGGAGAGGGTATTCCTTATGAAGGTAATTATTCATCTTGGCTTGTGCAAAAACAAAAAAGATTACAACAAGAAGAGCGTGAAGAATCAGCAAGACAAAGGTCTTTAAAAAGTGAGCTTGAATGGATTTCTCAATCTCCTAAAGCTCGACAAGCAAAATCCAAAGCTCGTGTATCTGCATATGAAGAGTTGCTATCTAAAGAAAATGAAAATAAAATGTATAACTCTTCTCTTGTAATTCCTCCTGGTCCAAAATTAGGAGATATAGTAATTGAGGCTAAAAATCTATATAAAGGTTTTGAAGGAAATTTATTAATTGAAGATTTTTCATTTAATTTACCAAAAGGTGCCGTTGTTGGAATTGTTGGTGCGAATGGAGCAGGTAAATCTACACTTTTTAGAATGATTACACAAAAGGAAAAGCCAGACAAGGGTTCTATTAGACTTGGAGATGCAGTTGTGTTAGGTTATGTGGATCAAAGTCGTGATAGTTTAAACAATGATAACAATGTATGGCAAGAAATTTCTAATGGTCATGATGAAATACAGGTGGGGAGCAGGGTAATTCAAAGTAGATCTTATGTTGCTCAGTTTAATTTTAAGGGTGCAGATCAACAAAAAAAAATATCTCAATTGTCAGGAGGTGAGCGTAATAGAGTTCATTTAGCTAAAATGCTTAAATCAGGTGCAAATTGTTTGCTTTTAGATGAACCAACAAATGATTTAGATGTAGAAACATTGAGTGCATTAGAAAATGCTATTGTTAATTATGCGGGCTGTGTAATGGTGATTTCTCATGATAGGTGGTTTTTAGATAGAATTTCTACACATATTATTGCTTTTGAAGGTGATAGTAAAATTATATGGTGCGAAGGTAATTATCAAGATTATGAAAACGACAAAATAAAAAGATTAGGTGAATTATCTGTTATCCCTAAGCGAATTAAATATAAATCATTAACATAATTAATTTTATATATTATGCTCTTTAACAATAAAGTTATTTATATTAATTCTTTAGATGAGTTATTAAATATACCAACATCTATTTTTGCTATAGGCAATTTTGATGGATGCCATTTAGGTCATAAGCATATTTTATATAAAGCAAAAAACTATGCCTTGCTAAAAAACAGCAAAGCTGGGGTGATTACCTTTGAACCTCATCCTTTAAAAGCTATTGAAAATAAAAAACAATATTTTTTATCTTTAGGTGATTCTAAGTTTTTAGATATTTTAAATTGTGGCATAGATATTATTGTGGTAATTAATTTTCATTTAATAAAAGATATGAGTTTTAAAGATTTTTTTTATAATATCTTATTAAATAAATTAAAAATAAGCTCTTTATTTAGTGGAATAAATTTTACTTTTGGAAAAAGCAAATCTGGAGATGTAAATGATTTGCAAAATTTATGTATAAGTAATTCAGTAGATTATATGCCCATAGAATTATTAAAAAATGAAGAAAACGAAATATATTCATCTAGCAATATTAGAAAATATTTATCAGTAGGGAATATAAAAAAAGCTAATGATATGCTTGGCAGATATTTTATGGTAAATGGAGTTGTAATAAAAGGTAATCAATTAGCAAGAAAGTTAGGTTTTCCTACTGCTAATGTGAATATTGATGATTTTGCTTTGCTAAAAAAAGGTGTTTATGTTGTAAATATTATATTAGACAACGTGTATTACAAAGGTGTTGCTAATTTCGGTGTAAAACCAACTATTGGAGATAATTTTACTAATATTTTAGAAATTCATATTTTTAACTTTGATAAAGATATTTATAATAACAATATTTTTATTGAATTTGTGGATTTTTTAAGAGAAGAAATAAAATTTAACAATATAAATGATTTATTAAAACAAATTAAATTAGATGTCAAACAAGCTTATGATATACTATGTATATAAAAAAATTAATTAACAATAATTTAGATAGATAAAAAATGGAAAAAGATATTAAATCTTCAGTAAGATTACCTAAAACTAATTTTGAGATGAAAGCAAACTTAAAAGAACTAGATGAAGAAGTTCTAAAATCTTGGGATCAACAAAATATTTATCAACAAATATTAGATAAAAATTTAAATTCACCTAAGTTTATTTTGCACGACGGACCACCTTATGCAAATGGACATATTCATTTAGGGCACTCTTTAAATAAAATTTTAAAAGATATTATAGTTAAAGCATATATCACTTTTGGATATTCAGCTCCTTTTGTTTTAGGATGGGATTGTCATGGTTTGCCAATTGAGTGGAAAATTGAAGAACTCAATAAAGAAAAAGGAATAAATAAAAATGATGTTCCAATAATAGCTTTTAGAAAACAATGTGTTGATTTTGCACATAGTTGGGTTGAGATTCAATCAAATGAATTTAAAAAGCTTGGAATTATAGCAGATTTTAATAATCCTTATTTAACAACTAATCCAAATTCTGAGAGTATAATTATAAGCTGTATTTTTAAATTATTAAAATCAGGTGCTATTTACCAAGGTAAAAAACCTGTTATGTGGTCTACAGTTGAGCAAACCGCATTGGCAGAAGCAGAGGTAGAATATAGAGATAAAAAATCTGATACTGTTTATGTATCTTTAAATATTGTTAAATCTTTTAGGAAGTCTTGGATTAATGCAAAGGCAATTATTTGGACAACTACTCCTTGGACATTGCCTTCAAATCAAGCTATTGCTTATAATAAAAATATTAAATATGGTCTATATAATGTATTAGAGGTGTCTGATTCTTCTTTATGTAAGGTAGGAGATAAATTAGTAGTAGCCTGTGAGTTAGCAAAAAATGTGTTTGATATTATAGGTGTTCAAGGGTTTAGCTTAATAGAAGATAATTTAGGGTTAGAAGGAATTGAGGTAGAGCATCCTTTGTATAAAAGTGGATATAATGAAGTTGTTCCAGCATTAAATGGCGATTTTGTAGATATTTCTGTAGGTAGTGGAATAGTTCATATTGCTCCAGCACACGGAGAAGATGATTTTTATTTGTGTAAAGTTAATAATATTACCCCAAAAATATTGGTTTTAGATAATGGTTTGTTTGCTAAAGATGTCATATCTTTTAGTGGAGAACATATATTTAAAATTAATCCAGTAATTGTTTCTCATTTGAAAAATAATGGAAATTTATTAAATCATACTGTTATTACACATTCTTATCCTCATTCTTGGAGATCTAAGGCCCCGTTGATTTATAACTTAACTTCTCAGTGGTTTATTTCTTTAGATTATGATAATTTAAGAAAAAAAGCGATTGATTCTTTAGAAACTATTAATTTTCATCCAAAAGCAGGTAAAAATAGATTAAAATCTATGCTAGAAAACAGACCAGATTGGTGTATATCAAGGCAAAGATGTTGGGGTGTTCCCTTAGGTATTTTTTTAAATATACACGATAATACTCCCTTGATTGATGAAGAAGTTTTTGAAAATATAATAAAAGCGGTTAATAATGAAGGTTCTGATGCTTGGTTTAAAGAAGATCCTAGAAGGTTTTTAACTTCAAAATATAATAAACAAGATTATAAGCCCATAATGGATGTTGTAGATGTATGGTTAGATTCTGGTTTAAGCAATGCATATGTCCTT
Organism: Rickettsia typhi; assembly: GCA_945888065.1. Classification (GTDB taxonomy): domain Bacteria; phylum Pseudomonadota; class Alphaproteobacteria; order WRAU01; family Hepatincolaceae; genus CAMCZU01. The sequence goes on from CAMCZU010000006.1 coordinate 25,477, forward strand.
AATGAAAGAGAGTATTTATCTCATCCAGCGGATATTTATGTAGAAGGTTCAGATCAACACAGAGGTTGGTTTCAGTCATCTTTAGTAATGTCTTTGCTTGTATTTAATAAATCACCTTTTAAAAATATCTTAACACACGGATTTACTTTAGATGAAAAAGGACAAAAAATGTCTAAATCATTGGGTAATGTATTAGATCCAATTGATATTATTAACAATTTTGGTGCAGATATTTTAAGAATATGGGTTGCAAATTCTAATTATATAGAGGATGTATCTTTTGGAAAAAATATTTTAACACAACAAATAGAGTGCTATAGAAAAATACGAAATGTAATGAAGTATTTATTAGGTAATTTATCCTACGAATTTGAAAAAATAGAATATAAAAATTTATTAGAAATAGATAAATGGCTACTTCATAATTTATATGAATTAGATGACTTATATGAAAATACTTTTAAATCTAACTATAATTTTCATAGTTTTTTTAATAAATTGTTTAATTTTATATCTTTAGAATTATCTGCTTTTTATTTTGATATTAAGAAAGATGTTTTGTATTGTGATAATAAGGATAGCTTAAGATTTAAGTCTACTCTAAGTGCTTTTGAAATCTTATTTGAGTTAATGTTAAAATGGTTAGCACCTTTTATACCAATTACTATGGAAGAAGCATATAGCAAACGATATAATAAAAAAATTGGAACTTTATTTTTGCATAATTTTATAAAAGCTCAAAGTTGTTATGAAAACAACCTAGTGTTTAATAAATGGGAGAGAATAAAAAAAATTAGAAAAGTAATAACAGGTGCGATTGAATTAAAAAGAGGAAAAAAAGAAATAGGATCTTCTTTAGAGGTGTCTCCTATTGTTTACTTAAGCGAATACGATGATTTAGAATTGTTAAAATCTATTGATTTTGCAGAAGTTTGCATTACATCACATATAACAATAGAAATGTTGGGTAGCAATCTTACTAAAAATTTATTTTTTTTAGAAGATGTAATAGGGGTTTATGTAGATATAAAAAAATATAATGGTCATAAATGCGAAAGATGCTGGAAATATTTTGAAGAATTGCAAGAGTACAATGTATGTTTGAGATGTTTAGATGAAGTTAAAAATATTTAATTTTATAAATTTAAGTTTATTAAAACTAAATGTTAAAAATGGTCTTTGGATTGTTAGTTTATCTATGTTGTTTTTTATTATAGATAAACTATCTAAGATGTATGTTTTATTTTTATGGAAAAATAGCAAATTACCAATTAATATTCTACCTTTTTTTGATATACATTTAATTATAAATAAAGGGGTTAGTTTTAGCATATTTTATAATTTAGATTATAGGTTTTTGTGTATACTATCTTTATGTTCTTTATGTATTTGTTTAGTTGTTATTTTAAATATTTTTTCTGAAATAACCTGGTATCATATAGTTGCAATTTCTTTGTTAATAGGTGGATCTTTAGGCAATTTATTAGATAGAGCACAATATAAAGGGGTTGTAGATTTTTTTTATTTATACTATACTAATTTTAGTTTCCCAGTATTCAATATGGCTGATTGTTTTATTAGTTTGTGTGGGTTTATTGTGATTTTAGATATATTTTTTATTAATAAAGTTAAAAAGGCATCCTAATGTTTAAGAAATTGATATTGTTATGTTTATATTTTTTTTTGGTAGCGTGTTCTTCTAGGCAAACTTTTGTAGCTAATAAATCAACCCTAGATCCTTTTAGCATTTATTCTTATCAGACGTTATCTTTGCCACCAATTTACTATTTGTCAGCTCAGGAAATTTCAGATGATAGGCGTTTTACAAAAAATGCATCTCGTGAAATTGAAAATTTATTTTTTAGTAGAAACATTGGATCTAACTATTCAATTGAAGAAAATTCTTTAAGCTCAAAGATGCTAAAAAATCAGTTAAGTTCAGGAGAGATAAAATTATTACAATTAGCGGGTGCTAATAAAGATTTTAAAAATATTAAAGAAAAAATCAATCAAGAAAGTTTGTTTTTAGTAATAAAAGAGCCAACTTTTATTCAAAAATTGTTTTCTGATTATACTGGAGAAGCTTTAGATGACAAGTTTAGAGAATATTCTATGCATAATAAAAAATAAATATTATTTATTTATTGTTATTGTTATTGTTTTAATATCAAGCAACAGATTATTTTCATTAGAATATAAAAATTTTGTTTTATCTAATGGTTTATCTGTATATTTGTTAAAAAATAATAACCCTATTGTTACTCATATTATAAGTTATAATGTTGGGTCTGTAGAAGAGCCATCTGGTAAAGAGGGTATGGCTCATTTGCTTGAGCATATGATGTTTTTAGGTAGTAATCGCTATTCTAAAGATAAATTCTCAGAAATACTTAAAAATATTGGTGCATCATATAATGCATATACATCGTATGATATAACCTTATATCATTTTAGTGCTCCTGCAATTTTTTTAGAAGATATTATAAAAATTGAATCAGATAGAACGAAATGGTTGGTTTTAGATGAAAAAGCTATGGAGAATGAAAAAAAAGTTGTAAATGAAGAGCGCAATATGCAAAGCAATAGTCCTTATGTATCATTTTATACTTATGTTGTTCCATATTTATTTCCAACAACTAATTATGGTAGATCTATTATTGGATACGAAGAAGATTTTAATAAAATTACAATTAGCGATTTAAAAGCTTTTTATAATATGTGGTATAACCCTAATAATGCTAAGTTATTTATTAGTGGAGATATTAATTTTGATAAAGTGGAAAAATTAGTAAAAAAATACTATGATTCTATTGATAATTCTACAGATAAATATGTTTACTCTCAGTATAAAGAAAAAAAATATATGATAAATGCTCAAATTGATTACCAAGATTTAAGAATTAATCAAAATTTATTTAGAATTTCATATCTTGTTCCTTCTTTAATTTCAGATGAATCTAATAATAAGCTTGATTCTTATGCTTTAATGATTTTAGATAATATGTTGTCATCTCAATCTGGTGATATGTATAAATATTTTGTTCTTAATAAAAAATTAGCTACAGAAATTAGTGTTCATTATGATTATTCTTTTAAAGGAAATACAACTTTTGATATTTTAATGGCTCCAGCAGATGGTGTAGATATGCAAATATTAAAAAAAGAGGTATTAGAATATTTATATAATTTTTCTAATATAAAATTTAGTGATAATATGATAATGTTTTATGCTAAGAAATTAAGAGATGATAATGAATATTTAAAAGAAAACAATGAAGAGTATGTTTTTAATATGGCAAAAATGCTTAATGCAGGTCTTAGTATAACAGATTTCATAAGTTTTGATAAAAAAATTGTAGAAATTAGAGCTAATTATATAAGTAAAGTTGCAAAAAATTTATTTAAATCAAATTATATTATTAGTATAGCTACTAAAAATAACAAGCAGATGCAGGATAAATAATATGTTTGAATTTAAACAATCAAATAATTTTTTATTTATAAATTTTAGAGCCATTATTTATATAACTATTTTCATAGGTTTAATAAGTTTTTTATTAACCTTTTTATATAAAAAAGAAGTTAATAAACAAAATAATTTGCAATATCTTGAAGATTCATTATCTAAAGTAAAAAATTTAAACTTAGATTCCACCAATAATGCAATTTTTTATGAAAATAAAAATAGCAATATAGTTAGTATTAATATTATTTTTAAAGGTGGTGCATCTTTAGATTATTTAAGCAATTATAATGGATCATCTTATTTACTTTCACAATCTTTGCTTAAAGGTGCAGGAGGTCTATCTTTTGAAGATTTTAACTATTTATTAGAGAAATATTCTATTAAGATTTCTATAAAAGCAGATAGAGATCAAATAATAATTAGCTTTAATACTCTTAATTATTATATTAAAAATGCTTTTGAAGTTTTAGATATGATTTTAAATTCTCCCAATTTAGATCAACGTGCTATTAATTTAGCTAAAAATGAGATTTTTACAGAAATTAATCTAAATCAAACTAACTTAAATTATAAATTATTTAAAAAACTTAGAGAAAACTTATATCCATATAGCAAATTTTATGGGGATATAACAGGAACTAAAAAATCATTAAATATGATTACTCCAGAGATGTTAAAAAATTTCAAAAATACAATAATAACTAAATCAAATATTTATATTGCCGTTAGTGGTAATATTTCTAGTGATAACTTGTTTAATAATTTTAATTATATAATTAATAAATTACCAAAAGGGAAATCTAAGATATTTAATTTAGACTATCAGGAACCTATTATTAATAACAAAATTGTTAAGGTTCCTTATAAAAGCAATCAATCTAATATTTTATTAGTGTTTAATGCGCCAATTTATAATACATCAGATTTTTTATATGCAAAAATTATAAATTCATATCTAGGAAATATACCTGATTCTATTTTATTTGATCAATTGCGTAATAAAGAAGGCTTGGTATACAGTGTTAGTTCTAGTTTATATAGCGATTATTTAAGTACTTTTTGGCTAGTATCTTTAGGATCTTCACATCAAAATGCTGATTTAGCAATTTCTAAGGTAAAAAGTATTTTATTAGAACTAAAAAATAAAAAATATTTGTTATCAGATGTTTTATTAGCTAAAAACTGGCTACTAACCTATAATTTAGGTAATTTTTCTAGTAATGAGTCTATAGCTCATTATATTAATTCATTACAATTTAGAGATACAAATGTTTTTAGTGCATTAGAAAAATATAAATCTATAGATAAGGTATCTCAAGCAAATATAAATAACTTATTAGATAACATAGATATCTCTAAAGTATTAGTTATTAAAAGTGTAGATAATTAAATTTAATGGTAATTTTTATTATTTTCTATATTTAAAATAAGACCAAATCCTATCATTGTTGTAACCATTGATGTTCCACCAAATGAAATTAAAGGTAGAGGAACTCCAACTACAGGGAGTATACCACTGACCATTCCAATGTTTATAAAAATATGTGCAAAAAACATTGTAGCTATTCCTGTAATAACAAATTTACCAAAATTATAAGTGCAATGATTTGCCATAATTGTTTTAAGAACAATTATTCCACCATATAAAATTATTAAAAATAATACCCCAACAAAACCAAGTTCTTCTGATAATAATGTGAAAATAAAATCAGTATGTTTTTCTGGTAAAAAATCTAGTTGTGATTGAGATCCGTGTAAAAAGCTTTTTCCAAGCAATCCTCCAGATCCTATGGCTATTTTAGATTGTATAATATGATAGCCAGAACCTAATGAATCTCTTGATGGGTCTATAAAAGTTAAAATTCTATTTTTTTGATAATCATATAAAAATAACCAAAATAATGGAAACAAGCATATAATAATACCAAAAATAGATAAAAAATATTTAATTTTAAATCCAGCTACAAAAAATAAAGCAAAAGCAATAATAATTAAAATTATTGCTGTTCCTAAATCAGGTTGTGCTGCAACTAAAAAAAAAGGAAGAATAATAAGTATAATAGGTGTTATATAAAATCTTAATTTTCCAACATGAGAAATAGAAAAAGTATGAAAATGTTTAGCTAAAATTAAAATTATTGCAATTTTCATAATTTCAGATGGTTGAATAGATAAAAATCCAAGATTAATCCATCTTTGTGCTCCAAGCTTTGTTACACCTATAATATCAACCATTATTAATAATAGCAAAGCTATCACATAAAGTGTATTTGTTAATAAAAAAATAATTTTAATATCTGTTTTATAAGCTAAAAAAAGTATAAGAAAACCAATTATTGATTTTATTAAGTAAGAGTATGCATATTTCATAAACACTCCATGACCTGCACTATACTGCATTGCAAAACCTACGATACAAAGCATTATTATTAGTAATAAAAAAATTTTACTTAACTCTGTAATTTTTAATAATTTATAGCTGATCATTTTGTTTATTTTTTTATATTATTAATTATATTGTTAATTTTTTGATTATCATTATAAATTGCTTGATGTCTATTTTTTAATAGCATTGCTACTTTTTTTGCTATAGGACCAGCTATTGTTGACCCCCCACCTCCGTGTTCTATTACTACTGATATTGCATAAAGAGGTTCATCAAAAGGAACAAAAGACACAAATAAAGCATGATCCCTAAGTTCCCAAGGTAGCATATGGTTAGCTGTTATGCCCTTTAACCTTTCTTCTAAAGATATTCTTTTTACTTGAGCAGTTCCAGTTTTGCCATTTAAAATCCAATCATTGTCATATGTTTTAGAAAGCACTCCAGTTCCTTCTTTTAAATTTACGGTATTAAAATAAGCATTTTTTATTAAATCTAAATATTCTTCTTTGTATTGAGAGATTAAATTATTTTCAATTGCTTTATTTTTAGGATAAATTAACTGATTTTCATAGTCTATATTTTTTAAAATATTAAAATTTAAATTTTTTCCTTTGGTAGCAATTAAAGATACCATTTTAAGTAATTGAATAGGTGTAGCAAGCCATTTACCTTGACCTATTATAGATACTATCCTATCACCTAGTTTTAAATTATCATCAAGGAGTCTACCTTTTGATTCGTTATCTACAATAGGTAAGTGTTTTTGATGAAATCCAAAATTTGAAGCTACATTATTGATATCTTTAGAACTCATAGTTTTTGCTAATTCATAAAAAAATACATCACACGATAAATATAAAGCTTTTGAAACATTTACTTTTCCGTGTCCTTTTGGTAGCCAACAATGAAATTTTTCTTTTCCAATTTCAATATGACCATTGCATTGCACTTCTGTATCTTTTGTTATATAGCCTTTTTGTAATGCTTCTAAAGCTATAATAGGTTTAATAGTAGACCCTGGGGGGTATAAACCCATCAATGGTTTGTTTAAAAGGGGAGATTTGGGGTTGTTTAATAAGCCATTCCAAATATTGCTGGGAATATTTTCTGTAAACAAATTAGGATTAAAGCTAGGGTAAGATACAAGAGCAATAATATTTCCAGTTGTTAAATCTACAACAGAAACAGAACCACTATTGTATTTGCTTAAAATGTCATAAACACTTTGTTGAATAGATGCATCTATTGTTAAAGAAACATTATTACCACTTTTACTTTGAGTTTCTTCTAATTTTTTTACAATATGCCCATAAGCATTAATTTCGTATTTTAAGTATCCTATATCTCCTTTTAAAAATGGATCTAATATTAATTCTAAGCCATATTTCCCTATATACCAATTTGGAATATTCTTTGTTTTTGCTAATGTATCAGATAACGATGTATATCCAATCAAATGTGCAAATGTATCTTCTAGTGGGTAATATCTTCTATAAAAAGGTCGAATAAAAATAGCAGGGATATTGTATGAAAAAGTTTCTAAAGATGCAATTTCACTAGGGGATAATTTTTGCTTAATAGAGATTATATAATGGGAAGGTTTAGACTTGTATTCTTTTAAAATTTTTTCTTTAGATTCATCATTTAATACAATTATAGAAGATATAGTATTAATAAATAAATTTATATTAGATTTTATTTGAGATTTAATAATAACTGCTTCCCAAAGAACCATATTATCTGCTAAAATTAGATTAAATTTATCTAAAATATTACCACGTTTTGGTATTATAGGGATATAACTAGTTTTATTTTTATCAGATAAGCTATTAAAGTAGAAATTTTCTTTAATTTGTAAAAAAAACATTCTTGATAATAAAATGAAAAATAGAAATATTTTTCCTATTAAAAGTAAAAACAAACGTCTGTTAAAAATATCACTATTTTTCATCGTTATGATACAAAGATTTATAAATTATATTTAATAAATAATACATAAATGGAAATATTATAAAGCAAGAAGATATTATTTTAATAATAATAAAAATATCTTCTTGTAGTATAAGGTTAATAGTAATTAATATCAATCCATAAATACTTAAATTAAAAATAAAAGATAAATATGTTGTGAAGATATCTTTAATATGAAGAAATTTATTTTCTAATTTAAGTGCCAATATAGTTATAATAAAAAAAAATGAAGATAATCCAAAAAATATATGGTTTATACCATCTAGTAAAAGACCTAAAATAAATAAAGTAAATATAGGGGTGTTTTTTAAATTAAAAATTATATTAAAATATATAACACAATATATAAGACACAATGCTATAAAAGCATAAATTCCAGATGAAAAAATATTGAATATTAATAATATTAAGAATATTAAATGATTTAAAACAAACTCTTTTAAATTATTATTAGCTCTATACATTTATTTAACCACTTGAACATATTGTAATTCAAATATATTAAAAGGTAGCTTAACTTTCCATTGGTTATTAATTTTTATTAGTACCCCAATTGGAACAAATGGTGGAAAATTCCCTTCTAATCCAGATGTTAATAGAATTTCTTCTTCATTAATAATGCTATTGTTTGCATATAGTATTATATCTGGAGTTTGAGTCCCATTGCCCTGTATAATAACATTAATATTAGTGTTGCTTGTAGTTGCTGACATTTTAAAATTTCTATCTGCTATAGTTATTATATTTGCATAATCATTATAAAGCTTAGATATATATCCAATAGCATAACCAGATGAAATAATTAAAGTATTTTGTTCTACATCTGTTGCTTTATCAAATTTAATAATAAAATTATTGTCTAATGAGTGATTAGATTGATAAGCCAAAGGGAATGTTGCTATATATTTGATATCATCGTTTTTTTTTAAATTTATATTGTTATATAAGGATTTATTAATAAGCTTTAATTGGTCTATTTGTAAATTATAAGCTTTTAGTAACTCAATATCATATGCTAATTTTTTATTTTCTTCTGTTAAAGATTTTAACAATTTGTGTTGAGACAAAAATTGTTTATAACCTATAACTAATCCATCTGTAAAAGCATATTTTATATTATAACTAGCATTATTTATGTAAATTGGGATTTTATATATAATACTATTATTGGATAGATTTAATAATAGTATTAATAAAGATAAAAAAATATATATAAAAAAAGATAATAAATTAAAAGTATAGTTTCTATTAATTTTTTGCATTATATCTAATAAATTTATTCTTAATAATAAGTTAACATTTGTTTGAATTTATGTAAATTTTCTATAATCTTGCCAGTTCCACGAGAAACACATTCTAAAGGGTTGGGAGCAATAATTACAGGAACACCAGTTGCTTTTGAAATAAAAACATCTAAATTTTTTAGCAAACTTCCACCACCTGCCAAAACTATACCTTTATCCATTAAATCACCAGCTAATTCAGGAGGAGTATTTTCTAGGGAGTCTTTACAAATGTCTAAAATAGCATTAACACAGGGAGATAAAGCTTCCTGTATTTGTTTTTCAGTAACAACTATTTCTTTTGGAAATCCCGATAGCAAATCTAAACCTTTAATTAATAGATTATTATCTGGATTTTCTTTTAATATTACTGCATAACCAATCATTTCTTTTATTTTCTGTGCAGTTGCTTCACCAATTACCATATTATAATTTTTTTTAATGTAAGATATAATTGATTCATCCATTTTATCTCCTGCAACTTTAGCACTTCTTGAATACACTATACCACCTAAAGACATCACAGCTACTTCTGTTGTTCCACCACCAATATCAACAATCATTGATCCTACAGGTTCCATAATAGGTAAGTTAGCACCAATCGCAGCGGCTATAGGTTCTTCTACTAAATAAACTGTGTTTGCACCTGCATTATATGCAGAATCCTGTATGGCTCTTCTTTCAACTGGTGTTGAACCAGATGGGACACAAACTAAAATTAAAGATCTTTTTAAATAAGAATGAGAATAGACTTTTTTAATAAAATATTTTATTAATTGTTCTGCTACTTCAAAGTCTGCTATTACACCATCTTTAAGAGGGCGTATAGCATTTATATTTCCAGCAGTTCTGCCTAACATTTTTTTTGCTTCGTTTCCTACTGCAAATACTTTAGAGTTATTGCCTGTTTTTTGAATTGCAACTACCGAGGGTTCGTTTAAGACTATACCTTTATTTTTTATATAAATTAAAGTATTTGCAGTCCCTAAATCAATTGCAATATTAATAAAAAATAAGTCTTTAATAGCATTCATCAGTATTTATATCCTAGAAAAAAATAATTATTTAGTTTTATAATTTTTAATTAGCTTGATTTTTGATTCTAATTAAAATTAAATAACACATAATATGTATTATATTTGATAATCTTTAAAAATTAAAGCTATTTTTTACATAGTTTAAATTTTCTTTAAAATCATTGCTTTGTAAAACTTGAAAAGTTTGAGAAAACATACTATTAAACCAAGTTAATTGTCTTTTTGCATAATGTCTACTTTTAGTTTGTGCTTGAGTTATTAAATCTTCATAAGAAATTTTTTTATTTATATACAAATTTAATTCTGATGCACCTAAAATTTTAGACAATTTATGTAAATATTGTGAGTTATTAATAGTAAATCTTTCTACCTCTTGGATGGCACCAGAATCTAGCATTTTAATAAATCTTTTGTTTATATCATTATAAAGTTCGCTTCTATCTTTGTGTAAAAAAAATTTTTTAAAATTAGTGTTTATCGGTTTAACAAGGTTATTTTGAAAATCTAAAATAGATTTACCAGTTAAGAGCCATACTTCATACATTCTGATTAATCTTTGCGAATCTTTAAATTTGTCAACATATTGTGGGTTGATAGATATCATATATGTTAAAAATTCATTATATCCCATATTATCAAAAGTTTGCTGTGCTATTTTTTTACAATCAGGTGAACTTGGAATATCTGAAATTCCCTCAAGCAAAGATTTAATATACATACCTGTGCCACCGACAATTATTGGGATTTTATTTTGGTTGTAGCAAACATTTATTTGTTCAACAATTAAATCTATCCAGTTTTTTACAGAAAAATCATTTACAATGCTTTTTATAGAAAATAATTTGTGTGGTATTTTAAGCATATCTTGTTCTTTTGGTATGTTGCTTAAAATAGGGAATTCCTTGTAAACTTGTGCACTATCTCCATTGATAATTACTCCGTTAATATCTTCAGCTAAAGACATAGAGAAATCTGATTTACCAGAAGCAGTTGCTCCATAAATAATAATGCAAAAATTTATCATTTTATTTTATGATTAATATTAATTATCTATTATAGTATTTTAAAAAAGTATACAATAAATAATTTATATTACTATAACAATGGAAAAAAATGATATCAATTGCTTTATTTGAGCCAGAAATTCCACAAAATTGTGGAACTATTTTAAGATTTGCAGATTGTATAGGCATTAATGTTCATATTGTTGAGCCTTGTGGGTTTATTTTTGGTGGAAAGCAAATGAAAAGAGCGGGTTTAGATTATTTAAATACAGCTAAATATTTTTTGTATAAAGATATTTATGCTTTTTTAGATTTTGTAGATTCTCAAAAATTAAGATTGATTTTAGCTACAACAAAATCTAATACAAATTATTGTGATTTTCAATTTAAAGATAATGACATAATTATGTTTGGAAAAGAAAGTGCAGGTGTTACCTCAGAGTTACAAAATTTAATACAACATAAAGTTTGCATTAAAATGCAACCAAATAAAAGATCAATTAATGTAGCAATGTCGTGTGCAATAATTTTGTCTGAAGGTATAAGACAATTAAAACTATAATTTATTTGTTCAATAGTAAAAAATGGTGCCACCGATATGAATTGAACATACGACCCCACCCTTACCAAGGGTGTGCTCTACCCCTGAGCTACGATGGCATATTTGCTTTGGAGAAATATTTAAAAATTTATATAATAAATATAATATAAATTAGTAATAATTGTAAAAAATATATTTGTCAATTAAAATAGATGAATTACAATAATCTTGCTATTTAAAGATTTTATGATAAATTGTAAATGGTAGTAAAAAATGAATAATAAAGTTAATAATGATAAAAATTTAGCAAAAATATTGGCTTTAAGAGAAAATTTAAAAAAAAGAAAAACTCAACAAATTCAAAGAAAAAATGCTACTAATAAGTTTAATAGTGAATTTTTACAAATAAAAAAGGATTAAAAAAGTTTATATATAATGTTTAATTATACAAATAATAAAGATGTGATTAAAATTTTAGGTGGAACTAAGTTAAACGGGACAATTAATATTGAGGGAGCTAAAAACTCTGCATTACCTTTAATTGCTACATCTATTTTAGCTAATAGCAAAATGATTTTAAATAATATGCCAAATTTGTCTGACATCTACAATATGGTTGATATTTTAAGAGAGCTTAATATTAAGTGTGATTTTCAAAACAATACATTAAAGATTGATAATTCTGAGTTAAATAATTTTAGTGCTTCTTATGAATTAGTTAGCAAAATGAGAGCATCTGTTTTAATTTTGGGTCCACTTTTAGCAAAATACTCTAAGGCTGAGGTTCCTATGCCTGGAGGATGTTCTATTGGAAGTAGGCCAGTTGATATGCATATAGAAGCATTAAAAACAATGGGTGCTAATATTGAAATTCAACACGGAAATATTGTTGCTACCACGAATGGAAAATTAAAAGGAGCTGAGATTTATTTTAAACACATATCTGTAGGGGCTACTGAAAATATTTTAATGGCATCTACTTTAGCACAGGGTAAGACTAAAATTATCAATGCTGCATGTGAACCTGAAATAGTAGATTTAGCAAATTTATTAAATAAAATGGGGGCTAAAATTACAGGTGCGGGTAGTAATGTTATTGAGGTTGAGGGTGTAGATAATTTATGTGGTGTAGAATATAGTGTTATGCCAGACAGAATTGAAACAGGAAGTTATGCCCTTGCAACTCTTGCAACAGGTGGTAATGTAATTTTACAAAACACTTCAAGTAGTATATTAGGTGATTTTAAAAAATTCTTCGAACAAGCAGGTGGTCAAATAATTGACTTACCTAATAACTCTCTTCAAATTATAAGTAGTGGTATGATTAATGCAGTTGATATATCAACAAATCCATATCCAGAGTTCCCAACAGATTTACAAGCTCCTTGGATGGCAACCTTATGTTTTGCATCTGACAAGTCTTTTATTAAAGAAAATATTTTTGAAAATAGATTCACTCATGTTCCAGAATTAATTAAAATGGGTGCTAATATTGTAATGAGAGATAACAATAGTGCCATAATATACGGGGTGCAAAATTTAGAGGGAGCAAAAGTAAATTCTACCGATCTTAGAGCTAGTTTTGCATTGATTATTGCAGGTCTTTGTGCTAAGGGAGAAACAACAGTTCTAGGTTTGCAACATTTAGATAGAGGATATGTAAATGTTGTTGATAAATTAAAATCGCTTGGTGCTAATATTAATAGAGGAGTAAATATTTAAATGGCTGAAAATGATGCAGTAGCTTTAGAATTCCAGCAAAATGGAGATGTAATATCTGTCAAAGGGCAAGTTATTGAGATTTTACCTAATACAAAATATAGGGTAAAACTTCCAAATAACTCTATAGTATTAGCTCATACATCTGGTAAAATGAGAAAAAATAGAATTAAAATTTTACAATATGATAGTGTGAATGTAGAAATTAGCATATCTGATTTAGAAAATCTTAAAAAAAAAGATGTTGTTACAAATGGTAGAATAACATTTAGATATAAAGTATAACTTCTATAATGAATAATAAAAAATTTATTTTAGCTTCTTCGTCTCCTCAGAGACTAGACTTATTAAAAAAAATTAATGTTATACCTTCATCTGTTATACACCCAGAAATTAATGAAGATGTTTTAAAAAAAGAAAAACCTTATGCTTATGTAAAAAGGTTAGCACAACAAAAAGCACAAATAGTTTATGCTAAACATTCATCTTGTTATGTTTTGGGAGCTGATACTAGTGTAATTAGAGGTGCTAAAATTTTAGGTAAGCCAAACAATGAAGATGAAGCTTTAAAATTTTTAAATTTATTAAGTGGTAGAAAGCATCAAGTTATAACGAGTTATTGTATCTATAAACCTGATGGTTCTTATATTTTAAAAGCTATTTCTTCTGATGTAGTGGTAAAAAACTTATCTGATATTGAAAAAAAATGGTATATATCAACAGGTGAATGGAAAAATAAAGCTGGTGGGTATTCTATTTCTGGAAGATTTGAAGTTTTTGTTAAACAAATTAATGGGTGTATTTCAAATGTTATAGGTCTTCCTTTGCCATATGTTTACAATAGTTTGCTTGGATTAGGATATAATTTTACAGATGTCTAATGTTTTAGTATATTTTAGCTCATCTTTTGCTGATATTGCTCTTAATTTTGAAGATAATTCTTTAATTAAAGTAATTTTTAATAATAAATTATTAAAAATTAAGCTTTATGATATATATAAAGCTAAAATTGTAGATAAATCTAATTCAATGGGCTGTTTTTTTGTAGATTTAGGTGAAAATAATTTAGGAATTTTAAAATTTCATAAAAAAAATTTGCATTATATAAAAGGTGAAAGCTTGTTGGTTCAGGTCATTAAAGAACCAATTGCTGATAGTTTTAACTCATTTAAGAATTGTGTTGTATCTGATGATATTTTTTTAATGTCTTCGTTTTTTATTTATAAACCTTTCGGGTCAAATTTAATTTTTTCTAAAAATATTTCTGATAATGAAAAAAAAGATTTATCTAATAAAATAAATCTTAAAAATGGTGGAGGATTTATTAGGAGTTCTTATAAGTTTAATAACAAAGAAGTTTTGATTTCACAAATAAATGATTTGCAAGATATATGGAAAGATATTTTTGAATCTAATAAAAGTGGCTTTATTTATAGTGAAGATTTTTTTCAAAGAGCATTGTTTGATAACTCTAAAAGAATACCAAGTAGTGTCTATATAAAATCTTTTGGCAATATAAATAAAGAATATTGTAATAATTTGGGTATAAAAATAAATCACTATTTTCAAAAAGAAAGTATTTTAGATTTTTTTAATATTAAAAATGAGTTAGAAATTTTGTTTTCTAAAAATATTTATATTAATGATTCTTTAAGTTTATCTATAACAGAGAACGAAGCTTTTAATTATATAGATGTTAATTTTAAAAATGATAATTTTTTTACCTCAAAAGAAGAAAGTTTATACAAAGCAAATACAGATATTTTAAAAAATATTATAGATGTTATTATTTTAAAAAATTTATCTGGACAAATATTAATAGACTTGTTAAAGGTAAATAACAAGCAGTATAAAGATAATATTGTTAATTGTGCAAAAAGATATTTAAGTGCAGATGGTATTAAATCTTTTGTATTGGGTTTTTCTAATTTAGGATTGCTAGAGATATCTAGGCAAAAAATGCAAATAAGTTTTAATCAAGACACAGATTTTTTATTAGCTATAGATTTAATGATTTTTTATACATCTTTAGAACATTATTTATCCACACATCATAATAAAGCAAAAATAGAGATTTCAGAGTGTTTTTTAGAAAATTTAAAAATAAAATCACAAAGTGAATTTGTTTTGTTTAATGAAAAATATTCTATAGATTTTATATGTAATAATAATGTTAAATTATATAATTTTTTTTAAATATAAAAATTTTAGTAGACAAAGTATTGTTTTTTATTTATTATGTTAATAATATCAAGTTAAGCCTAAGTAGCTCAGTCGGTAGAGCAGAAGACTGAAAATCTTTGTGTCGGTGGTTCGATTCCGCCCTTAGGCACCACAATTTCATCTAATCAAATTATTTTTAGGAATATCATAAATATGGTTTTATATAGCTTTGTATGTTTTGTGCTTTTATTTACAATAGTAGGCTTGTTGTCTAGTTTAAAAAAAACTAATAATGTAAAAGATTATGTTATGGCAAGTAATGATACATCTCCTTGGTTGTTGGGGTTATCTACTTTTGCTACTAATAATAGTGGTTTTATGTTTACTGCTATTATTGGTTATGCTTATACTGTAGGGCTATCGGCAATCTGGATAACATTCCCTTGGATTTTAGGAGATTTATTAGCAAGTTATATGTTTATGAATAAAATTTATAAATTAAGTTCTCAAAACAATGCCTTAACATATTTAGATATCTTAACTAAAAATAATAATACAAATTATAGATATTTAAGAATTATTGGGGGAATTATTATTATAATTTTTTTGGGAGTTCATTCTTCGGCTCAATTTAAAGCAACATCTTATGCTTTTCATTCTCTTGTTAATTGGGATATTAAAAGTGGTGCTATTTTAACTTCTTTTATTGTTTTAGTGTATTGCTTTTCTGGTGGAATTAGAGCTTCTATTTGGACAGACTTAGTTCAATCTATTCTTATGTTTATATCTATGTTGATTTTGTGTGTGGTAGCTATAGATTATATTGGTGGTTTTAGTGTTTTTTGGAGCAAAATAAACAAAGTTTCAATTGATTATATGAGCTTTTTTCCTAAAGATATAAAATTTGGAGCTTTTTGGGGAGGATTGTTTGTAATTTTAGGGTATATAGTGGGTGGTGCAGGAATTGTTGGTCAACCACATTTAGTAATTAGATATATGTCTATGCGAAATTCTAAAGATATTAATAAACTAAGATTAGCTTACTATGGGGGATATACCTTATTTGCTATACTAGTATTTTGTGTAGCTTTTTGCACAAAAATATTAATGCCAAATGTTTTGGATGGTGCAAAGGAATTTCTTTTGTTTGATTTGGCAAATAGCTTACTTCCCTCTGTTTTGGTAGGGATTGTATTAGCAGGTTTATTTTCAGCATCTGTTTCTACTATAGATTCTCAGGTGCTAAGTTGCTCTTCAACCATTATTAATGATTTAGGCTTTGGAAAAAAAGGTAATATTTATTTATATAATAAACTAGGAACTTTATTTGTAGTATTAACAGCTTTAGGAATGTCTTTATATAATAGTAATAGTATTTTTGATATTGTATTTTCTGCTTGGTCAGTTTTATCTTGTGCTTTTGCTCCTTTAATTATTTTGCAAGCTTTAAATAAACAAATTAGTGAAAAATTTAGTTTTATTATTATGATAATAAGTTTATGTGTTATGTATATTTGGTATGCATTAGGTTGGGCAAATATATTATATGAAGTAGCACCAGGAGTATTTTTTGGGTTGTTGTCTTATGTTGTGTTAAATAAATTTAATTTAAAAATTTTAAAATAAATAAAATAATTGTATTTATGAACGAATCACTTTAAGATAATTTATGCTAGATAATTGGTTAATTGCTTTGTTAATTATTTAGCAAAGAGGAAAGTCCGGGCTCCGCAGAAACAAAAGACTGGTTAACGACCAGCTAGGGTGACCTAAGAGAAAGTGCAACAGAAAACTATACCGCCAATTTATTGGTAAGGGTGAAAAGGTGAGGTAAGAGCTTACCGCTTTTTTGGCAACAAAAAAGGCAGTGTAAACCTTCTTTGGAGCAAGACCAAGTGGATATTTAGTTGAGTTTAAGCTCAAAACTTTAGTTTTTGGAAGTTTATCAAGGTAGGTCGCATGAGTTAATTAGTAATAATTAACCAAGATGAATAATTAACATTTAAATTTTGAAAGGAATTTAAAATACAGAACTCGGCTTATAGATTATCTAGCTTTATATTATTAAATTATCTTAATAACATTAATAAATTCAAAAAAATATTAGATGCTTAACTTAGAAGATATTAAAAATCAACGCCCTCATTTCCCAGTATTAATTCAAGAAATTATAGACAATATTGGTATTGATGCTAATAATGAAGAAAAAATTTATCTGGATTGCACATTTGGAGCGGGTGGGTATAGTGAGTATATTTTAAAATTTTATCCTAATATTAAAATTATTGCTATAGATAGAGATTGTGTAGTGTTGCCTTATGTGGAAAAATTACAAAATATTTATCACAATAGATTGATTTTTTCTTTAGAAAAGTTTATAAATTTTGATAAAATATTGTTAAAGCATAATATCAAAAAAATTGATGGTGTTATTATGGATTTAGGATTTTCTAGTTTGCAAATTAATGATGCTAACAGAGGTTTTTCCTTTATGCGTGATGGTAATTTATCTATGGAAATGGGGTTAAACGATTTATCTGCATCTGTTATTGTTAATGAAGCAGATGAAAAATTATTAGCAGATATAATTTTTTATTATGGACAAGAACATAAAGCTAAATTAATTGCTAAAGCTATTGTTAATGCAAGAAAAATTGCCACTATTAAAACTACAAAAGAATTAGCACAGATTATAAGCAAAGTTGTTGGCTATCAAAAAAATAAAATCAACCCAGCTACAAAAACATTTCAGGCTTTAAGAATATATGTTAATGATGAATTAAATCAGCTAAAGGATACTTTAAATAAATTATTATTATTTTTACACGAAGGGGCTAAAATTTTAATTGTAAGCTTTCACTCTCTTGAAGATTATATTGTAAAAGATTTTTTTGCTTCCAATGGTAAGTATGTAAAATTACAAGATACTTCTGAAGATTTTCAAAATAACTTGCAAAGCAAATGTTTGCTAAAAATTATTACTAAAAAACCTATATTGCCTAGCAGTAAAGAAATTAAAGTAAATCCACCATCTTCTAGTGCTAAGCTTAGAATTGCAATAAAAATATAAGTTAATAATGTTATTAATTAAGAAAATTTTATTTGTGCTAATGTTTTTTATGTCAATATTGATTATATTGAATGTTGTGTTATCTATGAATCAAAAATTTTTAGAAATTAAAATTGCTAAACTAAATAAAGAAATTTATAGTAATCGTGGAGAGTATCAAAATTTAAAAGCTGAGTGGAATTATTTAAATAATAAAGCATATTTAAGGTATTTATCTCGTAAATATTTTCCACAAATGGGAGAATTTAAACCATCTAATCCGCTAGAAATTGATGCAATACCATTAAGATAAACAGACTAAGGGTTAGATGATAATTAATAATAAATATAGTCTTGAAATTTTGAAAAAACGTTTAAAGATTGTAGCTGTAATAGTTATTTTATTTTTCACTCTTATCATAGCTAAATTGTTTTATTTAGTTATAAGAGGTTTTTTTATTGAGGAAAATTATTTGATAAAAAATAGTTTAAACTATAGACAAGATATTTTAGATAGGAATGGGAATGTATTAGCTTTAAATATTCCTATAACCTCTGTATACATAAATCCTAGAAGCATTGCAAATGAAAACAAGCAAAAAACGATAGATGCTTTGTTAAAAGTGTTAAAAATTAATAAAAAAATAGCTTATGAATTAGTAAATTCAGATAAAGCATTTGTATGGGTAAAAAGAAATATATCTAAAAAGCAAGAGTTGGAATTAAAATATTATGGAATTATTGGGCTTAATTTTCAAATAGAACAAAAAAGATTTTACCCTTATGGTAAATTATTTTCTCATATTGTTGGAATTACAGATATAGACGGGAATGGAATTTCTGGAATTGAAAATTATTTTAATAATACTTTATTAAAAAAAAATATTGTATTATCTTTAGATACATCTTTGCAACAAATTTTATATGATGAATTACTTGAGGCAAAAAATAATAACAAGGCTAAGGCTGTATATGGGATGATTGTTAATCCTAAAAATTTTGAAGTTTTAGCTTCAGTATCTTTGCCTGATTTTAATCCTAATTATCGTTATTCTATTAATATGCAAGATATGTTTAATTATACAAGTCAAGGAGTATTTGAACCAGGCTCTGTTGCTAAAATATTTTCTGCTGCTATGTTTTTAGATTCTAAAATAACTAATATTTATGAATCAATAGATGTGTCTAAGCCTATTGTAAAAAATCGTTTTGTTATTGTTGATTATTCTTATATGGATAGAAGTTTAATTTTACCAGAAATTTTAATGTATTCATCTAATGTTGGAACTTCGCTTTTGGCACAACGTTTGGGTTATGATTTGCAACAAGAATATTTTAACAAATTTAGATTTTTCCAAAAATCTTCTATAGAAATTAAAGAAAATGAAAAACCATTGTTGCCAAGCAAATGGGATGAGCTATCTTCAATGGTAATGTCTTATGGATACGGTTATGCTTTATCTCAGGCTAATTTTTTAAATTCATTTGTAGCAATGATTAATGGAGGATATTATCAGCCCTTAACTCTTTTAAAAGATTCTCAAAAAGATGATAAAATTGAAATTATAGATAAAGAAACATCACGCCAATTGAGAGCAATTTTAAGATTAACCGTTTCAGGTGGATCAGCAAGAAGGGCTGATATTAGTGGGTATTCTGTTGCTGGCAAAACAGGATCTGCAGAAAAATTAGTTAATGGTCGTTATGATTATAATAAAGTTATAGCATCTTTTGTTGGGTTTTTCCCTGTGTATGATCCCCAGTATGTAATTATGATTTCTATTGATGAACCTCAAAGAGTTGCTTATAATTCTTATAATATAACAGGAGGTGCTTTATCTGCCCCTGTTGCACAAAAAGTGATTGATAAAATAGGTGATTTATATGGTATTGTTAAAAAAGATGATGGAATTTATTTATTAGATAAAAAAAATCAAAATGTTTTACAAGAATATGTAGAAAATATGCCAGATATTGTTAATAATTAAGTATAGAAAAATGTTGAGAAAATTAAAAGAAGTTATCCATAATATTGATTTTGAAGTTGTATTAGGGGATATTGATTTAGAATTATTAATTTACAATATTCAATCAAATTCTAAAAAAATTGTTTTAAACTCTATTTTTGTCGCCCTAGATGGTCATAAGGTTAGAGGTATAAATTATTTAGATGAAGCAATTACAAATGGAGCAAAAATTTGTTTTATTCCATATGACTGCCCAACATCTTATTATGAAAACTATAAAGATATTGCAATATTGAAATCTAATAATTTACAATATGTTTTATCTAAATTATTAAGCAATTTCTATGGAGACAAAATACCTAAGCATATAATTACCCTTAGTGGAACTAATGGTAAAAGTTCGGTATGTTTGTTTATGAGCCAGTTGTTGTCTAGTTTGAAAATATCTAATATGGTAATTGGAACATTAGGAGTTTTTATTAATAATTTTAAGGAAGATAGCATAAATACACATAATCAATTAAATGGAAACTTAACAACTCCATCTGCAGAAACATTGTGGGAACATTTACACTATGCTTATTGCCATAATATAGAATATATTTTAATGGAAAGCTCTTCTCACGGAATTTCACAACACAGAGTTAGTAATATTAATTTTGATTGCATTGGTTTTTCTAATCTTTCACAAGATCATCTAGATTATCATAAAAATATGGTAAATTATTTTAATTCTAAAGCATATTTATTTTTAAATAATAATAAATCACTATCTTTGATTAATGTAGATGATGAATGGGGAGAAAAATTATTTTTACTATGTAAGCAAAATAATTTAATTACAAAAAGCTATGGCTATACAGGAGAAGATATAAAGCTAAGCAATATTGAAGTAAATACAGATTTTCAATGTGTTAGCATTAAAATAAATAATCACTTATATAATTTTAAACTAAATCTTTTGGGTGAATTTCAAGTTTATAATGTATTATGTGCTATAGGATTACTTTATTATAGTGGTATTAATTTAGAAAATTTATTAAATTGTGTTAAAGATTTAGTTGAAATTGAAGGTCGGTTAAATTTAGTTAAACATCCAAGCGGTGCTAAAATTTTTATTGATTTTGCTCATACTCCAAATGCCTTGCAGGAAGTATTAAAAGTATTAAAAAAAGATAACCCATTTAAATTAAAAGTATTATTTGGCTGTGGTGGTAATAGGGATACAACTAAGCGTTCTATAATGGGTGCCATTGCTTCTGAATATTGTGATGAAATTTATGTAAGTGATGATAACCCACGCTATGAAGATCCTAAAGAGATTAGAAAGCAAATTATTGATGGAATTTTAAGCACAAATAAAAATCAAATATATATGGAAATTGGTGATAGAAGAGATGCAATTGAGTTAGCACTTAAAAACCTACAAGCAAATGAAATTCTATTAATAGCAGGAAAAGGACACGAAGAAGGTCAGCAAATTAAAGATGAATACATAGAGTTTAATGATAAAAAAATTGTAAAACAAATTATAGAGAGACTAAAATGTTAATAAATTCAAAAGTGTTAGCAAATATTATTTCAGCAAAAGTACAAAGGGATTTTTTTATTAGTTCTTTTTCTATA
>CAMCZU010000007.1 GCA_945888065.1 Rickettsia typhi
AATGCATTTCTAATTGTTAAATTGCTTTGCTGATGTTCTTTTGTTATTATTTCTTCACCTTGTAGATCTTTTTGTTTTACATTATAATTAGATATTTGTGTTGCAAGTTTTTTTGCTGTAATTGCAATGGGGTCTAAAAAATCTGCTAAAGGTCTATTAATGTGATTTTGTGGAATTCCTAATTTTTCTTTCATATTGGCTGTTGTGTTGCCTCCAAATAATACCTCGTCTCCCTTGCTTCTTATTCTTGCAAATCCGCTTTCATCTACTCCTCTTTCATATATTTCTTTAGAAAATATTCTCTCTTCTTCCCTAAGCTCCCTTCTCTCTAACACTCTTTCAAACTCTGCCATCCTTTGTTCCACAAGTTCAAATTTACGAGTTTGTGTAGCAAAATAATTTTGTGCATAAGCTACTTCTTTTTTGCGAGGATCTGAATTTTGTGCTGTTAAATAACAAGCATAACGAGTTAGTTTTACATCATTTACTTCTCTTTGTGCTGTTTTGCCTGTTTCTATCATTTCCCTGACGTCAAGGAAATGATCCAACACATTGATTTTATTATTGTTGCAAGATATTTTAGCTTTCTCTACCACTGCTTTAAAATTATCCCAATAGTTTTTACCTATATATCCTAAAACCTTAGCTAAATCACGAGCATTAACATACTCAATACCATCTTCATCTCTTTTCCAAATATTCTCTAAATTATTAAATAATTCTTTTGACATTTTTTATCTCCAACATTATTAGCTTATTATATTATTATTTAGCTCCTTTGACAAATTTTGGGCTTCCTTTAAAATCTTTGTAAGATGTTTTACATTGCTTGTAATTATGGCAAGACCAAAACTTACCATATTGACCTACCTTAGCTTGTAAATAACCTGTAGTGCAATTAGGACATTTATGTTTTTTATTAAGTTCTTTTTTTGGGTTATTGGTATTAGTAGATATAGATAATGAAGAGTTTTTAATATCAGCTATTTGTTTTGCTATAAAGTCATTTATGTGTTTTTCAAAATCACTCAGAGACAATTTATTTGCTTTAATTTCTGTTTGCATTTCACTCCAACTCGCCGTTATATCTGGAGCTTTTGCAATCTCTGGTAAAGCAGATAAAAATTCTTTAGCTAGTTGCGTTGTTATAATTTTTCCACTACTTTCTATTAAAAATCCTCTATCAAATAAGTTTTTTATAATTGATGCACGAGTTGCAGGGGTGCCGAGTGATCCGTTTTCTCCCCTCTTATCTTTATCTTTATTAATTAAGGCTTGTTTTATTTTGCTATCTTTTACATATTTTGCTACAGATGTTAAATCATTTAATAAAGTTGCTTGAGTGTATAATATTTTTGGTTTTGTGAAATTTGTAATTATTTTAAAGTCTTTTATATCTAGTTTATCGTTTTCTTTGTAATGTAGACTTTTAGTTTCATTAGTCTCATTGTTGTCTACTTTTGTCTCATCATTGTCTACATCTTTGTAGACTTCTTTAAAACCTATAGACTTAACAATGTTAAAAGAATATTTAAAACTATGAGTATTATTAGTTGCAATGTAGTTTGTTTTTTCTATAATTTGTGGTGGCATAAATTGTAATAAATACCTTTGTGCTATTAATTTATAAATATTTAGTTCTTCTTCTTTTAACTCTTCTACATTTATATTATTAAGGGTGGGGATAATTCCGTGATGTGCTGTGATATTTTCATTATTAAAGGCTTTGCTTTTTATTGAGCTATCTAATTTATAATCTCTAAAATCTGCTAGATTTTCTTTAATTACTTTAATTAAATCTTCTCGGTTCTCATAATGCTCTGTTGATAAATATTGGCAATCGCTTCTATTATATGTGATTGCTTTGTGTTTTTCTCTTAGAATTTGTGTAATATCTTGAGTTTTATCTGGCTTGTATTTATATTTTATGTAGGCTTCTTGCTGAAGTTTGAGTAAATTAAATGGCAAAGGTGGTGCTATTTTTTCTTCTATCACCTCAATTTTAGAGATAATAAAATTATTATTAGTTTGGCAATCTTGTTGAATTTCTTGTATGTAGGTTTTATTTTTACATAATCCATCTTCTAGTTTATCTTTTGGGAATATAAAAGAAAAATTATTATCTGTTTTTAAATTAAATGTTTCTTCTTTTATATGATTTTTTACCTCAAGTTCTCTTTCATATACTAAGTTTAAAATAGGTGTTTGAACCCTACCTACAGATAATATTTTACCTGCATTGGCTGATATTGTATAAGCACGAGTTAAATTTAGGCCATATTTCCAATCGGCAATTTGCCTTGCGTATGCTGAATTTTTTAATCCAACAAATTTTGTGTTATCTTCTAATTTATTTAATGCTTTTACAACAGCCCCTCTAGTATTATCATTAATTAAAATTCTTTTCACTGATTTTGAATTACCTAAATATTCTAGCAATTCATCTACTAGCAATTGACCTTCTTCATCTGGGTCTCCTGCATTAATTACTACATCTGCCTTATTTAATAATTTTTCTATAATTTTTATTTGATTTTCTTTTCCTTCAATGGGTTTTAGCTTTAATTGATTAATGTTAAAGGGTAAATCTTCTAAAATCCACTTTTTATATTTTATATCATACTCGTGGGGATCTTGTAAGGTTAAGAGGTGACCAAAACACCAAGAAATATAATCATTTTCAATTTTTATGTATCCATTGTTCCTTTCTTGGCTTGTTGTAGATATGGCATCTGCAATTGCTCTGGCTAATTCTGGTTTTTCTGCTATAAATAATCTCATTTTTTTATCTCCTTATCTGTCTTTGTTTTTATCTTTTTTTTGATTATGTTGTTGAAACTTCAATTCTATTAATTCTGCTATATTGCTTTTTTCATTTTTAATATTTAAAGCAATATCTTCTTTTAAAGCATCTTTAAATCCTTGCTCTAAAATTTTAGATGGCAAGTTTGCATAATAATTTAAAAGCTTCATAAAAGGGCTATCTTGCTTTTTGTTTTCAATTACAAATTTAGATAAATTAGCTTGATAATTTTTTAACATATTGCTCTCTTCTACTTCTTTTTGTATAAGATTGGGCATTTTAGCATTATAAAAATCATCAAATTTTTCTATTATCTCATCGTTTTTAAAAGTATGATTTTTAATTATATTATTAACAAAATTAGAAATAATTTTATTTTCTAATTTTTGTATTTCTTTAGCTTTTTGAAATTTATCTTCAAGTTCATCTAGTGATTTAGATGATAAAAGTTCAATTTCTTTATTTTTTTCTTTTAAACTTAACTTATTATTAGCTAAAATACTTGTTGTTTGTATATCTACAAGATTTTTCTTTCTTTCTAAAATATCATCTATATTGTGTGATAATTCTTTATGTAAATTAATATTTGAATTTTTATCTGTATTTTGTTGTAAAAATGTTAAGACTTTTTTTGTATTTTCTAATGTAAATTTTACTTCTTCTGACATATTATTTATCCTTATTTATTCAAATTAAATATTCTTTAAGTTAAAAAAGCCCTGAAGAAAAACTCTTCAAGGCTTTTTGTTATATGTTATCTATCTAAATTATTAACTTTAGCTTTTGGTTTTTCTATTAAACTTTCTTCAAAATTTTTACCTTTAAATACTTGGCTATCTTTTGATAGTTTGATATCACCATTACCACTTAACCTTGCTTTTATGGATATTTGTTCCCCTGACTTAATACTCTTTAAAAATTCTTGAGAATTTTGTATAGAGTAATTAGATAAATAAATATTATGATATTTTGTAATATTTCCCTCTTTTCCCTCTAGAGTTTTAATACAAAAAGTGCCATATTTAGATGAGCTTACCTCGCCTGTATCTGCATTCATATTATCTTTTTCTTGTATTTTTAAAGGAGAGTGCAATACACCTGTGAGTTCAATTGTTGCTTTAGGTGGGATAAATTCGCTCGTTGGTGTTAAATTAAAAGCATTAAAATTATTATAATATTTAGTGCTCCCCTCTTTTTCTACTTTAGAATAAGAAATCGCTCCTGTTATACTCACTTGCTTACCTATCTTATTTTCGTGAATTTCTTTTAAACCATTTAGTAGTGAATTTTTATCGTCTAATTTTTGAATAAAATTATAAAATTGAGGCTTTTTTTCTGCCTCTCCTTCTTTTTTTTGATCACTAATTATTACTAAATACTTGGCGTATCCTTTTTCTTCATTAATCTGTATAGAAGCTGGAACTATGTTTCCAATTACAGATATTTTATTTGTATCAAATGGTTGTTCTTGATTTTTAATTTGATTACCCATTTTGTATCTCCTTATATTAATTAAAAAAATATGTATAAAGCTTAATGTTTTAAGCCTTATACCTAATCTTGTAATAATTTATAAGATATAACACTAAGTAAAAATTAAGTTTTTTAAGTTATCTATCTATCATTTTCTTTAGAATTAGTTTTGATATTAAAAAAAGTTTTTATTTGCTCAACCTCTTTATCAAATCCACTTGATTTTGGTAAAAAACAATGTTTTTTATCACAATTATCAAATTCTTCTAATGCATTTTGGCATTTATCTACATCACCTTTTAAAATTAATAATTTTTCTGAAGATAAAGGTTTTTCTAAAGCTTTTTTACCCTCTGCAATATCAAGCTCTATTTTATTTTTTGCATCAATTTTATTATCTATATTTTTTGTTAAAATATCCTCAAATTTATTAGATAAATTTTTAATTTGTAAATCTGATAATACTTTTTCTCCTCTATATATGTTAATGTTAGTATTTTTTTCTTTTATAATTGTTAAATCAACTGCTTTAATTACCTCTATATCATATTGCTTCTTGCTTAAAATATTTTGATATTGATTTATTTTTTCAATAACAGAGTTATATTCTTTATGTTCTTTTTTCTCAAAAGCATCTATATTTTTTTGCATTAATTTTCTATTTTCTAAAGCTCTATTATAGATATTATCTGCCTTTTTATACTCGGCCTTTAATTTTATTAGCAACATTAAATATGGATTTCCACTTGCTATTGCTTTCATCTCTTCTGCACTTGTTGCTCCTAAGCCTACTTCACCTACATCTTCTCCTGCTCTGGTTTTAATGTTGCCTTTTCTAAATTGCTCTATAAATTTAGCTTTATTTTCTAATATTTGCCACAATCTTGAATCATACATATTTTTTGTAGCATACCTATTAATTGTAATATTAAAATTATCACCATATTTTTCTAATAATTTATTGCCTTGCCTTATTATGCGACCCTCTCTTTGTTCTAAATCTGTAGGACGCCACGGAGCATCTAAGTGGTGAAGTGCAACTAATCTCTCTTGCACATTCATACCTGCTCCCATTTTTTGTGATGATCCTAAAAGAACCCTAATTTTCCCTTGATTTACATTATCAAAAAGTTGTGCTTTTTTTTCATCACTATCAGCACTATGAATAAAAGCTATTTCTTCTGGATTTATTCCATTTTTTATTAATTTTTCTTTAATATCAAAGTATATTGAAAAATTATTTTCTATAATGCTATCTACTATATCATTAGTATTATTTTCTTTAAATTTTTTAGGCACAGACATATCGCAAAAAATTAATTGAGTTCCTTTGTCTTCTTCCCATTTATCATATAATCTTTTAGTTTGTTCTACTAAATGTAAAACTTTATTACACTCAGAATAAGTTGAATCAATAAGTCGCATATCAATTGATGATTTTTTACCATCGGAGCAAACTTTTAAAGGATTATCTATTTTTGGATCTATATTTTGACTCTTTATTTTATGCATTCTCTCAACAATATTTTCCATATATTTTTTTTGTTCATCAGTTGCTTCTACTATTACAGAGTTTGCTTTGTTATTAAGCAATTTAGGAACTTTAATATAATCTTTTATATCCCCCATACCTATAAAATCTGCAAATCCTAAATAAGCATTTGATAATTCTGGTATGTTTTTAAACTCTGCAAATATTCTTTTTCTCTCAAAGCCAACTCCAGAAGAAGATACTTGCCATTGGTCTACTATTTTAGAAAAACTATTAGCCCAAGCATCAAAATGTAGACACCCTAGCTTATTGAGTTTTTCACTATCTAAATATTTTGATAGAGTGTAGAGTTCGGCAAGAGAATTTGAGATTGGAGTTCCTGTAGCAAAAAATACCCCTCCATTAGCTTTACCTGTTTTTTCTTTATACACTTTTTGAATAAATTGCACCTTAGTAAATAAATCATAAGCTTTTTGTGAACCTACAGGATTAATACCTGCAATATCGCTTTGTTTTGTGTGAAATTGTAAATTTTTAAACTCGTGTGCTTCATCTACATAAATTTCATCAATACCTGTTTGATCAAAACTTAATAGTTTATCTTTAACTTTAACATTTACAAAAGATTGTAATTTAGATTGATAAGCCTCTTTAACCTTTTTAAGCCTTTTTGTTGCAAAATAATTAGTATTTTCTAACATTATTTCATCTAATAGCTCTATTTCTTTTTGTAATGCTTTAGTTAAAAACTTTTGAGACATTGGAATTTTTTCAAAAGCAGAATGTGATATTACAATACAATCCCAATTATTAAGTGCTATATTTGTAATAAAGCTTTCTCTTTTATCTTTAGAAAAATTTTTTTCATCTGCTACTAATACATTAGAATTTGGATATAGCTCATTAAAAGATTTTCTCCATTGACCTAAAAGATGGTTTGGAACAACTAAAATTGGTTTATTTGATTTACCTAACCTTTTTCTCTCCATAATTGTTGCTATCATTGTATATGTTTTACCTGATCCTACTACGTGATCTAGTAAATATTTATCTTCTAGTATCCCTCTTAATACTGCCTCTTTTTGATGTGGGCGAAGAGATATTTCTTTTGAGGAATTAATTAAGCTTAATTGATTTCCATTTTTATAAAGGGGAGCAACAAATACATTAAAAGTATTGTTATATATATCTTCTATATTTTTTGATTTTATAGGGCAATTAGCTAAATAATCATAAAATTTTTGGCCTATAATATTAGCCTTATCTAATGCTAATTCTGTTTCTAAATTATTAACTACTTTAATTATTTTATCACCATCTCTTACGTCATTTTTTACTACAATAGATTGATTATTAAAGATTTTTTCTATAATTTCATTAGCACCAATTGCACTGGTTCCATATTCAACATCATTTAAAAAATTAATAACTCTATAGCTATTAATTTTTATATCATAACTTGCTGTAATGGGTTCATACTCTAAGGTATCTACACAGGTATCATTTGATAGCAAAGAATTAATAAAATCTTTTTTATATTCCAGAGGTATAAAATGAGAAGTTAAAGATATACCTATATCTGCAAAAGATACTCTTTTTGGCATAATATTTTTAAGTGCTTTTACATTTTTAGATAAATCATAATCGGTTGGATAATTATCAATATCTTGCAATTTTTCTAAAATATTTCCACTTAAATATTGTTCTGATATTTGAAAAATTTCTAATTTTGGATTAAAAAAAGCTAGATTTTTATCTAAAAGATCTGCTTTAACTTTATTGCTATCTCCGCTATATTGTAATTGTTTAATAGAGGCAATATAAGAACAATCAATTTCTCCCATTGAAGAGAGCGATAAATATATTGCATCTTTTAGGTTATCTATTTTTATCTCTTTTTTTTCTACTAATCTTTTTGAAAAAACTTGTGCTAAAACAATTTTTTTGCCATCTGTTTTTTCTAAACCTAAAACCAATCTTGCTTTTGTATCTTCTTGTAAAAATAAATTTTTATTTAAGCTATTGTTTAAATTGCCAAAAGAATTTACAAAATTTTTATAATCAATATTTAGGTTCTCTCTTAATTTATTAATATCTGTTTCTTCATTGTTATTAATTTCTGCTCTTAATAAATCTTTTAAAGACTCCTTTATTTTACAATATTGCTTTAATTTATTTTGCTTTACCTCTGATAACTCTAATATTTCTCCTCTTTTACCACTTAAATCATTTGCTACTCTTTTATAGATTTTTCCATCATATACATAAATTTCTTCAACAAAAATATCTTGGGGAACTTCTTTTATATATTTATTATTATTAATATCAATTTGTTGATGTTGAGATAGGGGAATAAATTTTTGGCTTAAATCATTAATTTTTTCATCAATAATATTGTTTAAAACACTCTCTAAGTTGTTAAAATCTTCAGAAAAATTAAAAAATTCTTTACCATATTGATTTTTTTCAAGTGATGCATTACCTATTTGTTTTACAAAATAATTGCTATTTTCTACATTAAAATTATTAATAAAATCTTTATTTACCCAATGATCTTCGTTTTTATATTCTTCTTTATTAATAATTTTATTATCATTTTTTTGAAAAATAACAATATCACATAAAGCTTGAGTATTTGCACTTTTAAAAGCTTCTTTTGGTAATCGGATTGCACCTATAAAATCTGCTATTGTGTCAATTTCTTGCTTTAATTCTTTGGATCCAAAATTTAAAAAATTATTACTTGTAATAGCTACCATTAAACCTTTGTTATGTAAGCTTTCAATTGATTTTAATAAAAAATAATTATGTAAATTATTACCACTTGCAATTGAAGAACTATCATATATATTTTGATTACCAAATGGAAAATTACCTATTACAATGTCTACTTTGTTAGCTGGATTATGATTTTGAAATGGCTTATTTCTTATTTTTATATTATCACTTTCATATAAAGCTTTTGCAACACTTGATGCAATATAATCTAGCTCGTATCCATATATTTTATTATTATCCCTAAAATTTTGAGGCATAAAACCAATATAATTACCCCCACCACACGAAGGTTCTAATATATGTAAATTTTGTTTACTTAAAAAACCTGCTTTATTTAAAATTTTATAGGTAGCATCTACTAATATTTTATTAGTATAAAAACTATCTGAAGTTGAATCTCTTAGGGAGGTATATTCTTTAGCTGTAGTAATATTTTTTAGAGTATCTCTTAGCTCTTTATAGTCTGAATTATTTTCATCAAAAAGTTGTGGAACTCCACCAAAGCCAATATATTTAGCTATATCATCTTGCTGTTCTTTGCTAGGATTTTGATTGAGTTGTAAATTTTTTAAAGTTTGTATAGCTAAAATACTACCCTTAGCTTTCTCTAATTTAGATAAATTATTAAGAGTAGTATTTTGTTGTAAGTTATAAATTAATTTGGAAGTGGTAAATCTAGTTTTTGAAACACTGGAATCAAGTTCCCCTCTATCAAACTCTCTAGCTCCACCCAATCCATATTGGGTTGCCATATCGCCATCTCTTGCTCTGCTTGTTCTGAAAGAGCCGTCATCAAATGCCAAAGACCCATTTGATCGTTCACTAATTTCTGAAGCTCTATGGGATTGTTCATCTCCCAACGGCGGTAAATTATTAGCTCCCAAGCTTTCAGCCATCTCCCCCTTAAAAATACTCCCTGTTCTTGACTTTGTTCTTGATTTTGTGTTGTTATTGTCATCTTGTGTCTCCTTTTCTAAGTTTAACTCTAATAAATCTAAAAAATTAAATTGCTTTTGATGATATTTTTTAACCATTTTAATTTTACAACCCTTTTTGAATTTCTCATAATACTATTTTTTTATCATAATATTATCTATCAATAAGGTTGTATTTTTCTATAAGTAAAAATTAAGTTTTTTAAGTTGCTTATAAGTTGGTTATTATTAATCTATGAATAAGTAATCCATCTGCATACAGATAAAATTCAATACCTCTTAATAAATCAAGATTTCCCCATTTTATCTTTAGCTCATATCCTTCCACATCCTTTGGATATTGATTTTTTTGTAATAATAAATTATGTATACCTATTATATTTAGGTATTTATTTTTAAAAAATTCAAGATTTAACATTACGTTTTTAACATAAAATACAGAACAGAATAGATCACCTGAAAGTCGTGGTCTTTGAATTAATAAGGTATCACCATCAACTATAGGATAGCTTACATTGTAATACCTGAAATCTCTAAGTTCTTCTGGAGTAAAATTTTGACAAATATTGAAACCTTTATTATTATCCGTTGAATGTAAATACTTATTATTTACTAACCCTTCTCTGTTTAGTGTTTTTGCATACTTTATATAATCAAAGTCATCAAAATCTTTATGAAGTATTATATCAAGAAAATATACATTTTTTTCATCTATTTGTATTATTAACAAATACACTGGTTTAGATTTATCTTTATCTATTTTACCATTGGGCAGAGTATCATTTATGTGCAAATGATGTAAGCCTAATGAATGGAAGATTGTATCTCTATGTTTATAATGTTTAGTATGTTTAGTTGATAAGTATTCATTAACATTTTCTCCTAATGTAAATTTTTTTTGAATTTCGTTGATTTTCTCTTGACGATCACTAAAATAAATGCTTTTTTGAATATTATCAGTTATCTTTACTTCTCTTGGTAATGGAATAATAATTCTATCTATAAAATTATAATAATCACTTAAAATTTCTTTTATAGTCTTACTATTCCAATAAATATTATCATTGATTCCAAATTCTTTTAAATTTACACTATTACCCTTATTACCTAAGGATAATATATTCTCTCTTATACAAAATTTTAGATCTTTTTCAAAATCAGCTATTATTTTAATGCCTTTCATTCCTTATACTTCAAAAATTCTATCAACTGCTATCTATAATGAGTATTAGTTTTTATATTAAAAAAATTTTTTATTTTTTTTTGCTTAATATATC
This sequence comes from Rickettsia typhi, assembly GCA_945888065.1. Taxonomy (GTDB): domain Bacteria; phylum Pseudomonadota; class Alphaproteobacteria; order WRAU01; family Hepatincolaceae; genus CAMCZU01. Next base: position 10,759 of record CAMCZU010000007.1, read on the forward strand.
ATAAGCAAGTTTAAATACAATATGTTCTAATAATAGTTTATATTCTATATAATTTTCATTTAGTAATTTTATTAATTGACATATGATATTTTCTATATAAATTTCTTCTATAGAACTTTCATATGTATAATTATCTGTAATAATACCATTTTCACAAGAAGGTTTTGCATTAGTCCTCTCCTTAGTAGCAAAACATTGAATGCAAGGTATTAATGATTGAAATAGTTCTAGTAAATTAGCTTGAGTTTGATCCTTGTTATATTTACTTAATATCATTTCTATATTTGGACAATTCTGCTTAATGCTATCTGTTATTTCATTTTGTTGACCGAACTGATTGAATGAGAATCTGTTTTGTAGATTAAAAATATTAAAATTCATACTTTGCACTCCATATTTTATAATCAACAATTATAGTATATATTTTGTAATAATAATTTAACAAAATTAAATATTTTATCCAAAATATTATCATGTGCTAATATTTTGGATGTTGGCAATAAAAGTAACATAAGATAATAAGGTGCTATACTTTTTGTAAAAATTAATTTAAATGCTTTATCTTTAATTATAGGTTTCATTTCAAAAAAAGAATCAATATTTAAATTATTAATTCTATCTAGTCTTACTTTATTATACAAATTTCTAAAACCTCTTTCTAAAGATAAATAATATGCATCTAACCATGATAATACAAATATACAGATAATAGAAATTATACCAAATAATATATGGTTAGATGATAAAGAGAAACCAATAAAAATAATAGTAAAAGATTTAATTTTTATAGAATTACTAGCCATTCTTTCAATAGCTTTTGTAATATTATTTAATTCTTCTATTAAAGATAGCTTAATAGCTTTTTCTACTTTTTCTATTATTTCTTTATTCATTTTAACTACAATTTATCTATAAATTCTGATAATGCATCTTTTATACTAGCATAATCGTCTGTTTTATCATAAACAATGTGGGAATTAGGTACTTGTGAATACAATGAAGATATTAATTGTCCTTTTGTAGAAAACTTCCCATCCTTATCTTCTAATTTATGAATAAAAATTTCACAGGTAGGTTTCTTTTTTTCTATAGCTACTTTAAACTCTTGTTTACAATATTTACGATTTGCTGTTTCTGAACCAATTAAAAATATAACTCCATCTGCAGAGGATATTTGTTCATCTATCCATTTTTCTACAGCTCCTGGTTTTTTTTTTATTTCTTCCCACTCAGTTGGTTTCATTTCAATATCTCTATCAAATTGAGGAATATGTCTTACTATCTGAGTTCTCCACACATCATTATCGTAATGAAATGAAAAGAATATTTTTGTTTTTGCCATAAATTTATCTCCATATTTTATAATTAATAATTATGATAAATAACAAAGAATTTATTATTTATACAATTCTTATATAGTAGTGTATGATCTATTTTGCAACTTTATGATATATTTTTTTAGTTTTGTGTTTTTTAGTATTATTTATCTAAATCTTTAGGTTTGCTGGATTGCTTTTTAAGGTTAAAATCTTTAGTGCTATCTAAGAAATAATCCATTGAGTTGTTCATACATTTTATAACAAAATTATCCCATAAAGTGCTATCATTTTGAGTTCTTTTTATCTCTAAGCTTTCTATATACTCGCTTCTATCTTCTTTTTGGATAATCATTGGTGGATAATCTTTTTGCATTAAAATGGCATTCATTAATAATCTTGAGGTTCTTCCATTACCATCTGCAAATGGATGAATACTTACTAAATTATAATGAGCTTGAGATGCTAATTGTAGTGGATGTAAATTTTGATTATCTTTTAACCAACTATTAAAATCACTCATTAAGCTTGAAACTTTTACATAATTTGGAAAAATAGAATTGCTACCCATTACTCTTACATTGTGGTTTCTATATTTACCTCTATCTTTATCATCAATGTTTGTTAAAATGTGTGAGTGGATTTTTAATATATCTTCTTCACATAAATAAGATTTATCTTCAATCCTTTTAAATAAATAATTAAATGCATTATAATGATTTATTGCCTCAAAATGTTCTCTTAATGATTTTCCACCTATGGCTTCATTTTTTTCAATAATTATTGCTGTTTGAATTTCACTTAGTGTATTGCCTTCTATTGCATTGCTATGATATGTTAATTTAACATTTAGATGATCTAAATAGTCTTTTTTGTATAAAGATTTATCATTTAAAAAAGGTTTTAATTGCTGTTGTTTTTTATTTATTTCTTGATAATTCATAATGTTTTATATCTCAATCTCTTTTTTATCATTTAAAAAATTTTTATTATAACCCATAACTTTACCTAATATAGTTTACATAACTATATTATTACTCAATCTTTAAGTTTTTTCAACATTTCTTTATTTTTGAAGAAGAAGGGGATGTTGCAAATTATTGGAGTTTTTGCATTATTTTGCACAAATACTATTTGTTTTCCACTGGGTAAAGACATTACATCGCTTGGAGTAATTAGTGATTGTAATTCTTTATTTGTTGATTTGTTTTTTCCACTACCTCTTGTAATTTTTACTTGTCTTTGCCCTCCAAGGGAGGCTAACCTTTTAGCGGTTTCATCGTTGTTTTGAGGCAAAATTATTTTAAATGCGGTGTTTGTAAACATTGTATTTAGTGAGGGAGCACCATATTTATCTATTATTTGTGATAAATCTTGGCATACAAATAAAAAGCTACCTCTGTAGCCACGTGCTATTGCTGGTCCATCTATAATTGCTGATATTTTAGGGAAAAATGCAACTTCATCTAAGATAAATCTTACAATTGGTTTTGTTTTAATTTCTTTTAAATCTTGGGATGTTATAAATTTATATGCTAATTCTACAAAAATAGCACTCAACACTCCAAACAATTCTTGCTCGGCCGCTGGAGAAATTAAATAAATAGATAGTGGCTTATTGTTTATTCCCCTAATATCATTTAAACAAAATGTATTTTTTGAGGTAATAAGACGAACATTTTCATTATTGAAAACTACTAATGATGCACTTATTGTTGCTAAAATACTACCCAATGTATTTGGTGAGGTTGAGGCGTTTTCTGCAAAAATATTGTAGCATCTATCTATTATTACTTGTGGAAGGCTTAGAGTTTTAATTTCTTTAGATAATTTTATAAAACCTATTTGTATACTTTCTGCATTTCCATAATCTTCTTCATCCTCACCTTCTTCATCACTCTCTTTTTTTATTCCTATAGTTGCTAAGATATCTTTTGCATCGGCTATTGAAAATGTTTGTTGCTGTAGTTCATTTTTATAAATTCCATATAAAATAATTGCTCCTAGTGTTTTGCGTGCTGAATTTGTCCAAAAGGCATCTCCTTTTGTTTCTTTTATTAAAATATTTACTATGGTATCTATTGCTTTACCTCTGTTGGCAGTATCTGGAGGTAAATTGTTATAATCTAGGGGATTAAAAAATGTAGTTGTTTCATTATGTTGATTTTGTGGCAAAGACCACTCCATTTTAAATACATTACCTATTTTGCTTCTATATTTATGGGTGATATCATATAATTCACCTTTTGGGTCATTTATTATTAAGCAATCCCTATCACAAGATAAAATTGTAGGAATAACACAACCTGAAGTTTTACCTGCTCCAGCTGGTGCTACACACAAAAGAGCTAGTGGTTCATTTGTTTTTAATATAATTTTTTTAAATACTCCTAAATTAAATGAACCTAAGGCAAAACCATTTGAAGCTAAAACATTAGGAGACATTTTTTTTATATGTTGAAATTGAGCAAATTGAGAATATTGCAAAGAAAGTGTAAAAGGATTTTTTTTTACAAAAAATATATAAATACTAAAAGAAAAACAAATAGTTAGGCTTTGAAAATAAAGTGTTGCAACATTAGGAGAAAAATTCTTAAATATATTATATAAATATTGCATATAAGATAGCACATTATTATAAGATAAATTTAAGTTAAAATAATATTTTAGCCATACTATATTACCTATAATTAATATACTTAAGCTAACAAAAATTCCACACATAATAAATATATAATAAAAGTAATCATCAGATGACTTTGGTAATGCCATTTTTTTATTTCCTTATTGTTTTATTAACAACCATTGTATTGATATTCTATAGATTTATACTCTGTTGTATCACCTCTACCTATTACATCTTTTCTAAAATGCTTAACTGAGTTATCAAATGGACCACTATTACATTTTTCAGATCTATCATCTGAAAATCTTACAAAAAAATGCTTTATATCTTGAGAAAAATTAGAATTTGGAACATCTATATTTTCATCTTCGTAGATAAAATATTTATTTTGATTTTTTGTTGACTTACCTTGATGATTAGGGTTGTTATCAATCCTATTATAATCATCTTCAAAATCCCAACTTATAATTTTAGTTTTATATGGGTATTGTGCTACATCTAGTTCTTTATCATCTATAATGATTTCTCTATTATTTTCTACTTCAATTACAATGTAGCGAGTTAAATATTGTTGTGCGTAATTTTCTCCATAATACCATTTATTATCAAATCGCATTTTATGAATAAAATCTCCTGCCTCCCCAACATCTACGCACTCTCCTAAAAATTCTGCTGAATTATCTGGTTTTATCCAATAATATTTGCCTAAATGCTTAGATTGTGATGCTATAATATCGTGATAAACAGGACAACCTTGAAACTCTATTAATAAATCATTTTTTTCTGCATTTGGGTCTAACACACAATCTGAAATATATACATTTTCTCCACTCTCGATTTTATAATACCATTTACCTTGTTTTATATAGGTATTATTATAAGCTAGGGCTTCGCACACTAAAAAATCCATTTGATGATAATAAGTTTTATTAATTACACATCCACCTGCGGAATAAGTTTTATTGCCTTCTACAAAATATGGTTGATATCTTGAATAAGAAAGATGGGCTATAAAATCATCTACTATAGAGCATTCTTTTTTTTCCGCTGGAATGGTTTTAGAGAGGTGGCAATCTTCTTTAATTTTTTTATTGTTATCATCATCTATATAATAGCTTTGCTCATAAACTCCTATTGTTTCACTCTCTTTGTTATATATCTGATTACAACCATCCATTGTTGTAATCAATTGTGGTTTTTCAAGTGGTGGAGTGCTTGGAGTTGTTGGGCTTTGTGTTCCACCACTTATGTTTGTTCCACCTGTGCTTGTTCCACCACCTATTGGGGATCTTTCATTTTTTTCTTTTTTATTTTTATCTTCTTCTTTTGATAAAACATTATTACCTGCATTACCTTCTACAAGTAGTGATGTTCCTGCTTTTAATATTAATCCATCAATTGTTGTTTTTGTAAAAAGCTGAGAATTTGCTATTGTGGTTCTTCCGCTAGAAGATAAAATAGATACCCAAGTTATATCTAATATGTATTGATCTTTATCTCCTTTAGTTATTTTAGAAAAGCCTTCTAAAATTTTTTTATCTACATCAAGCCTTGCTGATACCTTATTTTCTTTTAATAAATTTACCTGTTTTGTAGTTATTACCATATAACTTGCATATACTTGAGTATTTAAGCTTAATGTAATTATTATTACTAACAATGTTTTAATTAGTTGCTTCATTTTTTATATCTCCTTTAAAATTGATATCTACTTTTGGTTTTAAAATTATTCTGGTGGCTGAGGGAATTATCACAATTGGTGCTAAATCTATAGTTTTTTCTAAAATTTGAGTTGCCATATCTACAACATTTAGGGCTGTATATTGTGCTAATGTTCCTACATTGGTTGATGGAATTTTATCTGCTCCTAGCATTGCTACACCTCCTAAAATTGACATTACAAAAGTTTGGCCATATTTTTCCCAATTGCGGTTATCTACCTCACCACTTATTCCTGCCCTACCCATTTGATCTGAAAGGGAAGCATTGCTTATAAACATAGATTTACCATTAGGTAAATACATTCTATTGCATTGTGCATTTAGGGCGGTTTCTCCATATTTTTCTAGTGGTTCAAAATTACAAATAAATTTTGTGCCCCTGCTAATTAAAACTTGCTTTTTATCTAATGAATATACATTTTTTTCTACAACTGCTACAAATTCTCCACCACGTCTGGAGTTAATATTTGTCTCTGTAAGTAATCTAATATATTGATCCGTAGATATTATGTTATCACGGCTTACTTGTGGAGTTGTTTTATCTTCTACTACTCCCATAGATGAATAATCTTCTTCAAAAAATTCTTCTCTATTTGTAAAATTAATTTTATCTTTATCTTGGGGTTTAACTAATTTTACTAATGATACTCTTGCGTTGAGTTTTTCTTGATATTGTTGCCTTCTTTTCTCTTCCTTAGCTCTTCTCTCTTCTTCCTCCTGCATTGCTCGGCTTAATTCTTCTTGTGCTTGATTTTTTTGAGTTTGCTCTTGTAATTGTGTTAATTTTAATCTTTTTAATCTTTCTTCCTGAGCTTTTCTCCTTAGCTCTTCTTCTTCTGTTTTTCTTTTTCTCTCTTGTTCTGCATCAGCTTTATAATTAATAATTTTTAGGGTGTTTTCTTTATCTTTTGCTATAAATTTTGCTTCATCATTTTCTAGAGCATAGCAAACACAAGAAAATAATATAAAAATTATAATGTGCTTAATGAATATCATATTTATCTCCACTATACTCTATACAAACATATTTTTTAGATGCCTTTATTATTAGCTTTTTTGCCAAAGTGTGAACTATCAAAACTCCATCTTTAATTGTTGAATTAATAGGTGTATCTATATCATCTAACACCTCTGCTACTATGGATATACTTTTATCTACTCCATCTTTTGTGTTATAATCTAAATATGTAAAACTGCCATCTGTCCATATTTTTTTAGGTGCTATTGATTTATCACTACAAATCCACCAGTTGCAAAATAATCTTGCTTTAGTAGCAAAATTATAATCAAAATCTGGGTTATCTAATTTAATTGATTTTTTGATTTTTTTTACCAATTTATCTTCATTTTGATGAGCATCATTTCCAATATTAATATGCAACATTGGTATAACTTTGCTATCATAATTTAGTGTTTTTATAACAAATACATAATTACCCTCTTGAGTATATACATTCAAATTTGTGCTTTCATCTGCTAATTTTGCAGACAAAGCAATTGTGTTTTCATTAATACTTAAGCCATCTACAACCAGCTCATCGCCTAAAATAAAATAATTAACAATTGATGAAAACTTTATAGTGGTTATCATACCTTTTTTAATAGATACTTCTTGTAGATGCAGAGAAGAATTTAATATCTCATTTGCCATTAATGTTGCCAAAGAGAGGCTATATAGTATATAAGCACATATTACTTTAGTTATTATCTTCATTTTTTACTCTTTTTAATTCAAATGGGTTAGTATTATCATTGTTTTTAGAGCTCTTGGTAGATAAATTATAATCAATTACTACAACTCCAAATGGATTGTTTAAATAATCTGTGCCCTTATATTCTTGCACATCTTCATCAAAGGCAATAGAAGCTATAATTATGTCATCTACTAATACTTTGTTAGTATTATTTACATAGGTTATTGCCTCAAACTCTACATTAATAGTGTTTTTTGATACTACAGAAGAAGAAATTATTTTAATGCTTCGTCTTAAATTTTTATCTACTGCTATTTTATAAGGAGATTTAGGATTTTCATCTGGATAATATGCTTCTTTAAAATCATTACCTATAGCATTTGAACTCATATAAAATACATAAGGATATCTTTCATCTTCTGTTGTTAAATCTATGGTTTCTCTTTTTTTTACATAATCACGAGCCACAAATTCTAAAATCCTCAATTGAGCTTTTTTATTAGTTTTAAATTTTTCTAATACTACTATTTGTTCTTCTTTTGGTAAAAAATGCAAAAAATAAGGTACTTTTTCTTTAAGTGGAAGCATTAAAAGTATTAAGCAAGCTAAAAAAATATTAAGTACAATAGAAGAAAAAAATGCAAAAAATAATACTTGCACGAGCTTTAAATTAATTGAAGCTTCATTATCTAAATAAAAATAACTTTTTGAATTAAATAAATTAATTACTTTAGATGAACTTGCTTGTTCTTCAACTTTTTCAACTTTCATTCTTTTTTTAAATATTAAATTCTTTAACTTCTTCACAGCCATTTCCAACTCCCACTTGTATAATCAAATTGCATACAAGCACATTTAGATTTTTTATAATCATCATTGCCAAATCCTGTATCATTTTGTTCTCTCTCATATCTTGTAGGCAGAGTGCAACTTGCTAAGCTTATTAGTAAAATTATTGCGATATATTTTTTCATAGTTAAAAAAATCTCCTTAATGATAATAAATTACTTTGTACAGAAGAAATTGAAGATCCTACAATTGTTGAAGATATTTCAGAGAGAGCTTTTATAAAATAAATTGCACATATATTCATTACAATCACAATCATTGCATTAGATATAAAATCAGCACTCTTTGATGTTTTAAGAATATTAATAAATATTTGATTATAAATATTTAAAAATACAGATAATAACAACATATTAAAGATTGCTCCTAATACGACTTGTATTGCACCAATTGAGTATTTTCTTGTGAAATTAAAAAAAGCTAATAAAATAAATATCCCTCCTAAAGAGAGAACCACATAAAATTTTAAAGTATTTAAAATAGCATTTAAAATCACTATTATACATAATGACAAAATTGATGCTATTGATAGTCCACCAATAATAATATTATCAATCATAGAAATTAAAGAAGAAGAAGCAATAATAGATAATATGTCTTGTATGGCTTGGCTAGATGTGTTTAAAATTGTATTAATTAGATTATTTGAATCAATTGAAGAGAACATTTGCGGTAATCCTTCAAATAAACTTTCTAAATTTTTAACCACATACATATCAAAATACTTAAAATTTAATAGAGAAGATAATACCAAGAATAAACTCATTTTTATAGTGCTATCACTTAATATAGGAGAGCCTTTTATAAACCCTCTAAAACCTACAAATAATATCCAAAGAACTGCTAGTGACGAAAGTAGTTTTAGCAATGAATTTTGTATAATTTCAAAATTATTTTTAATAATTTTTTTTAACTCATTAACAACTTTTTCATACATATCTGATAAAGATGTAGACCAAGAAATATTTGGATTATAAGGATTATCAATAATAGCTGTTTCTTTTGCATAGGCTTGTGATAATTGAGATAATCCTAAGATAATAACTACTAATAAATATTTCATTGCTATTTCCATACCATATTTTGTAAAATTATTGCTAAAAGCTCATTATTTCTTTGTAATTGCTGTAATGTTTGTAATTGCACTTGTAGTTGTAGTTTTTGCACCTCTAGTGAGCTTGTAGCTCCTTTAGATGCATTCATTAATTCTGTATTTACTTTAGCATTCTGTTCAGCACTATCTAGAGTAATTTGAGATTGAACACCAGCATAACCATAGACATTCTCTTTTTTAATTCTTATTTTTTGTTGTTTCTCTACTCGCTTTTGAGGAGTATCTGTAGCTGTAAGAAGAAATTGATCCTTCCAATCATTTACATATTTTTCTATACTCTTTTCTTCATTAGCAGAACATAAGTTTGGGATTGTAATTTTGGGTAAAAAATTAGGTAATCCTTTCTTTTTACCACCACAAGAAGTATATAAATTATCTAAATAGCCAATTACTTGTGGATTAAAATCTCCTTTACCTATTGCTTTCATTATATCTATTTGGTGATCTATAGATGTAACCATATGCTCTATTTGTATTAGTTGATTTTTTTGATTAGTTGGATCAAATACAATACTTCCTAACCCTGGTATTTCAGCAGAAAAAATATTAGTAATACTAAAGATAGTAAAAATTGGAATATATAAATATATTTTTAAGTTTTGTAATTTCATAATTTAACCTCACATTTTAATTTTTGTAATTTAATTACAAAATTATTGTGATAGTTTTTATAAAATTTTTACATATAAAAAAATTAAGTTTTTTAAGTAAAAAAAAAGCCCCATAAAAATGGAGCTTTTTAATAAAAAAATTAATTATATTGGTTATTTAGATGCTAAATCTAAATTAATAAAATCATTTAATATTTGATTAACATTGTTTTTTTCATTAAACACTGTTACATCATCAATAACTTTAAATAATTTTTTTAGTATATCTCTTTTTGTTGAATCTTCATATAAGCAATCAAATTTAATAACTTTAGTAATAGTTGTTTTATTATCTTCCCTGTGATGTTGTATATAAAGAGTAAAATATAAGCTTTCACCATTTGTAACGACACCCAATCCAGTAAAAATAGGGGTGCTAAAAACAACATGCACATTATCAAAATCATTTAATATTGATAACCCACCTATTGTTCTAGTTATTTCTTTATTGTTAATACCAACCCTTGTGAAGATATACCTATTTTGATATAAATTTTTTAATACAAGATAATCTTTATCATCAGTAAAATTTTCATATGTTGTTATGTTATTATGATTGTTAGAATAACTATATAATAAAGTAGCATGATCATGTTTATTACCTTTCCAATCTGTATATGATCTTCTATGTTTATCCATTAAATTACTAAACAATCCTTTTTTTTCTTTATAGATATCTATTTCAGGTATATCACAAACACCTATATCATCGTGATTAACGATTTCATCATCTATTTCAATAGAAAATAAATTAGTATTAATAAAACTAACTAATACTAAAAATAATACAATTAAACTTTTTTTCATATGTATAACCCTTATTTATCTAATTACTTACAAAATATACCATCTTACAACATAAATATCAATTATTAATTGTGCTTAATTGTGGAAATGCCACCTCTATAATGATTGTCTTTAAAATCTTGTGGAAAATAAATTTACACACAAGAATTTAAAGGGTATTGGAAAACTTGCTTTGCAAGTTTCCCACATTACCACAATTATAATAATAATATTTTTATTATTATTTTTAGCTACAAGCCTAGGCTTTTGAGTAACATTTTATAAGATATTATAAAGCTAGATAGCTTTTAATAACTTGTAAAATCAGGAACACAAGCACTTTGTAATACAAAGTGCGTTTCCTGCTTTAATACTCTTTTGTCTTTATTATTGATAATAAACTTATAAATACCATTTTAAGAGAGCCACTTTTTACCCATATATGCATTGGAAAAGCTATAAAAGATTATAAAAAATGAGAGCCACTTGAAAGAGGCAAAATATAGTGAATTAAAATCACAGACAGAGCCACTAATAACATACAGAGCCACTTTTTACCCCTATATGCATTGGAAAAGCTATAAAAGATTATAAAAAATGAGAGCCACTTTAATAAAAAAAATTACTTACTTTTGTTAATTTTATACATATGATACAGAGTATTACGAGATATATTATACTTTTTTGCAATATCTCTTTGTGAAAGACCAGCTTTTACATCTTGTGATATTTTTTTAATTGAATAATTAGACTTCTTATTTCTTTGAGTTGTGCTTTTTAATTCTTTTAATGATTGCTTTTGCTTAATTGATGGAGGTAAAAAATTACTAAATACATTTTGATTATAAGCATCATATAAAGCTTTTGGATTATTTATTACAATATTTTGTAATACTCTTTTTCCATCTTTGTTTTTATGTAAAAAAATAAAAAAATCTATATTTTCATTTAATGATTTACTAATTTCATTAATATCTAATTGCTTTCCACCTAAAGCTAAATTACCTCTAAAACTTTGTGCTACTGCCATTTCATTTGAATTGCTATGTAATGTTAATAAAAAACCTCTGTGCCCTGAATTTAATGCCCTTAAAATTAAATCTACATTATTTACAGATAGCTCTGGTATTAATATTCTATCTGGATTTATTCTCATCAATAAATCAAACTTTTTTGCATACTCTTGTTGAGTTGTGGCAAATAATTGTGATGCTTTTTGGCTTGGCTTAAATATATAATCGTGGATGTCTCCTAATACTTTTAATACTTCATTATCATTTATTTCATTAATTAACAGATTAGAAAATGTAGTTTTTCCGCTTCCTGTTCCACCCACAATAAAAACAGATGCTTGATTATGAGCAATATGCTTTACTAAAAAATCCCATTCATTTTTTGAAAGAAAAAAACTATCATAAGAGAAATCTAAATTAGTATCATTTAACCTAATTGATAATTCAATTCCAGAACCTATAGAGCTTCCCAATGCTCCAGAAAATCTAAAATAATTAATATGTAGCATTATAGAAATTTGATGATTATTGTGAGAAAATATTTGATTATTAAGAGCAAATAAAGAATAAAATACAGCTTGTAGATAACTTTTAGAAAAATTTTTATCTTCTATAAATTGTTTTTCTCCTCCAATTTTAATTAAAGATACTTTTTGAAAGTCTATAATTTGAAAATCTTCTATAGATTTATCTTTAAAATAAGGTAAAAAATGCACTAAAATTTTCTCTAAAATATTTTTATTTTTATGAAATATTAACTCTCTCATTGTTTGTTATCTTTCATTAGATTTTTTTAAACTTACTTTTCTTAAAGTAAAATTGTTTACTTTTTCTTTTAAAGAAAATATAAAAGGCATTTTATTTACTGAATAAATAGCTAACTTTTTATTTTCTTCGTATAACCATAAAAATTTTTTTATGTTTTCTTTATCCATACCTAAATCTCTTAATTTGTTTAATGTTGAATTATTACAACTTATATCTTCAAAATTATTATTTATATACTTAGATGCAAATAGCGGAGCGGATTTTTTTACAAAATCTGGTAATTTAGTTTGCTTTATGGTTTTATCTTTAATTTTTGGCTTTTTTATTTCATTTTGTTCTTGAACTAAGTTCATATTTAACTCTTTACATATATTAAAAAGTTTTTCATTTATGTGGAATAAATCTTTTGTTTGTAAGCGTAATTTTTTATTATAAATATCATTTTGGCAATGAATTACAAAATGCATATGCTGATGTTTTGTGTTATTGTGAATTGCATACACTATTTTAAAACCTACAAAAATATCTGCCAGTGATTTTGCTACTTCTTGAAATTTTTCTTTATTCTCTTCTTCGTTATTTGGTAGTGAAAAAATAAAGTGCCCAAACTGCCTATTTAGTTGCTTTTTTTTAACTCCATTATTATTAGTTGTTAATGTATCTACCTCGTTTAATAACTTAAATCTTTGAACCTCTTTGTTAATGCTTTCTTTATTTATAAGCTCCCCACACTCATTTACTAATATATCTGCATTTTTAGATATATAATGTAGTGTATTTTGTAGAGATTTAGCACAATACCTCCAACCAATTACTTTGAATATAGTATTTACATTAGATTTAATCTTTTTAATTTCTTTTGTTTGTGCTTCTTTGTTTTTTGATTTTTTTAACTTTATGGGATTATTTATATATAAAGAAGCTTTGTTTTTGCGTGCTTGTTTTATAATTTCTTCTAAAATTTTTGCATTAGATTTACTACTTTTTAATAACATTTTGAATATCCTCTACCTGCTTTTGAATGTTTTTAATACATTCATAAATATAAGAAGAATTTTGAAATTTTTTATACTTTAAAAGTTGGTTTAAATTTCTTCCAATAGCATTTAATTCAATGATTGATATTTCTAACAACTCTTGATGATTAGAGCTTAAAAATGGCTTTATAGGTGAAAATATCACCGATTTAATAAAATACGAAGTATTGTGTGCTTTATGTTTTATTAATAATTGGTTTAAAATTTTTATTTCTTTTAAATTAAAACGAATTGTAATAATTTTAGATTGTCTATTTTGCATATCTTAATAATATTCCCTCCATTTTTCACCATATTGTTCTATTAGAACTCGAACCTTATTAACATCATTAGTTGAGCTAGAATAAAATTTTAACTCAAGTGGAATTTTATTTTTTAAATTAACATCTAAAATTACATTCTCATTGGGTTTTTGTAAAAGCACATAATATGGATTTTTTTTAACTTTAATTAAATTTTCTAATTCTTTGTATACTTTTTCATCTATTTGCATTTGATTTAAAATTTCTGTGGAAATAGAATGAGATGAATAAATAAATTTAGATTGACATTGCCCTAACAATAATTCTTTTATTGATGATTTTAAAAAACTTTGTGGATTTTGAAAAGCTAACCATACTGCTCCTCTTAATTTTCTATGCTCTTGCAATAAAACTTCTATTTTATCTTTAAAATAAGGATTTTTTAACATTGCAGCCGCCTCATCTATAAAAATAAAATGACCTCTACCAGTTTTTTTTGCTTTTTGTTGAATTTTAAACATCATAAAATAAATAATTGGTGCTAAATCTTCATTATCTAAGATTTTTTCCATAGCAAATGTATACATATTATCATCATCTAAAGAAATATCTAATTCTGAAATATAAGAAGCATATTTACCATTTATCCATTTATCCATATTATCTTTTACTTTTGACTGAGGTATAAGGCTATTTGTTAATTCTTTAAGTTTTCTATCACTATAATCTAGCAAAGCAATAGCATTTACAAAATTATTAATTAGTTGGATATCTTGTGCATCTTGTGCATCTGCTAACATTGTTAAAAAATTATTTAAAAATAATTTATTTTCTTCAATATCTAAATCTAATAAAAGTGGATTTATTGATTGATTATCAAAATCTATTAAAGTGTGATTTTTATATTTTGTAAAAATTTCACAACCAGAAAAACGATCAAAAATGTAAATATCAATATCAAAATTTTTTAAACATCCATCTATTAAATATAAAGCTAGAGTTGTTTTGCCAGATCCAGAAGGTGCTACAAAAATCCCATGAGCCAATGCAGATGGAGCTTTAGATATATGAAAATTAAAATTATATAAAGCATTGTAAGAAGAATTAAATGTTGTTATAGCATTATCTCCCCAATCACAAGAATTTAATCCACTTGGAATATTAATATAATCAAACATTCCAGCCAAAGTAGAGCTTAAAACTTTTTTAGCATATACTAAATAATCAGCTTGAGGTAATAAAAATTTAAAAGTATTATGCAGTGAAAAACCTACTATTTTTTGTAAAAAAAAGAAATTTAACAATGTAGTTTCTTGAGTTAATAAAATCTCAAAGCTATTTAAAATATCTTTTAAATTAATTGAAGATTCATATAAATCTTTATCATTAGTAGCATAGAGAATAATAAATACATCACATACACATAAAGAGGCTTCTTCGTTATCTAATATCTCTTGTGCTTCTTTTAGTTCACTAACTTTTTTTGCCGAGGTTGTTATGTTCCCATCTTTATCCCTTGAGGCATTAATATTTTTTTTATCTGTAGATAAAGATACTTTGGTAGCAAAATTATTAAAAAATTTTGTATTGATTATGTAATCAAATTGTAAATTAGAATGCATTAAAGCTTTAAAAAAATCACAATTAATACTTGAGCCAAAATTAAAAGAATATACTTTAAAATATTTTTTTGTATCAAAATTTTGTAAAACTCCATAGTCATTTTCAAAAAACACATTAGAATAAGAGCATAAATCTGAAAGCTTAACATCACTTATAAGCTTTTTTTCAACCAAATTAATACAATAAAATAAATAATTTTTTAAATCATCATTTGTTAAAATAGATGGATTAAAATTTTTTAATGAGCTTGTAAGAGATGAAGTAATTTCAAGCAAATTATCAAAATCACTTGCCGTTATTTCAATTGCATAAATAATTTTAGATTCAAGCTTTTTAAATACAAATTTAAGATGCATATTTTCTTTTAAATTAGAAAAATTTAATGCCCTATTTTTTAATACAATATTGTTTTCAATATCTTTTGTTAAATCTCCGCTTTGATAATACGAAAAGCCATCTAATTCAATCACAGATGAAAAAGAACCATTATTATTATAAATAACACTATCTGAAATAAAATTAGATGGAATAAAAGAAGCATAACTATTTGGTAAAAGTGGATTTTCAAAAAAATACTTAAAAAACTTAATGGATTTACTAATACAAAATATTAATATTACCAATAAAAAAATATATAAAATAATAAGCATACCTTACCTACCTATAATACTTTTATACTTAAAGGTAAATTTATAAAGCATTTTAAACATAAATTTTATTAATAATTTATCAAACCAATATAAGTTTTTCATAAATAAATACATTCCCAAAAAGTAGCTAAGTAATAAAAACATTAATCCAACAAGAGGCGAAAAAAATACAGCTAAAATACCATATGCAAAAAGTAAAAGAATAAAATAACTTCTATCTACTCCTATAAAAAGAGTTTTTTTAGCAAATTGAGGGTAATTTTTTACTATCATTTACTTTACCCAAGTTGCAATAAAATCTACAAATACTTTAGCTCCAGACACAATAATAATACCTACTACAATCATAGATAATCTTACCTTATCTAAATTACCTGAAAATAAACAATACCCTCCATAAATAACCAAACCAATCACAGCTACAATTTGAACAATTTTAATAATATCATTAGCCAAAGTATCTGCATTAGTTTTAATGCTATCAAAAGGATTAGTTGCTGCAAAAACATCAATAGATAAAAGCAACATTACAATTTGTAATCCAATACCAATATAAAATAAATTTTTCATTTTAAAACTCCTAGTTAATTAAAAAATATTCTATTTTAGTTTGTATTACTTATTAATAAATTGAAATATTTAAAAATTAAGTTTTTTAAGTTAGAATTATTTGATTTTTTTTATTATAATTGTGTGTAATGTGGGAAACTGCTTTTGCAGTTTTCCAAACCCTTTAAATTCTTTGTGGGAAATTTATTTTCCACAAGATTTTAAAGACAATCATCCTATAGGTGGCATTTCCACAATTACAAAATAATCTATCCACAATAACAAAGCTTAATAATAAAATAAAAGATTAATAAGGTTAGAGAGATTAAAAACAATAAAAAGATAGCTTATGAAAGACATACAGATACACAAACTTACTTTTATGTAATACAAATTTACTTTTTATTTTTGAAAATTACATTTTTGTATTTTAAAATAAAATTATCCACAAGTTTTACAACTCATAAAAGAATAATAATATAACAATACTTTAAAATAAAATTAGTGTGCTAAAATTGTGCTATAGATAAAAATTTATGCTTTAAAAACTAAGAAAAACAAGCATAAAAAAGAAAGCATATTTTTAATATCAAATATCCATAAAAGCATTGATATAAAGGTTAGAGAGATGTTTTTGATAATAAAATATTGTGGTTCAGTGGTGCGATTAAGAAGACTCGAACTTCCACGGATTGCTCCACAACCACCTCAAGGTTGCGTGTCTACCAGTTTCACCATAATCGCATTTGCTTTTTTTTTAATTATATACTATATATATACCATATATATATATATATATCAATTTTTATAAACTCTTACAATAATAAAATTATGAACCCTATTTGGGATTTTGATACAAAAACATACTCTTATAATGATTCTATAACAATAATGGAATCTTATATAGAACAAATGATATCTAACAATATAAATGATAAAATTTGGTTGCTTGAGCTTTTTGATACCTACACATCTGGATCTTCTGCTCTTGAAAGTGAGTTTATTAATGATACAACCAATATACCTAAAATTACAACTAATAGAGGTGGTAAATGGACTTATCACGGCATAGGGCAACGTGTTATTTATCCTATGATAAATCTAAATCAACACAAAGATATTAAATCTTATATTTTTAACCTAGAACAATGGATTATTTTATCTTTGCAAGAAATAAATATTGATGCATTCAGAAAAAAAGATATGATTGGAGTTTGGGTGCTAGATAATAATTGTGATAGCAAAATTTGTGCCATAGGAATTAGAGTTAAAAAATGGATCGCCTACCACGGATTAGCTTTAAATGTAAATACTGATTTATCTAAGTTTAAAAATATAATTCCTTGTGGTATTAATAATTTCAGTGTATCATCTATACATAATTTTGTTGGTAATGTTTCTTATACTACATTAAACAACATCTTATATAATAATTTTTATAAGGTTTTTACATAAATGGCAAAAAAAATAAAAGCTAAAAAATATCCTATTTTATTAGAAATATTACCTTTGTTCTTATTTTTTATTTTAACTAAATATTTTAATATTTTTGTTGCTACTGCTTTTTTAGTAATTACAAGTGTATCTAACTTTGTTATGAGCTACCTATACACAAAGCAAGTTCACGCTATACCTGTAATTACAACATTTTTAGCTGTTGTATTTGGTGGGCTAACTATTTATTTAGAAAATGATGTATTTATAAAATTTAAAATCAGCTTGATGAACTTTTTATTTGCTTTCTTTCTTATTATTGGTCCTCTTTTTAATAAAAATTTTTTAAAACTTGTTTTTAAAGAACAAGTAGATTTAACCGACAAAGGATGGGAAAAACTGAACTTGGCTTGGATTGTATTTTTTATTTTTTTAGGATGTTTAAATGAATATATCTGGAGAAATTATTCAACCGCTTTGTGGGTAAACTTTAAAGTTTTTGGTATTTTTGGATTAACATCTATCTTTTTATTACTTCAACTACCTGTTATAAAAAAATATCATAAAGGCAAAGATCAAGATACATTACTATAAGATATTATATAAAAATATTATCTAAAAAATCTACAAAATACTTTGGTAAAGGAGCCTCTATATTTATTATGTTCCCATATATACCTTTAAATGAAATCTTAGACGAATGCAAATACATATACGATTGATTAATATTCTTATATTCTAAATTTTTACAATATCCATACTTATAATCACCAACTATATGCACCTTTAAATAATCTGCTAAATGAACACGAAGCTGATGCGTTCTACCTGTTTTTGGAGATAACTCCATATATGCAAAATCTTCTACTTTTTGTAAAATCTTATAATGTGTAAATGCTTGTTTGCCTGATTTATCTATCATAACCCTTTGTGAATTATCTTCACCCACTTTTAACAAAGGAGCATTGATTTCACCCTCTGTGTTTGTTAGCTTATAAGCATTATTAACTATTGCTACATATGTTTTATTAACCTCTTTGTTTTTAAAAAGCTCAAACATATATTTAGCTACGGCTTTACTTCTTGCTAATACTAAAATCCCTGATGTATCTTTATCTATCCTGTGGACAATGTGTGGCAATACCCCTGACTCATATTTTAATTTTTCAAATATCATATCTAAATGAAAATTAAGTCCGCTTCCACCTTGCACAGCTAACCCTGCTGGCTTATTTATAATAAGAAAATCATCATCTTTATATAAAATATTATCTTTGATAGATTCTATTTGAGATTTATATTTATTTAAGTTTAAATCTTTCTTAGGTATTACTTCCTCTTTGTAATTTTGTAAAAAAATACTAGGAATTTCTATAACCTGATTAAATGATAAATTATAATTATATGCAACCTTCTTGCCATCTACCCTAACAAAACCTTTCCTAATCCATTTTTGAATTATAGAATTTTGTAAAAAATTAAATGTTATCATCAACCATTTATCTATACGAATACCATCTTGGCTTTGTAATACATAAAAATATTTCTTATCCATTTATCTTAATTTAGCAGAAACATTAATGTATGTGTTATATCGTCTAAACACTAGATCATATTTCTCTTTAGTTTTATCTTGTAAAATTAATTTCACAAGATCATCAACATTTTTTATCTCTTGACCATCTATAGAAGATATAATATCACCTTTTTTTATACCTAACTTTGCTAAAATACTGCTTTTTTCAATATCATACACAACTAAAGTATTCTCTACATATTGCACAGATAACTCATATGATATAGCATTTGAATTATTTGCTATCACCAAACCTCTAAAAATACCATCGCTTAATTTAGTTATTTGCGCAGGAACCTCCTCTGTTGGCTCTTGTGGAATGATTTCTTTATAAAATATTTTCCCATCAGAATACATCTGTAAATCAATAGCTTCTTCGTTTTCAATAGATGCAACTACAAAGCTAATATCATTAACAGAATTAATAACCTTTTTATTAGCACTTAAAATTATATCCCCAACCTTAAGGTTAGCTTTGTCTGCTGGTCCATCTTTAAAAATATTAGTAATAATTACACCCTTTGGTGCCTTTAGCTTGTAATTTTTAGCAATCTCAGCATTAACATTAACAGCAGAAAAACCTAACCAATACTGCTTTATTTTTTTACCATTCAAAGATTTACTAATAAATAATTTTACTACATCTGTAGGAATAGCAAATCCAATACCTAAAAATGTTCCAGATTTACTAAAAATTGCCGTATTTATACCTACTAAATTCCCATTTATATCAATTAATGCACCTCCAGAATTACCAGGATTCATCGGTGCATCTGTTTGAATTAAATTTCCAATTTTAGAAATACCAGACTTATTATTAGGTAAAGCAGATACTATACCAGAACTAACAGATATCCCAACACTAAAAGGATTACCAATGGCAAAAACACTATCTCCAATTTCAATATTCTCAGAAGACACCATATTAATTGGTATAAAATTATTACTATCATCTTCAATTTTTAAAATTGCAAGATCTAAATTGTTATCAGACTTAATTAAATTTGCCTTAAATACCCTACCATCATTTAAAACAACCTTAATAATTGATTTACCATCTATTACATGAAAATTCGTAATAAAAATACCAGCTTTATCTATAACAACACCAGAACCAGCAGAACCACCAGCAACACTGGATTTTAAAAAAGAATCAGCATCTCTTTTATTATTAAAATTTACAGCATAAACAGTTACTATAGAATTTAGAGTATTTTTTAACATTTCTGATTGTGCAGAAGAAGCTATAACAATGTTTGATTTTAATAAAAATATAAAAATACTTACAATATAAACATATGTTAATCTTATCATTACAACCTACAACCTTATAAAAAATTATAAAATTAAAACTTAATTATGTAATAAATCATATAATTAAGTATAAAAAACAATATATTAAAAATTATAAAACATTTAGCAAAACTTCTAATACCTTTAGAACACAATAAATATTTATTAATTAAAAAAATTAAAGGACTATAATACACAATACTTATTGCATCAGACAACAATAAAGAAACAAGATTATACTTAATATCAAACAAAGAGTATAAAATAAAATAAATTATAACTAATGGTAAATTATAATAAAACAAATAAAAATTTATTTTTATATAAGATATATTTGTTCCATAATAAAAAATATTAAGCAATAATGCAAACAAAGGTATAAAAATAAATGTAAAAAAAAAGATAATACTAAATAAAATAAAAGAAAAATCTACAATATAAGTATTAAACATTTTATTTACACATTATCAGATGCTTTTTTTGCTAGTAATAGTTTATCTTTTGCACCCTTTGCATTTTCATCTCTATCTACTAACTCTATAACTGCAATAGGTGCATTATCACCTTTTCTAAAACCCAATTTTAATACTCTTGTATATCCACCATTACGTTCTTTGTATCTATCTTTTAAAGAGCTAAATAGTTTACTTACAACTTCATCATCTCTTAATAAAGCAAAAGCTCTTCTTCTGTTTGATAAATCACCTTTTTTACCTAAAGTAATTAACTTATCTACATAAGACCTTAATTCTTTAACTTTTGGCAAGGTAGACACTATTTGCTCATTTACAAGCAATGAATTTGCTAAATTTTTAAATAAAGATTTTCTTTCAGAAGTTGTTCTACCTAACTTCCTTCCACTTATTTTATGCCTCATAACTTAAACCTATAATTAATATTAATATTTATCTTCATATTTTTTAGCTAATTCCTCTGTATTAACAGGTGGCCAACCATCTACTTTCATACCTAAACTTAAATTCATTTTAGTTAAAATTTCTTTGATTTCATTTAAAGATTTTCTACCAAAATTTGGAGTTCTTAACATTTCAGCTTCTGTTTTACTTACTAAATCACCAATATATAAAATATTGTCATTTTTTAAACAATTAGCAGAACGAACTGAAAACTCTAACTCATCTACTTTTTTTAATAAATTTTTATCAAAAGGAAGAGCTTTTTGTTCTTCTTTTTTAACATCTACAACATCTGAAACAACAAAGTTTATAAAGCTATCTAGTTGCGATTGTAATATTTTTGCAGCAAAACCTATTGCATCCTCAGGAGTAATAGCTCCATTGGTTTCAACTTCTAAAAACAACTTATCATAATCTGTTATTCTACCAACCCTTGTAGTTTCAACTTCATACTTTACTCTTTCAACAGGAGAAAAAATTGCATCAACCAAAATTAATCCAATTTCTTTATCTTGATTATCTCTGCTTTCAACAGAAGAATAACCTTTACCAACATCAATATTTAACTCCATTACAAAATCTGTATCTTTAGATAAAGTGCAGATAACTAAATCTTTATTTAATACCTCTACATTATGATCTTCAATAATGTCTGATGCTTTAACAACTTTTGCACCTTTTGCTTTAATAAACAATTTTGTAGGATTGCCAGTTAAAGATTTTAACTTTAAAGCTTTTACATTTAAAATAATATCTGTAATATCTTCTGATACACCATTTAAAGATGCAAACTCGTGAGAAGCACCCTCAATCTTCAATGACACAACAGCTACACCTTGCAAAGATGATAATAAAATTCTTCTCAAAGAATTACCAAGAGTAACCCCAAAACCTCTTTCCAAAGGCTCTACAACAAGCTTTGACTTAGTTTTATTATCATAAGTGTCACTAGATAATAATTCAATTTTTTTAGGTTTAATTAAACTTTTCCAATTTTGGTCTATCACTTTTATACCTCTATAATTTTTATAATCAATTAAACTCTTCTTCTTTTACTTGGTCTACAACCATTATGAGGAATTGGAGTAACATCTTTAATAGAAGTTACAACTAACCCAACTGTTTGAAAGGTTCTCAAAGCAGATTCTCTACCAGAACCAGGCCCCCTTACTTCAACAGAAATAAATTGTAATCCATGCTCCATAGCTTTTTTAGCTGCAACTTCTGATACCATTTGAGCCGCATAAGGAGTAGATTTTCTTGATCCTTTAAACCCCTGATGACCAGAAGAACACCAAGAAATCACATTACCTTGCATATCTGTTATAGTAACCAAGGTATTATTAAAAGTAGAACTTACATGAGCTACACCTGTAACAATATTTTTTTTCTGCTTTTTTTTCAATTTATGTTTAGAATCAACCGCTTTTACCATTTTTTATTTACCTTAATTTGCACTTTTTTTGCCAGCAATAGCTTTAGCTGGACCTTTTCTTGTTCTAGCATTAGTGTGTGTTCTTTGCCCTCTAACTGGCAAATTTTTTCTATGCCTTAACCCTCTATAACACCCTAAATCCATTAATCTTTTTATATTTAAATATACTATCCTTTTTAAATCACCTTCAACAGTATAATCTTTATCTATAATTTCCCTTATCTTTGAAACATCATCTTCACCTAAAGATGATACCCTAATATCTGGGGAAATATTTGTTTTTTCACAAATATCAAATGAATTCTTTTTCCCAATACCATATATATATGTAAGGGCAACACTTATTTTTTTATTACTTGGTATATTAACACCTGCTATACGAGCCAACTTAATCTCCTATGTATTTTACATAATTAACAATAATTTAAACATAATAAACTAATCTATACAATAAAAACAAATATGTCAATATTTACTTAAATTAATTTAAAATTTTTAATAATTCATTTTTTGATTCATCTATATCCAAATCACCTTTTAAACTAAACTTAATACCTTTTTTAGAATAAAAATCCAAAATTGGAACAGATTGATCATGATAAATTTTTAATCTTTTTTCTAAAGTATCTATATTATCATCATTTCTTTTTGTAAAAGATGAATCACCGCATACATCACATTTGCCTTGGACTTTAGTGTTATTAAAATATTCATTATACACAGCATTACAAGAAGAACATGTATATCTTCCCAAGATTCTTTTTATTAAAATATCATCTAAAACAACAATCTCAACTACTTTTATATAAGTTATATTATGCTTATTAAATAAAATATCTAATTTTTTTGCTTGATTCAAAGTTCTTGGATAACCATCTAAAATAAATCCTTCATCACAATCTGATTGGGATATTCTTTTATCTACTAATTCAGTTATAATATCATCATCAACTAAAATACCATTATCTACTAAATCTTTTATTTTATTACCTAATAAAGTTTTCCTAGAAACTTCTTCTCTTAACAAATCTCCTGTAGAAATATGCCTAATATTTAAAATATCTTTTAATAAAGCAGACTGAGTACCTTTTCCACTACCAGGAGCTCCTATTAAAATAATAACTTTTTTCATTTTCTATTTAAAACCCATTTTAGTTTTTTTTAAAATACTCTCATAACGATAAGACATCAAATGAGATTGAACCTGAGTTATAGTGTCAATAGTTACAGATACTACAATTAATAAACTAGTTCCACCTAAATAAAAAGGAATAGATAATTTAGATATTAAAATCTCTGGAACTAAACAAACTATTATTAAATAAATAGATCCTATAACTGTTAATCTTTTTAAAATAAATTCTAAATAATTTGATGTATCTAAACCTGGTCTTACTCCCAAAATGATACCACCACTATTTTTCAAATTATCTGAAGTTTCTTTAGAATTAAATACAATAGAAACATAAAAAAAAGCAAAAAAAGCTATTAGCAATGCATATAATACAAAATACAATACATTCCCTCTACTAAAATATAGGCTAAAAGAAGATAATAATTCATTATTTGAATTATTAAACAAGTTTAAAATTGTAGCTGGAACCAACAACAATGAACTTGCAAAAATAGGAGGTATAACACCCGCATTATTAATTTTCAAAGGCAAATAAGAAGTATCACCAGCCGATAATTTAGAAGCACTAACCTGTCTTTTAGGATATTTAATAAGTATTTTTCTTTGTGAAGTTTCAAAAAACACAATACCATAAATTAATATAATAATCATAAGTAAAACCGCAACAATTACAAAAGAAGATAACAAACCCTTCTCTCCCAAAGTAAAAACTGTTGCCAACGCAAATGGTAAATTTGATACAATACCTGCAAATATTATTAAAGATACTCCGTTACCTATCCCTCTCTCTGTAATTTTTTCTCCCATCCATAATACAAAAAAAGTTCCACTAGTTAAGCTAAGTGCAGTAATTATTCTAAAAAATAACCCTGGATCTAATACAACTACATTAGATGCTGAATTCATATTTTCTAAACCTACTGCAACACCAAATGCTTGTAAAAAACATACAACTAAAGTTAGGTATCTAGTGTATTGATTTATTTGCCTTCTTCCAGAATCACCATCTTTTCTTAGCTCTGATAACGAAGGTGAAATTGCTACAAACAACTGCATCATAATAGAGGCAGTTATATAAGGAACAATATTTAAAGCAAAAATAGTCATTCTGCCTAATGCCCCACCAGAAAACATATCAAAAACCCCAAGAATACCTTGGGAATTAGACTGAACAAAAGATGACAATGCTAATGGATTTACACCAGGAATTGGAATATAAGTCCCTAACCTATATACAACCAACACACCAAGAGTAAATATTATCCTTTGCTTTAACAATGTAGCTTTAGACCACAACGAAGAACCACTATTATTAACTTGTTTTTTTACCATTATAATTTTAAATACCTTAATCTAAATGCTTTTAATATTCTTTCTTTTTGTTGACAAATTTTTTCTCTACTACTAACTCAACCTTTCCACCAGCTTTTTCAACCATTTGAGTAGCAACAACAGAAGACCCGTGAACCAAAAGCTTTACAGCATAATTAATTTCACCTTTTGATAACAATTTAATACCATCAAAAGAATTCTTAATTAATTTTAAATTTTTTAAATACTCATAAGAAATAACATTTGATGTATCTAAATTATTTTTTTCTATTAAAGTATTTAAATCTCCTAAATTTAAAACATATAAATTAGTTTTAAAAATATTATTAAAACCTCTTTTAGGCATTCTTCTATAAATAGGGTTCTGACCTCCTTCAAATCCTAGTCTTACCTTTCCACTACCACGAGCTTTTTGACCTTTATGACCTTTTCCAGAAGTTTTCCCTAGACCAGACCCAACCCCTCTACCAACTATTTTTTTAGAATGAGTAGAACCATTGTTATCTTTAATTTCATTTAATTTCATAATTTTAACCTTATTAATATTTATAACTTAATTATTATTTTATAATTTCTATTAAATGAGCAACTTTTTTAACCATACCTCTAACAGATGGAGTATCCTCTAATTCTTTAACTCTGTTTATTTTATTTAAACCCAGCCCTATTAGAGTTGCTAATTGATCTTTAGGCCTTCTAATAGCACTTTTAATTTGTTTAATTTTTATAGTTGCATTAATATCTTTTTTTGCCATTTTTTTACACTCTGCTTTTTCAATCAATTAATCTTGTTTTTTAACTGCATCAATTGTATTTGATGTAGTTTTTAATTTACCTAAGGACAAACTTCTTTTAGAAATAATTTCATTCATAGTTTTACCTCTTTTGTTTGCAATATACTTAGGGGATAAGCTTGATTTCAAACCCACTAATGTTGCCCTAATTAAATTATGAGGATTAGTGCTACCAATAGATTTTGCCACAACATCTTGAATACCTAAAGCTTCAAAAACTGCCCTCATAGCACCACCTGCAATCACACCAGTTCCTGGCTTTGAAGTTCTCATAACTACACATCCAGATCCAAATTTTGAAACTACATCATGATGCAATGTTCTATTTTCTTTTAATGATATATGAACCATATTGTTTTTAGCAGAATTTGTAGCCTTAACAACAGCATCTGGTACTTCTTTTGCCTTAGCAGAAGCAAAACCTATTTTACCCCTACCATCTCCTACAACTACCAATGCAGCAAAAGCAAATCTTCTACCACCTTTTACAACTTTAGCCACTCTATTTACATGAACTAATTTTTCTATTAATTCTGATTTTTCTTTAGTATTTTTTCTTTTTTTACCAGATACTTCTTTTGGTGATAACATTATAAATAAATCTCCTTAAAATTTTAATCCATTTTCTCTAGCAGAATCTGCTAAAGATTTTATTTTTCCGTGATATAAATTACCACCCCTATCAAAAACTACCTCAGAAACACCTTTCTTTAGCAATCTTAAAGCAATATGCTTCCCTACAATCTCTGCAGCTTTAATGTTTGAAGTTTTTGAAAATAAAGATTTTAATTCTTTATCTATAGTTGACGCAGAAGCAAGTGTTAAAGAATTTTGATCATCTATAGCTTGAGCATAAATATGAGAATTAGAAACAAAAACACTTAATCTGCATTTTTTACTTCTGGTTTTTTTTAATTTAAAACGAACACGCTCTCTTCTTCTTAAAAAAATTGCACTAGCTTTATTTTTAATTTTCCTTAACATCTTATTTCTTTTTACCTTCTTTCCTTAAAATTACTTCGTTATCATACTTAATACCTTTACCTTTATAAGGCTCTGGCTTTTTAAATTCTCTAATTTTAGCTGCAACTTGACCAACTTTTTGTTTATCATGACCCTCTATAACAATATGAGTTTGATCTGGGCAAGTTAATTTTATTCCCTCTGGAATAGGAAAAATAATATCATGACTAAAACCCAATTGTAAAACTAAATTTTTGCCTTGAATATTAGCCCTATAGCCAACGCCATTAATATCTAAATTAACTTTAAAACCTTCAGAAACACCTATAACCATATTATTAATCAAAGCTCTAATAGATCCCCATAATTTTCTAGCCACTATTGTTTCATCTTTTGGATTTACAGATATTTCATTATCTTTATATACAACATTAACAACAGAAGGTATATCCAAAGATAACTCTCCCTTAGACCCCTTTATTTTAATATTATTATTTTCTATAACAACAGATATATCTTTTTTTAATATTATCGGATACTTTCCAACCCTAGACATCTTAATTTTTTCCTTATATAATTAATAAACCGAACAAATAATTTCACCACCAATATTTTTTGATCTAGCCATAGAATCAGACATCATACCTTGTGATGTAGATAAAATTAAAATACCTAAACCATTCAAAATAACTGGTATGTCTGATATAGACGAATAAACTCTACGACTTGATTTTGAAATACGCTTAATTTCTTTAATAGAAGACTCAAAGTTATAATATTTTAATTTCACTAAAATAGATTTAACACCTTTCCTTAAATCTTTTTCTAAATAATCCTCAATATAACCTTCATCTTTTAAAATTGCCAAAATATGCATATTTTGCTTTGAATGCAAAACCTCAACACTTTCTTTTTTCACACTACTAGCATTTCTAATTCTAGTAAGCATATCTGATATTCTATCCATAATTTAAATCCTTTTTATTTACCAACTAGCTTTAATTACACCTGGAATTTGCCCCTTAGAAGCTAATTCACGAAATTTGTTTCTACAAAGTTTAAACTTCCTATAATTTCCCCTACCTCTACCAGTAATTTCACATCTTAATCTGTATCTATTTGGAGAAGAGTTTCTAGGCAATTCTGCCAATTTCAATCTAGCCTCATATCTTTCTTCAAAAGATATATTTACATCTTCAGCTATGAGTTTTAATTTATTTCTTTTTCCCATATACTGATTAATCATTTTCTCTCTTTTTTTATTTCTTTCAATAGCACTTAACTTAGACACTAAAAAATCTCCTTATAATTAGTATGTTTAATTTATAAAAGGTATATTAAACTCTTTTAATAAAAATTTTGCCTCTTCATCGTTTTTGGCTGTAGTACAAATTGTAATGTTCATACCTCTAATTTTATCTATTTTATTATAATCAACCTCAGGAAAAATAATTTGCTCTTTTAACCCCATTGAATAATTTCCATTACCATCAAAACCTTTTCCACTAACACCTCTAAAATCTCTAACTCTTGGCAATGCAACATTAACAAACCTATCTAAAAACTCATACATCTTAGATTTTCTCAATGTAACCTTACACCCAATAGGAATATTTTCTCTTAACTTAAATCCAGCAATCGCTTTTTTAGATAAACAAATAATTGGCTTTTGACCAGATATCAATGTTAATTCTTGATATGGAATTTCTATTTTTTTCTTATCTAATGCAGCTTCACCTACACCTATATTAATTACTATTTTCTCTATTTTTGGAACCTGCATAACATTTTTGTAAGAAAACTTCTTTGTTAAATTAGATACAATTGAATCTTTATAATGATTAAGTAAACGTGTCATATTTTTCTCTTAAGTAATTTTATAACTATTTGTTATTTTATTATGGTATTAGATAATTTAGAATACCTAACTTTTTTACCATTTTCTATCTTAAAACCAATTTTAGTTGGTTTATTCATTTTTTCATCTAAATAGGCAACATTAGAAATATTTATTGGCAATTCCTTTGTTTCAATACCGCCTTCAGAATTAGTCGTAGGTTTTTTGTGTTTTTTTACTACATTTATACCAGAAACTAAAACACTATTTTCTTGAGGATAAACCTTAAGTATTTCACCTGTTTTACCTTTATCTTTTCCTGATATTACTATAACTTTATCATTTTTCTTAATTTTACATTTTATATTCATTTTATAACACCTCTGGAGCTAAAGAAATAATTTTCATAAATTTTTTTGATCTTAATTCACGAGTAACAGGACCAAATATCCTAGTTCCAATAGGCTCACCTTGATTATTTACCAACACTGCTGCATTTTTATCAAATCTAATAACAGAACCATCAACTCTTTTCACATCAGATACTGTTCTAACTATAACTGCTTTCACAACATCACCTTTCTTCACTTTACCATTTGGTATAGCATCCTTAACACTAACCACAATAATATCACCCACTGATGCTACCCTTCTCTTTGATCCGCCCAAAACCTTAATACATTGAACTAATTTAGCACCTGAATTATCTGCAACATCTAAAGTTGTTTCTTGCTGTATCATAACTTTACCCTAATTAATTATTAATTATAATTTGCCATTTTTTATTTTTAGAATACGGCTTTGATTCTAAAATACTCACCTTATCACCTTCTTTTGCTACATTGTTCTCATCATGTGCCATATATTTTTTTGATCTTCTAATAAATTTTTTATATATAGGATGCTTAACATATCTTTCCACTTTGACAACAATACTTTTATCCATTTTATCGCTTACAACTATACCTTCTAAAACTCTTTTTGGCATCTCTACTTAAAACTCCTAATTTTATTTTTTATTTTTTTCTGTTAATATAGTTTTTATTCTAGCAATATTTTTTTTTAAAATATTAATTTTAGAAGTATCTTCTATAGCACTTGAAACAGATTGAAATCGCAAATTAAACAAATTCTTTCTTACAACTATTAATTCATTTTTTAAATCTACTTCTGTTTTTAATCTTAATTCTTTAGCTTTCATTATAACACAACCTTTTCTTATAAACAATTTTATTCAGAGAATCTTTTAATAAATTTTGTAGTGACTGGCAATTTTGCTGCCCCTAATTCAAAAGCTTTTTTAGCTGTTTCTTCACTAACACCATCTATTTCAAACATTATCCTACCTGGCTTTACCCTCGCAACCCAAAATTCTGGATTACCTTTACCTTTCCCTTGACGAACCTCAGCAGGCTTTTTAGATACAGGTATATCTGGAAATATTCTAATCCAAACTTTACCCGCTCTTTTCATATACCTTGTAATAGCTCTTCTAGCTGCTTCAATTTGTCTAGCTGTAATTCTTTCAGGTTGAAGAGATTTTAAACCATATTCTCCAAAATTTAAAGAAGTAGCCTTAGATGAAACACCATGTATTCTACCTTTGTGAGCTTTTCTAAATTTAGTTTTTGCCGGACTTAACATAATTATTATACCTACTTTTTATTTTATTGTTTACGATTTTTTTTATCTGCAAGATATTCTTTGTTTAATATCTCACCTTTATATATCCAAACCTTTATTCCACAAGAGCCATATGTTGTGTGAGCAGTAGATTCACCATAGTCTATAACTGCTCTTAAAGTATGCAAAGGAACCTTTCCTTCTCTATACCACTCCATTCTAGCAATTTCAGCTCCACCTAATCTACCGCCACAATTTACTCTAATACCTTCAGCACCCATTTTTAAAGCATTTTGAACAGCTTTTTTCATAGCTCTCCTAAAAGACACTCTTTTTTCTAATTGATTAGCTATAGTATCTGCAACAATCTGTGAATCAATTTCAGGCTTTCTTACTTCTATTATATTCAAACTAACATCAGAATCTGTAATTTTCAATAATTGTTTTTTAATTACCTCTAATTCATTCTTTTTTTTACCAACCACAACACCTGGCTTAGCTAAATGAATATTAATATTCATTTTTTTAGAAGAAAATCTTTCAATTAAAATTTTTGATAACCCAGCAGAAGATACTCTTGACTTAATATAATCTTTAATTTTTAAATCTTGATGTAAAAACTTACTGAAATTCCTATCAGAATACCAAGTAGAATCCCAAGTTCTATTAATTTTTAACCTTAAACCTATAGGGTTAACCTTTTGTCCCATTATTATTTATCTCCTATTTCAGCAACTGTTATATATAAATGACTAAAAGGCTTTAATATTTTTGCACCTCTACCTTTTGCTCTAGCATGAAATCGCTTCATCACAACGGATTTTCCAACACAACTATATTTTACATATAATCTGTCTATATTCATATTGTGATTGTTTTGTGCATTTGCTATTGCAGACAATAAAGCTTTTTTTACATCTACAGAAATAGCTTTAGGAGAAAAGTCAAGCTCATTAATAGCTTTCTGACAATTTAACCCTCTTATACTTTGAGCTACTAAATTTAATTTAAAAGGGCTAACTCTTAAATTTTTTGCAATACATCTAGCTTCTTTTATATTTGCTTCCATTTTTAA
The DNA here is from genome assembly GCA_945888065.1 of Rickettsia typhi. Lineage (GTDB taxonomy): Bacteria > Pseudomonadota > Alphaproteobacteria > WRAU01 > Hepatincolaceae > CAMCZU01. The sequence continues at coordinate 42,811 of CAMCZU010000007.1, forward strand.
TTCCTTTTAGCTTTTTTATCAGCACCATGACCATAATAAGTTCTAGTTGGAGAATATTCACCAAACTTTTGACCTATCATATCCTCTGTTATATACACAGGTATAAACTTTTTACCATTATATACTCCAAATGTCAAGCCTACAAATTGAGGTAATATAGTAGATCTTCTAGACCATATTTTTATCACATCACTTCTTTTATTATTTTTTAACCTATCTGCCATTTTTAACAGATAACCATCTACAAAAGGTCCTTTTTTTAAAGAACGAGCCATTTAAAATCTCCTATTATTTTATCTATCTCTACGGCGAACAATAAAACTATTTGTTCTTTTATTGCTTCTAGTTTTTTTCCCTTTAGTTGGTTTTCCCCAAGGAGTTACAGGATGTCTACCACCAGATGTTTTTCCTTGACCTCCACCATGTGGGTGATCAACTGGATTCATTGCTACACCTCTAACAGTTGGTCTAACACCCATCCATCTTTTTCTACCCGCTTTACCATAGTTAACATTTCTATGATCTGCATTAGAAACAATCCCAATTGTTGCTAAACATTGTGAATTAACTAATCTTAATTCACCAGAGTTTAATCTTATTTGTGCAAAATCTCTGTCTTTACCAACTAATTGAACATATGACCCAGCGGAACGAGCTAATTGTCCACCCTTACCAGGCTTCATTTCTATATTATGTACAATTGTGCCTACAGGTATATTAATCAAAGGAAGAGTGTTCCCTACTTTAATATCTGCAGTATTTGATGATAAAACTTTATCACCTACTTTTAACCCTTCAGGCAAAAGTATATAAGAAAGACTATCATCTTCATATTTTAACAAAGCAATAAAAGATGTTCTATTAGGATCATACTCTAATCTTTCTACAACAGCAACAGAATCAAATTTATTTCTTTTAAAATCCACTAATCTATATCTTTTTTTATGACCACCACCAATATGACGAGTTGTTATTCTTCCTGTATTATTTCTACCACCTGTTTTTTTTAATCCAAATGTCAGTGATTTCTCAGGTTTTCCTTTCCATAAATCTTTTTTATCTACTAAAATTAAACCTCTTTGACCTGGAGTGGTAGGATTATAATGCTTTAATGCCATTATGTTATACTCCTGTTGATAAATCTATTGTTTGACCAGATTGCAAGACAACAATAGCTTTTTTTATTTTTTTTCTTTTACCTATTTTACCCTTAAAAACTTTAACTTTTCCATCTTTAATTAAAGTTTTGATACTTTTTACTTTTACTTTAAATAACGACTCTACAGCATTTTTTATTTCATTTTTTTCAGCATCAATACTAACCTCAAATACAACTTGATTGTGTGAAGACAACATAGTAGATTTCTCAGTAACTATAGGCTTTCTAATTATTTCATACATTCTTTCTTTATTAATTAACACCATTTAATCTCTCCACTAATTTTTTTACTGCATCCTGAGTAAATACTAATTTTTTATGATTTAAAATATCGTATACATTTAAACCAATTTCAGGTAAGGCATCAACCTTAATAATATTAGAAGCAGCATTTTTAAAATTATCATTTATAACAGAAGAGTCAACAAATAAAACAGATGTTATGCCTAAATTATTTAATTTGGATGCCAATGCAGATGTTTTATGAATATCTATATTTAGATTATCTATAACTAAAAAATCACCCTCTTTAACTTTTGAAGAAATCGCACTAATTAATCCAAAAACTCTTACTTTTTTATTTAATTTATGAGAATGGTCTCTAACCACTGGACCAAAAGCTACACCACCACCTCTCATATGAGGAACACTAGTCATACCTTGCCTTGCTCTACCTGTACCTTTTTGTTTAAAAGGTTTTTTTGTAGTATGACTAACTTCAGCTCTATTTTTTGCTTTATGATTTCCAGATCTTGCTTTTGCTAACTGCCATTTCACTACCCTTGCCATCAAATCTTTTCTTACTTCTCTAGCAAAAATAGAATCATCTAATTCAATTTCATTTACTTTGACATTTTGCAAATTTATTACATCATATTTCATCTTTTATCCTATTAAAAAATTTATTTTTTTATTAATTAGTTTTAGTTTTTTTTATAGAATCTTTAACAACAACCCAAGAGTTTTTACTACCTGGAACTGATCCTTTTACAAAAATTAAACCCTTAGATTCATCTATATCAATAACTTTTAAATTCTGAGTAGTAATCTGCTTGTTACCCAAGTGCCCTGCCATTTTTTTACCTTTAAACACCTTTCCTGGATCTTGCCTGTTTCCTGTTGATCCATGAGAACGATGTGTTAGGGAAACACCATGAGAAGCTCTTAAGCTTCTAAAATTATGTCTTTTTATTACCCCAGCAAAACCTTTACCAATACTTAAACCAGAAACATCTACATATTGATCTTTAACAAAGTGATTAATACTTAACTGGGATCCTACTTCTATAGAATTTTCTTTATCTACCCTAAATTCTAACAATTTAGACATAGGTTGTAAATTTATTTTTTTAAAATAATCTAACAAAGGTTTTGTAACGTTTTTTTCTTTGGCTTTACCTGTTCCAATCTGAATAGCATTATATCCATTTTTTTCTTCTGTAAGACTTGCTGTTACAAAAGTGTCCTGAAATTGCAAAATAGTTACTGGAACAAAATTACCTTTATCATCATAAAACCTTGACATACCAATTTTTTTAACAATTAAACCTGATCTCATTTAAATTCTCCCTTTTTAAAGCTTTATTTCAACTTCAACACCAGCTGATAGCTCTAATTTCATTAATGCATCAACAGTTTGTGGTGTAGGGTCTTTTATATCAATTAATCTTTTATGAACCCTGATTTCAAATTGCTCTCTTGATTTTTTATCTATATGAGGAGATCTTAATACTGTATATCTACTAATTTTAGTTGGCAAAGGAATTGGACCAACTACATTAGCACCAGTTCTTTTTGCTGCAAAAACAATTTCCTTAACTGAATTATCAAGCAATTGATATTCAAAAGCTTTTAATTTTATTCTTATATTTTGATTTTTCATAATTTTACGATACCTAATTAAATTTACTTAATAATTTTAGAAATAATACCAGCACCAACAGTTCTGCCACCTTCTCTAATTGCAAATCTTAATTGCTCATTCATTGCAACTGGAGCTATTAATTCTACTTCAAACTTAATATTGTCTCCTGGCATTACCATCTC
>CAMCZU010000008.1 GCA_945888065.1 Rickettsia typhi
ATCATATCAACATAAACTAACATTATGTATTCTTTTCTTTACTAACTTCTACGACATCTCTTATATAAAATAAAATACAATGTATCTCTACTTACATCTTATTCCTAGCTATACTACTACTTCTTTTTTATATTGTCAAGCTACTTTAATTTTTTTATTTTTATATTCACTTTAATTATACTTTAAGGTATACTAATATTTAGTTATAAAATCATAAGGAAATAATTATTAATATGTTTACAACTTTTGCATCTGTAGTGGTAATTTTATGCACTATGTTATTTTGTTTATTTTATTTTGTTAGTGTTGTTTTTTTTAAAGAATCTTATTATATAAAAAAAATTGAAATTAATGATATAAAAAAAAATTGGAATGTTTTAAGTGATTATCAAAAATACTACTCTTGGTGGAGAAAGTTTTATTACTTAAAAGATGAAGCTTTGCTAAATAAAATTTTAATTGATAATTCTTTTGAAGAAAATAAATTTTCTTTTAATTTAAGCTCTGATAATTTAGTAGAAAAATGGTCTTTTTATTTTCAAAAATATAGCAATACAATTATTTTAGTAATTAAAATAGATACAAAAACAAATTCATTTTGGAGTAAATTGTTTTTTCAATATTGGAAAAATAAAAAAGAAGTAAAAAACTTTCTTGTAGATTTAAACAACTATAACTTAATACAAATAAATAAAAATTAATATGTATCAATTTTTATGTTTTTATATTGTGTATATGTTTATATCTTATTTTCCTTTATATCAACACTTGTATTTAATTTTTCTTTATACTTTAATTTAATTCTTTTTTTTTCCATAGCATATTTAATATATAAATTTAAACATACTATTTATTGTAATGTTTTTATTTTATGCTTTTTTATATCCATCGCTTTATTAATTGTAAGTTTGCATCATGAGTTATTTATTAATAAACCGATTGAAAAAGACACAGGGTTGATTTCTTTTTATGCCAAAGTAAAAAATTTTATAAAGAAAGAAAATAAAAATTATATTTACTTAACCGACCTATATTCTTATAAAAATATTGAATTGCCTCAAAATATTAAATTAAGATATAAAGGATATCAAGATGTTAAATGTGGAGATATTGTAAAAGTTAATGCTTTTTTGTTTTCAACAAAAAATAAAAATTATCCCTATGGCTTTGATTTTAATTTAAATGCTTTAAATAAGAATAATGATGCAAATGGATTTATTGTTGGGCAAATTAATTTAATTGAAAATTTTAATCATCAACTAAATTTTTTCACAAAGATTAATGCTTTTTTTGATAACATCTCAAGCAATATGATTAAAAAAATACAAAATACAGATCTTAAATATTCTGGATTTTTAATAGCTATAAGCCTTGGAGATGAACGATATATAAATAAAAATGATATGATTTCTTTAAGAAACTCTTCTCTTTCTCATTTAATTTCTATTTCTGGATATCATATTAGTTTACTAACAGGATTTATTTTTTTCTCTATAAGATTTTTATTAAATCTTATCCCACAAATTTCATTACAATATAGCACAAAAAAAATCTCAGCAACTATTACAATAGCGGTATTATTATTTTATATTATTATACTCAAATTTCCAATTCCAGCTAGTAGAGCAACCATTATGTCTATAGCTATAATGGTTGGAATATTGTGTAATTTTAAAACTATAACCATTAACAGCTTATTTTTAGCTGCTTTTATTTTAATAATGATTAATCCTTATTCAATATATTCAGCAGGTTTTTTATTATCTTTTTATGCAACAATGTCAATTCTTATATTTACAAATATTTTTATAATTAAAAAACTATATGTATATATTCAATCTAAAAATTTCTTAAATAAAGCCATATACATCATTTTATCATCTATGCTACTGACATTATTTATTGAAATTTCTATTTTTCCTATTTTAGCTTTTTATTTTGGACAAATTCCATTAATGGGTATGTTTAGCAATGCATTGGCTACACCTATTTTTTCTTTTATAATTATGCCTATGATGTTTTTATATGTTATTTTACCCGACTTTATTGCTAATAATTTAATCCATATAAGTAATTTTGGAGTATCTTTATTAATGCATATTTCTTACTATATTTCTAATTTATCTAATGCAATTATGTATACTCCATTTTTTCCTTCTTATTTGGTTATAATTTTTTGTTTTATGTATTTATTAATACCTGCTATTAAAGGGAAAATACAATATTTATATACATTGTTGGTTTTATGCATTCCTTTAATTTATTTTATTAATCATAAATATCCAGATATTATGATATCAAATAATTATAGTTTAATTGCTTTTAAAATAAGTAATGATACTTATTTATTATCTAATAATAAAAATAAATTTATAGAAAAAAACTGGTTTTTATCCAATAATTATAAAATTATTTATAATACCAAAAAACATTTTAAATGTGATGAAAAAGAAAATTGCATTATTAATATAAATGACATTACTATAGCATTAAACAAGAATAATTATAATACAATAGAAGATTGTAATAACTCTAATTTAATTTTATCATTTGTTAACACCAACAATAAGTGCTTAAATAATACAATTATTGACAAAGAGTATATTAATAAGCATAAAACTACTTTTATTTATTTTAATAAAAATAAAAAAAATTTTTATTTTGAAAATTCATACTAAAAAGTTCTTGCTTTTATACAATGATTTATATATATTAATGAATGGACAGATGGCTGAGCGGTTGAAAGCACCGGTCTTGAAAACCGGCGAAGGTAACACTTTCGTGGGTTCGAATCCCACTCTGTCCGCCATTATATAATCATAAAATTTTATATATTTTTTCAAATACTATTGACTATGTTTTAGTGTAAAAATAATTTACACTATGAAAAAAATAGTGTATTTATTATATATAGTGTTTAAATTAATTTAAAATGGTAATAAAATTATGAATATGTATTCTAGCAATTACAATATGAAGCCTCAGCAAGGTAAAGGTTATGGATCTTCTTACAAACGTTCTTCCCAGATACAAAAACCTTCATTTGGAAAATCTTATAATCAAAGTTCATCTAATTCATATGCTGGAAATAATTTTAGCTCACCAACAAAACAAAATTCTAGATCTTTTACTAAAAGCTCGTCTTTTGGTAATTCTTCTATGAATAATAGCAATATGATGATGGGTGGTGGAAATAGATCACAACAACCATCTAAAAGCTTTAGAAGATCTTCTTCTTTTGGTAATTCTTCTATGAATAATAGCAATATGATGATGGGCGGTGGAAATAGATCACAGCAACCATCTAGAAGCCCTAGAAGATCTTCTTCTTTTGGCAATTCTTTGTCATCGGGCAATAGTAGAAATTCTTTTAATAGATATTAATTATTTTTATTAATTTTTTTAATTATAATAGTTAAATCTTTACTAAATTTTATTTCTTGTTTTATCATTACAAAAGATAAAAAATTAAAACTAGTTAATTTAAAATAATTATCTTCTGGCAGAACACTTCTTATATTTTCTTGATAAATAATCTTATTGTTATAAATCACTTTATCACCTTTTAGAATTTTTATGTTTAACGAATCTCCAATTAATATATCAAAATCATCAATTAAATGCTTTGATATATTTGTAATTAATTGATTATTATTATTATATATAATTGCACCAGATATGGTTGATTCGGATTTGTTAATTTTTGGATCTATATAATTATCAATAACTAAATTTTCTTTAGGGTAAGATTCTCCAAAATTTAAAAAAACAATCTCTTTGGTAGCAAGTTGTGCCATCATATAAAAATAAGCATATTTGCTTTGAGAAAACATACTCATATAACCATATAAATTTATTTTTCTTACATCTAAAACTCCAACCGTAGCCTTAAGCAAACTTATCATACCATTGTTGGGTATAATAAAATAATGCAATGATTTTGTTTTTACTGCAATCATTTCTGATTTTTTATCATAATCTGATACAAAAATAGTATTTGGTGCCCAATAAATTAAAGAGTTTAATAAATTATACATAGCTATATTGGGATTTTTATCTATAGGCAAATATACGCTTTTAGATTTTTCTGCTTTAGAATATAAAATAGCAGAGATATTAGGATCAATAGAGGTAGTAAAATCATTTTTTAAAATTACAATTGCTGGATTGCGTGAAAATTTAAAATTATAAGGATTTACAATATCATTGTAATTATCTATGTCATATTGAGTAAAAGATTCTAATGTTTCTCCCCCATTGTAATACAAACCCTGAGTTTGATTTCTAGTTTTTGATTTATTTTTTGTTCTGCTTAAATAACTTGCATCAACTGATGGCAAATTATAATCTTCTTCTTCCCCAACAATAGTTCCATTTTTCTCTACAGATTTACTAGATGGTGTTTTGTAGTTGTTATTGTGGAAATCTATTTGTTTATTATAATTATCATTGTTATTATTATAATTTTTGTTTTGAGGAATGTTTGTACCTGATTGCTTTTGATTGTTTTTTGCATCTAAATTGTTACGAATTGATTCTTCTTGATCTCTTTTACGTTGAGTCTCTAAAATTTCTTGTTTTTGTTGTGCTTCTTTTTTTGCTTTTTCCTCTGGAGACATTGGTAAAATTTTTGCAGATAAATTGCTAATAAATAGTAAAACAATGCATACCCTACATAATATTACAAAAAAACGCATCCTAATTATTCCTTATATAAATTAAAATAAAAAACTAGTCTAGCACAACTATGTTAAAATATCAATTTACATATAATTACAAGCAATTTAATTCATATTTTTCAGTTTATTTCTTATTATAACAAATTAGTTGATTAATATAAATAAAACCACTATGATTTAAAGTAATATCTTATTATATGTTTGTTTAATTAAAAAACTTGATAAAATTACTTATAAAAATCTTTAAGTATTATGGTTCTTTTGTTAAAAATTTAATTAAAATATTAACAAGTAAGTATTAATTATTAATAAAATTAATGGAGATTAATTAATATGGTTAAAGGAACTGTAAAGTGGTTTAATTCAAAAAAAAGATATGGTTTTATTTTACCAGAAGATGGTGGTAAAGATATATTTGTACATATGAATGCTTTAGAACAATCTGGGTTAAGATTTTTAAATCCAGGTGATGAAATTAGCTATGATGTAGCTATGGATAAAGATAAAGAAGTTGCTGAAAATATAAAAGTATTAAAAGCAAATAAAACTTCAAGATTTTAATATCTAATCTTACATTTTATCTAATTTAATAATTTAGCACTCAATTAATCATAAAAGAGTGCTAAATTTTTTATTTATCAATAATTTATTACAATACAAGGAAATTTATGGAAGATTTTTCACAATTTGCATTACCAATTTTTTTACAAAATTCATTAAAAAAATTAGGTTATGCTAAGCCAACTATTATTCAAGAGAAAGCTATACAATTTATTTTAGATGGCAAAGATATTTTGGCTACAGCACAAACTGGTACAGGTAAAACTGGTGCTTTTTTAATACCTCTTATCACTTATTTAACCAACAATCCACAATCTGGAGCTTTAATACTAAGCCCTACTCGTGAATTATCACAACAGATATATAGTGTAGCATTACAAATGCTACATAATAATAAAGATATCAAAGCAGCTTTATTAATTGGCGGAGATAGCATTCACAAACAAATTTTTCAACTTAAACAATCTCCTAAGCTTTTAATAGGAACCCCTGGTCGTGTTAGTGATCATATTAATAGAAAAAATATTAACTTAAGTTCAACATCTTTTGTAGTTTTAGATGAAACAGATAAAATGGTTGATATGGGATTTGGTATTCAAATTGATGAAATTTTTAAATTTTTACCTAAAACAAGGCAAACAGCTTTATTTTCTGCTACTATTCCTAAAAGTATCTTAAAATTAGTAAACAATTATTTAACCAACCCTGTAAGAGTTGAATCAGGAGAAGTTAATAGTATTTCAACAAATATAAACCAAACACATATAAACACAAATAATAAATATGCTGAATTATTGAAAATTTTAGAAAATCATTCTGGAACAAAGATTATTTTTGTTAAAACTCAAAACAAAGCTTTTGAACTATGTATGAAAATTAAAGATCAAAACTATAGAGCTAATTTTATTCACGGAGGACTAAAACAAACTAATAGGAACTCTGTTATTAAAAATTTTAGAGAACAAAAGTTTGATATTTTAGTTGCTACAGATGTTGCTTCCCGTGGATTAGATATATCTCATATGTCTTATGTAATTAACTATGATTTACCTGAAAATCCAGAAGATTATGTTCATAGAATTGGTAGAGTTGGCAGGGGTGAAAATACTGGTGAAGCTATTTCTTTAGTATCTGAAAGTGATAAAAATTTATGGAAAAATATCCAAAAATTTATCAATAAAGAAGAAGTTGATGAAAGTTATAGAAATCAATACAAGAAAAAAAGTAGTGGTTTTAAAAATAGAGGTAGCAGTTCTTTTGATTCTAAAAAACCTTTTAGCAACAAAAGTCGTTTCCCAAGAAAAGAAGGAAGCAATTTTAGTGGAAATACATTTGGGGAAAAACAAAGAAGAACATCAAGTGGAGAAAAAAAGCCTTTTTTTGGTGAAAAAAAATCTTTTAGTGGTAATTTTAAACCAAAAAAACCTTCTACATTTAGAGATTAATAAAAATATTAATTATTAGATAGGGATTAAAATTAAGATAAAAAAATGACTGATTATAAATTAACATTAGGACCTTGTTTATTTAACTGGAAAGTAAATGATTGGAAAGATTTTTACTTTAAAATTGCCGAAGAATCTGTAATTAATGAAGTTTATCTTGGAGAAGTAGTTTGCTATAAAAGATGGCCTTTTTTTGAAGTAGCATTAGAAGATGTTATAAAACGTTTACAATCTTGCGGAAAAAAGGTTCATCTTTCTGGCTTTTCTTTGATTTTAAGTGATTTAGAAATGAATACAACTAAAAAATTCATTGAAATTGCAAACAATAATGGTTATTTAATTGAGGTTAATGATATTGGTTTATTAGGGTTATTAAAAAACAAACCTTTTATTGTTGGTCCTACTATTAATGTTTATAATGAATCTACAATGGAAACTTTGGCTAATCAAGGTGCTACTAGATTTTGCTTCCCTTATGAAATTGATAAAGAATCTTTAAATATTTTAAGCAAAACAACTTTGTGTGAAAAAGAAATGTTTGTATTTGGTAGAATGCCTTTGGCTATTGCTGCTAGGTGTTATCACGCTAGAATTCATAAAACTACAAAAGATGATTGCAAATATGTGTGTGAAAAAGATTACAATGGTAAGCCTATTTCTACTTTATTAGATGAAAATTTTTTAGCTGTTAATGGAACTCAAACAATGTCTTTTAGTTATAATAATTTAATTGGTGAATTATTAGAAATGCAAAATTTAGGAATTAATGTGTTTAGAATTTCTCCACATTTTTTTGATATGGTATCTATTATTCAATCATTTAAAGATGTTTTAGATAAAAAAATTTCCTCAAGTGAAGCTATGCATAAAATTAAAACAATTATGCCAAATGATACTAAATTTTCTAATGGTTTTTATAATGGTATTGAAGGAAGAGAATATAAAAATCCATTTGATAATAACATAAATGATGAATAAAATATAAAAGTAAAAAATAATTTTTGGATAGGTGTCCGAGAGGCTGAAGGAGCACGATTGGAAATCGTGTATAGGATAAAACCTATCGAGGGTTCGAATCCCTCTCTATCCGCCATAATTTAATTCTCTAAAGTATCAATTAAATACCATAATTTATGTAAAGCTTTATCTTTGGCTCTAAAAGATGCATAAACATCTTGTTCTTGAGAATCTACAATATGACTTGCAAAAACAATAATTTTATCATTTTTTTCTATAAATCCAATAAACCATCCGTGTTGTAATTGTGTTAAATTTCCCCTCTTATCTTTAAGATAACCATTTCCGCTCTTACCATAAAGTTGCCAACCACCAGCTAACTCTTGAGTGAATAAAATTTTTTTAGTTTCTTTGTAAGCTGTTGAACTAATATCAAATTTTTTATCTAGCATATTTTGTAAAAACTCTATTTGTTCATTAGGAGAAATTAATAAAGAACTTGAAAGCCAAGCATCATTAATTCCACCTGAAACATCCATATTACCATAAGTAAATTGTTTAATATAAGAGTTAAATTTGTTTAATCCTAGTTTGTTTGTTAAAATTTGTGAATACCATACACAACTATCTCTCATCCAGCTTTTAGGGTTATGGGGTGTTTTACAAACATTAATATTTGCTTTTTTATCTTGTGGTAAATTCCAAGTAGGATCTAATGAATTATTTAAAATATGCGAATCAAATCCCATTAAAGAGAGCGGAATTTTAAATGTAGATTGTGGTGGATATTTATCATCACAATTACCTTGTATTATAATTATTTTATAATTTTCTTTTGCAACAAAGCAATCTTCTTTAGCAAAAAGGATATTACTTATCAACAATAATAAAACACAACATATATATAACATATAATCTATTAGTAAATTATTAAATTATTAACTATTATAATATATAATAATATTGAATATATATTAGATTTAAAACTATTTTAATATGCTTTGGATTTTAACAAAAACTTTTAAAATATTCTTTTTTACAACCTTAATTACAACCTATAGTTTAAGTCTATTTAGTATTATCAATATTAATTTAGAATTAGTAGAAAAAAACATAAATAGTGAAACAATTAAAATTAATTTCAACAATACTCTTATACAACAAGATCAAATAATGTTTTATAAATTATATAATTTTAATTTTCCATCTGTTTTGACTAATAATCTAATAAACAATGAAAATATTAATATTATAAAAGAACCTTATATACCTAATAAACAAGCCTTACAAACTACCAATACAAAAAACAAAAAAGAAGTTGATTTTAATGTTAAAATTAAAACTGAAAACTCAATGCCTATATTAAATATACCTCAATACTTATTTATAAGCACATATCAAGCTATGTATTTAGTAATAACTATTAATATTTAATACTATTTATATAAATCTGAAAAAAATATATCTGCTTGTTTTTGAATTTCTGCTTTAATAAAATCAGTAGGAATAGTATCAATATTTCTATTGCTAATATATTTAATATTAAAAAACATATTTTTTTTCATAATATTATTTTCATAAATATTAATAGATACAGGCAATATTATAGTAAAAAAGTTTTTGCTAATTTCATTTATCTCTATGCTATTAAATACAATATTAATATTATATTTTGGTGTTTGAGTAATTTCCATTTGATTATTTAAAGCAAGATTATTCATAATATCATTTAATATACCAGCTTCTATAGAACTATTGTTTTTAATAGCAAGTTTTATAGGAATTTTTTTATCTAATTTTTTTTGCAAATAAACTTTTTGCACAACCTCATCTTTATCTTTTAAATCTATAGTTCCTAATTTATCCACATAACCATCATAAATAATTTTGTATGTATAGGTTCCTGCATTTAAGTAAATATCTTCATAAGCATTATAAATGTTATTATTTAATGCAATTTTTACATTTTGTAATTTAGGATAAATATTAAAATTTAAAATAGCAGAAGCATCTAATTTTCTATTTAATATTTCTAAAGATGCAAGTAAATTTTCCACTTGAGAATCATCTAATACATTTGTATCTTTTGATTTAGCAAACCCATTTAATGCTAATAAAAAATTGATTTTACTTCTTTGCTCTGTAAGTAAATATTTTTGCATTGTGCTATAATTTTGAGGAGTAATTTGAGTATACAAATAATTTATATTATCAATTAACGCTTGAGATGTTAAACCAACATCTACTGAATATTCACCTTTTTTTAATGATTTTATGTTATAAAAATCATAATTTTTTAAATAACCACTAGAATATAAAAAGATACTATTTTGTGCATTTTGGGTAAATTTTTGATTTTCAAGATTTTCTTGCAAAGAAAAATTATTTTTAATATTTACAAAAACTACATTATTTAAATTAGAAAGTGCATTAGTTTTTGCTAATTCAATAGAGCCACCCACACCATTGGCAAACAATATGTAGTCTTGCTTATTATTATGAGAACATCCAAATAATACTAATGAAAAAAGCAATACTACATATTTATACATTACAATTACCTTTTGCTAATTTTATTTAACTCTGATTCATCTATCCAAACCTCTTCACCTGTTTGAATATTTTGAATTACTAAGTTAAATTTATAATAAACTTGTTTTTCTTTACCTACATAATTTACAATAGAACTAAAATTACCATATAAAACATATTGAGCTCCCCAAAGCTTACCTAATTGAGTAGCTTTTTGACTATCTGTTAGCCCCGACTGGTTTAAAGATTGCTCTTTTGCTAAAATATCCATTTTATCACGATTAATTACAGAAAACATTCTAGCTTTTACAATGTTCATTTTAATTGTATCTGTCATACTTTCTGTATCTATTTGCTCTGATGTTTTATTTTTTACAATGTCTATTAAAAGAGTTGGTTTTTGATTACCTAATTCTTGCTTAAAGGCATTATCATTAACTAACTTACTTACTAATGTTTCTACTAACATTTTTTGATCTGAAACAGAAAAAGATGCAGATAAAGTATTTTCTGAAACACTTTGATACTTTGTTTTTGGACCACAAGAACCTAATACTAATAACAATAATAAAATTAAAATATTTTTCATTACTAAAATACCTCTTAGCTAATTTGTTTATAATAACTTAAATATAACATAAAAATTAAAAAATAATATTTTATTTTAATCCCTTATAAATAATATTATGATAGATGTAATTACCACTATCAATAATATATAAAATTGCAATTTCACCATTTTTTAGGTTAAGATTATCTACCTTAATTTTTCTTCCATTAGAATAAACTTCTATATTGCTCATATCTTCATTTGTATTAATTTTTGCTACCTTAACATATTGTGGCAAAGTTTCAAATGATCTTGTATCTGCTTTTTCTACAGCCGAACTAATTGCTCCTGCTATTGCTACTGCTGTTCCTGCTATTTGTGCTCCTTGTGATTTATCATTTACTCTTTGATAGCTATTTTGCATTGTTAATTTAGTTGTAAGCCTTGTAATTTGCCTTAATAAAATAGCACTATAGTTTTCTGATAATTCATTATTAGCTAATAACCCTATATTTGTTAAATCATCTAACACAATGTTATTATTATTAAAATTAATATATGGAGAGCTAGATTTAGAAGAATTTTCATAAACTGGTAATGAAATTTTTACATATCTGTTGAATTCAAACAAATACACACTTCCTGTTTTAGCAATTTTTTTTTGAATAAATTGATCCTCATAAACAATTAATAATGTTTTAGAGTTTTTATATTCATTTTGGTCTTTAAAATCTATATTTGGATTATTTTTAATAATTGTATTATAAAATGTGTTATCATTTTTTTGTGATAACCTTAATAAATCTTGTAAAATACTATCATTATTATAATTAATTTCATATGCATTTTTATAATCCACTAAAGCACCATTAACATCACCATTTAACTCTCTTATATTGCCTGATATGTAATATATGTAAGGATTTAAAAATTTTTCTTTTAATGATCCTCTTATTTGTTGAGATTCTTTTAAGTATAAATTAATATCGCTTGAAAATTGGTATTTACTAATATTGGCTTCTGTTTTGTCTATTTTATTTTCACGATTTGCAATAGCTAACTTTTGAGAATCATTTGTTGCCCTAATTTCTACCATAGATTTTTCTAAATCATTAAGCTTTAAATAATTTAAAGCTTGATAAAAATGGACTAAAGCTCTTTCGTAGTCTGAACCTAAATATTGCAATGAGTTGTCATCTGCTATTGTAGAAGCTAGAACTTTATTTTTAACACTTTTTAAATTAATTTTTGCTATATCTTCTTGCTGAGCATAAAAAGCAATTGCATTGTTAAATTTGTTTACTGATGTATTGGTATCATTAATTATAAAAGCTACCCTACCTGCTTCTTGCAACAAAAGTAAATAATTTTTAGACTTTTCATTTGCATCTAAATCTTTTAAATAATTTATTTTATTTAAAAATTTTTCTTCTAGTTTATTGGATTGTAAGTCTGCTATTTTTTGATCAACTGGCTTATGATTATAAGCACATCCAAAAATAAACAAACTTACAAAAACAATAAAAAACTTTATTTTATATAATATATACATTCTTTATTTTATTAAAATTTCTTTTAATTTATTAACATCTGGTTCGTTTAAAGTTTTAGCATTTTTATTAATTATTTCTTGGATAAAATTTTTATACATATCTGCATCAAAACCTACTATAACATACAATGTTCCATTTAAACTTGTTGCTTCTTTGTATACTCTGGTTCCTTGTAAGGATTGATTTGTAATTTGATTAATTATTACCGAAGAATTTTTTTCTATATTTTGCTTATCTGCAACTCCATTAACAGATGTATAATTACTAACCTGAGATTGAATATCTGATTTAACTTGTTGTGCCAAGATTGCTCTTGCATTTGCTGTAGCTTGTTGCTTCATAAAACTAATTCCTGCTACACTTTTTTCTATGCTACCTACTGCAGATACAGATAATCCATCTAATTTTGCACCACAAACCCATAGAGGAGCCTTTTCTTTTGGAGAATCTGGATAATAACACTCTGTAATTTTTTGGCTTAATTCTTTATTTGAACATCCATAGCTTAATAGCATTAAGAACGATAACATTATATACAACTTATTTTTAATCATTTTCAATCTCCTTGTTTGTTGAAAATTATTTAGCTAACAAACTTATCTGCTATAGCACAGCAAACAGTATCACCAACAACATTAACTGTTGTTATAAACATATCTAAAATTCTATCAATTGTAAAGAAAATTGGTATCCCTATTAGTGGAACATTAGCAACCATCATTACCATAATAATAGTTAAAGATGCACCAGGTATCCCTGGTGTTGCCATAGCACCAATAGATGCTGTTAATGCAATTAAAATTATAGTATGTGTATCTATAGGAATTTGAAACATTTGTGCAAAAAATATAGTCATTATTGTATAATAAAATGCACTCCCATTCATATTTAAATTTGCACCTAATGGTAAAATAAATCTAGATGTATTTTGATTAATCTTTAAACTATCACAGGTAGTAAAATTTTTAGGCAAACTTACCATTGAAGAACTTGTAGAAAAAGCAAACAATATCAGAGAAAATGTATTTTTTACAAAATTTATATAAGTAATATTTGAAAATAAAATTATAAAAATACCTAAAAATACATATATCCACAATATACATGCTAAAATAAGAACAATAAATAATTTTGTAAGTAAAAATAAAATTTCTAAGCCCAAATTACCTATTAAATAAGAGATTAAACAAAAAATTGCTATTGGGGATAAATACATTATTTTAGAAATCATCCACATCAAAGAATCATTGATAACTGATATAGAATCTATAAAAATTTCTTTTTTATTATTATTAATATAAGATACCGCTATTCCGAAAAATAGTGCAAAAAATAAAATAGGCAATAACTTGCCATCAGAGATTGCTTTTGCAGGGTTTAATGGTATTAAATTAAATATAAAATCCCAAAAATTTAATCCAGAAACAGACATTGATTTAACATCTTCTGTTATACCAAAAAGATTAGATGGTAAATTTACAACTCCACTACCTGGTTGTAAATATAATGCTAATATTGCTCCAAATAATCCTGCTATAAAGCAAGATACAAAAAAATAAATTAAGGCAAAGCTACCTATTTTTAATGCTTGTGAATGCTTGTTAATGTTAGATGTAGAATTTATAATGCTAAACAATACTACAGGAATTAGCATCATTTTAATTAAGCTAATAAATACATCCCCAAAAGGTTTTAAATATGATGTATAATCAGCATAATAAAAACCAAACAAAATTGCTAAAATTAATAAAATAAAAATATTGGTAGTGCTTTTATAAAATGTTATATATTTTGATAGCATTTTTTCTCCGTATTAATTTTTATACTACTATATTAACATAATATAAAAAACAAGTAATAATTGTTGTTTTTTAATAAACTATACTTAAAATAAGACCATTTTGATACATATGGCTTTATATCTTTTAAATCAATATCCCATATGCTATCATACATTTTATTAAACAATAAAGATTTTTTTGTTTTTACTTTAGATAAAAAAGATATATATGATTGAAATAATTTTTTTATATATAAAATTTTTATATTATTATTTTTCCAGTAATCATTGACAATTAAAAAATCTTTAACATACAACATTGCTAATACAATATATTTAGCTTTATGAATAGTCAGCTTTGAATTCATAATAGATGTTGGTATATAATTATAATAATACAAAGCATCTTTTAAATAATAAATTGATTTAGCAGATAATATTGTTACCCAAAAGAATGGGATATCTTCATATATTATGTTATTTATAAATTTAATATTGTTTTTTATTATAAAGTCTAGAGAAAAAATTTTATTCCATACAACCACACCCCCGCTTTTTAAAACCGCCTCTATGTGATTATTTTGAGTTGCTAAATTAATATTTTCTTTAATATTTCTAGTTTTAAAATCGCTCCAAAATAAAAACTTGGATTTTTGATAATAATCAAAAATTAAAATATCTGCTTTATTTGTTAAAAAGAAATTATAAATACTATCATAAGCATTATCATATAAATAATCATCAGCATCTATAAAGTGAATATGAGTTCCCGTAGCTTTTGATATTCCAAGGTTTCTTGAATGAGAAATTCCTTGATTAGAATCATTACAATAAAGCTTTATTCTGCTATCTGTTTTTATTAAGTTATTTATTATAGATAATGTATTATCTGTTGAGCAATCATCTATTATAATAATTTCTAAATTTTTAATACTTTGATTTAAAATACTTTTTATACATTTTTTAATAAATTTCTCTCCATTATATACTGGAATAATGGAACTAAGCTTAAAGTTTTTCATAATTATACCTGTAATCATCAATAATTTTTATCAAATTTAAAATATTAAATTTTTCTTTTACATAATTATAACCATTGTTAGACAATAAAAGGTAAGTATTTTCATAATTGTTTATAATATGTGATATGGAATTAAAAATATTTGTTGCAGATACTTTTTGTAAATAAAGTGCATTATTATAGCTAATTTCTTGCAATCCCCCTGTGCCTGAACTAATAACAGCACATTTTGCTAAATGATATTCTAGTGCTACCAAACCAAATGGTTCTGGTTTTTTTGTTAAAACAGTTGCAATTTTTGCCTTTGCTAAATAATTAAATACTTGTGTGGAACTTAAATTAGAATAAATTTGAAGCTTATTATGTATTAAATAATCTTGATACAACTTTTGAGATAAAAAAGATTGCAATATTTTTGTATACTTATATTTTTTGCTAAAAAATCCTCCTATTAAAATAATTTCATAATTTTGATATTTGTCTAAAATCATTGGTATAGATTTTAATAAGTCAACTATACCTTTTGCTTTAATTGGCTTACCAACAAAGATAATTTGATTGTTTTTATTCACAAACACATCATTATTTACTATATCCTGAATGTGACCATAAGTGTTATAAAGTAAAATAAATTTATTTGTATATTTGATATATTTATTAGATAAAGTATTTTTTACATAATTACTAATACAAAAAACTTTATCTAAATATTTTAAATATTTAGTTTGATAATAATACTTATAAAAAAAGATTTTCTCTTTAAATCTGTTAACTAAATACTCTCCGTGTTTAATTAATGATACTTTAAGATGTGGAAATTGTTTAGCTAGATATCCTGCTAATTTTAAATCTTGATGAACTTCAATTGTGCTACAATTTAAGTTGTGAATAATATTTCTTACATAATACTTATATTTAGCTTTGCAACTAAACTCTTTTGGAACAACTTTTACATTGCATATATCATCAATATTTGTTGCATAGGGAGTAATAACTATTAGATTATTAAGATATTTAGAATATTTAATATATGAAAAACCTGATAATACAACGGGCTTTTTGTTGTTTTTAACAAAAGGATTATTATATGGAAAAATTATTATTGGTTGTATCATTTAAAAAAAATTTTTATATTTAATATTAATTATGTTTATATAAATAACAAATTATTTGAATTTATTATTTAAAACTAATATTATTTTATAATATTTTACATAAAGTTAATATAAAAATTTAATATATATGCAATACAAGCTAATTAATACTCAAGATGAATTAAATTCTTATCTTCCCCACATAGAGATGGCGGAATATATAGCTATTGATACAGAATTTAATAGAGACCATAAATACTATCCTAACTTATCTTTATTGCAAATATGCTATAAGAGTGGCTTTGCAATTGTTATAGATACTTTAAGCAGGATAGATTTAACAAAATTATTTCAAATTATTTATAATCCTAAAATTATTAAGATTTTTCATTCTTGCCATCAAGATTTAGAAATTTTTTACTATAAAAATGGTGCTATTCCACAAAATTTATTTGATACTCAAATTGCATCTTTATTATTATATAATATTAAAGAAATTAGCTATGAAAAATTAGTATTATCTTTGCTAAATATTAAAATTGACAAAAAATTACAAACAAGCAATTGGGAACTCCGCCCTCTTAGTAAATCGCAAATAAAATATGCTGCATTAGATGTGTTATATTTATATGATGCTTATGTTATATTATTAGAAAAACTTAAAAATCATAGTCTCTTTTATATATTAAGCAATATTTTTAAAACATTAGAAAATACTAAGCGTTATGATCCAAATATAGAACAGCAACAAAATAAGCTTTTTCTTGATCATCATACATCTGCACAAAAATACTTGATAAGCAATTTAATTAACTGGAGAGAAGAAAAAGCTCTAAATTTTAATATTAGTCGCAATATGGTTTTAAAAAATCACAATATTAAAGAAATTGCAATGTTAAAAGATATTAATATTGATTCTTTATGTAATATTTTAGATTATTCAATTGCAACAGATTACTTAGAAGAAATTCAACAAATATTTACATCATCTATTAACATTGAAAGCCCATATCATAACGATGATAAAACTCTTACTCAAAATGCAATAGATATTTACCATATTTTAAAAATTATTGTAGATATAGTTGCAAAAAAAAATAATATTAATGAGCATTTAATGACATCTTTTATTATAAATCAAGCAGATCTGAAACATATTGCTAAAACATATAATACAAGCATTTTAAATGATTGGAGATATGATTTAATTGGCAAAGATATCCAAGATTTTTTAGATGGTAAAGTTAGTGTATCAATGCTAAAAAAAGAAGCTACTCTCTCTTAATTAAAAAATTTTATTTATATTTTTAATAGTAATAGTTTTTTTTTCACTCATTGCAAACTCTTCTACTTTACTTACCATACTAACAATTGACTGAATGTTTCGTGGTATCCTATGAAAAATATAGGATATAACATCTTTTGTTAATAATAGTTGCTTATCTGAAAGCATTTTAAAAAAAATTGCTCTTAATGTTTCTTCATCTGGATCTTTAAAATAAAAAATATTAGAAGCTAACATTCTTGATTTTAAATCTTGTAGTTGAATATTTAAATCTTTAATTGAGTATATAGAGTTAACAATCAATTTTTTTTTCTTTGATATAACTAGATTATATAAATGAAAAAGCTTTATCTCTGTTTTAGAATCCATAGGATTTAAATTATCTATTAAAAAGCTTGAAAAATTATTTGTTAAATATTCTAATTCAACTATATCTAACTTCTCAATGTTAACCTTAATTCCATTATTATACCTAATAAAAATTTCAGAAATAAAGGTTTTACCCAAAAAACGCTGTCCATAAATATATATAGTATTAGATACCCAATCAACATCTTTAAAAAACAAATCAACCAAAGGCTTATTAAAAGCCCCAATAACAATGTCATAAATTGAATAAAATGTTTGGTTTTCAAATAAAAAAGATAATTGTGGGTATTCTTGCTTCATAATTATCAATTAATGATTGCAATTTGGAATAGCAAATAAAATATCTTGATTAATATTAAATCCAATACAATAATCAGTTAAAATATGAGCTAATGAATCTGTATTACCTTTAAAATTAATAATAATTTTAACATAATCATTCCCAACTTCTGTAAGAATAAACTTTAAATTTTCAATTTTATTAAGTTTATTTTGAATAAAAACCCAATCATTAAAATTAGTTGTATCAATGATTAACTCAATATCATTTATTGTGCTATTTGCTTTAATAAAAATTTTTTTTTCTTTATTTTCTATAAACATTTGCGCATTAGAAACAGCAAGAGGAATACTATTAATATTTTTAAAAGTAATAATTTTATTAGTATTTAAATTTTTTACATTTAATTGATATAAAATATCATTTTTAATTAATTCTAATTCATAAATATCTTTAGCATTGTGCTGATTTAATAATTCTGTTGGATTAATATTATTACTTTGAATACTTTTATTTATAATATATGGAATAAACGTAGATAAATAATCTTTAGGAAATAAATTATCCCAATATTTTTCCCACAAATTATTTGCTTCTAAATTAGTAGATTTAATAATTAATACATATTTTGATAGTTTATTTTTTACATATGGGATATTGTTGTCATCTAAAAAATTTAAAATCTTTTTTTCACTAAAATTATATGTTGCATAAGCAACATAAAATTTACTTGTTATGTTTTCGTTTTTTAAGCTAAATCCTTCATCAAACTTAGTTGCATTATCTATATTTAACAAAGTATCTACTTTTTTTGAATCTTCATATAAAATAATTTTTTTAACTACCGATTTTAATGCTAATAGTCTACCATATTTTAATGCTAGATCTTTTGCTAATTTAGCATCTTTTGACTCATACATAATATTTATACTATAATTAAACAAATCTGCATATGAAAGATTTATACTTAGTATATAAAAACAACATATAATTAAAATTTTTAAAGAAAGTGTTTTAATTAAATTGTGCTTCATAAAATTTTCCGCTCCCATCTTTTTTAAAAAAATTTAATTGATAATTTAAAGACTTACACAAAGCCCATCTATCTTTATTAAAAGAAACAATGCTTTCTGTGTTATCTTCAAATACTATAAAACCTCTTTGATTTTGTTTTAATTGTGGTAAAGGGGTATTATTTAATACAAACACACAATCAATATGTTTAATAATAGAGGAATAACTTTCAGATTCACAAATTAAAATATTTGCATCTTTTTCATAAGCATCACCTATTATGCAATGAGGCAACCAAGCAGAGAGAGTCCACAATGCTTTATCTAAAGAAACTGCCTGTTCTTGGTTTTGTGCTACTATTACAATAACATATTTTAATGTATAAGCTTTTTCTACCAAAGATATAAGTGCTTTATAAATACCACTAGAATCAAGTGAATAAAAATTAATGCTCATAATACTCTTTAATTAATTTATTTAATAATCTTACACCAAATCCTGTCGCTCCTCTTTGATGTAAATCACTTTTATTAGAACTATAAGATACCCCTGCAATATCTAAATGTGCCCAAGGGCTTTCATTTACAAACTCTTGTAAAAACATTCCTGCAAAAATTGCCCCAGGCGATCTTGGTGCCATTGTAATATTTTGTAAATCTGCATTTGAAGATTTTAAATATTTTTTATATTCTGTATGTAATGGCATTTTCCATAATAACTCTCCACTTGCATTTGAAACTTGTAAAAGATTATCTGCTAAATTAGTATTATTGCTAAAAAGCCCTGCCATTTCTTCTCCTAAAGACATAACTATTGCACCTGTAAGAGTAGCTAAATTAATTGTTGCAATAGGATTAAAATTGCTTTGTGTATAATAAAGCAAATCTGCTAATACTAGCCTACCTTCTGCATCTGTATTTAATACCTCTATTGTTTTACCTTTAGCAGAATTAATAATATCTCCTGGCTTTAATGCACTGCCATTAACCATATTTTCTACTAAACCTATAACACCAATTATATTTGTTTTTGCTTTTCTTAAAGCTAAAGCTTTTATAGTTCCACATACAATAGCAGCACCTGACATATCTGTTTTCATTGTTATCATTGCAGATCCTGGCTTTAAGCTATACCCTCCACTATCAAATGTAACACCTTTACCTATTAAAGCAACCTTGTCTTTAGACTCTGGATTACCTTGGTATTGCAAAATTACTACATATGCATTCTTATCGCTTCCCTTTGCAACACTTAAAAATGCTTCCATATTTAATTTTTGCAAATCTAAAGTTGATAAAATTGTAATTTTAATTCCTAAAGTTTCTAAATCTGATATATATTTAATAAAAGACTCTGGGTAAAGTATGTTAGCTGGTTCATTAACTAAATTTTTAGCTAATAAAATCCCTTCGTATTCTGCATTTTGAAAATCTAAATTAATTGAATCATATCCTATAATATTTATTACATCTAACTTTGCTTCTTCTTTAATGCTTTTTTCTGTAATATATTTAGTAAAATCAATAGATTTAATCCTTAATCCTTGAACTAAATCTTTAATAATTGCTTTATTTTGTGTTTCATTATCATTAAGAATATTAATTGATATTTCTTCTTCTGAATATATATAATCGTATAAAAAGCCACCTAATTTTAATATTAAAGATTCATTATCACTTTGTAAATCTCCCATACCTAATAAAATTGTTCTTTTCGTATTATTAAAATATTTTAAATCTAAAATTTCTTTATATTTACCACAAAAATTAAATTTTTTTACTATCTCAAAAAAAATACTATCTAACATATTTAAAGATTGTGAACTAACAACATATATTATTACATCATTATAATTAGTTTTTGCATTTAGTTTTTTTACAAAATTAATTTTCATAATACTATAATTTCACTCCAAAATTAATAAATATATTATATATTATATATTGCTTAATTAATTATAAATGAATTATAATACAATTAATAATATTATTTAATATATAAAATTGAGAAACAAATGATTTTTAATGAAAAAATTTTATCAACATTGTTTACAGAATTAAAAATAGCTGGTGAGTTAGCTATCAAGCTAAGAAAAAATGGCCTTATTGTTGAAGAAAAAAAAGATGGATCTTTTGTAACAAACGCAGACAAAGAATTAGATATTTTTTTAACCAAAATGATTAGGGATAAGCTTCATAATAACGATTTGATTATATCTGAAGAAGATGTATCCATTGGCAATTCCTATGATGGTGTAAATAAAAATTTTTGGTCTATAGATCCTATTGATTCAACCTCTAGCTTTATTAAAAATATAAATGATTTTTGGTCTATAAACATTGCCTATATTTCAAATAATCAACCTATTTTTGGATTAATTTATGCTCCTCAACAAGATAAGTTTTGGTATGGTGATACAACTAAAATGGAAGCATTTAAAATAGATAAAGGTATTAAAAGCAGAATTTTTGCAAGAGAAATATCTTCTAATGGAGCAACATTAATATCTCCAGAAGAACAAACAGCAGATAAAGAAATTATAGAAAAACTAAATATAAGAGAAGAAATTAAAATACCTTCTGCAATAAAGTTTTGCTACATTGCAGAGGGATTAGCAGACTATTACTATAGAAAAAGAAACAAAGCTTGTGATTGGGATATTTCTTGTGGGCATAGCTTAATTGTTGCATCAGGTGGTAGTGTTAATTTTTTAATTCCCGATGAGGATTTTAAATACGGACAATATCCTTATAAAGCTCCTAATTTATTAGCTACTGGTAAAGTTCATTAATAATTTGAGTGTGTTTAAAATATTAAATGTTTATAAACCTTAACCCAACTTTAGATAATATATTATTGTGCTGTGAACATCTTAAAAAATCTAACTTGGTTTGTATTCCAACAGATACTGTATACGGATTAGCTGGAAATGCTTTTGATGATGTATCTGTAAAAAAAATTTTTCAAATAAAACAAAGGCCTTCTTATAATCCACTAATTGCACATTTTTATGATATGAATCATATAGCAGAAGAATGCTTTGTTCCTGATATTGTTAAAGATTTAGCTAAGTTATTTATGCCTGGCCCACTAAGTGTGATTTTAAAAAAAAAAGATACTTCTCATTTATCATCTTTATGTTCTAATTCTTTAAATTTACAAGCTGTGCGTATTCCAAACAATCAGGTCGCATTAAAACTTATTGAAATAATACAAATGCCTCTTGTAGCTCCTAGTGCTAATATTAGCAATACTTTAACCACTACTGAGCCTTGGCACATAATTGAATCTTTTAAAAATTATAATCTTAATGAAACTATTTATATTTTAGATGATGGAAAGTGCGATTTAGGAATAGAATCAAGTGTAATTGAAATTATTGATAATAAAATTAATATATTAAGGTATGGTAGTTTAGATATAAACAAACTCTTAAACAATGGGTTTAAAATTCATAATAATTATATTAATAATAAAATTATTTCTCCTGGGATGTTAACAAAACATTATAGTCCAAAAGCAACTTTAAGATTAAATGCAACATTTATTAATAAAAATGAAGCTCTTTTAGCTTTTGGAGATATTAATTTTGATCTTCCAAAGGATGTTATAATAATGAATTTATCTAAAGATAAGAATTTACTTGAAGCATCTAAAAATTTATTTACTATGCTTTGGGAACTAGATAAGCTAAATGTAGAAAAAATAGCAATTATGCCAATACCTAATATAGGGCTTGGTATTGCAATAAATGATAGGCTTAACAGAGCTTGTGCAACAATATGAATATCATTAATAAATTAGCAGAATTTTTATTACCTTATCAACTACTTGAATTAACTCAAGATAGTCATTGCGAATATTTAATTGAAAAAAGACAAAATTTTATATCAAAAGCAAAAGCAATTGTTTTTCCTAGTAGCACAAAAGAGGTATCTAAAATAGTAAAATTGTGCAATGAATATGGTGTTTCAATTGTTCCACAAGGTGGTAATTCTGGATTAGTTGGTGGATGTGTATCAACTGAAGATCAAATTATAATAAACTCAAAATTATTAAACAAAATTACTAATATTGATATTCATAACTATTCTATATCTTGCCAAACTGGTGTAATGTTAAAAAATCTACAAAATTTTGCTGATAGCTTTAATTTATATTTTCCCCTCTCTCTTCCATCTGAAGACATATGCACTATTGGAGGAAACATAGCTACAAATGCTGGAGGTATTAATGTTTTAAAATATGGTAATACCAAAGATTTAGTCTTAGGAATTGAAGCAGTTTTACCAAATGGAGAAATATATAGTGATCTTAATTTGCTATATAAACGTAATATTGGATTTGATACAAAAAATTTATTTATTGGATCAGAAGGTATTTTAGGATTTATTTGTGAAGCAACTTTAAAACTTTTTCCTAAACCTTGTTCTAAGATTAACTTTATGTTTTCTGTTAGTAATCTTGGTATAATAGAACAATTATTTTATGAAATTAAAAATTTATTTCATTCATTTTTATCTTCTTATGAAATTTTTAATCTAAATGCATTTAATTTAGTTAAACAAACTCATCCACATCTAAATGATATTACAAATATTATACAATCTCAAGATGAATGGTTTGCAATAGGAAGCTTTGATTTACCTTTTTTAGAAACAGAAAACGAATACGACTTAATAAAAAACAAACTACACACACTTTTAGTTAAAGAAAAAATAAATAATGTATATGTAAAGTCTAATTCTTTATTTTGGGCAGTTAGATATGCCATACCAAAAGCACAAAAAATTTATGGTAAAAGCTTAAAACACGATATATCTATTCCTATTTCAAAAATTACAGATACAATTAGCATCCTTGAAAAACATCTAAATACAAAATATAATAATTTATTGCCTATAATTTTTGGTCACTTTGGGGATGGAAATTTACATTATAATTTGTCTTGTAAAAATAATGATAACACTTATTTAGACAAATATAAAATAGATATTAAATCTGAAATTATTAATTTTATTATGGGTTTAAATGGAACATTTAGTGCAGAACACGGAATTGGTCTTTTACATAAAGAAGAATTTAAAAAATATTATTCCCATAACCAATATAATAATTTAAAATTAATCAAATCTATATTTGATAAAAATAATATATTTAATCCTAATAAAATATTAGAGAAAAATTAAGAGTGTTTGTTATAAATGTTTAATAAAATTTTTAAACATCTTTGTGTGTATTATCTAAAAATTTTAGCTATGTTCCACATAGGGATATTGTTTATTATATATATAGCTGACTTTACAGAGGGATTAAAAAAATATAGTGAATATAATCCATCTATTGGCTTAGTTGGATTTTTATCATTATTAAAACTACCTCAATTATTAATTGATTTATCTCCTTTTATTATTTTATTTGCAAGTTTATTTGCCATAAGAACTCTTGTTTTACATAAAGAAATAGATATTTTAAAAGCTTGTGGGCTTTCTATTTGGAAAATTTTAAATCCATTTATATTACTTACAATTATATATGGCTTGTTGTTAATTTTTGTTTTAAATCCATTAGTTTTTTTATCTACACAATATGAAGAAATCATAGAAAATAAAATTATACCTAACAAAGAAAGCAATATATACTTAAAAAATAATATTTTATGGATAATTGATAAAATAGATACTTCTGAAAAAAATATTATAATGGCTAAGCGCTTTATTTCTATAAATAATAAAATTCATCTAAATGATATTACTATTTTTCATATTAAAAATAATAAGCTATTAAGGTTGCTAAATGCCTATGATGGAATGATAGATAGACAAAATATTTATCTAAATAAGGTATTAATTAAAAATGAAAATGAAAGTTTTTTTCACTCAAATAATACCCTAAATATTTCTTTACATAATAAATCAAATAAATTAAGCAATCTTAATTTAAATCCTTCTAATATTATAATTTATAACTATCCACAATATATATATAATTTAAAAAAAATTGGAGTAGACACATCAGATTACGAATTTTATTTTTATAATTTGATATCTTTACCTTTATTATTATTTGCTATGCTTTTAATTAGTGTTAGGTTTTCTTTATATGATATTAGGGCTGGAAAAAATTTATATATTATAACCATTACAATTCTTTGTGGTTTTTTACTATACTTTTTTAGCAACATAATTAATACCTTTGGTGCTTCTAATCATATACCTATTTATCTTGATATAGCTTTTACAAAAACTACCATTATTTTGCTTTCTTTATTATTATTGGTTAAAAAAGAGGGTGTTTAACAATTAAAATGAGTTATTTTTATAGATTAATTTTATTATATATTTTAGTTAATATCTATATTTTTAATCATAGCATAGCATATGCAAAACTTGCTTTATCTGATAAAAATCTTGATTTTAAAGCAAACAATGTAGATTACAATTTTAAAGAAAATTTTTTAGTTGCAACAGGAAATGTAGAATTTAAATCAGAAAATAGAATTTTAAAAGCAGATATTGTATATTACAATACAAAAGAAAATGTTCTTTTTGCAGAAGGAAATGTGTATTACAAAGACAAAGATGGTAATATTTTATACCCTAAAAATATTGAGATTGACTCTGAATTACAAAATGGGAAATTAAATATAGTAAACTCTGAGCTTAAAGATAAATCTATATTGTTTGCTAAAATTATTCAAAAATCTAGTGAAAATGAATATAACATTGGAAATATGTGTTATACTTCTTGCCATTTAATAAATACTCTTACTCCACTTTGGCAAGTAAAATCTACCAGTGGATTTTATGATACAAAAAAAGATAAAATAACAATGTATAATGCTTGGGTAGAAATTAAAGATGTTCCTATTTTATGGACCCCTTATGCATCATTTAGTAATTTTAAAAAAATTAGGGAAGCAGGTTTTTTATATCCAAGAATATCTATTGATAAAAAATTAGGTTCAGAGCTAGAGATTCCTTTTTATATACCATTGGGAGATTATCAAGATATAACAATTGATAATCATATTTATACTAGCACTAATATTAATCGGTATCTGCCAGTTATAAAATATAATGGCAATACTTATGATGGGAGCTTTGCTATCAATACAAGTTTTTATCCTACTGCGTGGCATAGTATTAGTTCAGATAGCTTACAAAATGATGATTGGCATTTTTTTTTAAAAGCACAAAACGAATGGAATGATATATGGCGTAGCAATATTGAAATTGAACAAACAAGCAATATTAAATACTTAAATTCTCATAATATTAATCCTCAGGATGTGTCAGAAAAATATTTAAGCAATCAAATTATTAATGAATTTTTTATCAACCAAAACAACTATGTTGCTTTTAATTTATTTACACCAATTGATATCTATGAAAGAGATTTAAAAAGCTCTAATGTTGCCACCAATGAAAATTTATTTAACAATGAAATTGAATTAAAATATATTCACTTACAAAATTATAATAACTTAGGATCTTTAAATATTAATACAAACTACAATACTTTTTTTAATAGCAACAATACTTTTTTTAATAGCAACAATAATCAACCAAATAACAATGAAAATATAACACGTTTAGCACTAATGCTTGATTATAATTATTTATATATAACAAAATATGGTAATTATAGCACTCAAATTACTTATGATAATACTTTTTATATGGCATCTGAGGAATTCAAAAATAACCTTGCTAGCAATGGCAATACTTTAGATAATTATTTTTCTTATTATACAATGGGCTTAATGTATGAATATCCAATAACTTATGTAATCAACAATTCTGCTTTTACCATTGCACCAATTACAAGTATCTCAATTCATAATATCTTAGATAACAACCAAAATAATATGCTATTAAGTGATAATAGTGCAAATATTACACCTAATAATATCTTTGAATCTTCTACTTATAATAATTTTGATTATGTTGATAATGTTAATTCTGTTAGCTATGGAATAAAAATGTATGGCAATATCAATTCATCTTATGCATCTTTTTTTGCAGGGCAAAAAATTAATGATACAACGAAAAAAAGCTATACAATAATAAACAACATACAAGTAGAAGACTTTAATAGCCCTTCTAACTATTTTATATCTTTTATTATCTCTCCTATAAAAAATATAAATGTAAAATATGAAAGTATTTTGTTGCCTAACTTACAAAACCAAAAAAATATTACTGATATAAATATAATATCCTCTATTGCTTCTTTTAATACTCATTATACCTCTACTCTTACAAACAAAGATACCAGCACTTATGCTACAGAAATATCTTTTGATGCCAATGTTTATTTATCTCAAAAATTATCTTTTGGGCTATCTAATATTTATACAATTGATGATAACAAGACTTTCACCTTGAAAAGTGTAGATAGCAATTTAACTTGGTTTAATGATTGCCTATATTTACAAGCATATATTAGTAGATCTTATTACTTAAATGATGCACAAAATTCATATGGAATTAAAATAATTATTAAAGGTGTTGGTGCAAATGATTTAAAAATCTTATAGATACTATTTATTACATTGAATAGATTTTTAAAAATTGCTATAATTCTTGCTATATTATAACAAATAAGAACCCGTATTTAATGCAAAAAATATTTTTAGGATTGTTTATACATTTTTTTACTTTAATTCCTATGCTAAGTGCTATAGAAAATAACAAAGTAGTTGCTATTATTAATAGTAATTTTGTAATTTATAATTATGATATAGAAGAACAAAAAAATTATTTATCTCTAACTAATCCTAATAGTAATCAATCTTTTTTAAAAGATAAAAATATTAATGCTATTATTTTAAATAAATTAATAGAAAATCATTTATTTAATTTAGAAAGCAAACGCTATGGAATTAATGTTAATAAAGAAGATTTTAATAAAGCAATTATAGATATAACTAAAAATTTGCAAATAAATAAAGAAAAGTTATACAAAAAAGCTCTAAGCAAGGGGTTATCAAATGACAAATTAGATAGCCTAATTAATGCAGATATATTAAGTGAAAAAATAAAGCAAATTATTGCTTTTTCACGCTCAACACCATCTGGAGAAGAAATTAATCAAGAAACAGATAAATTGTTAAATCTAAATGGTAAATCAGAGTTATTATTATATGAAATTGCAATTTTAAATATCAATCAAACATCTACTAAGCAAAAAATTCAATTATTAAAAAAACAATTAAATAAAAAAAATTTTGAGTCTTTTGCTAAAAAATTTTCAGATAGCATAAATGCAAAACAAGGTGGGCTAATTGGCTGGATACCTTTTGATTATATACCATCTAATATTTTAGAGAATGTTGGTAATCTAAAAATTGGTGGTATATCGCAACCAATTTTAGTTGGAAATTATTATAAAATTTTTTATTTAAAAGAAGCACGACCACTTATTACTATAAATCCTTCTGATCAGTCTCATCTTAAAAAATTAACAGAATATGCAAAACAAAAATTAATGTATGAAAAATCTCAAATTAATTTAGAAGATTTTATTAAAGAAATGTATCAAAATGCTTCTATAAAACTTTACATAAAATAAAATGAATTTTACAAATTCTTCTATTATTGCCTTAACCTGTGGGGATGTTAATTCTATATCACCTCTTATTAGCTTAAAAAGTTGGCTTAAGCTAAAAAATAGTTCTTATATGTTTTTTAATATTCATAATATTGATTATATGGAAAAAGTAATATCTTACTTTAATTTAGATATTAAAATAGCACAAATTTATGATATAAATGAAGCTAAAAAAGTTTTTTCTAAATATTTTCCTGTTATGAATATTAATACACAAGCTACAAATTTTTTAGGTGAACCAACTATAGCTAATGCAAATTTAACATTACAATCAATAAATAAAGCAATTGAGCTATGCAAAAATAACATAATAAATGGATTATGCACTAACCCTGTTGATAAAAATATAATAAATGAATATTTAAAACATCAATCTATACAACACACTAAGTTTGTAGGTCATACAGAGTATATTGCACAAAATATAAATGTAGATAACCCTATGATGCTTTTTGCAACTGGAGTATGTGATTTTAAAGTTCTGCCTATTACAACTCATATTCCTCTTAGTGAGGTTGCTAGTAGTTTATCTATTAAAAAAGTTTATGATGCTATTATAAATATAAACTTAATTCTTCAAAATCAATTTAACATACAAAAACCTAAAATTGGCATCTTAGGATTAAATCCTCATTGCGGTGATAATGGTTTGCTTGGCACAGAAGAGCAATCAATTATTATACCTGCAATTAAAATGGCACAATCAAAAAATATTTTATGTTCTAATCCTATTTCTTCTGATTGTGCTTTTTTTGGTGAAAATAAAAATAAATATGATATTATCATAGGAATGTATCACGATCAGGTATTAGCTCCTTTTAAAGCTTTATACTTTGATAGCGGTGTAAATATAACATGTAATTTACCATTTATTCGCACATCCCCAGATCACGGAGTAGCATTTGATATTGCTAAGCAATCTATAGCTTCAGATTCCTCTTTATCTAGTGCAATTATAATGGCTCATAAATTAATAATTAAGAAAAATGAATTTATTTAATAAAAAAAAGTCTTTAGGGCAACACTTTTTAACATCTAATTCAGATATTAATAATATTATTAAATCTTGTGGGGATTTATCTAGTAAAAATGTCCTTGAAATTGGACCTGGAAATGGTGCTTTAACAAATGAATTAATTAAAAATGCTAAATCTTTATTTTGCATAGAAAAAGATAACAGACTAAAAATGATGCTAAATATTTTAAAATCTAATTATTCTAATTTTAATTATGAAATTACAGATGCACTAACTTTTAATCCATCAATATTACAACCCTCTCCTCATATTTTAGTATCTAATTTACCTTATAATGTAGGAACTCAAATTTTTTTAAATTATCTATTTTTTTCCATCAATCAACCAAATACGTTTGAATTTTTTATTTTAATGTTTCAAAAAGAAGTTGCTTTAAGAATTGCATCTAAACCAACAGATAGTAATTATGGAAGACTATCTATTATTGCTTATTTGTTTGCAGATATAGAAATATTGTTTGATGTAGATAAGCTATCTTTTTCACCACCTCCTAAAGTTCAATCATCTGTTTTAAAAGTATTGCCACTAAAAAAACCTCGTTATGAGGTAAATATAAAAAAATTAGTAAAACTAACTAATCTTGCATTTTTAAGCCGTAGAAAAACTTTAAAAAATAATTTAAAATCACTTAATATTGATTATGAAAAATTACATATTAATCCTCAAAAGCGTCCACAAGATTTATCTTGTGAAGACTTTTGTAAAATAGCAAATCAACTACCTGAAGAGTTTTAACACAAACTATTAAAATGATATATACCTTAACTTTAAACCCTTGCATTGATTATTATGTAAATATAGATACTCTTGTAGTTAATAATTTAAATATAAGCTCAAAAAACACTTTAAAAGCAGGTGGAAAAGGCATTAATGTATCTTTAATGTTAAATAATTTATTTTGCTACAATGAAGCAGTCTTAATTACAGGCGGAGCGATAGGAGATTTAATAACAAATAACTTAAAATCTCAAAATGTTAATTATTATAATTTGTTAATTTCTAACAATAATAGAATAAATTTAAAAATTAAAGATATAAACAACAATATTACAGAAATTGCAGGAACATCCCCTGAAGTAAAATTAAGCACTTATATTGAAATTCTTCAATATTTAACTAAATTAAATGATAATGATATTATAGTATTCAGTGGATCTATACCATATGGATTACCTAATAATATTTATTATTTAATAGCAAATAGTATTAATCCAAATGTAAAAACCATTTTAGATACTAGAGATAATTTAAAAAATAACATATATAATAATTTTTTATTAAAGCCTAACCTACAAGAGTTTGAAAATTTATGCAATACTAAATTTACATCTTTGTATCAAATTAAAGATTATGCAAATTTTTATGTGAATAGTTATAATATAACATATATGTTAATTTCTCTTGGTCAATATGGAGCTATGCTGGTAAGCAAAGATAGTGCAATTTTTAGCAATGCACCAATTGGAGTATTAAATAATGCAACAGGAAGTGGGGATTCAATGGTGGCAGGATTTATTTTTGCACACCTAAATAATCTATCCAATGAAGATGCTTTAAAATTTTCTGTAGGATGCGGTAGCGCAACGGCATTTAATGAAAATATTGCTAAATACGAGCATATAGAACAATTATTGCCTCAAATAAAAGCTGTGTATTTATAAAGTATTAATAAAATCTTCAATATTTAAAAATTTATCTTTAACTAATCTATTAGCATTAATAATAGATTTAATTTCATCAATTGCTTTATCTAAATTATCATTAACAACCAAATAATCATATTCATCATAATGTGAAATTTCAGAACGAGATTTAGCCATTCTATATAAAATGGCATCTTCTGAATCTGTGTTTCTACCTCTTATTCTTCTTTCTAATTCTTCTATAGATGGGGGTAAAATAAAAATTGAAATTGTATCTTGCTTCATTTTACTTTTTAAAACACTTGCTCCTTGCCAATCTAAATCAAAAATTATATCTTTACCACTATTTAGCTTTTCTTTCACATCTTGAGTTAAGGTTCCATAAAAATTACCAAATACTTCTGCATATTCTATAAAAGCATTTTTTTTAATTAAATCATAAAACTCTTCTTTTGTTTTAAAATAATAATTAATACTATCTAATTCTTCGTGGCGTTTTTCTCTTGTTGTTGCAGAAATAGAAAAAACTAAATTATTATCAATTTTAATCAATCCTTTAATAATTGTGCTTTTTCCTACTCCCGATGGTGCTGATATTATTAAATTAAAGCCTTTTCTTTTTAATGTCATTTGTAAATCTTCTTTTATTTAAAATTTAAAATATATATTGTTTTTATTTTATAAAAAAATTGATAAAATAAAAATA
>CAMCZU010000009.1 GCA_945888065.1 Rickettsia typhi
TTTTTTTACCACCAAAATAAGGTTTACCAAGGTTTATTTTGATAAGTTCATTGCTAAGTGATTTATTGTTATCTATGTAATTACAATCAAATCTAAAATATTTATCTTTTATACAATTACTTAGCTTAAAATTTGTAGAATTTTTTATAAAATTTAAAGTAAATTCTTTAGCTTGTTTAGCTTTAATTTTATTAGTATTTTTGCCCTTAATTTCTGGTGTATCTACTCCTAACACTCTAATTAACATTGGATTAAGATAGTGTGGAAAATTATCATCTAAAATATTAAATTTGCAAGTATCTCCATCATAACAATCAATTAATTGTATATTATGTAAATCAAAAGCATACAGCTTATAGCAAAAGAGCAAACATATAAATTGATATATTATTAATTTCATAACAAACATTATTTAGTTTTATGCAACTAAAAGTTTATTATATGTTGTGGTTAAAGTCAACCAAAGATTGATTTTTATATATTAACTATTTTCTTAATTCTTTAATAGTATCTTTTAAAATTATCACAGCGTCGTTTAATTCTTGTTGAGTTGTAAATTTTCCTATGGAAAATCTAATTGTTCCTTTAGCATATTTTTCATCTACCTTCATTGCTTTAATAACATGAGAAAATTCATCTCCAACACTTGCAGCACCTAAAGAAACACATACACCTTTGTCAGAAAGATTTTTAATAAGTTCAGAGCTTTTAATTTTAGCAAAAGAAACATTTAAAGTATTACAAACTCTATAGTTTTTATGACTATTTATAATAAAATCATCTATATTATTTTTTAAATCATCTTCAAATGTAGATAGCATTTCAGCTTCTTTTTTTATATAACTATTTTGTGAAGAGCAAATAATTTCTAATGCTTTTCCAAGGCACACTAGCCCTGATACATTTTCAGTCCCAGCTTTTAGTCCGTATTCTTGTTTTGAACCCATAATTATTGGTTTTAACTCTATGTTATTATTTATATAATTAATAGCACTTCCTTTGGGACCATAAAATTTATGTGCGGTTATAGTATATGCATCTACACCTAAATCTTGTATATCTATATTTATTTTTCCAACTGCAGCAATTCCATCGCAATGAAAAAAAACATTATGCTTTTTAGTAATATGAGAAATATTTTTAATAGGTTGTAAAATTCCTGTTTCATTATTTACATGCATAATGCTAACCAGTAGAGTATCTTTAGTTATAGATTTTTCAAGTTTTTCAATATCTACAATGCCATTTTTATCAACATCTATTAAATCTATTTTAAAACCAAGTATTTTTAAATGTTCTAAAGTATTTAAGGTAGCATCGTGTTCAATGGTAGAGGATATTATATGACGCTTAGGATTATTAGTGTATAAGCAATTCCAAGCAATACCTTGTAAAAAAGAACTAATAGCTTCTGTTCCACCATTATAAAATATAATCTTACCATTAACCCCATTAAGCAATTTCATAATATTTGCCTTAACATCTAGCAAATATTCTTTTAAAGGTGTAGCATATTTAGCAGAAGCATTATAATAATAATTATTTAAAAAAGGTTTTGCATATTCTATAACCTCAGGAAGCATTGGAGTAGAAGAATTATAATCTAAATAAATATTTTTTGATGAATTATTGAATAATTTTAACATTGTGATCCTCAAAAATTAATTAATAATTTATTTGCTTAAAATTTTTGCTACTACTAAGTCTCCTGTAATATTAACAGCAGTTCTTATCATATCTAAAATTCTATCAACCCCAGCCATAATAGCAATACCTTCTATAGGAAGCCCAACAACACTTAAAACTAAAGTTAGCATTAACAAACCCGCCCCAGGAACTCCAGCAGTTCCAATAGATGCAAGCAAAGTTGTAATAACAATAGCAAAATAGTGATAAAAATTTAAGTCAAATCCTATAATTTGAGCAATAAATACAGCACTAATAGCCTGATAAATAGCAGATCCGTTCATATTAATTGTAGCACCCAGTGGTAAAATAAAAGAATAAACATTTTCTTTGATATTTTCTTTCTGAGCACACAAGATAGATGTAGGTAATGTAGCAGTAGAGCTTGAAGTTGAAAATCCAATTAACATAGCCTCAAAAATATTTTTAAAAAAAGTTATTACATTGATGCCATATATTTTTAGCAAAATTGAATACACAACAAATACATGTATCATAGATGTTAGTATCATTATGATAATTAAGTATATTAATTTTAATATTAGTTCCTCACCAAAAGTAGATGCACTAACAGCTAATAATGCAAAAATTCCAAATGGCATAACCTCCATAAGCAAAGATATTAAATAAGTAATCATTGCATTTGATGTATTGATAATTTCTATCAAGGCATCTTTTTTTACAGAAATATTAATTAAAGCAATTCCTGCAATAATTGCTAAAAATATTACTTGTAATATATTAGCATCTAAAAAAGATTGTAAAGGATTTGCAGGAATCACATTTAGCAATGT
The DNA here is from genome assembly GCA_945888065.1 of Rickettsia typhi. Classification (GTDB taxonomy): domain Bacteria; phylum Pseudomonadota; class Alphaproteobacteria; order WRAU01; family Hepatincolaceae; genus CAMCZU01. The sequence goes on from CAMCZU010000009.1 coordinate 2,481, forward strand.
GGATATCACACTGGGTTGTGTGGCAGAAGATGCTTTTTTTATAGTTGATATATTAGCCTCTAACCCAATACCAGGAGATACCATTTCTGTTATAAAAATAGCTAATATTGTTGCAAATATAGTTGTTAGTATAAACCATAACAAGCTTTTAAATGCCAAAATACTAATTGATTTAGCACTGGTAAGTTGAGATAAACTATGTAATAATGTAATGAAAATTAATGGAGTAATTATCATTTTTAATAATTTGATGAATAAATCGCCAATAGGTTGAATATAAATTGCTTGTTCAGAAAAAAATATACCAAATAAAAATCCTAAAACTAATGCCAATATAGATCTTTTCCATAAGGCTATCTTTATCCACATTGACCACATAATATACCCCACTTTACTTTATCCAATTATTACATATAATAACATAATTAAACACAAAGTCTACAAAAAACAACATAAAATTATTTTAATTATAAATTTTTTATACTATAAGCATCTAGTTTTGTTAATGTATTATTATTATTTAAAACTAATAGGGGTATACCATTAGATTTTAATTTAACCATATATTTTTTAGCTTTTATAATGTTTGCATTTTTTATATTTAAAACTTCGTTATTTTTGTAAGCATTTTTAAAATCATCTTCTAATATATTAAAATTATGTGCTAAACTAGTTGCTAAATCTAATGTTATATCACAACCTTTATCAAATAAATAATTTTGTAAGGCTAAAGAGTATTCACACAAAATATCTTTATTTATATATTCTATTGTAGCACAACATAATGCTGATACATCTGATTGATGTATAAAATTTGGTTTTTGTAATAAATTAAAATATTCTGCAGAAAAATTTTTACCAGTTTTTTCTAGTGCTATATTTGTTCCAACATTTTTAACCATAGATAAAAATTGTGGAGTAATTTCTATAATATTGTTGTTATTAAATAAATTTAAATGTAAAAAAGTCCATTTATGAGTATTTTTTGTATTATCATATAATTTTTTAATATTATATTTAGCAATGTTGCACCATCCACAATAGGTATCATAAATATATATAATTTCCATTTTATACCTAATAATAATTATTTTATTAATTAATAATATTAGTGTAAAATTTTATAAATATCTATAACTTCTTTAGCTATAATTTCTATTGGCTCAACAGACATCATTTGATCTTCTGCATGTGCTAACAAAATAGATAATGTAATGTTTTCACCTGATGATTCTTTTTGAACAATATCTAAATGACTATTGTTTGCTAAGATTTTATTTTTTTTAGATTCTTTAAGTTTACTTTCTGCTTCATCAAATTTTTTTAATTTTGCTAAAGATATAGCTTCCATTAAGCAAGATTTTGCTTCGCCTGAATGTGCAATAATTTTAAAAATAATTTCTTCCATAATTCATACCTCATTTTATAATTTTATAATTTTATAATTTTATTTATTGATAAGGTTAAAGTTAAACTTACTCCAAGGCTTAATATAATTAAGCAATCCCAAATCATATTGATTAATTTTGCCAATAACATTTACATTGCCATCATTAATCATAGGGGCTCTTGCAATATGTAGTTCGCCTTTATATTTTTTATAATTTTCATTATCTATTGTAATATCTCCAGCTTGAATATTTTTAGTATTAAAAGGTGGAATATAAGTATTTTTATATTTAATTCTTAACATAGTAGAGCGGATTATAAAATCTGATACATCTCCACGATTAGTATGCAAATTATTTAACAACATATCTGTATAAAAACTTTCTAAATTATCTTCAAGTTGTGCATCTAGTGTAATTAAATTTTTATCTAAATTATATAATTGTTTAAATTCACTTTCTGAAGCATAAGCATTACCAATCATTACATCGTTAATTAGCCTACAATAGTAAAGCTCTTTAGCTTGATTAACTAAAGGGATATTCCTATGATGCTCTAAGCTAGGCAATCCTTCCATTATTTCTTGATTAGAAAAAGTATCACTATTTTGAGAATTAACAAAAGCACCCACAGATAATCCATAATTTTTAATATCTTGTGAAGTTTGTAAAAAATGATTTAAAGATAATCCGCTATATTTCCGTGGATAAAAGTTATGACAAGCTTCTAAATTAGACATATTAGGTTTATAAGAAATTATATTATCTAAATATTTAGTTCCATTTGATGCATTAATCATAATTTTTAAATTAGATTGAAAACTCATAGCAGATTCTTCAAGCCCACTAAAGCCTTCATCTAACCTTATTCCATATATATTTAAGTTTTTAAAAAAAGATAAATCTTCATATGTTATATTTAGTAATTTTAATACATAAGGATTTACATCTACATAAACTTTAAAATTTAAATTTGTAGCAATATTCATAAATAAAGATAAACTTTCTAAATAAGAGTTTTTATTTTCCTCGTTTAATCCTAAAAAGCAAGTAAAAATTTTAGTAAATCCATATTTATGAGCCATTTTTATGTATTTAATATCTTCATCTAAAGATTTTATTCCTAAATAAACTGAAATTCCCATATTTTTATCATACATTATTTATTTTCCATTGTTTTTATTTGTTAAATAAATAAAAGGTATATAAATTACAATAGATAAAATAAAATTAAATAATGCTAAAATGGTTGCACTTAAATTTCCGCTTGTAGCTAAAAATGCTCCAATCACAGGGGGAGTAGTCCAAGGAACAGCAACTGAAGTAGGTGGAACAATCCCAATAAATGTTGCAAAATATGCAATTAAAGTTAATATAACAGGGGTTAATATAAATGGAAGAAAAAGCAAAGGATTAAGCACAAGCGGTAGACCAAACATTACAGGTTCATTAATCATAAAAACTCCAGGTGCTAAGCCAATTTTAGCAACTGCTTTATAGTCTTCTCTTTTAGAAAACATATAAATTGCAATAATTAATGCTAAGGTTGCACCAACTCCACCAAAATTAACATATACATCCCAAGATACAGAAGTCCATAAATTTGGCATTTTCATACCTTGTTGCACAGCACTAGCATTTTCTAATAATGCAGGTAAATAAACTGAATTAATAAGAGGAGCCATAATGTTTCCTCCGTGAATTCCACAAAACCAAAACAATGGAATCAATAAAGATACTATAATAATTGTAAATAAATTTTGCCCTAAAGACATAAACGGAGATTGAATTAAAGCATTAATTAAGCTAATTAAATTATTAATTTTAATATCTCCAATTGTAATAGGATTGTTAGAAATAGTTAAAGAAATTATAGCAAACAAATATAATGTAATTCCTCCTGGTATAATTGCCATAAATGCTTTTGAAACTGCCATAGGAACACTTTGTGGCATTTTTATAGTCCAGTTCATTTTTATAATTTTTATATAAAGTTCACAAGATGCAATAGATATAATTAAAGCTGAAAACAATGAAGTAATTCCAAAATCACCAATTGAAAGCATACCCCAAGACACAGATCCATTGATTTCTTTTAATTGTGGTAAATTTATAATAAAAATAGATAAACTAACCAAAGAAGCTAACAAACCATCTTCATCATAACTTTTAGCTAATCTATAGCTTACTGAAATTATCATAAACAATGAAAACACTGCAAAAGTTCCCCACCATATAATTCCGTTTAATTCAAATAACCAAGGTATGTGATGCACTAAATATTGTTTTATTTGAGTTGAAAACATACCATCAACAGCATCCCAAATATTATTTAAAAGCACAGCAAAGGAACCTATTAAAACTAAAGGCATTGCAGTAGCAAAGCTATCACGTATCACAATTAAATGACGTTGAGCTCCAATTTTTGAAGCTAATGGAAGTAAAAATCTTTCTATTAAATTTATAAAATGTTTCATTTGTTTATCCTTTGTTTATATTAATTTTAAACATTTATCTAAAATATTATCAGCTTTTAACATACCATAATCAATCATATCAATTACATAATATGGCTTATTAGGATAGTTTTTTTTAATATCAGGTTCTCTGTATCTTATTTGTGGGGATAATAAAATTAAATCAGCTTCAGTAGATTTTTCGTCTATTTTGCTTTCAGGGAAGTATGATATTTTAACATTAATATTTTTTTCATTAGCTAAATCTTGCATTTTTTTTGCAATAACAGAAGAGGACATACCTGCAGAACAGAATAGATAGAGGTTTTTCATTTTATCACCTTATAAAATGTATTTTAAATATTACAACTTATTAAATAGCATTTAATAAAACATTTGTCAACATTATTTTTCATATATAACATATTTATAACTAATTTTTAAATAAGTTTATTTTTAGATGAATTTATAGTAAGATTAAATAAAAAGATTGTAATTACAACATCAGTTATAAAAATGTTATTAAGCAGATATTTTATTCCTATTTTAAAAGAAAATCCAAAAGAAGCTTCTATCGTTTCACATACTTTAATGTTAAAAGCAGGTATGATAAGGCAATCAAGTAGTGGAATTTATACTTGGTTGCCTTTAGGGCTAAAAGTATTAGATAAAATTTCTAATATTATTAAAAATGAAATTAATAAAAGTGGTGCATTAAATTGTTTAATGCCAACTATTCAAAGTGCAGATATTTGGATTCAAAGTGGTCGCTATGAAGATTATGGATTAGAAATGCTTAGAATTAAAGACAGGCATAACAGAGAAATGCTTTATGGTCCAACAAATGAAGAGCAAATCACTCAAATATTTAAAGATAATGTAAAATCATATAAAGATTTGCCACTTAATTTATATCAAATTCAATGGAAATTTAGAGATGAAATAAGACCTCGCTTTGGAATAATGAGAGGAAGAGAATTCTTAATGAAAGATGCTTATTCTTTTGATTTAACTGAAATAGAGGCAACTATTGCTTATAAAAAAATGTTTGCTTCTTATTTAAAAATATTTAATACAATGGGTTTGCAATCAATCCCTATGAAGGCAGATACAGGTCCTATTGGAGGAGATTTAAGCCACGAATTTATGATATTAGCAGATACAGGAGAATCTCAGGTTTATTGTGATGCAAATATTTTAAATTTAAACTTTAACAATACAGAAATTAATTACAATCAAGACATAGAAAATATCTATAACACATATACAAGATATTATTCAGCAACAGAAGAAAAACATAATGTTGAAGATGCTTTATATATTAAAAATAAAGATAACATAGTTTCTAAAAGAGGTATTGAGGTAGGGCATATCTTTTATTTTGCAGATAAATATACGAAGCCTTTTGGGGTAAAATTATTAGATAAAAATGGGGATATGGTTGATGTTTTAATGGGATCTTATGGTATTGGTGTTAGTAGATTGATTGGAGCAATCATTGAGTCTTCCCACGATGATAAAGGAATAATTTGGCATAAAAGTGTAGCACCTTTTGATGTTGTTGTTAATTCTCTTGGTAATTCACAAGAGATAACAAATATTTGTAAAGGTATATATGAATCCTTATTAAATAACAATATAGATGTTCTTTATAATGATAAAGATGATAGTGTAGGGGTAAAACTGGCTATGTCTGATTTGATAGGAATACCTTATCAAATTAATTTAGGTAGTAAATCTTTATTAAATAAGTCTGTTGAAGTAAAAAATAGGAAAACATCTCAAGTTATAGAGGTTCCATATACAGATATTAGTAAAATTATTGATATTATTAAATGTTAGCTTTTAAAAATGTTTATTAAAAAAATAGAGTGGCAGATAGCTTCAAAATACTTAAAATCAAAAAGAAAAGAAAGTTTTATATCTTTTATTTCTTGGTTTGCTTTAATAGGTATTGCCTTGGGGGTTGCAGTATTAATTATTGTTATGTCTGTAATGAATGGCTTTAGAAAAGATATTGTAGATGGAATTATAGGTGTTAGTGGTCATATTGTAATTAGGAATCCTAGCAACAAAATTGAAAATTATAATGATTATATAACTAAAATTAAATATAACCCTCAAATTACTAATGTATCACCATCTATAGAAGAACAAGTTTTGTTATCTTCAAAGACAGGTTCATTGGGTGGTTTGGTTTATGGTTTAACCTATGAAGATTTAATTTCTAGAAATCAACTTTATAAAAATTTAATAAATACAGATTTAGCAGAATTTAACAAAGCAGAAAATGTAATTTTAATAGGTAGAGTTGTAGCTCGTGAGTTAAATTTAAATAAAAATGATAACATAACGTTAATTTCTCCAAATGGATACATTACCTTAATGGGATCAATACCAAAAATTGCTACTTTTAAAATTATTGGTATTGTTAACACAGGTATGTATCAATATGATAGTTCACTTGTTATTTTACCATTTTCTGTAGCTCAATCATTTTTTAATTATGGAAAGAGTACTCAAAAAATTGATCTTTTTATTAAAAATCCACAACAAGCTTATAATGTTAAACATAAAATATCAAATATAATACCTCAAAATGTTTATATAGAAACTTGGGAAGATAGTAATGCATATCTTATAAATGCTTTAAAGGTAGAAAAAAATGTTATGTTTTTAATTTTAAGCCTTGTAATTTTGATTGCAACATTTAATATAGTATCAGGTTTAATAATGCTTGTAAGAAGCAAAACAAAAGAAATTGCAATCTTAAAAACAATGGGATTATCTAGTTCATCTGTTGTGAAAATTTTTTTATTAATAGGTATAAGAATAGGGTTTATAGGAACATTTGTTGGTTTGGTTATAGGTCTTTTATTTAGTTATAATATTGAAAAAATTAGAAAATCATTAGAATATTTTCTTAAAGCTAATTTATTTTCAGAAGAAGTTTATTTTTTATCTACATTGCCATCTCAGGTAGATATATTGCAGGTTTTGATAATTATTATTATAGCTTTATTTTTTGTAGTAATTTCTTCTGTTTATCCTGCTTTAAGAGCTTCGTCTATTACTCCAATTGAGGGTCTTAAGTATGATTAACCCAGTGTTATCAGTTAATAATTTGTCTAAGTTTTATTTTCAAGGTGGAAAACAACTCCAAATTTTTAATAATATAAATTTATCAATTTACCCAGGTGAAGTTATAGCTTTGCTGGGTCCAAGTGGATCAGGTAAATCTACTTTATTAAATATTTTAGGAATGTTAGATAATTGTAGCAATGGTGATTTATATATTAAAAATCATCATATAAACAAATTATCACAAGAAGAAAAAACTAAATTGCGAGGTAAAGAAATTGGATTTGTATTTCAATTTCATCATTTATTACAAGATTTTTCTGCTTTAGAAAATGTAATATTGCCACAAATTATTAATAATATAGATGAAAAACAAGCATTAAAAATAGCTAAACAATTATTAAATGATATGGGGTTAAGTAGCAGATTATCACATATACCATCTATGCTATCAGGTGGTGAACAACAAAGGGTATCCATAGCAAGAGCAGTATCAACCTCTCCTAGTATTTTAATAGCAGATGAACCAACAGGAAATTTAGATAAAAACACAGCAAAAGATGTTTTTGATTTGTTATTAAATATAGGAAAACAATTTAATATAGCTATTATCTTTGCTACTCACGATTTATCATTAGTAAACAAAGCAGATAGAAAATTTACCTTAGATCAATTTAATCTAGTAGAGTTTAATTAAACAAATTATTTGTTAGCATAAAATTCTTATCTTAAATAAAAATTGCTAATAGGTTAGATTATAATTTTATAATATGATATATAAATTAATAAAAATATTAAGTAATTTATTTACAAGGTAGTAATGGTAGTTCTTTCAGAAATTTTAGCAAGTATTCAATCTAACCCACATAAAATATATTTACAATGTGGTATCCAATATGATGAACAAGGTTTATACAAAGAAGCAATAGATTGTTATAATAAATCAATTGCTTTAAAACCAGATTTTTTAATTGCTTATAATAACAGAGGTATTTCTTTATTTAAAGCAGGTTATTATACTTTATCAGTTGTTGATTTTCAGCAATGCATTAAGTTAGATAATAAATTTATTTCAGGATATTTTCATTTAGGGTTATCTTTGTTAAAACTTGGAAAATATGACAAATCTATAGAAATGTTTCAAGAAGTGATTAATTTAGATAGCAAATATTCATTAGCTTATTTTTATCAAGCTGTAGCTTATAAGTTTTTAGGTAAGATAGAAGAATCAAAAAAGTTGTTTTCTACAGCAATATTATTAGATAATAATTTAAAAAATCAGTATAATAGCTTATATAATACAAATTATTAAATTAACTGGTCTATGAATCCTAAATTTATACATCTAAGAGTTCACACAAATTATTCAGTAGGTGAAAGTTCTTTAAATATTAATAATATAGTTGATTTATGCAAAAAATATAATTTTCCAGCTGTTGGTATGGCAGATTCTGGAAATTTGTTTGGTGCTCGTGAGTTTTCTTATAAAATTTCTTCAAATGGAATTAAGCCATTAATTGGGTTTGAAGCAAATGTTATTTATAAGTCATCTAAATTAAGTATTGAAGGCAATGTAGTTTTTATAGCTAAAAATGAGTTAGGATATAAAAATTTACTTAAAATCCACGATTATGCATACTTATATAAACATAACAATAACTTAGAATCTCCTAAGATTTTATTTGATAGCATTGTAAATTTTTTAGATGATATAGTTATTTTATCAGGTGGATTAGATGGATTGTTGTATAACTGCGTATATAATAATTTACCAACAAAAGATATAGAATATATTCTTGATGTTTTTAAAGCTAAAGATTTTTATATTGAGATTAATAGATTTTTCACTAAAAAAGATTCTGATATGGAAAAACAATTTTTAGCTATTGCTAAAGATTATAATATTCCAATTGTAGCTACTAATAATGTTTATTTTGAAAATGCTACAGATTTTGATGCCACAGATATTTTAACTTGTATTAAACAAGGTGCATTACAGAGTGATGAAAATCGCAAAATTATTTATAAAGAATCTTATTTTAAATCTTCTTTACAAATGGAAGATTTATATAAGGATATTCCAGAGGCTTTAGAAAATACTATTAAAATAGCTATGAAGTGTAATTTTTTTGTAGATAAAAAACCACTAGCACTTCCTAAATTTAGTGAAAACGAAGAGCAACAATTAAAAGATCAAGCACTACAAGGTTTACAAATTAGATTAGAAGAGGTTTATTTAAGAAAAACATCTATAAAAAAAGATGAAATAGAAAAAAAATATATGGAAAGGCTTTTATTTGAAATCAATGTTATTGTGCAAATGGGTTTTTGTGGATATTTTTTAATAGTATCTGATTTTATTAAATGGGCTAAAAACAATGATATACCTGTTGGCCCAGGTCGTGGATCTGGAGCAGGTTCTTTAGTAGCTTGGTGTTTATTTATTACAGATGTTGACCCTATATTATTTTCTTTACTTTTTGAAAGATTTTTAAATCCAGAAAGAGTATCAATGCCAGATTTTGATATAGATTTTTGTCAAAATGGTAGAGATAAAGTAATAGATTATGTAGTTAACAAATATTCTAAAAACAGAGTTGCTCATATTATTACATTTGGAACACTACAACCTCGTGCTGCTATTAAAGATGTAGGTAGAGTGATGGGATTATCTTATAGTGAGGTTGATTCTATTTCAAAAAAAATTCCTTATACACCACCATCTGTTCCATTAAATTTAACTAAAATTATTAATGAAGTTGATGCTTTAAAAATTGAAATTCAAAATAAAGAGCATATTAAGCATTTATTTGATACTGCATTAAAATTAGAAGGTTTATATAGAAATATTTCTACACATGCGGCGGGTGTTGTTATTTCTTCTGAATCATTAAATGAAATAGTTCCTTTGTATTATGATAATGATGCTAATCTTGCTACCGTTGGTTTTTCTATGAAATATATAGAAGATGTAGGGCTTATAAAGTTTGATTTTTTAGCTCTTAAAACTCTTACTATTATTAAAAATGCTGTTAAAAATATTCAATACCAAGAAAATATAACTCTTGATATGTTAAAAATTCCATATGAAGATACTAAAATATCAGAATTATTAGCAAAAGGTGATACATTAGGAGTTTTTCAATTAGAAAGTAGAGGGATGACAGAGGTTATAAAGCAATTAAAACCAGATAAAATTGAAGATATTATTGCTATTATATCTCTATACAGACCAGGACCTATGGAAAATATTCCAATGTATATTAATAGAAAGCATCAAAAAGAGCAAATAGAGTATTTTCATCTAAAAATGAAAGAAGTTTTAGATGAAACATTTGGAATTATGATTTATCAAGAGCAAGTTATGCAAATAGCACAAGTTATAGCAGGGTATAGCTTAGGTGGAGCAGATATTTTGCGCCGTGCTATGGGTAAAAAAGATCCAAAAGAAATGGCAACACAAAAAAATATTTTTATAGAGGGTGCAAAAAGCTATAATAATATTGATAAAGATATATCTACATTAATTTTTGATCAAATGGAAAAATTTGCAGGGTATGGTTTTAATAAATCTCACGCAACTGCTTATGCATTAGTCTCTTGGCAAACAGCCTATTTAAAAGCATATTATCCTTGTGAGTTTTTAATTGCTTCAATGAGTGCAGATATAGGGAATAATAACAAAGAACAGCAAAGATTTTTAGAGTTTGTTGAAGAAGCAAAAAAATATAATATCTCTATCTTGCCACCATCAATTAACAATCCTTGCTTAGATTTTATAGTAGAAAAAATAGATAACATAAAATATATTCGCTATTCTTTGTTATCTCTTAAAGGTATGGGAGAAAATTTGGTTTTAGAATTAATTAATCAAATTAATTCTAAAGGTAAGTTTACATCTATAGAAGATTTTTTACAAAGAATTAATAATAAAATATTAAATAAAAGATATTTGGATAGTTTAATTAAGTCTGGATCTTTAGATTGTATTTATTCAAATAGAAAAGAATTAATAGAAAATATGGATAATTTATTAGCATATAATGATTCTTTTTTTGAAAATAAAAATTCTAATCAATTTGGTTTATTTGATAATGACTCTAGTCTTTTATCTAATTCATTAAAAATTAATAACACTAATTCATATACAAAGCAAGAAGCCTTAGCAGAAGAGCTAGAAATAGTAGGGTGCTTTATTTCAGGGCATCCGTTGTTTGAGTATAAAGAAATCTTAGAAAAACAAAATATAAAATCTTATTTAGATATTATTAATGATAAAATAAATAATGCATATTTAGCTGGTTATTTAATGAAAATTAAAATTACTAAATCTAAAACGGGAACTAATTATGCTAATTTAACATTTTATGATGTTGGTTCAGTTTTTAATATTATTTTAATAGGGGATTCTTATAATAAATTTTTTGATAAACTTAAAGAAGGAAATGTATATATCTTAAAAACTAATATTAAAATTGATGATGATGAGGTAAGAATATTTATTGAAAATTTAGAAGAATTAAATCATAGCTATAAAGTAAAACCTATTAAAACAAAAAACAATAAAACTATTAATGAATTTTTAAATATAGAAATTATTGTTAATAACCCAAATGATATAAAGCATTTAAGTAATTTATTAATTCAAAATACATCTGGAAAAGATAGTATAACTCTTAAGGTATTAAATACAGATTCAAAAAAATATTGTATTTATAAAATAGATAATGTTATGATATTGCAATCTCAAATAGAAGAAATAAAGCAACTTAATCTAGATATTATTTTTATATAAAAATACCCTTTATATAAAACACAATAAGCATCTAATATAAAGGGTATTTATAACATACAATAAATAAAATTATTTTTTGTTTTTAGTTTTTTTATCTTTATGCATTTTAAACACTTTAGCTACAATTTCTCTATCTTTTTTTCCTAATTTTGTAGCAATGCTAAAAATAAAATTATCATATGCTTCAATATGCATTTTCATTTTTTCATTAATTTGCATTTTTTTATCTTTAAGCTTCATTTCATCAACTTTATCAGCTAATAATAAATCTTTGAATTCTTGATGTAATTTTTTTAATTCCATTTTAGAATCCATCATTTCTTTAGTTTTAAAATAAGTTTGATAGTTTTCTTTAATGATTTTTAATCCAGAATCAGAAATCTTATGTTTTTTCAAATCTTTTTCTAATTTTTCTATTTTACTATCCATAGTTATATGTTCATTTGCAAATACTCCGCTAGACACAAATAAAGATAACAGCATAACAACAATAATATTTTTCATTTTTTTTTACTCCTCAAGTGGTTAAAAATGTATAAAGATATAATTCATTTTATAATAAATTATATGTATAATTGTATTTATAAAGATTTAATTTTTTATTAATATAATAAATTAAAGGTTAAATTAATGGAATTAATTTATAAATATGGTTTAAGTGATTTTTTTATAAGCCAAATTAATAAAAATGAGATAGATATTGTAGCTAGAATAATATCAGCAAATAAAAAAAATTTAAAAGCAATAACTAAATATGGTGAAAAAAAAGCACTTATTAAAGGGTCTTCAATTCACTATAATACCCTTTTTGATTCTACTTTACCAAAAGTTGGAGATTTTGTAGTTTTAGAAACTCAAGATTATATGTTATTAAATGATAGTTATTTCATAAAAAAAGTATTAAATAGATCCACAACTCTTAAAAGAAAAATTATAGGTAATAGCTATCAAGATCAAATTTTAGCTACCAATATAGATTATGCATTTGTTTGTATATCTGCAGATATGCAATTTTCTTTAGCTAAAATGCAAAGAATTATAACAGCTTGTATTGATTCAAAAATTATTCCAGTTATTTTATTAACAAAAATAGATATTTGCGAAAATTATAAAGATTTGTTGAAACAAATTAAATTGAATTTTAGTGATTTTGAATCATACGGAGTTTCTATTTTTGACTCTAAAAGTATTAATATTATTCAAGAATTTTTAAAAAATAATAAAACAGGAGTATTAATAGGAAGCTCAGGTTGTGGAAAATCTAGTATTACAAATATTTTGCTTGAAGATAATATTCAAAAAACTCAAGATGTATCTGTATTAAATAACAAAGGTCGCCATACAACAACAGCACGAACAATTTTTTTATTACCACAAGGCGGATGCATTATAGATACTCCAGGGATAAAAGAATTTGCATTATGGGTAGACAATGATAATTCAATTGATAATTCTTTTTTTGATATTACATCAATAGCAAAAATGTGTAAATTTAGCAATTGCACACATACTACAGAAATAGCTTGTAAAGTAAAAGAAGCTTTATTATTAGGTGAAATATCTCAAGATAGGTTAAATGAATATTTAAAACTAAAAAATGAAAATTTAAGCTTAAAGTTACATAAAAAATCATATCATAAACAAGTTCAACAGAAAAATCTATCAAAAAAAGTAAAAATTGCTAAATTAAATAAAGCTTATAACAAAGATATTAATTAAATAATTTTAAAGATTTAATTAATTTTTTAACTCTATTAATAAAAAGATATTTTTCTAATTTTTGTAATCTCAAATATAAAGATAAATTATAAGAAGAAGATACTTTTAAAACATTTCTTAATAAATCATTATAATTTTCAAATATAGGAGTTGAAGTTGTAGTAGGCTTAATATTATTTAAAATATGGTTCCAAAAATTTATATCAAACAAATGTTTATTACTATCTAGCATAACAAAATCAAACTTTTTATTGTTAGTAGATTCTTGTGTGATATAGTTAAAATGAGGTTTTCCAAAAAATTCTACTTTTTTATTAAAATATTTTGCTTCATATAAAGACGAGCTATTAATTCCAGCCACTAAAATAATATTATCATTAGCTAACAACTCATACATATCATCTTTAATTTCAATTGTGTTGTTAAATTGTTTAAAATATTTTTTTAATAATTTATTATATTTAGAAGGGCTTTTAGGATGTAATTTGTAATATAAAGTGCTATATGTATTAGCAATATTTTTAATATTTGACTGATAATTTAATAAGTTATCAATATCACCATTTTCTTTAATTAATACAATATCAAGTGGTGTTTGACAAATAATAAGAGCAGAATTAGGGTTAATTGTAAAGTTTGTAGTTTTATTACGAACAAAAAAAGCTTTTAAGTAATTAGCTTGAATAAATAATTTATTATCAGAAATAGAGTAATCATTAATTAATGTTTTTTCTATTTCAACATTATTTGTTCTTATAGAAAAATATGTATCTTGCAAAAACCTGTAAGAGCTTTCAAATGTATCTAAATATGTTATATTGCCTTTTGATAGCATATTATTTATTGTAGATGAGCTATGGTAAGAAATTGCTATGCAATCTTTAAAAAAACTACAAAAATAATCACAAGCTTCTTTATTTATATTGCTAGTATTAAGTTTTATCCATAAATTATCAATTTCGCTTTTAGATAATTTGTTATATTCACTTATAGATGAAATATTATTATTTAAAAACAAAAATTGTTTAACACAAAATCCTGCTTCATGTAAAGTTATAACTTCAGAAAAACCTATCTTTTTTAATTGATAGATTAAAAGATGCTTAATAATATTCATATTATCAACAATCCAATCACCATACCTAAATACATCTGTATATATAATAACTTTTTTCATTTTTATTTATTAGTTAAGTTGTTTAATATATCTATATATTTCATATTTATAATATTTATATCTAAGAAATCTTTAATATCATCAATTAATTTAAAATCTTCTAAATTATTATGTTGAATATTTTTAAAATCTTTACTTAATTCACTTCCATCATTATTTTTTACTATACCAAAATTGTTATCATAAAGTTCTTTCCAATTAGATTTTTTTACAAAAGTTAAACCCCAATTATTTTTTGCAACTCTTTCAGATTCAGATGTTGTTAAGCACGGGTAGCCAAAAGCAATTGCTTCCATTGGCACCTGTGCTACACCACAAATAAATAAATATTTATTGTTAAATTCTTTTAAATGACTAATAGTATTAATATATCCAATAAAATTTTCATTTTTTAAATTATATTTTTTTTGTAAAAAGTTATAAATTTTTTTGTTATCTATAAATCCTGCTAAAATAGGGTTTATATTGTTTTTTATAGCAAATTCAATAAATTTAGTTATAGACTTTAACTTATCTTTAGAAATTCTTGATATTATTAAGCAATTTTTAGAGTTATTAAGTTGGTAATAATTTTTTATTTCTATTACACCATTGCTTATAATATGTGAGTTATGGTGAGTTGGTAATCCTAAATTTTCTTTGATTTTTATCACAGCATCAAAATTATTAAGCTCTTTATAAATATGATTATTTATAGTATTATCACGATGATGATCTAAATGATGATGAAAAGCACCAACAAGCTTAGCATTGTTAATTTTTAATTCTTTATAATTTAGTTGCCAAAAATATCCATATTCAAATTCAACAATATCTATATTATGAATTGCTATAATTTTTTTTATAAAAAGAGTTAAATTATCAGGATTCCTTAAAAAATTTGTTTGATAAGTAAAAATATTCTTTTGTTTAATAAGATCTATATATTTATAATGATCAATAGGAGAAAGAATAAAAATATTAAAATATTTTTCTAAAGTGGGTATAGTTTTTAAAATACGTGTTTCTATGCCTCCAATTTTACCTAATCTAGCAATAAATAGTATATTTTTTTTATTAATATCTTTTTTAGATTCATAAATAAATTGCTTTTGTAATTCAATATTTTCAAAATATGCTAAAGCATTTTCATCAATACTTTTATAAGGGATATATTTTGTTTGTAAAGATCTTCTAATTAATTTTCTGTAAGAAGATTTAAAAATAAAAAAACAAAATATATTAATTAAAAAAGATTTAACATAATACTTTAGCATAATATTGAGCTTTAGGTTATAGTTTAGATTCTACATATTCCCAATTAATTAAATTTTCAAACCAAGCTTTTAAAAAATCAGCACGTTTATTACGATAATCTATATAATAAGAGTGTTCCCATACATCACATCCTAAAATAGTTTTTTTATTCAAAGCAACAGGGTTAATAGCATTAGAACATTGCAATATTTCTAATTTATCATTAGATTTTGCAAGCCAAACCCATCCTGAACCAAAAATAGTAGTGCCTTTTTTAATAAATTCTTCTTTAAAAGCATCAAATGATCCGAAATCTTTTTCAATTGCATTTTTAACTTTAGATGGAATTAATGGATTTGAATTTTTTTTCATAGAATTCCAAAATTCAATATGATTATAATGTTGTGCTGCATTATTAAAAATCCCTGCTAAATCTTTTTTATCATAAGATTCTTTAATAATTTCTTCTAATGATTTATTTTTTAGAGGGTGATTTTCTAATAAATTATTTAAATTTGTTATATAAGTTTGATGGTGTTTATGATGATGAAACTCAAGAGTTTCATCAGACATAAAAGGAGATAAGGAATCAACAGCATAAGGAAGCTCATCTAATTTAAAAGTCATTTTTAATTTCTCCAATATATATTAATGTATTATTATTGTTTATTATAGGTTATACAAAATAATAATTCAATAAACAAATAGACAAAATGTTAGATGAAAGATTTTTAATAGCAAATTTAGTAAATTCTAAATTTTCTAATGATTATGAAATACTGATTGATTTTTACAATATAGTATCAGAAGCATCCTTAAAGGCTAATGAATATAATGCTTTTCAAATGAAACTACAATGGTTTTTAGACTCTTTATCTTCAAATAATTTAACTGGGCATAAAGAGTTAGATTTATTTAAACAATTAATACCTAAATATAATTTAGATATTAATGAATTTATTTTAATGATAGAGGCGAAAAATATAGATTTAGATTCTATAAGATTCAACTCTCAAGAAGAGTTAATAACTTATGCTAAAATTACTGGTGGTATGTTGTATGAAAATTTAGGAAAAATAGCACAAATATCAAATAAAAATAGTTTGCAAATTATTAATAAAATAGGCGAGCTATATGCTATTGTTGGAATTATTAGAAATTCTAAATTTTTGCAAAATAAAAATATACATTCTCTTATTTATTCTGCCAATTCTTTAGAAAAATCTTATGAAGCCGATCTAAAAGATAATATAAAAAATTTAATTTTTTATATAAAAAATCAATTCTCTCAGTTAATTTTAACGAATCAGAAAACACACTTATTTTCTTTATTAAATATTTTTACTAAAAACTATATTAAATCTATTGAAAGAAAGGGTTTTTTAATTCATAGTGCAAATATTTTTGATATTAAAAATATTGTATATATAAAACTAATTTTTAAATTTATTTTTTTAAAAATTAACTTTTTTTAAAAAAAGGTTAATAATTTAATTAATCTTTTTTTAACCATTGTTAATCTATTTTGTGTGTTTGCTTTCTTTTTTATGATATTAAAGCTTTTTTGGAGCTTTAAAAAATTAATTTATTTTTCAAGTATGTATCAAATATTAACCTTTTGTTAACCTTTTAAGTTTATAAATATTAATAATAAGTTAATTAAGTAGTTTTAAATATCTAAGTTAAAAATAATTTAACAATATTTAAAGTTTAAAAAAACTTCTTAATTAAAAAATAAAAATAGATATCGTTAATTTATAATTGTAATAAATTTTTAATAAACTATGGGGATAGTCATGTTAAATAAAAAAACTTTAAGTATAGCTACAGGTGTTGTATTATTAAGTATATTTTCTTCTGGAGTATATAGTGCTCCTTTTAAACCAGTATTAAGTGCAGATGGTGTTGATCTTAAAGATGTAAAGCCAGATCCTAAAGTAAAAGTAGGAAATGAGTATGAAGTAGCTGGTGTTAAATATAAGCCTAAATCTAATGATGAGTATGATGTAGTTGGTATTGCTTCTTGGTATGGGGAAGCATTTCACGGAAAACTAACCGCTAATGGTGAAGTTTATGATATGAATGAACTTACTGCAGCTAGTCCAGATTTGCCAATGCCATCTTTTGTTGAAGTTACAAATTTAGATAATGGAAAAAAAGTAGTTGTTAGAGTAAATGATAGAGGACCATTTGCAGGTGGTAGAACTATAGATTTATCAAAGCGTGCTGCTGAATTATTGGGCTTTCAAGATAAAGGAACTACCAATGTTCGTGTAAAATTATTAAAAAGCATTACAGATGAAGCGGTTAAAGAATTGCAATTAGCAAACAATACAAAAGCTGTTGATAGCCCAAATGTTGTTCAGCAAATTAAGTCAGAATCTCAACCTCAAGAAGGTGTTAAAAAAGCAGATGTATCAGCTGAAGATGCTAATAATAATTTACCAGCTAATGAAAATATACAACTTGCAAAAAATATGAATCAAGATGAAATTTTATCTGCTAGTTCTGATCAAGATATGCAATCAATAAATTTAGCAGAACCAAACTCTGTGAAAAGCTATGTTCCAAGGGGTGTTTTTGTTCAAATAGGTGCTTTTAATGGTTCAAATAATAATATAAAACAACAAGTTGGAAATTTAAGCGATGTTGGTGTTGTATCATTACAAAAAGTTGATTTAGATGGTAAAAACATTTTAAGATTAAGAGTTGGACCATACGGAAGTATTGATGATGCAATTAAAATTAAAAATAGACTAGTAAAATTAGGATATAAAGATTCAAGAGTAATTGTTGAGCAATAATTTAATATCTTAATCAATAATAACATAAAAAAAGAGTAGTTTATCTACTCTTTTTTTATGTTATACTATCTATAAATATTTAACATTAAAAATGGAATTATTGAATTAGTGCTTTACTATATTATTTTCTTTATATTTGGAATTTATAATTTATATGCAGATTTAACAATTAATGCTAAATCTTATGTTGCTTATGATTCTAATTTTAATATGATTTTATTACAAAAAGATAAAGATATAAAAATATCTCCTGCATCTATAACAAAATTAATGGTATTATATTTAGCATTTAAGGCTATAGAAGAAAAAAAAATAAATTTAGATACATTGGTAAATGTAAGTTATAATGCATATAAAAAAGGTCATTATTCTAAGGGTGTTTCTACTATTTTTTTAAAACAAGGAGACTCTATTAGTGTTAAAGACTTAATTACAGGAATAATAGTATCTTCTGGTAATGATGCCTCTATTGCATTATCAGAATTTATAGGTGGAACAGAAGAACATTTTGTTAGCCTAATGAATAATCAAGCTAAAAATTTAGGTATGTATAATACTAATTTTGCAAATGTTGATGGAATTGATAATCCAAATCATTATTCAACTGCCTATGATATTTTTTTACTTAGCTATCATTTATTAAAAGATTATCCACAATATTATTCTTTTTTTTCTATTAAAGAGTTTCAATTTAATGGTATTAATCAAAAAAATCGTAATTATTTATTAGATAAAAAGATTTTAGATAGCATACAAATAGATGGGTTAAAAACAGGTCATACTGATTTGTCTAAATATTCTTTAGCTTTTAGTGCTGTAGATGAGAATAATTTTAGAATTATAGGTGCTTTAATTGGTGCTAAATCAGATAAAGATAGATTTAAAGAAACACAAAAAATAATTTCTTATATTTACACAAATTATCATCAATTAAAATTATTTGCTAACAATCAAATTATTATTAAAATACCAATTTTAAAAGGATCAAATTATTATTATAAAATTAAAGCCGACAAAGATATAAATGTTATTTTGCCTAAAAAATATGATAAAAAAGATTTAATAGTTAGTATTATTTATAATGAATATATGATTGCACCTATTAAATATCAAGATAAAATTGCTACTATTAAGATAAAAACCAAAGATGAAAAATATAATTTTCTAATAGATATATATGCAACAAAAGATACCCCTCAATCAAACAAAGTATGGTTATTAATAAAAGCACCTTTTGTTGCTATAAAAAAATTTATAAACAAGTATTAGTTATGAAAAAAAATAAATTCATTGTATTAGAGGGAGGAGAAGGATCTGGTAAAACAACACAATTAAAATTATTATATTTAGCTTTTGCTAAGCATAATATATCAGCTACATTAACTCGTGAGCCAGGAGGTGTAAAATCTTCGGAGTTTATCAGAAAATGTATTTTAGATTGTGATTTAGATTCAAAAACAGATATTCTTTTGTTTATAGCAAGCAGAAGAGAAAATTTATTGCATAACATTTTGCCTCAACTAGAAAAAAATGATTATGTACTATGTGATAGATTTTTACTATCAACAATTGTTTATCAATGTATATTAAATAATATTAGTATTGATGATGTGTTAGAATTACATTTAAAATATAATTTTAATTTATTTCCTCAATTAACTATTATCTTAAATTTAGATCCTTCTATTGCAAATAAAAGATTGCTATCAAGGGGCAATTTGTCTAAAATTGATAAAAAATCCCTAGAATTTCATAGCAAAGTTTATTTAGCTTACTCTAAATCTTATGATGGCTATAAATCAAAAAGTATTTATATACAAGCTGATAACAATGTTTTAAATATACATAAGCAAATAGTTAATGAAATAAATAAAGAATTTTGTTTAAATCTTCAGCCTTTAAATAAACAAGAGATTATCAATGATGGAAAATAATTTGAATATCATAGGAAATCAACAAATACAAAAACAAATTATTGAGCTTTTTATAAAAAAAAAATTGCCACAATCCTTAATATTTAATGGAATACAAGGAATAGGTAAATACACTTATGCTATAACATTAGCAAAAATTATATTATCATACAATATAACAGATATACCATCTAATATAGATAACATTTTCTTAAATCAGGATGTATGCAAAAGTGTAGATATAAATTCTTGCAGTAATTTGTTAATTATTAAGCCGCATTATGATGAAAAATCTAAATCATATAAAGATATAATTACTATTGAAGAAATTAGAAAAATAAATGATTTTTTACATTTAACTAGTATCAATAATAAATACAGAATTATTATTATTGATGCACTAGATCAACTAAATATTAATGCCTCTAATGCTTTGTTAAAAATAATAGAAGAACCACCTAAAAATACTATATTTTTATTGATATCTCACAACATTAATAAAATTTTAGATACTATTTTGTCTAGATGTTTTATTTTGAAGTTTAATAAATTAAATTCTGATGAATTAAATCATCTAATTACATTAAACAATATTTCTTTAAATGAAGATAATAAAAAAAATTATTTACAAATATGCAATGGATCTTTTGCAAAATTTTTGTTTTTAGTAAATGATGATAAAAACATATATAGCTCTTTAATAAATATTTTAAATAATAAAAATACAGATTTAGAAGTATATAATTTTATTAACAATTTAAAAATTTCTGAATATAAAAATATTAATTTTTTGTTTGATATTATTTATACATATTTATGCAACAAGGAATGTTTATCTTATAAACATCAACAGACTATATCTAAGGTATCTAAATTTAAAAATATAACAACCCCACTAAATTTAGACAAATATTCAGTATTAGCAAATATTTTGTTATCTATATAAAATAATAAATTAACTTTATTATTTTATATAAAATGTTATAATTACATAAGCATAAATCAATGTAAAAATTTTAGATATATTAATATGAGTATTTTAAAATCTTTGTTATGTTTTTTTTGGTTTTTACCTTATTTATATATGTCTGTAGATACTTATTTTATATTAGATAATAGAATATCATCTGTTGCTTTTAAATATTTAGTGTTAATCTCTTTTTGTTGTTCAGTATTGTTAGTTATGCTTTGGTATAAAGAGTTTAGTGCTTTTTATGCTATAAATACTGCTTTTAAAGCTTTAAAAAATGATAATCTTAATTTATTAGATAAAATATTATCTAAATATAGTATAGCTAATTTTATTAAAAATGGTAAAACTCTTTTAGATCTAGCGATTGTTGAACAAAAAGATCCAGATATTGTATCTTATTTATTATCAAAAAAAGCTAGGGTGTTTTATGAGTATGATGATTTATATAATTTAAGCTATACTTTATTTTACTTATCATCTTATTATAACTATGTAAATGAGCAAATGATTAACTATTTGTTAAATCAAGGTGCAGATATTAATTTTATAGATAGCACAAAAGGCTTTAAAGGTTTATCTTTATTACAGGTTTTAGTATTAAGGGAAAATAAATCAGCTATATATTTGCTTTTAGAAAGAGGAGCAGACATAAGATATAATATACCAGATATACATATGGATGCACTTATGTTAGCTTCTAAATATAGCGAAGATCCTTTTATTATTAAGCTATTGATTGAGCACGGAGCTTATGTTAATAAAATTAATCAAAATGGATATTGTGCTATTTTATATGCTGCAGAATTTAATCCTAATCCTGCTATTATCAAAATGTTAGTCAATTATGGAGCTATAATATCTAATTATATTATTAAAGAATCTATTTTAAAAGAACAAGATGTTACACCTCTTTTTTTAGCATCTAGTTATAACAATGTAGAGGTTGTAAAAAAATTAATTTCTTTAGGTGATGATGTAAATTATATAAATAATGAAGGTATTAGCATTATTTTTGTTGCTTCTGCAAATAACACAAGTATAGATGTTATCAAGGCTTTATTAGCAGGCGGAGTTGATTTAGATCAATCTAAAGATAAAAATGGAAATACAGCATTAATGGTAGCTTCTTATCTTAATAGTAACCCTAATTTAATTAGGTATTTAATTGAAAGAACTCATAATTTACAAGCAAAAAATAGCGAAGGCTTTGATTTTATTGATTATTTAAAAGAAAATGATAATCTAAATGAAGAAGAAAAAAATTATGTATTAAATAAGTGGTTGCAATAATATATTATAAAAAATGATATGAAATTAAAAAAAATTTTTTGTAATTTACCAAAATATTTTAATATTTCTTTTTTACAATCTAAAAAAATTCAAAATGTTTTTGGTAATGATGTTTTATTTCCTAAACTATACAAAGATAGACCATATACAATAGCATCTTTTGTTATTTCTATAGATGGTAAAATTACATATCAAGATGATAAAAGAGGTAATTTAATAGCTAATAATAATTTTTTAGATAAAAAAGGTGCTGAATTAGATTTTTTTATAATGAATATGTTAAGATCTTTTTCAGATGCAATTATTATAGGATCTGGAACAATTAACCATAATCCTAATTTTTTAGGTGGAATTTATTACGAAGAATTAATTATAGATAGACTTAATTCTTCTAAAAGTAAATATCCTATAAATATTATACCTACATTAACTGGTAAAAGTTTGCCTTATAATCATAAAATATTCTTAAATTTAACAATACCATTAATTATTTTAACTACTCATAAAGCCATTAAATATATATGCAATAATTTGCCTATAAATAGTTCTTATGTTATTAATAAATATAGTTCTTATGAAGATCTACAGCGTTATAAACAAGAAATAATAGATAACTATAATAGCAATAAACATAAAATTATTATACTATCTTTTTCTAATAGTCATATCAATAATCAATTAGTAATGTTATTTTTAAAAATAATTAATATTAATATTGTTTCTATAGAAGCTTCTAATTACTTTCATTCACTTGTAAGAGATAACTTAGTAGATGAAATTTTTTTAAATATATCATCTGTTTACTTAGGTGGATTAAATGGAGGTATAGCAGAGCTAGAAAAACCATTTGATAGCAAAAATCATCCCCATTTAAAAATATTAGAAATATATATTCATAAAAATAACTTTTTATATACTAGACAAAAATTTAATAATTAAAAATTACAAAGCAATCTTGTCCATATTTTTTTAATTTATTACATACATTGTATGCTTGATTTTTTGTTAAATTATTAAATCTTACAAGATAATTATTATTATTATTTTTAGTAATTTTAGCATTTTGTGTTTTTAATAGTTTATTATCATTAATTTTTGTTATTTTATAACTTGCATTAATTGCAGATTGGTTGCTAGAAAAAGCACCTACTTGAATTGAATATTTATTTTTTTTAGAATAAGATGTTTTATATTTGATATATTTTTTTCCTTTATAATAAGGATTTATTATATAAGTATTGTTATTAAATAATTTATCTACATAATCTAAAGATTGTATTGAGTAATTATCAGAATTTGATGAGTTATAGCTGGTATTAAAAGTTCCTTCATATTTTGTATATTGTTCTTCCTTATTACCATCATTAGTATCTGTATTTTGATTTTCATTTTCATTTTCATAGCTAATCAATTGATTATTCATATTGTTAAATTTGATTACATCAGGCTTTGATAACAGAGATATTTGAGAAATTCTTTTATTGTTAGCAATATCAAAACTTTCACTTATTATAGATTTCATATATTTATCGCGTTCTTCTACTGAGTTAAAATCAAGGGTTACTGCAATAATTCTAATATTATTTTTGTTTGCAGATGTAACTAAATTAAAACCAGATGCATAAGTGTATCCTGTTTTAATACCATCAACCCCATTATAATCAAGCAAATGATTTGTTGAAGAATATTTTTTATTATCCCATTTGAAATTAGAAATAGAAAAAAGCTTATAATAAGAATTATGATGTATCATTAATGATCTAGATAACATTGCTACATCATAAGCAGTAGTATATTGATTTGGATGGTGAAGACCAGAAGGATTTTCATAATGAGTATGAAATAAATTTAATTCTTTTACTTTTTGATTCATTATATCCACAAATCCTTGCGCAGTTCCATCAGGAGATAAAGCTTCAGCGACAGCATATGCAACATCATTATTAGATTTTACAATCATAGATAATAAAGCATCTTTAATAGAAATAGTGCTACCAGGAGGAAGACCAAGCTTAGAAGGTGGCATTTTAGAAGCTTTTTCTGAAATTTTAATTTTTGTATCAAATGTAATTTCATTGTTAGATAGTTTATCAAAAACTATATATAATGTCATAAGTTTAGTAAGAGAGGCAGGATATAGTTTTAAATTATGATTATAAGAAGATATAATCTCACCGCTATTGTAATCAATAACAACAGAACCTTGTTCTCTATTTTTTTCAAATAAAGATAAAGCACTTAAATGATTAATAAATAATACACAAAAAACTATTAAAAATATTTTTATATTCATTAATTCTCTTGAAAACAATATAACTTTGTATACTACAATATTAGTATAAATGATTTTATTTTTCAAGAATTTTTTATGTCTAAATGATAAATATATTTTTAATAAAGAATCATAATAAATAAAAATATTATTTTATAAATTAACTATTTGTTTATTTTTTTAATTTATTATATAAGTAATCAAGTTAAAAAGTGCCCTTATTTATGTTTCAAAACAAGGGCAAAGATGGGATAGTCAGCTAAGTAAAACTTAGCCACAGCCTACGGGGTCCGTAGGTTGTTTAATAGACTTAATAGATGCACAAAATCTATTAAGTCTTTATTTTTTATAATCCCAATTATAAAAAATAACATACACAAATTATTATATAAAAGATAATGTTAACAATATCTTAATATATATTAATCAATTATTAATCATTAGTCTATAAAAAAATATAAATTAATTAATAATAAATAAAAAATTAAAATATTTATTATTTAAAAACATAGACTTTATATAAAAAATATATATAATTATATATAAGCAAATAATTTTTATTTTATGGGATTATGTTTTATTATGAGATTAGTAAT
>CAMCZU010000010.1 GCA_945888065.1 Rickettsia typhi
TCAAGACTAGAATATAAGATTAGACCTATATTGTACTTATGAAGGCGAGTATCACATTTTACAGCTTGGTTGTTTTAAACTTCTCAATGCTTAACAATTATAACTATACATTAAATGTATTAAAATGTCAAGCACTTTTTAAAAAAAATTATCTACTTATATGTTTGATGGTTTTTATCGTAAGCTATTATATAAAAAATATCATTTATTTTTAAGCCAAATACCCTAGATTTGTTATTAAGAGCTAATTGATATACTGACTCTCCATTTGCACGACTTAAAACACTTTTGCTTAGTTTGCTATTATCAATTTTATGAAAATGATTTTGTTTTTCTACTTCATCCCATTTTTTACCAATACTATTATTTAAGCGGTATAAAACATATTCTAAAATTTCATTCCATTTATATTTTTTAAAAGAAAGATCTGTATTATCCATTAACAAAATGGCTCTATCAAAAGTGTATTTAAACATTTTAAGACAATGGATTATTCTTATAATATTCTAATAAAGACTCGTTGCTAATAATATTTTCTGACCAATCGCTTGATTGATAAGCATCTTGCCAAGGATCTTCTGAATGAGTTTTGTCGCTTAATTCTCCAGCACTTTTATTTTTATATAAAATTAAAATATCATCAATAGCTTTTTTTTGATTTTCTGTTAGGTTGGCTATATTACCAAGTGTTGATTGAGTTGTAATATTGTTATATGAAAATTGAGAAAATTCTTGATATAACTCTCTAATAACAGGACCATAAACCCAAGCCTCTATATTAGAATTTATGAGTGGTTCATTTTGTGTAATTAAAAATTGTATATGAGAATAATAAACTAATTTTTGTAGCTTCATATTTGTTATATTATTACATTTGCTAATTATGTAATTTGCAACATTAAAAAGATTGTTATCCATAATTTTAATCTCCCTTTTATAAGGTCAATATTATATTTTTTTTAAAAAAAAGCAATAAAGTAATTTTAATATAAGTATTTTATGCTTAGCTTTGCATTTATAACTATACATTAAATGTATTAAAATGTCAAGCGCTTTTTAAAAAAATATTTTATACAAGATTTAGCTACATAAAAATGCTATATTTAATTAACAAATATGGAGATAATAAATGGATTTAGATTACTCAATTTTAACAAAAAAATTATCTAAAATAAAAAAGTATCTAAACAAAAATGATTTATATCATTATAAAAGCATAGATAATTTAGATGTTGAATATACATATCATAGCAATGCAATAGAAGGTAATACATTAAGTCTGCAAGAAACATCTTTTGTTTTGCAGGGATTATCTATAGGAAGCAAATCTATGAGAGAGCTTTATGAAGTAAAAAACCATTCTAAAGCATTTAGATATATTTTTGATAATAAAGATAATAAAAAAATTATAGATAATGTTGATATTTTAAAAGTTCACTCAATGATTTTAAACAATATAGATGATTATAATGCAGGTGTTTATAGACAAATAGATGTTGGAATTGTTGGAACTAATATTGTTTTTACTTCACCACAAGAGGTATTAAGCAAAATGCAAATTTTTAATGATTGGTTAGTGAGTGAGCAAACACAAGGCATAATGCATTGTGTAAAATTTGCATCTAAAGCTCATTTTGATTTGGTAAATATTCATCCATTTGTAGATGGTAATGGTAGAACTTGCAGGTTATTAATGAATATGATTTTATTGCAAAATAATTATCCACCTTTAATAATTAAAGTTGAAGATAAAATAGAGTATATTAAAGCTTTAAATTCTAGCAGAGATAGCAAAAGCAATGATTTTGAAAAATTTATTTATAATAAAATGAATAATACTTTAGAAACTTATATAAAACAAAGCCTTCAATTTTTAAAAAAAATCTAATTAAAAACAAAATTAAGCTTTTATCTTGTATTTATTGTTAATATATTATATTATTATTGCATAACTTATCTGTCAATATTCTATCAGAGGAAATTTTTTTTATGAAACAAATAGCTTTAATAATATTGTTATGTTTAACTTTTACTAAATTTTTATATTCAACAGATATTACAATTGAGGTATCTAATATTAAAAATTCAAATGGCACAATTTATTTAAGTTTATGCGATGAAGCAAATTATAAATCTAAAACAAAAGCTATAGATTGTTCTTTTTCTATTATAAAAAAAATAGATGGTAGCACAAGCTATAAATTTATAATGCCAAATATCAATGCAGGTGAATATGCAATAATGGGTTTTGTAGATGCTAATAATAATCAAAAATTAGATACAAATTTAATAGGTATTCCAAATGAACCAACTTTGTTATCTGTTAAACTAACATCAATGCCATCTTGGGAAAAATTAAAAATCAAGATTAATGGAAAATCTAAGGTTGTTAACTTAATTACTCAATAAAAAAATATATTAGTTGCAATTTCTTATAAATAATCTTATATAAGAATACTATTGCAATTTCTTATATAAGGATAAAATAATGCTAACAAAAAAAATAATAATTTATATATTTACAATATTAATGTTTGGAATATCTGTAAATGCACAAACAGAACCAGCAGAAGGATCTAAAGAAGAGCTAGAAAAAGTAGCCGATAAATTAATAGATCCACTTTCAGATTTATGGTTTGTATTTATGACAGATTTTGCAACTAATGTTAAAAATACAGAAACAGGTAGCAGATATACAATGAACCAGTATATGCTACAACCAGTAATGCCATATACTATAAAAAAAGATAAAATTATTTTAGTAAATAGACCATCTTTTTTAGTAAATACTTTACCAACTTTTAGTGATGGTGGATACTCAACCCATATAACAAATTTTTCTTGGTCGGCAATTTTAGGTTATAAAACAGATTTTGGATTAATTTATGGTGCAGGTCCAGAAATTACTTTTCCTGCTTATAATGAATTTGCTTCAAGAAACTTCAAAACGGGCGGAACTATGATATTGTATTATATGCAAAAAACCTTTGTAACAGGTTTTAATTATACTCATTTTGTAGACTTAGAAACAACAGATGATGTTGCATATACAAATACAGGTATTTTACAATATGTATTTACATATAGGATAACTCCTTTGGTGTCTATAACATCAGCATCACAAATAGAGGCAGTATACACAGATAAAGGAATAAAATATAATCTACCAGTAGGGGTATCTGTTGGTAAAACATTTTATATTGGGAAAGTTCCAGCATCAATGTCTATAGGTTATCAATATGTAGTTAAAAATAATGAATTATTACTACAAAATAATCTAGAACAAAGCCATAGAATATCTTTAACTCTAATGACAGTAGTTCCAAATTTATTCCATTTAGATAAATTTAAATAGTAATTTAATTATAAATTCAAAAGTTATTAAAAAAATGATTAAAAATTATAACAAAATATATAAATTAGTTTTAAGTTTGATTTTTTTAGTAGCTTTTGTATTTATATATTCACATATTTATAACCATCATTTTATTGCTCAAGATTGCCAAGATGGTGTTATTTGTTCTGTTGTAAATTCTTACAATAATTTTACTATTAATGATACAAATATTAGTAATAATTTTAGTGTAAAATATCTTTATATAAATATTATCATTTATAATGTATTTTTTAATTTAACATTAATTTATAATTTACATAGTATTAGAGCTCCTCCTTATACAAAATAATTTTATTAATATAAAAATTTATAATAATTATTTATTACAAGGAGATTAAAAAAAATGAAAAAACTATATTTAGTTTTACTAATATTATTTAGCACAAATATGTTGTATTCACAAGGAAACAGCAATGTATTTAACCCAGATATATCATTAATTTTAAATGGAAAGTATGAGTATATCAATACTCAAGATAGCTATAATTCTAAATTTAATATAGATGAAAGCGAGTTAACTTTATCTTCTTCTATAGATGATAAATTTAGCGGATCATTTACTTTAAGTATTTTAGATAGTCAAATAGAACTTGAAGAAGCTTATATTTATACTCAAGCATTGGGGGTTAATATAAAAGCAGGAAGAGCATTGTGGGATATAGGATATTTAAATTCTCATCATCCACATAGCGATAATTTTTCTACCAGACCTTTAGCTTATGAGTTTTTTTTAGATGAAGCATTTGCAAATGATGGTATTCAATTTAGCTATGTTATGCCTATTAAATATTACTTAGAAATAGGTGGAGGAGTATATGGTGTAGATTATAACAATGAAGGTATAACACAAGATAAAAAAGCAGATTACACATTATATTTAAGAGCAGGTGGAGATATTTCTACTAATCAAGATTATAGAATAGGTGGTTATTTGTTATCTCAAAATGAAAGCTCAATTAGTGATGTTTCTTTATTAAATACAGAGCTATTAAAAGATACTTATGTGTTAGATGCAAAATATAATATTTTTTTAAGCAACAACAAAAGTATAGTTTTTTTAGCAGAGGGTTATTATTCTAAATACAAAAATAATGATGATGATGCAAAAGGCTATTATGCATCAGTTGTTTATAATTTTAGTTCTAAGTGGTCAATTGGTGAATCTTATTCTCAAATATTTTATAAAGAAGAACAAAGCAAATACAAAGCTAATGAAAATATAGTAATGTTAGCTTGGAAAAATAGTGAATTTGCTACCATTAGATTGCAATATAATTTTTTAAATGATATTAGCAATGAATCTAAAGAACATAAACTGATGGTAAATTATATTGTATCTTTAGGTGCACATAGTGCTCATTCTTATTAGTTAATAATATTATATAAGGAATATAAAAAAATGAAATATATCATACTAATTTTAGTTTTAAGCATTAATATTTTAAATGCAAAAGATAATATAAATATTTTTACTTGCGAACCAGAATGGGCTTTATTAGCTAAAGAAATAACCCAAAATAAAGCAAATATTACATCTGGAATTTATGCTAAGCAAAATCCTCATTTTATCCAAGCAAAACCTAGTTTAATATCTAATGTAAAAAATGCAAACTTGTTATTATGCACAGGGGCAGACTTAGAAATTGGTTGGTTGCCAATGTTGTTAGAAAAATCAGGAAACAAGGGAGTATCTACTCTTTATTTATATAATTATGTAGATATGTTAGATGTTTTAAAACCTGAAGAAATAGATAGAAAAAATGGAGATGTCCATGCACAGGGAAATCCACATATTCATCTAAATCCTTACAATATGTTAAAAATAGCTTTTGCAATAAAAGAACAATTAGTAAAAATAGATGCAAATAATGCAGATTTTTATAATCAAAATTATGATATTTTTATTAAAAAATTTAAAAATGATATTGCTAAGTGGGAAGAAAAATCTAAAAAAATACAAAATGTAAATCTTGTATTTCATCATAAAGATTTTGATTATTTAGCACAATGGTTAAAATTAAATATAGTTGCTTATTTAGAAGAAAAACCAGGTGTAGAGCCAAGTGCAAAATATTTATCTTCTGTAGTAAATAAAATTAAACCACTTGATGTTAAATTAATTGTAAGAGCCCCTTATTCTTCATCAAGTGCGTCTATATGGGTTAGTGAAAAAACTAATATTAATGCATTAGAGCTTCCTTATTCATTAGATTTTAATGAAAAAAATACTATTTTTGATTTATATGATAATATTATTAATCAATTAATAAATGAAATAAAATAGTTAAAATGAATAGCGATATATTTTTTATTTTGCTACCAGCAATTTTGTTTAGTTTTGTGTTATCTTCTTTAGCAATACCTATGGGGTTAAGAGTTATTAGTAAGGGTATTATTTTTTTAGATATTGCTATTGCTCAAATATCTGTATTGGGTAGCACTTTAGCTAATTTAATTTTGCCACATTATTTGCAAAATAATGGAATAATTTTACAATTAGGAGCAACTTTACTTAGTATTGTTGGAGCAATAATATTTTATATTGTGGGTGAAAAAATTAGAGATTCAAAGGAGTTTGAATCTCTAATTGGTATTACATACATTTTTAGTGCTACACTTACTACTTTTATTTTAGCAATTACTCATATATCAACAGATATGATAGATATTATATTTTCTGGTAAATTATTATTTTTAACTTATAGAGAATTAAGCATTATTAGTGTTGTATATGTAATAATTTTATTGTTATGGTTAAAATTTAACATTTTTCAAAATAATTTATATTTTTATATAGCATTTGCTATTGTGGTATCTTTAGCAATGCCTATAGTTGGAATATATTTTATGTTTAGTATTTTAATTATTCCAGCATTATTATTTGCTAAATCTAAATTTTCCATTATTTTTGGAATATGTTTTTCTGTGATTGTTATTATTTTTGGAGCTATTTTATCTATTTTATTTGATTATCCAAGTGGATTAATTATAGTGATTTTATATACAATAGGTGCTATTTGCTTTTATATAAGCAAAAAAATCTTGAAATTTGTATTGTAATATGCTAATATAATAGATATTAAAAGCAAAAAAATACCTATTATATCAATATGCAAGTAGATAAATCTTACAATATTATCCAAGATTTTAATGTGTTAGAAAATCAATTAATTGATTTTGTTGAAAATAACAAGTTAACATCTGCTATTGATACCCTTAAAAAACTTCATAGTTCAGATAGCACATTATTGCTAGAAAGATTACCACAAGAAATTAGAGAAATTATTTTAGATAATTTAGATATTGATTTTTTAAAACAAATTATTTTGTGGTTTCCAAGTTATATTATTCAAGATTTAATTTCTATTAAAGACACAAAGTTTTTTATAGATTTTTTAAATGATTTACAAAATGAAGATGTTTCATATTTAATTATAAAGCATCTAGAACCACAAGATAAAAACTATGTTCTAAATGCAATATCTATAGAAAATAAAATATCTATAGAAAAAAAATTATCTTACCCAAAAGATAGTGCAGGTAGGCTAATGCATAGCTCTTTTGTGGTAGCTTTTGAAAACTGGAGTGTTGATGAAACTCTAGATTATTTAAAAAAAAATAATAATAATATTAATCATCATAATATTTATGATATTTTTATTGTAAATGAAAGCAAACAAGTAATTAGTTCTGTATCTTTAAAATCCTTGCTTTTAGCAAAGCCAAATCAAAATATTTTACAATTACAAAATATAGATTTTAAATGTGTAAATGTAATTTTAGATCAAGAAAGTGTAGCACTATTATTTAGAAACAAAGGGTTATCTTCCTTAGCTGTGGTAGATGATAGCAATACAATTTTAGGTGTAATTTTAGTAGATGATATTATTGATGTTGTGTATTCTGAATCTCAAGAAGATTTTTTACTAACAAGCGGGGTTAATGCCCATTATCATAAAAAAGATAATAGTTTGTTTCATAATGCCTTTTTAAGGTTAAAATGGCTTTTTGTAAATTTTATAGAAGCTTTAACAATTCCATTTATTGTCCTTTTATTTAAAAATACTATAGAAAAATATGTAATTGTAGCAGCAATTGTGCAATTTGTTGTAGCACTTGGTGGAAATTCAGGTGGGCAAAGTTTATCTATTACTATTCGGGCATTAGCACTTAATTTGATTTCTGGCAATAATGTAAAATCTCAAATTTTTAAAGAATTAAGCATTTCTTTTATAAATGGAATTTTACTAGGAATTATAGGCTTTGCTTGGGGATGTTTTTTTGGGCACGGAATTATTATAGGAATAATTACCTTTATTGCAGTATGGATAAATATTGTAATGGGGTCAGCATTTGGAACACTCTTTCCTATGATATTTAAAAAATTAAACATAGATCCAGCGGTAGCTTCTTCAATTTGTGTAACAACCGCAACAGATATTTGTGGCTTTTTTTTAGTTCTTCTAATCGCAAGTTTTTTATTATAATATTTTATTACAATATTTTATTACAAAAACCTAGATTGACTAATTTGTTTTAAATTAGGTGGATAAATTAGTTTGAATAACAAATAAATTCCTAATAAAAAATATCCTATAAAAATACTATTTATTATTAGCTTATTATCATTATTATATAATACAACTACATTAATAATTTTAATAATAAAAGATATTACCAAAGATTTTAACACAGGAATTATATTGCCAATCCTAGAAAAAGAAGCAACAGAAAAACTATAAGCTATAATTAAAGAACTCAGAAGGGGAAAAATAATGTTAGAAACTCTTCTGTTAAATTCTAAAATATAAGGTTTTGATAATGCTAAGTATACAGAGGATTTAGGTTCCACATATTTAAAAATATGTAAATTTTTATACATTGCTAAAGATGTTAAGCTCATTGCTTTTTCATTATTAAAATCTGTATAAGGAGTATATTTATTTGTGCTTAATTTAAAAATATATTTATCTAATTTAATAACATTTTTAGTTTTATGTGTTGTGTTTTCTTCAAATATGCTTACATTTTCAAGCAAAACTACGGCTTCATTATCTAAAGTTTCAATATATCCTATTTGAGCATAAATAGTAATTGGACCTTGTGGAAATTCTTCATTATAAATTACAATTTGTTGTAATTTATTTCCAGATTTTACATCAACATAAAATGTAGTAGTATCAGAAATTTTAGTAAATTTTTTTTGTTCTATAATATTAACATTAAAAGAATTATAAATTTTAGATTTTATATTTTTATAATAAATAAAAGATTTAGGATAAATATACATAGCAAATACAACAGATAATAAACTAATAATAATACCAACATAAATAATACTTTTAGCAATCATAAAAGGTTTAATGCCACAAGATTGCATAATAATAATTTCTTTATTGTTTATTAGTTGATTCCACGTAAAAATAGTTCCAATAATTAAAGCAAATGGCATAGATTCTACAATAAAATTAGGAATTAAACTTAAAGAAATAGCAAATAAATTAAAAAAAGACACCCCATTATTAATTACAAAAAAAAGTAAACGAAGCATTTGAATTAGGATAATTAAGCTAGTAAAAGATAATAAAATTAACAACACAGAAAATAATAATTTTTTTAACAAATATTTATTAATTGCATACATTTTGTGCTATTTGTTAAATTGAGTTTTTAAAATTTTATATTCTAAATCTTCTTTTGGATCAAACAATAAATTAATTTTACTATCAACTAAAGATATCTTAGCTTTAGTAATGTTTTTAAATTCTTTATAATCACAAAATAAATTGATTTTTCTTTTTTTAACATCTAAATTTGTAATGTTAATTATATGCTTGTTTTTGATGGTAGCCCCTTTCCAATTAAGTGGATTAAAAGGATTAATAGGGGTCATTACAAGTAAATTAGAATCAATAGATACAACATTACCACCACAAGCTCTATTATATGCAGTGCTTCCCATTGGAGTAGATACAAGTAAACCATCGGATATTAAATTATCCATCATTGTATTGTTATCAATCTCAATTTTTAAATGACTAGCAACAGGATCAGACCTTAAAAAAGATACTTCATTAAAAGCAATAGATGTATTTTCTTCACCAACAGAATTAGTAAAAGTAGCTTGTAGAGGACTAAGTGGAATATGAGTAGCTTCAGAAATTTTTTCAAACAAGTCATCATTTGTATTATAATTGTTTAATAAAAAACCTAAGGTTCCACAATTAATTCCATACATAGGTTTGTTAAGATGTTGATATTTATGAATACAATGAAGCATAAATCCATCTCCACCGAGAACAACAATTGCATCACATAATTTTTCATCTACAAAGTCGTATCTTTTATTAAAAATATTTACTAAAGACAATGCTTTATAAGATTTAGAATATACAAGAGCGATTTTCATAGGGCTTAATTTAAAATATTTTACATTTTTATAAATTCTTACTATAATTATAATATATTATCATATATAAATCAAAGAGTATTAATGCAAGTAGATTTTCATTTGTTAAGATTGTTAAGTTCAAGAATTTGCCACGATATTATAGGTCCAGCAGGAAGTTTAAATTTTTCTTTTGATATCTTAAAAGAAGAGTCCCCAAAGGGAAATAATGTTGATAATAAAGAAGCTATGGATATGATAAATACCAGTGTATATAGTTTAATAGCTAAATTAGAATTTTTTAGAATGTCTTTTGGTTCTGCTTCAATAGCAGAAGGAGAAGCAGGATTATCAAGAGTTAAAGAGTTGATTTTTAATTTATTTAAAGAAAAAGATGTAAACATAAAATGGACTAAAGATATAGATAAAGCAATGTTAGATTTTGCAAAAAATGATTATTTCAAACTTACTTTAAATGTGTTTTTAATGATTTTTTATTGCCTACAACGTTCAGCAGAAATTACTATTTATGCTAAAAAAATCAACAACTCTTTAGGGGTTGCCATAGGAGTAAAAGGGGTTGGAGTTAAATTAGGAATTGATAATATTCAAGCCTTAAGATTTGAAGTGCTAGAAAAAGATCTAACACCAAGAAATATTCAAAGTTATTTTACAGCATTATTATCAAAAAATATTGATGCAAAGCTAGAAGCAAAAGATAATATGCAAGGAGAAATTCAATTTGCATATATTTTACAATAAAATTAACTTTTAATACTACTCTGGGTTGTTAATCATATAGCCTTGACCCCAAATTGTGCCTATATAATTTTTTTTAGTAATTTTTTCAATTTTTTTTCTTAATTTGCACACAAATACATCTATAATTTTTGGTTCGGGTTCTCCAATACCACCATATAGTTGATCTAACAAATGTTCTTTAGAAATAGGTTTACCTTTTTTTAAAGCTAAAATTTCTAAAATAGAATATTCTTTGTTAGTTAAAGGGATCATTTTATTAAGAGCAAAAACTTGTTTGCTATCTAAATTAATTTCTAATTCACCAATTGCAATTACAGAGCTAGCATAACCTTTAGATCTTCTAATGATAGCATTTACTCTTGCTATTAATTCTTCTTTATCAAATGGTTTTGCTAAATAATCATCTGCTCCTAAATTAAGTCCGCTAATTTTATCTGAAGAATCATTAAGACCAGACATAATCAAAACAGGGGTAGTAATATTATTTTGCCTAATTTTTTTTAACACATCAAAGCCAGAAGCATCAGGAAGAATAACATCTAATAAAATTATGTCATATGTATATGTGTTAGTAAAGTCCATAGCTTCTTCAAAATTAATAGCATGATCAGACTGCATATTAAGTTTTTTAAAAGTTAGCTTCATATTGTTAACTAAAGCAATATCATCTTCTACTATAAGTATTTTCATATTTTATTAATCCTAATGTTATGATGAATTAAAAAATTAACTATTATTAATAAATATAATCTAAATAATTAAATATTGCAAATATCTGTAAGTATTTTTATTTGTAAGTAAGTATATTATTTTCTTGATTTTTTTTACTTAAAATATTATAATTAATCTTTAAATTGAAATTAAATAATTTATTAATTTATGTTAATAAATTTTCTGTGCTTGTATAATAAAGTTGGAGTAAAAAAATATGGATAACACTATATTAGATAAAGAAGAAGGGGGTGCAACCTCAGAGGTAGCTTCTTATGTAAATAAAGATAAAATTTTATTTGCAGGAACTCATTTGTTGATAGATTTATGGGGGGCAACAAATCTGAATTCTCCCAAAGAAATAGAGCAAGTATTAAAAAATTGTGCTATTGAATGCGGAGCTACAATTTTACATTCTCATATGCATCATTTTTCTCCTCAGGGGGTTTCTGGGGTTGTAGTGTTAGCTGAATCTCATATTTCAATTCATACGTGGCCAGAAAGGCAATATGTAGCTTTAGATATTTTTATGTGTGGAAATTGTAATCCATATAATTCTATAGATATTTTAAAAAGCTATTTTAATCCACAGAGTATTCAAATTAGTGAAAACAAGAGAGGAGTTAAAGTTTAATTATTTTGACTCAGTATTTTAAAGAACAGCTATATAGTTATTATCATCAATCTTTTTTTATAGATAAGCTTTTAGTGTCTAAAAAAAGTAATTTTCAG
This sequence comes from Rickettsia typhi, assembly GCA_945888065.1. Taxonomy (GTDB): domain Bacteria; phylum Pseudomonadota; class Alphaproteobacteria; order WRAU01; family Hepatincolaceae; genus CAMCZU01. The sequence goes on from CAMCZU010000010.1 coordinate 11,991, forward strand.
CAAATAGATATTATTGAAAATTCATTTTATGGACAAGCTTTATTTTTAGATAATATTTTGCAAACAACTCAAAGAGATGAATTTTTTTATCACGAAATGTTTGTGCATATTCCTATGTTTTCTCACATCAACCCTAAGAGAGTTTTAATTATAGGTGGTGGAGATGGTGGCATCTTAAGAGAGGTAGTAAAACATAACATTGAAAAAGCAATAATGGTAGAGATAGATAAAGATGTTATAGATTTATGTGCTACTTTTATGCCAAGTATTAATAATAATGCTTTTAAATCTCCAAAAGCAGAGGTGTTAGTATGTGATGGGGTTGAGTATGTAAAAAACACATTAGAAAAATTTGATGTTATTTTAATAGATTCTACAGATCCAATAAGTGTAGGCGAGGGATTGTTTACAAAAGATTTTTATCTAAATGTTAAAAAATGCTTAAACAAGGATGGAATTTTAGTTGTTCAAGGTGGTGTGCCTTTTTATCAAAAAGAAGAAATGTTAGGGATTAACAATAAGCTAAAAGATATTTTTGTAAAATCTACATTTTTTTCTGTATCTGTTCCATCTTATGTTGGTGGTGTAATGGTGTTAAGTTTTTCATCTGATTCATTGAGTAATTTTAATTTACCAACAGATGCTTTAAGTAATAAATTAGCTTTATCTAAGATAGATGATTTAAAATATTATAACGAATTTATTCATAATGCATCTTTTGTTTTACCTCAATATATAAAGTGTATTTTAAAATAAAAAAATTAGTGTATAATTATTAGGTAATACTTAAGCAATATTAGATATACTAACTTGGATTTTTTTATTAATGATTATAAATCATAAACTTAAAAATATAATTAATGCTATTTGTTTGTTAATAATACTCTTTAGTTGTTTAATTAGTATTTTGCATTATTATCATTTAGTGAATATTTCTAAAATATTGCATAGCTTGTTTCATTCTAATAATTATTTAAATAATGTCTTATCTTTTTTAAGTATCAAAACTATGCTTTTATATTTATGGATATTAAATGTAGGGGTGTTATTTTTGTTATGGTTGTGTAATCGCTATAATGAAGAGCAGGTATTATTAAAAGAGTTGTCATTATTGTTGCAAAATCAAGAAATGCCAGAAAAATTAGTTTCTTATATGGTGAGTGATACTTTAGGGAATGTTTATTGGAGTGCTAAGTTTTTTACTCAAATTTTTAAAATCAAGTCATTTTCTAAAAAAGAAAATTTTATAAATATTTTAAAATCTAATGATGATATAGAAATAACAGAAGATATAGTCCATAGTATTGCTTATAATTTAAAAATGAAGCAATCATCTTATATAGATTTATCTTTAAAAATAGGGACTCAAGATAGTGCATTAAGACTATCTTATACAAGGCTAAATTTTTATTATGTATGGCAGGTAATGTTGGTAAAGCAAGATTATAGTATTTATAATCCATCTTTTTCTGTAGATATTGTAAATCATATAGGTCTTCCTGTTGCGGTTGCTAATGCTAGGGGTTTAATTATTTATAAAAATGATTTATTTATAGATACTTTTAAAATCCATCCTTTAAAAGATTATTTTATTAGTGATATTATGCCAACATATGTAAAAAACGCATCTAACCAAGATAGAGTATTAGGTGATGCTTATATATGTAAAGATGTGCAAGATAATGATTTACCATTTGTAGTTTTTGAAACTCCATTTCATAAAGTGCAAAATAATGCTTTGCAATATTCACGTTTTGTTTTTATTCCACAAGATACTTATAGCAATGGGATTGCTCCATTGCCAAGTAATAATGTTAATGATTCTGTTAATAATAATCCAAGTTATGGGCTTTACTTAGAAGATATTTATAATTATGCTCCTTTTGGTATTATGGTTGTAGATAATAATTCTAATGTGGTTAATTCTAATTTATATATTCAGCAAAATTTTGTTATTAAAAATCAACAAGAAACTCAAAAAATATATGATATTTTAGGAGAGCAAAATCTTCATTTAGAATCATTTTTATCTTCTAATGAAAGTTCTTTAGAAATTGAAATAGAAGTAGATAAACAACAAGAAGAACAAAAAAATTTGTTTAAGTTAGTAGTATTTCCCTTAATAGATAACCATAGAATTATTTATTTAATAGATATTACACAAAATAGGCAATTGCAAGAGCAAATCAAGCTTTCTCAGGGGTTGCAAACAATAGGTCAAATTGCCTCAGTAGTAGCACACGATTTTAATAATTTGCTTACAGCGATTATGAGTTTTACATATTTTTTACAAGAAAGGCATAATGATGATGATCCATCAAGAGTAGAGTTAGATCAAATTAAACAAAATGCCAATAGAGCTAAAATAATGATTAAACAATTGCTTACATTTTCAAGAAAGCAAGAATTAAATCCAGTAGTTTTTGAAGTAAATTCAGAAATATCAGACCTAATGACAACAATTTTACGCCTAATGGGAGAAAAAATAACATCTCAATTTAACAGAGGTAAAAATGTAGGTAAAATTTTAATGGATAAAGTGCAGTTTCAACAAGTAATTACTAATTTAGTTGTTAATGCCCGTGATGCTATGAAAAATGGTGGAAAATTAGAAATGTTTACATCTAATATTCTCTTAAAAAACTCTATAGAAGGAGTATTAGGAACAATTGTTCCAGGTAGTTATGTGTTAATTGAAGTTAAAGACTATGGATGTGGAGTTTCTGAAAAAAATCTAAAGCTAATTTTTCAATCTCATTTTTCTACAAAGGGAGACAAAGGCAACGGGCTTGGATTATCTACCGTGCAAAAAATTATTACAGATAATGCAGGTTTTATAGATATTAAAAGTAAGCTAAATGAAGGAACATCTATATATCTATATTTACCAAAAACAGATCAAGAAATACCAGCAGTGGTTGTAGATAATGAAATTGAACTTGATGATTTAACAGGAAGTGAAACAATTTTATTAGTAGAAGATGAACTACCTGTAGCAATGGTATGTTCAAGGTTGTTAAAATCTAAAGGATACAATGTAATTGAGGCAAATAGTGGAGATAAAGCCTTAAGTTTAATTAAAGAAAAACAAATTAAAAATCTAGATTTAGTAATTTCAGATGTAATGATGCCAGGGCTTAGTGGACCAGAGCTAATTGCAAGATTAAGAGATACTTTTGTAGATATTAAAGCAATCTTGATTTCAGGATATACAGAAGATATTTTAGATGATATAAATGGAGATATTTCACTTAAAGGGATAGATTTTTTAGCTAAACCTTTTAGTCCAGATGTATTTGCTTCTAAGGTTAAATCGGTATTAACAAATAATAAAAACAACCAAAAAAGGATATAAAAATGGATAAAACTAAAGCACTAGAAAATGCATTAGCACAAATTGAAAGAGCTTTTGGAAAGGGTTCTGCTATGAAATTAGGGCATAAAGATAATAAACATAATCAGGTAGAAATTATATCAACAGGTTCTTTAGGCTTAGATATTGCACTGGGAATTGGGGGCTTACCAAAAGGTAGAATTATAGAAATTTATGGTAATGAAAGCTCAGGTAAAACAACTTTATCTTTGCATGTTGTTGCAGAAGCTCAAAAAAAAGGTGGTGTATGTGCTTTTATAGATGCAGAACACGCTTTGGATCCATCTTATGCTAAAAAATTAGGGGTAAATATTGATGAATTAATTGTATCACAACCAGATTCAGGAGAACAAGCTTTAGAAATAGCAGATACCCTAGTTAGATCAGGCGGTGTAGATGTGTTAATAGTAGATTCAGTTGCTGCACTTGTTCCAAAGGCAGAGCTAGAAGGTGAAATGGGTGATTCTCATATGGGTTTACAAGCAAGGTTAATGTCTCAAGCTTTACGTAAATTAACATCTTCTGTTTCTAAATCTAATACAATGGTAATTTTTATTAATCAAGTAAGGATGAAAATAGGCATAGCTTATGGTAATCCAGAAACAACCACAGGAGGAAATGCACTTAAATTTTATGCTTCTGTGCGTTTAGATATTAAAAGATCAACTGCAATCAAAGATGGAGACATAGTGCTAGGCAATACAACCGTTGTAAAAGTTGTAAAAAACAAATTAGCACCTCCTTTTAGAATTGCAGAATTTGATATTATGTATGGACAAGGAATTTCTAGAGCATCTGAAATTGTAGACTTAGGGGTAAAAGCAGATATCATTCAAAAAGCAGGTTCTTGGTTTTCTTATGGAGACGAAAAAATTGGGCAAGGTAAAGAAAAAGTAAAAGAATTTTTATTAAGCAACCCAAAATTAATGGACGATATTCAAGCTAAAATTCTTAAAAATTTAGGAGCAGTAGAAGAAGCAATGCTTAGCACATCACTGCACGATGTAGTTAAAGATTCTGATATCTCAACAATTGAAGAAATTGAAGAAGAAATAGAAGAAAAAACATCAAAAAAAAAGAAATAACATAGCTAAAAATGAATACTCAAGATATTAGAAATTTATTTTTAAATTATTTTGTAAAAAACAATCATACACTTGTGGAATCTTCAAGCTTGATTCCACAGGGAGATGATTCTTTGTTATTTACTAATTCTGGAATGGTGCAATTTAAAAATATTTTTGTAGGCTTAGAAAAACCTCAATTTAAACTAGCTACCAGTGTGCAAAAATGTTTAAGAGCAGGTGGTAAGCATAATGATTTAGATAATGTAGGGTATACACCTCGCCATCACACTTTTTTTGAAATGTTAGGAAATTTTTCTTTTGGAGATTATTTTAAAGAACAAGCAATTTATTATGCTTGGGATTTACTTACAAAAGAATTAGGGATCTCAAAAGATAAGCTTGTAATTACAATTTATCATACAGATGATGAAGCATATAATTTTTGGAAAAAAATAGCTATGCTTGAAGATAGTAAAATTATTAAAATTAATAATAAAGATAATTTTTGGGAAATGGGAGATAGTGGACCTTGTGGACCTTGTAGTGAAATTTTTTATGACTATGGAGCTAACATAAGCGGAGGGCTTCCAGGTTCAGCGAATCAAGATGGAAACAGATTTGTAGAAATTTGGAATTTAGTTTTTATGCAATATGAAAAACTTAAAAATGGAGAACTTATAAATCTTAGCACCCCGTGCATTGATACAGGAATGGGTTTAGAAAGAATATCTTGTGTTTTACAAAATAAACTTAATAATTATGATACCAATGTTTTTACTCAATTAATAGAACATCAAAGTGAAATTTTAAACACTAAAATTACCATACAAAATAGATCTTCTTTTAATATCTTAGCAGATCATATACGAGCTTGTGCTTTTATGATTGCAGATGGTATTTTACCAAGCAATGAAGGACGAGGGTATATTTTACGCAGAATTTTACGTAGGGCAATTAGGCATTCTCATCTCTTAGGGGTATCAGAACCTGTTATGTATAAATTTGTTCAACCCTTAAAAAATATTATGTCTAAAGCTTACCCTCAATTAGCTTTAAAAGAAGCATTTATTATAGATACAATTAAACAAGAAGAATTAAAATTTTGCAATACATTTGATAATGGCATTAAATTATTAAACGATGAAATAAAAAAACTTAAAAATAATAACATATTATCTGGCACAACGGCTTTTAAATTGTATGAAACATATGGTTTTCCATTAGATTTAACTCAAGATATTGTAAAAAAACATAATCTTAGTGTAAATCAATTAGAATTTGATGAAGCATTTGAAAAGCATAAAAATTTAGCTAAACAATCTTGGAAAATGCAAGATAATACAGATAATAATTTTTGGATACAATTGCAAAGCAATTTACCACAAACACAATTTATAGGCTATGATACTTTGCTTAGCACATCTACAATTTTAGCTATTGTTGAATATAAAGATGGATCTTTACATAAAGTAGATAAATCATCTCAAAGAGAATTTTTTATTGTGCTAAACAAAACCCCTATGTTTGCACAAATGGGAGGGCAAATAGCAGATAAAGGGGTAATATCAAAAGATAATTTTTTTGCTAAAGTAATTGATGTGCAAAAAAAATCACAAGAATTATTTGTGCATCATATTTTGTTAGAAGATTATGAGGCAAACAATTATTTTTTACAAACAAATGATACCATTGCTGTGTCTGTAGATAATATTTTAAGAGAAAAAATTAGTGCTAACCATAGTGCTACTCATCTTTTGCATAGTTCATTAAAAAAACATTTGGGTCAACACATATCTCAACGAGGTTCACAATTAGATAGTAAATATATTCGTTTTGATATTTCTCATAATTCAATTATTTCAGATGAAGAAATACAACATATAGAAAATGATATAAATGCAATTATTTTACAAAATTTACCTATAACAACAACATTAATGGAAACAAATAAAGCAATTGCAATGGGTGCTTTAGCTCTTTTTAGTGAAAAATATCCACAAATTGCCAGAGTTGTATCAATAGGTAATTCAAATAACACATTACACTCTATAGAACTATGCGGGGGAACTCATTGCACTACAACATCTCAAATTGGATTATTTAAAATAATTTCTCAAAGCTCAATTGGGTCTGGGGTGCGCAGAATAGAAGCAATTTGTGGGCTTGAAGCAATTCAATATTTAACAAATTATATGCAACAACACAAAAAAATATCTCAATTATTAAATGTAGAAGAAGCAAACATTCAATCAAAACTACAAGATACCTTAACAGAAAATAAAGCCTTAAAAAAAGATTTAGAAAACATAACCTATAAATATAATTTAGCTATCTTAGAAAAATCTTTAATTAAAGAAAATTCTAATTACTATCTATGCCAAGAAGTAGAATATATGAATATTCCAAACTTAAAAGATGTATCTAATGCCTTATTAAAAAAATATCCTAATCTAGTATCTTTAGTATTTTCTTTAACTGAAAACAATAAAGCTTCATTTGTATTAACTAGCAATATTAATAACTATGAATCTAACTTAAAAAATATTTTAAATACTATCACAACTCATATAAATGGTAGTGGTGGAGGTTCTAAAAATATTTATCAAGGTAATGGTTTATATTCAAATTTAATATCTTTAAAACAATCTTTTTTTAGTATTATAAAAAATAGTTAATATATTTATAGCAACACATATTTTTTATATAATATAGTTGCTATATGTTTGTTTACAAATTACTTGCTAGTATTTGGTGAAGTGCTATAGCTAGTGCTAGGGTTAATAGCATTTGAATTTATAGCATTCCCTGTAGGTTGTTTTACATCTTTATTTGTGTTTTTATTGCTAGAAACAAGTTTAGATAAATCATTTTTAGCAGGTTGAGTTTTATCAACTGCTTTAGTTTCTTTATTTTTAGGCAAATCATTAGGTAATTCTTCAGGTGCTTTAGTTGTATCAACCTTAGGAGCCTCAACCTTAGGAGAAATACCCTTAGGAGCTTCAACCTTAGGAGAAATACCTTTAGGTGAAATACCCTTAATTTCAGCTACATTATTTTTAGATTCTTGTGGCAATGGAGCATTTATTTCTTCTAAATAATCACTATAAACATAAGCTTTTTCAATTACAAGGGGAGATTGTAAATATCCATTAGCATCATAATTGCCACCTAAAGATTCTAAATAGTTAATTCCAGAGATAACAATTCCAAAAATTGTATTTTTACCATCAAGCCAAGGAAAAGAGTTAAAAGTAATAAAAAATTGACTATCATCAGAAGCTAGATTTCCTGTATTTGCCATAGCAACAGATCCTCTTTTAAATTTAACTTCAGAATTAATCTCTGCTTTTCTTAGCTTACCCATTCCACCATAACCACTATCTGTAGGATCGCCTGCTTGAACTAAATAATTTGGTATTAATCTAAAAAAAGTTGTATTGTTATAAAATTTAGCCCTTACTAAATCTTTAAAATCCGATACAGTTTTAGGGGCAACATCGGCATATAAATATATAATTATTAGTTTTTCTGGTGTAAATAGTATTACATAGTTATCAGGATCACCTTTAAGATTGATTTTATCAGAAACAGATAAATTTAAGTCTTCTAAAAATTCATAACTTTTTAAAAAAGATTTATCTAATGGTTCTGGTTTAAAAATTGTTTTTTTATCAAGAATATTTTCTTTAACAGGTTCATCTTTTTTTGTTTCTTCATCTACCATATCATTTAATGGATCATCTTTGTTGATTTCTTGATATATCATATTATCTGATTTATCAGATGTATCATCTTGTTTGCTTTCTTCAGCAATGACGCTTGGTAATTTTGAAATTTTAGCAGGAGGGGTATTAATAGAATTTGTTTCAGATAAACCTTCTGCTTTTAAATTATTAAATATAAAAAATGATAAAAACAATATTGTAATTAATAAAAATTTCATTTGTATAATTTAATACCCTAGTAATTAAAAATAAACATTAATTGATAATTAATTGCAAAATTTTTACTATTAATTAGATTAATTATAATGTATAATAATAAAACAAATATAAGATTATTGCAATAAAATAAGTTATGTTTTTTAAAAATCTTTTATTTATATAAATAACAAGGAGTCAATTTAAAGTGTTAAACAATCAAGATTATAAAAGAGTAAAAATTGTTAGTTCAATTGGTCCAGCTAGTCGTAAAATGGATGTTATAGAAAAATTATTTTTAGCAGGTGTAAATGTTTTTAGATTGAACTTTAGCCATTCTATATACGAAGAACATAAAGAAAGTTATGATAATATAAGAGCAGTTTCAAAAAAATATAATACTCCAGTTGCAGTATTGGCAGATATGCAAGGTCCAAAGCTAAGAGTAGGAAAATTTAAAAATGGTAAAGAAGAGCTCGTTAAAGGTCAAAAATTCACTTTAGATTTACAAGGTGAACTAGGAGACAACACAAGGGCAACCCTTCCTCATCCTGAAATCTTTGAAGCTTTGAAAAAAGGTGATCAACTATTGATTGATGATGGTAAAATACGTCTACAAGTAGAAAAATTTGGTAAAGATTTTGCAGAAACACAAGTAATGGTAGCAGGGACTATATCTAATGCTAAAGGTGTAAATTTTCCATCTGGGGTTCTTAATTTATCAATATTGCCACCAAAAGATTTAAAAGATTTAGAATTTGCGCTTTCTTTGGGTGTAGACTATATAGGGTTATCTTTTGTGCAATTACCATCTGATGTGCATTATGCAAGAGATTTAATAAAAGGTAGGGCAAAAATTATTTCTAAAATAGAAAAACCCTCAGCATTAGAGCATATTGTAGACATTATAACCGCATCTGATGGTATTATGGTAGCAAGGGGAGACTTAGGGGTAGAAATTCCAACTCAAGATGTTCCTGTAGCACAAAAACGTATTATTAGAGAATGCAGAAGGCAATCAAAATCTGTAATTGTTGCAACTCAAATGATGGATTCTATGACAAACTCTCCAATTCCAACTCGTGCAGAGGCATCCGATGTAGCCAACGCAGTCTACGATGGAGCAGATGCAGTAATGCTATCAGGGGAAACAACAGTTGGAATTTACCCAGTAGAAACAGTTGACACAATGAGCAATATTATTAAAGCAGTAGAAGCAGATCCATTATATTGGGATGTGCTAGATGCATCTTTGAATCATATTAATAATACTTATTTAAAGCAAAATCCTAATAATCATTGCATTACAACAGGCAGAGCGATAGTTGTTTCTGCTAAGAAGATAGCTCAAGAGGTTGGTGCAAAAGTTATTGTAGCTTTTTCTTCTAAAGGAACGACAGTAAGCAGAATTTCTCATCAACGTCCAAATGCTAAAATTTTAGCAATTACAGATAATAGCAATTTATATAATCAATTATGTTTAAATTGGGGTGTTACTCCGTTATTAATTAATCCTGTTAGCACTTTTACAGAAATTGTAGAAATATCAAGTGTGTGGTTAAAAGATAATAAATGGGTTAACATAGGTGATAAAATTGTAGTAATAGCGGGTGTTCCAGTAAGTGTAGGTGGTATTACTAATTCTATTCGTGTAGTAGAAATAGAGTAAAACTACTCCGTTTTTTAATTATTATAACAATAAGATGTAAAATTTAATTAATAAAAGTTTTGCATCTTATTTAATAAAATACTATATAAACATATAATTATATTTAATAAGATGTATTTGGAAATAAATCTAAAATGAAAAAAAAATTTATTATATTGTTGGGTATTGTTGCTACACTAGTTTTGTGTAGTGCTTATTTGTTTTTTTTTAAAGATAAATCTAATTTTATTCAAAGTTATTTTGCAAGTAATAATAAAAAATCATCTTTGCCTCAAAATAATAACAGCATTGTAGAAGAAAAAAAGCCTATAAAAAAAGCAGTTTCAATTACAACTCAAAATGTTAAATTAAGCAATTTAGATGTTTATGAAAAATCTGTGGGGATTGTATATAATTTAGATTCTTCGTTTATATCTGCAGAAACATCAGGAGTAGTAAAATCTGTAAATGTAGAAATAGGTGATTATGTAAATAAAAATCAGGTGTTGGCACAAATTGATAAAGAAGAGCTAGAAAATACAAGGAATGCACAAATATCAGAAATTAATAAAATTAAAGCTCAACTTAAAGATCAAGAAAAAAATTTAGTAAGATACAAAAGTTTATACAAAAATGGATATGTTTCTCAATCAGAGTTAGACGCAATTTCAACAAATGTTAAAACTTTAAAAGAGCAACTTTCTTCAGCAAAAGCAATGTTAGCAAATTATAATATAGTATTAGAAAAATCGGTTATAAAAAGTAAAATTCAGGGTATAATTCAAGAAAGAAGTATATCAAAAGGAACATTTGTATCAATTGGAACCCCTTTGTTTACTATTGTAGATAATTCAAATTTATTAATTTTAGCAAATTATCCTCAATTTTTTTCTTCTATAGTAAAAAAAGATCAGGCAGTAGTTGTAGAAATTGATGAAAATAAAATCATTAAGACTAAAATTAAAGAAATAAAGCCAGTGGTAGATGAGCAAACAAGGTCTCTTCAGGTAATAATTGAATTACCAAACAATGAATACAAGTTAAAACCTGGTGAAACAGTTAATGTTAAAATTATTATTCAAAAAAAATCTAATATAATTTTATTAAAGGAAGAAGCAGTAGTTTTAAGGAACAAGGGCAAAGTTGTATATATTATTAAAGATAATATAGTAGAAGAAAGGCTTGTAAAAACTGGTGTATCTCAAGATGGGTTAATTGAAATCACAGATGGGCTACAAGGTGGAGAAGAGATAGCATTAGAGGGTGCAGGTTTTTTATCTAATAATGCCAATATAAACATTCTTGCTAATTAATAATAAAAAAATATAGATGAATTAAATAATGACATTTTCTGAATTGGGTATTAAGCGCCACGTTATGGCTTATATGGTTTCATTTGCTATAATGTTATTTGGTATTATAGGTTATTCAAGAATTGGGATTGATGAATCTCCAGATGTTGATTTTCCTGTTATTATTGTATCAACATTTCAAGAGGGGTCAGATGCAGAGCTAGTGGATGCAACTATTACTTCTGTTTTATTAGATCAAATTAATGGTATTAGTGGAATAGATAATGTATCAGGAAGATCTTACCCAGGCTTTTCAAGTATTGTAGTTAGGTTTGAGCTAGATAAAGATATTGATGTTGCTTTTAATGAGGTTCAAGCAAAGGTAAATCTAGCAATAGCAGATTTACCATCAGATGTAGATTTACCACAACTTATTAAAGCAAATAGTTCAGATAGCCCGATTATAACTCTAACTCTTTCAGGCGACAGAACAATTCAGCAGTTAAATTTGTATGCAGATAAAATTATAAAAAAGCAACTTGAAATTATTAATGGTGTATCAGAGGTTCAAATTGGTGGTAAGCGGGATAGGGTTTTAAGGATTGAATTAGATTTATTTAAAATGTCTTCTTTTGGAGTATCAATTGCAGATATTATTCAAGCAATTAATGCTTCACATATTCAAATGCCAGGTGGATATATTATTGGAGACAAAAATGAATTATTGCTTAACCTAGATTTTGAAGCACATAGTGTAGAAGATTTTTCTAATATTGTAGTAAAAAGTGTAAATGGATCTTTGCTTAAATTAGGTTATATTGCAACCATAGTAGATGGAATAGCAGATTTTAGAGCATTTAGTTCTTATAATTCTTATCCTTCAGTATCTTTAGGTGTTACTAAAATTGTTGGTTATAATGCTTTTGAAATAGAAAAAGAAGTAAAAGAAAAGCTATTAAAAAAAATACAACCTAATTTACAACCAGGTTTGCAATTAGAAGTTACAGATAATGTAGTAGATTATATTAAAGAGGTGGTAGCTTCTTTGGAAGAGCATTTATATTTAGGAACATTTTTAACATCTTTAATAGTATTTTTATTTTTAAGAAGCTTTATAGCAACAATTATAGTGTCTTTAGCAATACCTATTTCTCTTTTGGGTGCGGTGTTTGTAATTTATGCTTTTGGATATACTTTTAATAATATTACATTGTTAGCTTTGTTGTTGCTTATTGGGGTTGTAGTAGATGATGCAATTATTGTTTTAGAAAATATTTATAGAAAAATGGAAGAAGGCTTAGATCCAATTAAAGCATCTATAGATGGTTCATCACAAGTATTTTTTGCAGTAATGGCAGCAACATTGTCATTAGTATCTATTTTTGGTCCTGTAGTATTTATGGATGGTATTATAGGTAGGTTTTTTAAATCTTTTGCAGTTACAGTTACATTTGGAGTTATGATTTCTTATTTTGTATCTTTGTATATTACCCCAATGTTGTGTTCTAGATATTTAAGGTATAACCACGGCAAACAACCTAATATTTTCTATCAAAAATTAGAATCTTTTTTTGTTATTATGGAAAAAGGATATTTTAAAATTTTGCAATGGTCTTTATCTCATAAAAGTATTGTGTTGATAGGTGCCTTGTTAGTGTTTTTATCAAGCTTTTTGTTTTTTTCTAAAGTTCCTGTTGAGTTTGCACCAGATGGAGACAGATCGCAATTTATGGTATATTTAAAAACTCCCCAAGGATCAAATATTTACAATACTTTAAATAAAGTAGCTCAAGCAGAAAGCATTATAAAAAGCAATCCAGAGGTAAAAGCAGTTTTAGCAGATATAGGAATTAATGCAGGTCCTGTAAGTAGAGCAAAACTTACAATTAACTTAGTAGAGGCTAAAAAAAGATCTTTAAGTCAGTATGAAGTAATGAAAAAAATAGAAAAACAATTAGCATCTATTGCAGGTGTAAGTATTATAGCTTCTCCAGGGAATATGATGGGTGGTGGTTCTTATAAAATGGAATTAAATTTAATTGGTCCAAATTTTTCTGATTTATATAAAAATGCTCTTAAGTTAAAAGATCTATTTGAGGCAAATCCAAAAATTGGATCAACAGATTTAAGTGTAGATAATTTACCACAATTAAAATTTGCAGTAGATAGAAATCAACTAGCATTATTAAAATTAACATCTAAAGATGTTCTTCAGGCAATTGGTGTAATGGTAGGCGGGATTGATGTTAATAAGTTTAATTCTATAGGTGATGATGAAAGATATGATATTAGAGTAAAGGGTTTAGAATCCCAGCTTAAATCTATAGATGATTTAAATGGAATTTATATTAAAACTCAAAATAATTCTATGGTAAGGTTAGATAGTGTGGTGAAACCTATTGAATACTTAGGATTCTCAAGCATAGAGCGTTCAGGTCAACAATATGCAATTTCTATAAGATCAAATCCAAATGCTCCACTAGGAGAGGCACTAGCTATTGCAAAATCAATAGGTGCAAAAAACTTATCTAATGATTATTCAATAGAATTAAAAGGTTCTGCAAAAGAGTTAATGAAAACTATTAATGCCGTAGTATTTGTGTTTGGAGTTTCTATTTTATTATTATATATGGTATTGGCATCTCAATTTAATTCTTTTATTCAACCTATTATTTTAATGACAGCGATTCCTTTATCTATAGTAGGTGGAGTAGGGGGATTATTAATAAGTGGCTATTCAATGAATATGTTTTCTATGATAGGGTTAATTTTGTTGGTTGGGCTAGTTGCTAAAACATCTATTTTATTAATAGATTTTACAAACGAATTAAGACAACAAGGATACTCAATAAAAGATGCACTGCTAAAAGCTTGTCCATTAAGATTAAGACCAGTATTAATGACATCAATTACGGTTGTATTATCTATGCTTCCAGCAATGGCAGGAAGCGGAGCAGGTTCAGAAAGTAATGCATCATTATCAGCAGTAGTGGTAGGTGGAATGATATCTTCTACAATTTTAACTCTTATAGTAGTTCCTACTTTGTATTATGCAATAGAAAATATGATAGAGTATTTTAAAAATAAAAAACTAAAAAAGGTAATATAAAAAATGATAAAATTTTTAATTATAGGATTATATCTTATATCTTGTCTAACTTTAAAAGCCGAAGATTTGCTTCAAGTGTTGCAAAAAGCACTAGAAAACAATTATGATTATAAAGCAAAAGTAGAGGCATATAATGCAAATGTATCTTTTGTATCATCATATAAATCTTATGTTTATCCAACTTTAGATTTGCAAGGTTCTTATAATATAAACAAAGGAGAAATAACAGCAAATTCTACAACAACTCCTCTACAAGATAAGCCTGTGCAATTTGGTATTAGCTTAAGCCAACCTATATTTAGTGTTAATGCTTTTAATCAATATTCAAAAGCTAATATTTTAGAAAAACAAGCAAGATTAATCTTAGAAAAAGATAAAAATTCTTTGTTTTTAAAAACAACTCAATATTATTTTGAAGTATTATCAGCAATGGATGATTTAGAATATGCAAGTGCACAAAAACAAAGTTTATTAACTCAAATGAAGCAAGTAGAGCAACAGGTTAAAGTTGGTAAATCAAGACCAATAGATGTAGAAGAAATTAAATCAAAATATTTACAAGTAGAATCTCAAGAAATTACAGCATTACATAATGTAGAAGTAAAGCAAAATCAACTAAACAATTATCTTAATTATCAAGTTATTAGTTATAAAAAAATTAAAAATAATATCAATGATATTTCTTTAGATGGAGCATCTTTAGATACCTGGATTTCTTTAGCTAAAACTAATAATTTAGATATTTTATCTTCTCAATTAAATATAATGGCTTTACAGCAAGATATAGATATTGCAAACTCACAATACTATCCAAATATAGCTCTTGTTGCAACATATGGTGGCACTCAAGGGGCTAATTATAATTCTTTGCCAAATGGCACAGAATATAATGGATATTCATCATCTGTTGGTGTAGCTTTAAGTATGAACTTATTTAAAGGTGGATCAACTAATGATTTATCAAAAAGTGCAAAATATAATAAAAATAATGCCCAATATCAGTTGCAATCTTTAGAACATACAATTGAGCTAACAACTCGTCAATATTATTTAAATGTGTATGATGGATTAATTCAAATTAACTCTCTAGAGCAATCTGTAGTATCAGCAGAAAAGTTTTTACAATCAGCAGAAAAATCTTATGCAGTGGGTTTAAAAACTACAACTGATGTCTTAATAGCAAATGAAAACTATTATAATGCAAAAAGGATTCTTTCTAAATCTAAATATTCATTTTTATTAAGTGCATTAGCATTAAAATCTATAGTTGGGCCTTTAATAATTGAAGATATAGAAAAAGTGAATAAATTTTTGCAATAAAAAACGATTCGATAATTATTAAATACTAAAAAAAGCTAAAATTAATTAATTTAATTTTAGCTTTTTTTTTTGCTTATATTTTATCAACTCTTTTATTACAAGGGTTTTAAGGGTAAAAAGATAATGTTTTATTACTTAAATATTATCTTTAATTAATAAAGTAAAAATAAAAACAAAAAGTTTATTGACAATAAGAAATAAAAATAATATATTACTTTGAGTAGATAAGAGATGTCGTAAAAAATAATGTTTGTTAGTATATAAAAAATAATAAGCATTAAAAAAGTAGTAAGAAAAAATAAAATGGTAGTAGGTGGTATAGAAAGATTGCCTACTAGGTA
>CAMCZU010000011.1 GCA_945888065.1 Rickettsia typhi
TTTGTTAGTTATTATGTTTACTTTGTTTTTGATACTAGGGTTTTTTGTTTGCGAACAATCTTGTAGTGACGAAAATATTGATCCCTCATATGTTGTAATAGATGAAGTTGTTGGGCAATTATTAGCTGTAATCTTGGTATATAATAATATTTATTTATCTATTCTTTCATTTATTATTTTTAGGATTTTAGATATTAAAAAGCCTTGGATTATTGGTATGTGTGAAACAAAATTCAAAGGCGGTGTTGCAATTATGATGGACGATATTGTTGCTGGTTTTATAACTTTAATTGTTGTTACAACTATTTCTATATTTATTTAATAATTATGAAATCAATTGAATGTATTAATTTTGTATCTACTAATTCTCCTAATATTTTACTTATTGCTGATAAATCAAATAATGTTCCCTCTGGTATTTGTTTAAAACATTTTAAAAACTCTCATAATATTTATGCAATTTTTCATAAATTAGATGATAATTTTACTTTTTATGAAAATTTACCCTCTCAACATTCCTTTATTGAAGAAGAATTAAATAAAAACAATTTATATAAATTTTCTATTTTTCCTATTTCTTTTGGTTCTTTTTTAGCTTATTACCTTATTTTTCATTTTCAAGATAGAGTTTTAAGTGCAATTTTACACGATTATCATTGGTTATCTCATTGTGTTTCTGAAAATCTTTACTTTTATCAACCTAATATTTCAACTAACAATTGGAAAATTCCTAAACAATCTAATATTCCTATTATATTTTCTTTACATAAAAGTGAATTTACCCCTCTTATTAAAATTAATGAAATATTAAATATTTTTCCTAATATCTTTATTATTTATTATCCAAATTATCATCATTTATGCTATAAATTTGATAAATTATTCCATAATATTGGATTTATTTTATTAAATAAATTTAGTATTAATTCTTTTTGGAATGTATATTTCCCTAATTTTATTAATTTTTCTAAAATACCTAAAAATAAAAACTTTAATATTACACAAAAAATATTTTTTTGGATTTTTAAAAAATATAAAAATAGATATTAACTTTAATTCTTGTTAAATTCTTTTTAATACTATATAATTATGAGTAGTTGTATTGTATTTTTTAAGGAGTTTGTTATGCCAGTAGTAGATAGTTTTTTAATAGATCATAAAAAATTACCATTCCCATCTTTAAGAATTGCCAAAGAATTATTTACTTCTAGTGGTGATGTAATTACTGTTTATGATTTAAGATTTTGTGAACCTAATAAGGTATTTATGCCTACTAAAGGTATTCATACTGTGGAGCATCTTTTAGCTGGTTATATAAGAGATTATTTAGCAGATAATAAAGATTGTAAAATAATTGATGTTTCCCCTATGGGTTGTCATACGGGTTTTTATATGAGCATTATTGGGCAACCTAATATTGATGATATTATTGTAGCTTGGAAAAAATCTATGGAAAAAATTTTATTAGCAGATGTAGTTCCTGCAGCAAATGAGTATCAGTGCGGTGCTTATAAAATGCATTCATTAGAAGAAGCAAAAGAGATTGCAAAAATGGTTTTATCTAAAGAAATTGTTGCAGTAAATAGTAAAGATATTATGTTGGATATTTCAACTATAGATCCTTCTATTAAGCTTGATTTATAATATTTTTTTTTACAAAAATAATGGGCTTTTACCAATTATTAAAGATATTATGGCTATGTATATAGATACCATTAGTAATGCATCTATTCTGTCTAAAATACCTCCATGTCCAGGTATCAGATTAGATGTATCTTTAATATTTAAATAACGTTTAAAATAAGATTCTAACATATCTCCAAAATGAGCTACAAATCCTATTGAAAATCCTATTATTATTAAGAATAATTCATTATTAGAGTTTAAATATATAGAGAACATATAACTTAATATTGCTGTGGATATACTAGCAAAAAAAAGACCAGACCAACTTTTACCAGGGCTGATTTTAGGTGCAATTTTTTTACCTCCAATTAGTGATCCAAAAATATATGCAAATACATCGTTAAATACTGTGCTTAAAAAAATCCATATCACAGTCAAATTAATATTAATAGTATTATCCAGTTGGGTTATATAACCCATAGAACAAAATCCTATACTTAAATATATGTAGCCTATTACATACCACAACGGCCTATTTAGATAGTTAGGTATAAGTTGTTTCAATTCAGATTTTGAACGTAGTTTAGCAACTAAGTATGATATATAAATTCCTATAAAAAATATACATATCCCTATTATTAAATTACCCATATAAACAGATGTAAAAGAAACCATTATAAAGCTTGAAAATATCATTCCATCTATCCCAAATGACCATTTTCCACAAATATCATTCCATTCATAACAAGATAGCAATACTATTATAAACATTAATAAAAAAAATAATATTCCACCAAAATAAATTGTGCATAATATTGCTGGAAACAATATTAGAGATGTTAATGTTCTGTGATAAAAATTATTTAGTTTTGTAGACATTATATTATTTACCTATGTTAATTTTTCTATTATTATACTCATTTATTATATTATCTAAATTTTTTTTATTAAATTCTGGCCACATTTCATTAACAAAAAATAATTCTGTATATGATAATTGCCATAATAAAAAATTGCTTAATCTTTTATCCCCACCTGTTCTAATTAGTATATTTGGATCGGGAATATTGTTAGTATATAAATAATTATTTATTAATGCTTCATTTATACTATTGATATTAATTTTATTATTAGATATATCTGTAGAAATTTTTTTTATTGCATTTGTAATTTCTGCTCGACCACCATAGTTTAATGCTAAATTTAAAGTAATATTGGTATAGTTATCTGTTTTTTCTTCTAACATTTTAATGTTAGAAGATATAGTATCACTAAATACACTATAATCACCTATTACATTAAGTTTTATTTGGTTTGATATAAAAAAATTACTTTCTTTACTTAAATAATATTCTAATAAAGATGTTAAATAATCAATTTCTTGCTTACTTCTTTGTTTCCAGTTTTCGGTAGAAAAAGCATAGCAGGTTATATATTTTATTTTATATTCTATGCAATTAATTATAAAAGTTCTTAAGCTTTCTAAGCCTTTTTTGTAGCTATCTTGTATTTTTATATCATTTAATTTAGCCCATCTGCGGTTACCATCCATAATAACTGCAATATGTGAAATTTTTGAAGTATCTATAGTCATAATTATTTTACAAAATATTATATATTCATTATATCTTTAGATTTTGTATTAAAAATTTTATCAACTTCTTGTATATAGTTTTTAATAATTTTTTCAAATGAATCTGATTCAATTTCAAAATCGTCTTCTGAAATAAGCTTATTTTTTTGAATTAATTTTAAATCATCTAAAAAAATTTTTCTAATTTGTCTAATTGCAATTTTTGATTTTTCAACATACTCAGATGCTTTTTTAACTAACTCTTTTCTTCTTTCTTCAGTAAGAGGTGGTATTGGTAGTTTTATTCTTGTGCCATCAACAACGGGATTTATACCTAGATTAGAGGCTTTAATTGCTGATTCTAGTGGAATTATAGATGCTTTATCCCATAATGTTATTACTATTAATCTTGGATCTGGTACACTTATATTACCTATTTGCTCTATTGGGACCATAGCACCATAGTAATCTACTTTAATGGGATCTAAAATATTTGCAGAAGCACGACCAGTTCTCAAAGATGAAAGATCTTTATTTAAAGATTCAATTGATTTATCTAATTTGAATTTAATATCTTCTTTAAGCTTTTTTACATCAAATATATCAGACATTTAAAAAAATTCCTATATTATTTTATAAACTATGATTGGATAATACTATGAATTTTATTATTAATCAAAATATTTCTTAGATTGTTTTCTTTGTGTATATTAAACACTATAATAGGTAAATTCTCTTTCTTAGCTAAAATTACAGCAGTTTGATCCATTACTTGTAAATCTTGTGATATAAAATCATTATGTGTAATGGAATTAAATATATAAGCATCTTCGTATTTTTTAGGATCTTTGTTATAAATTCCATTAACCTGTGTTCCTTTTAACACTACATTTGCACCTATTTCCATTGCTCTTAGTATTGCACATGTATCTGTTGAAAAATAAGGATTAGAAATACCACCAGCAAAGATAATAATTTTATTATCATTAAAACACTCAAGTGCTTTTTGAACTGTGTAAAATTCACAAATTTTATTCACTTCTAGTGATGAAAATAAAACAGATTTCATATTGTTTTGATTTAAAGCATCTTCTAGTGCAATTCCATTTATTAAGGTTGCCAACATTCCCATATTGTCAGCTTTGTATCTTGTTAAATTTAATTCTTTATTGCAATCACCTCTTAAAATATTACCTCCACCTATCACAATTGATATATTAATTTTTTGATCATATATTGATTTAATTTCATTAATAAAAAATCCTAATTTAGCTGGAGAAATAATCTTGTTTTTATCTTTATCAAATAATGCTTCACCTGATAGTTTTAATAATATTTTTTTATACATAAAATAACCTCTTACTTTTTACATAAAAAAATAACTCCAATGAATGGAGTTATTTTTTTTTAACCGATAACTTTAGCAACTTCTTCTGCAAAATCTATATTTT
Organism: Rickettsia typhi; assembly: GCA_945888065.1. Lineage (GTDB taxonomy): Bacteria > Pseudomonadota > Alphaproteobacteria > WRAU01 > Hepatincolaceae > CAMCZU01. Next base: position 4,651 of record CAMCZU010000011.1, read on the forward strand.
CTTTTTCAATTCCTTCTCCAAGTATATAATATACAAAATCTATGATTTCAGTATTATTATCTTTTAAAATATCAAAAACTTTTTTATCAGGATCCATAACAAAAGGTTGTTCTAAAAGACAAACTTCTTGATAAAATTTTGATATCCTTCCTATTAACATTTTTTCAATAATATCATCTTGTTTACCTGATTGCTTTGCTAATTCTCTTTGTATATTTTTTTCTCTTTCAACAAGCGAAATATCTAAACCTTCTATGTTTAAAGATTTTGGTTGATTTGCCGCAATATGCATTGCTAAATTTTTTCCCAAGTTTTCATTTTTAGGATTACCTTTTAATGATAAAATAACCCCTATTTTTCCTAGTCCAGTAGATATAGAATTATGGATGTAAGAATAAATATTACCCGTTGTGTGTATTTTTTGCATACGTCTTATAGTTAAATTTTCTCCTATAGTAGATATTAAAGATAATAATTCTTCTTCTATAGTTTTTCCGTTACCATAATTTGTTTTTTTTAGCTCTTCTAGAGAGTTGCAATTTATACTTAATTGTGATATTTTTTTTACAAAAGATTGAAAATTATCATTTCTAGCTACAAAATCTGTTTCAGAATTAACTTCTATTATTGTTGCATTATTTTCACTTTGAAAAACAGATATTAAACCTTCTGCTGTAACTCTTTCTGCTTTTTTTGAAGCAGTAGATAAGCCTTTTTTTCTTAGCCAATCTATAGCTTCTTCTGTGTTTCCGTTAGTTTCATTTAAAGCTTTTTTGCAGTCCATCATACCTGCACCTGTTTTTTCCCTGAGCTCTTTTATTAATATTGGAGTAATCTCTACCATTTTTTCTTCCCTTTATATTTTTTCTTCTGTAATAGATTTATTTTCTTTTGATATGTTATTTTTTTGAGTTTCTTCTTGTTTTAATCCTTCTAAGACAGCTTTTGACATTAAATCACAATAAAACTTAATAGCTTTAATAGCATCATCATTGCCAGGAACTGGAAAAGTTATACTATCAGGATTAGAATTCGTATCAACAATACCAACAATTGGTATATTGAGTTTTTTTGCTTCTTCAATAGCTATTGCTTCTTTTAAAGAATCCAAAACAACTATTAAATCTGGCAAACCACCCATTTTTTTTATACCACCTAAAACATTATCTAATTTATCTCTTGTTTTTTGTAGATCTAAAATTTCTTTTTTTGTTAAACCTTCAACACCTTCTTTAAGTTGTTTATCTAATTTATCCAATTTATTAATAGATTGAGCGATAGTTTTATGATTAGTTAGCATACCACCTAACCAACGATGGTTAATATAATATTGACCACATTTTTCAGCATATTCTTTAACAATTGTAGAAGCTTGTTTTTTCGTGCCTACAAAAAGTATTCTTCCACCCGTTGAAACTATTTTAGTTATAACATCTAAAGCTTCAGATAACATAGGTGCTGTGTTTTGCAAATTAATTATATGAACACCATTAAATGTCCCATATATATATTTTGACATTTTTGGATTCCATCGTCTTGTATTATGACCATAATGAACACCATTGTCTAGCATTTCTTTAATTGTGAATTGTACCATTTTTATATTCCTTTTTTTCTGGTTAAACCTCAACAAGATGTAGCCTACATAAGTAAACCACCAGAAAAAGTATTTCAATAACTTGAAAATACTTTATTCTTGTTTGTGTAATTAAAACTATATTATAGTAATAATATTTTGATATAAAAGCAAATTTTTTTTACTTGTAAAAAAAATATATTAATATATCATATAATGATATGTTTTATAATTAATTATTTATTAAGGATTAGTTTTTGTTTAGATTTCTTTTTGTCAATATTTTGCTGTTTATTTTAGCTTCTGTTAATTTATATTCTTTTGAAACTAAAGAATTTTATAAACCTAATGTTACAACAAAAATTGTAGTTGGTAGCATTATTGATAGCAAGGGGTATGGTGCTATTGAATTTAACATTAATCATCCATATAAAACTTACTGGAGAACATCTGGTGAAAGTGGCTTTCCTTTAAATGTTGATATTTCCAAATCTAATTTGGAGTCCCTAGATTTGCTGTGGTTAATACCAGATAGATATAATGATAAATATGGGTTTGAGAGTTATATTTATAAAAATAAAGTTATTATACCCTTTGAATTTGTTATCAAAAACAATGAAAAAATAATTAACTTTTTTATTAAATTAAACTTTGCAATATGTGCAGATGTTTGTATACCTTACGAAGAAGATATTAATTTTAATTTGCCTAACAATTATGTAGATAAAAATTCAGATTCTTTAATCGTTAAATCTTTTTTAAAATTACCTAAAAAAATTAATTTTAATTTAATAAATTTAAAACAAGATTATGAAGATAAATCAATTTTAATTTCTTTTGATAAATATAATATTGGATATGTTAAAGATATTTTTGTAGAAAATGAAAATTTTATTTTTAAAAAGCCTATCATTGATGTAATTAATAATAGAATTAATGCTAAGATTAATTTTAGCGATATATACTCAAATTCTAATATTAAGAATGAAGTGCTTAGATTTACAATTGTAGGGAGCGATAATTCTTATGATATATTATTAAAGCCAAGCACTATTAGAGTGACTATAATGATTTTTTTATTTGCTTTTTTAGGTGGCTTAATATTGAATATTATGCCTTGTGTATTACCAGTTATATCATTAAAAGTAGCCCAACTTACCTATTCAGATTGTAAAATTAGTTATAAAAATCAGTTGTTATTAACTATATTGGGATTATTTGTATCTTTTATGTTAATAGCTTTAGTAATTTTTGGATTACAAAAAACTGGAGAAATTGTAGGTTGGGGATTTCATTTTCAAAATCCAAGTTTTATAGTATTTATATTGTATGTATTATTAGTTTTTGCAATTTCTCAATTTGGTTTAACAACTTTAAAGCTTTCTTCTAAAACTTCTAATTTTTTAGATAATATTTTAAACAAATTATCTTATGATAATTGGTTATTTCATTTTTTATATGGAATTATAATTACATTATTAGCCACACCTTGTACTGCTCCTTTTTTAGGGACGTCTATTGCTTTTGCATTAACACAAGGCTTTTTGACAATTGTTGGTATATTCTTAGCAATAGCATTTGGATTAAGTACTCCTTATTTTTTATTATTAATCTTACCAAAAAATACTAAAATAATACCTAAAGCTGGTAATTGGTTGAATTATGTAAAATATTTTGCTGGATTTTTGTTATATTCCTCTTGCTTGTGGTTATATTTTATATTGATACAGCAATTAAATTTATTAATAGCTAGTATAATTTTTATTTCAATGCATTTAACAATTATTGGATTTATTAAAACTAAATTTAAAATATTTTTTATTATTGTTGGTATAGTTATATTGTCTTCTTCTTTTTTTATAAGTAATATTTTTATAGATTATAACAATATTGATGTTAGTAAAGATAAATTAATTTGGCATAAATTAGAACCAAATGTATTTAATGACATAACTATTAAGCAAAAAAAAATTATCTTTATTGATATAACAGCAAGTTGGTGTTTAACTTGTAAATTCAATGAATTCAATGTATTAAAAGATCAAGATGTACAAAAAGCCTTGTCAGATAATAACGTATATTTAATTAAAGAAGACATAACAAAGCCTAATAAAGATGTTATGGATTTTATTTATAAAAATAATAGAAGAGGAATTCCTTTTTATGCTATTATAAAGCAAGGCAAAATAAATGTATTGAGTGAAATACTTGATAAAGATTTATTAATAAAACAATTAAGTGGAGATTAGTAAATATGTTGAAAAAATTATATTATAGTGTTATTTATTTGATTTTTATATTAACTTTAAGTGTAAATCTTAAAGCAGACAAATTACCCTTTGATATTAAGCAATCTACTAAGATTGTTTATTTAGATATATGGGCTTCTTGGTGTACACCTTGTAAGGCATCTTTTCCTTGGATGACTAAATTAAACGATGAGTTTGAATCGAAAGGATTAGAAATTATTGCAGTAAATGTAGATGCTAAAAGAGAAGATGCAGAAAAATTTTTAAAAAAAAATACTCCAAATTTTAGAATTGAATATGATGAAAATAAATCTATTGTTGAAAAATTTAACCTCAGTGTAATGCCTACTTCTTATATCTTAGATAGAAATGGTAAAATTTTATATGTGCATACTGGCTTTACTAATAAATCAAGTGCAGAAATTCATAATAAAATTGAAGAATTATTAAAATAAACAGGTAAATATAAATGAAAAAAATGATAATTTTAGGGATGTTTGTTTCCTTGTTATATGGATGTTCTAATGTTCAACCTTGGGAGAGGGATATTTTAGCAAAACCAAAAATGAGTTTATCTAGTGATAATATGATAGATTCTATTAATGATCATATTTATTTTAGTAGAGAGGCTTCTAGTGGAGGTAGAGGTTTTGCAGGTGGTGGATGTGGTTGTAATTAAGTTGTAGATTGAGGTTGATATGAGTAAAAAAAAATATAAGTATAAAAATATAGTATCATTGTTATCAGTAGGTGCATTATATATTTCTAATGCTAATGCAATAACTTTTGGTGACAATCAAGAAAATGAAATACAAGCTTCTTTTGGTTTTTATAAAGAGCAAGATAGAATTAATGTATTTAAATCTGTTTTAGATTATAAAAGAAATTTAGACACTGATGAAAGTTTTTCAATTAGGCTATCAATTGATTCTTTAACAGGATCAACTCCAAATGGTGCTGTCTCTTCTGTAAATCCTCAAACATTTACTAGTCCATCTGGAGGATCTCCTAACTATGTAGATCCCAATCAACAACCTCAAGATAAATTTGAAGATACTCGCTATTCTGTTGGTATTAATTATGAAAATCAAGCTACAAGTATTTTTAAATATGTATTAGGAGGAAATTTTTCAAGTGAAACTGATTATACTTCTATATCAGGTAATATTGGATTAATTGCTGATTTAAATAATAAAAACACTACTATTAGCATTTTAGGATCTCATGCATATGATATCATTAGTGCTGAAGGGGGAATACCTACTCCATATAGCTACATGAATAATCCTAAACCTTGTGATAATAATTCTGTTTTAGCAAAAGATCACGATGAATGCTTTAATGTTGTAGCAGGTATACCTTATGTTGAAAATAAGAGTTCATCTAACCAATATAAAAATACTGAAGATGTTATTTTAGGTATAACTCAAATATTAAACAAATGGTCTTTAATGCAGTTTAATTATTTTGTTAGTATATCTAATGGTTATCATAATGATCCTTATAAAGTGATTAGTGTTGTTGATAGCAATGGAAATCCTGTTGTATTAGATGATAAAACTAATTTATCTGCAGTAATTTATGAAAACAGACCTAATCATAGATTTAAACAAGGTTTATATGCTGAATATAAGGCAACTATTTTTAATGATAATATACCTTCTATTTCTTATAGGTTTAGCTTTGATGATTGGTCTGTTAATTCTAATATGGTTGAGATAAAATATTATTTACCTATTACTAAAAAATATTTTATACAGCCTTATGTAAGATTTTATAAACAAACACAAGCATATTTTTATACTCCTTACCTATCAGAGTCACAAGCTAGTTATGTTATACAAAATAATCAATATGTTTCTTCTGACGATAGGCTTTCTGCAATGAATACATATTCTGTTGCTTTAGAATTTGGTAGATATAACGATATACCTTGGAGCATTATGCTTGAATACTATCATCAGAAATATGTTGAACCTGAAAAATATGGAAATATGAATAATATTACACTAAATCCAGATGTTAACGCTTTTCTTTTATTATTTAATTTTAAGATTTAGCAATTGATTTTTTTATGTATCATCATAAGTTAAAAGCAATGGGTTGTCCTTGTGAAATTTTAATTCAAAGTAAAGATATTATTGTTTGTAATTCTATTATAAGAGATACAATTGTTGAAATTAATAGAATTGAATATAAGTATAGCAGATATATTAAAGGTAGCTTTTTATCTAATTTAAATTTGTATTCTAAAGCTGAATTAGATGATGAAACTTATTATTTAATACAAATTGCTGATAATGCTTATAATCTATCAAATGGTTTATTTGATATCACTTCTGGTATATTAAGAAAAGTATGGAGTTTTACTCCAAATGCTAGTTTTCCAAACAAAAAGCAGATACAAGATTTGATACCTTTTATAGGTTGGAGAAAAGTATTTTTTAATAAAAATAGTATTATTCTTCCAAAGGGATTTGAAATTGATCTAGGAGGGATAGTAAAAGAATATGCAGTAGATAAAATTGTAAATGATTTAAATAATAAATATAAAGTTCCATTTTTAATTAATTTAGGTGGTGATTTATCTGTATCTGACACTCGTGGAGAAATATGGAAAATTGGCATAGATGATGTTAGTGAAAAAAATATTATTATAGATTTAACAAAAGGATCAATTGCAACCAGTGGAGATACTTATAGATATATTATTCAAAATAATAAAAAATATTCTCATATTTTAAATCCATTTACAGGATATCCAATTGAAAATCCACCTAAAAGTGTTACAGTGATTGCAAAAAATTGTATTATAGCTGGTTTAATTACCACTATTGCTATTCTTCAAGGTAAAAATGCGGAAGTATTTTTAAAAAAACAAAAATTGAAATATTATATACAAGTGTAAAATATAATAAAATAAAAAACTTTTATTGTATAAAATTATCTAAATAAGGTGGACCATATAATTTTCCTGTTTTAGCTAACAAAATTAAGTCGCAAATTTCTCTTACTGCTCCTTCCCCACCATTTTTTTTTGTGATATAACATGAAAAATCAAATATTGCAGGTGCAGAATTTTTAACAGCAATAGGATATCCAACGGCTTGAAATCCTAAAATATCATTTACATCATCACCCATATGTATAGTATTTTCTATATTAATATTATGTTTTTTGCATAAATCTTTAATAGTATCACCTTTATTATGACTTCCAATAATTACTTCATCAAAACCTAATATTTTTCCTCTTTCTATCATAATTGAAGAAATAGATGTTGTAACTATAGCAACTTTAATTCCTAAGTGTTTTATCATATTAATAGCTGTTCCATCGTGAGCATAAAACCTTCTAGTAGCTATATTATTTTCATTTAAATACATACCACCATCTGTTAATGTTCCATCAGCATCAACACATAAACATTCTATATTTTTAAATTGTTTAATTAATTGTTTTGTTGAATATTTTTTCATATTAAAATGGTATTTCATCATCTAGATCTTCACCAACTGAATTGAAGTCATTGTTGTCTGTATTTTTACTAGAAGATTTTTTTGTTGATGATTTAGATGTTGTTTCATTTGATGTTTCATTGCTATTAAAAGAATTTTCTTGATTTTTACCATCAAGCAATTGTATTTCTCCTTTAAATTGAGTTAATACTATTTCTGTAATATTTTTTTCTACACCATCATTGCCTGTATATTTGCGATTCTGTATAGATCCTTCAACATAAATTTTGGAACCTTTTTTAACATATTGTTCTACAATATTAGAAATATTTTCATTAAAAATAACTACTCTATGCCATTGAGTTTGTGTTTTTCTCTCACCAGTGGATCTATCTTTCCAACTATCTGTTGTAGCTATTGAAAAATTTGCAATTTTAGAACCTGATTGTGTATGCCTAATTTCTGGATCTTGTCCTACATTGCCTACTAAAATTACTTTATTAACCATTTTTATCCTTTATAAAAATATAATTCTAACACATAAGTAAGATACTTTAGTTTTAATTATAAATCAATACAAAATTATTATTTTGTATTGATTTATAAAATTAAAAACATATAGTTTATTATAAAATAACTGCTAAAGTGTTGTTATAAGGGTTATTAATTGTATCTTTATAACTAGCTTGAATAGATATTTTATCTTCATAACCTACTTCTTGTTGTATTAAATTTATAGTATTGTATCCAGAGGAAACAACAAATAGCTCTCTTCCGTGGCTATAGATATCAGAAGATCTCATAGGTATTAATTGACTTACTTGATATAGTTTTTCAGACCTTTGCCCAGAGCTATTGCATGCAACTATTGCAACATACATTCTTCCGCTTTGATAATTAAGATTAGACCCACTTAATAATCTATCATCTATATTATTCATACGTAGATCTATGGTTAATTTTGTATAATAGTTTTCTATAGAACCAAAATTTAAAGTTATATTGTTTTTATCACCATGTAGTTCATAAACGCAATTCATAAATGTTGGATATACTAATGGCTGAGCTGGGTTATTTACCCAAAAATCATATACATTTATCCAGCTATCTCTACTATCTCCGTTTGCATATATCATTTTTGCGAAATATTTTGATAAATTCATTTGATCTGTATTTATCATTAATACATTAGAACTATTTTGGCTCATTTTTAAGATTACCTTTTTATGTGGCAGAAATTTCCAATTAGTTGTATTAGTATTGCCAAACCAGCTTTTATCAATATGTGTTGCATGTGAATTATCTTCAAGAATAAATGGTTCTATATAATTTATAAAATATGTTATAGTTTCAGTGCTATTTGACATATCTATAGTAGGTGTTCTAAATGAAGCTCCATTACCATCCATATATACTAATTTAGACAATACAAGTGCTATTCCACTTCTAGTGTTATCGTTATTTGTGCCTTTTACATAATGTCTGTCTCTTGTATTACCTAGAGTATCATTTTGTAAATTATTAAATGTTAGATTTACAGCCTCTATTGCACAAAATCCTACCCATTCAAAATTACTCAATGTACCATCAGGCTCATCACCAGTATCAACACCAAAGCCATCATTTGTATTTAATACTGTTGGATAAGGAATTGCTATATATTTATAATTACTATTATTATAAACATCATCAACGCTATCCATTATGCTTTCTGCCATATTTGCCAATGCAAGAGCCGATGTATTACCAAATAATGCTTTAAAAAATAAGTCAGTTTTTTCAGCTTGACTATAATGATCTAGTGTTTGTAATTGTAAAATTGTTCCTAATATTAAAGTTATTAATCCTAATACTATTCCTACTACAGCTACTATTACCCTTCCTAAAATAGGTAAAAAGTTTGCTACAAAATCTATAATAAATTGAATTGTTTGTATTACTGCTATTGCTATCATTAAATTTTTAGATTTACCTTCATATTCATCAATAGAAGCATATAATGCAGTTAAGCTAACTAATGATAACAAAATTTCTGCTGGCATTAATACTTTTTGTGTTTTGTCTATTTTTTTTTCTATTTTATGACCTTTAGTTATATCACCTAATTTACTTAGTTTGTGTATATATGCACTTGTAAAGTCTAAACCCATTACAAACAAACCTTCTACAATTAATAAACTATCTGCAAAAGCTCCTATTGATTGAATATCGCTCCAATCTACTTGAAAGCTTAATTGACCACCATTTAGTGCTACTAATGTTCCATAAGCATTTAATATTTGATTGAAATTATCTAAGGTTTTTTCTGCTAATATTAATTTTTTACTAGGTTGTTTATTGCTTTGTATTACTTGTTTTTCTTGCTTATTTTTATTAATATCTTTTAGTATTTTTTGTTTATCATTATAATTGTTTGTGGTATGCAATTTATCTGTTTTATCTTCAATATCTTCGTTAATACTATTTAGAATTTCTTCTTCTGTATTGTTGCTATTATTGTTTTCATTTACACTATTTGTATTTAACATTTCTACTATGTTTTCTGCATCTGTTCCACCTAAAATAGGTAATCTATCTTGCATTGTATTGAAGTGATCTAAAAACTCTTGCGGTGTTACATATCCTTCAGATGATGGTATTGGATCTTCTACATCTAGTCCTTGTGCTATCTTACATATAGCTTCAAGGTCTATTCCTGTCATAAATTTTAGCTCTTTTACATCTCTAACTATTGCTGAGTTGAAGATTTCATCTAATAATGCTGGTTGAATTGGCTGTCCATTTTCATCTTGTAATAATAATCCCATACGCGCTTTTTCTTTCTCTAGTGAGCTTGGATCAAGTGGGATTATAGCAAAATATTTCTTAAAGTCGCTTACTATAAGTCTTGTACTATTTGTTGCCAAGGTGCGTAGATTTATTATCTTTATTCTGTCATTTTTTTCTTGTATAAAAACAGGGGTTTGTCTTTCAGGGTATGTGCTAGTTGTATTTACTAATCCTTGATGTAGGTTTAAAAAAATATTTATATGCATATCATCAATATTGCGGCGCCACACAGGTACTGCTACATCATCAGCTGTTAAAATTGTTGTAGCTTTTTCTGTAATAGATCCATATTTTTTTAAAATATTTACAACAGACTTATCATCAAGTTTAAAACCTGATGCTCCATATTTACCAAATGGACTATTTGCAAATTTATCTGGATTTTTTGTTGCTATCATTTCCATCATATTAGCTACTAGTGGATCGTATTCCATTATGTTTTGAGATACTGCTATAGATTGACTAATTGATGCTACAGATAATGTGTTTTTTATTATGTTAATACTTCCAGTAAATGTTCTGTTAAAAAGTCTTTCAAGATATCTTATTACATAAGACATTGCATGTCGCATATCTGATGTACTTAAATAACAAGAGCTAAAAAAGATATTTTTTATACTAAATATTTTATCTAAGGTTTCATTTGTAGGGTTTTTATTATATAGATCTAGTAGATGAGTTCTAATACTGACAGCAATTTCAAAACGTACTTGTTTGTCATACTCTATATGATCGCTTATGTATAAATTACCACTAAAATCATTGTTAAGATCATTTTTTGAACCATTAAAGCTATCATAATAAGTTTCGTTTAGTTCGTTAAAAATTGATTCACAACGTAACACTCGGCGATTAAATTTCTTTATTTCTAAGCTTATATAATTGTTAGCTTTTAATAAGCGTAAATTGTTTTTATTATTTTTTGTTTGATAATTTCTGAAAAATGCATCTAATTCAGCATTTGTTTCTTTGATTTTTGATAGTTTATAATCACTACTTTTATCAGATGTAATCCATTTTATCATTTCAGCTATATAGATTTTACATGCCAAACCAAGTATACGCTGGTTATTTGTAAATACTGTATTTCTTTTCGTATACAATGCTTGCATAATCTTATGTTTATCATATCTGTTATAACCAGGTATATAAACATTACTCTCTAGTCTATATAACATAATAGATAAGGTTTTTTTAAAATAATCTAATTGCTTTTCTATATTAACATTATTAGTTAGAGTTATTATTGTCGTATATACTAGATCATAGTAATTTTCTACTTGTTCTCTCAAAGCAATATTTGGAATATTAAGTTGGGGGACATATCTTTGTATATCATTAATAAAAATCCAAGAGTATGGATCACTTTTTAAGTAAAGATTAAGATTATATAATTGTTTATAAATGTTGCTGTAATATGAGATATTAAAAGATATACTAAGAGTTTTAAAATAATCAAACTCTTCACCGAGTTTGTTAATATCAATAATAGGGGTATTGCTTATATTATCTCCATTTTCATTTAGGTAGGATTTATTATTGGTTGTATCCATTAATAAATCAGCTACCATATAACCAAAATATATCATATATTCAGGTAGGTTAGATAATAAGTCTTGATTTTCTGAATCATTTAAGATTACATCTAAAGATTCATCTAAAGCAGATTTCATATCTTTATTAAGCATATTATATGCATATGAGTTTGATCTGTAATTTTCTATGTCTATACCTGTTTTATTAAATGATATTTCATAATCATCTACAATTGAATTATATCTTATAGATGCTATGTTTTGAGTATTCCATCCTATATCTATAATAACTTCATTATCATTGCTTAATAATATTTCTTTATTTTTTATTTTTAAATCAAACAATAAATTTCCTAATTGCTGTGCATAGTCTAATTGAGATTTATCATCACTATTTTGTATATCTATAAGATATTTATTGTAGGCATTTAATTTTAGTTTTATCATTTTTTAATGTCCTTTTTATTTGAAGCATAAATAAATATTTATGCTTCTTTGTTAATTTTTTATATAATGCGTTTTTTAAGATGTTTTATGAATTAAATAGCGATTAAATAAATATGTTTGTTCAGAAAACTTACCTCTATCTAACCAATACAACATATAGAGATTATATAAATTATCTTGTTTGTTTATATTATGTAATAAGCTATTACCAAGGTAAAAATTATTATTTTGAAAATATAATAAATCAGATATTGATAAAATATTACCATTGTATTGTGGTGGTAAACTACGATTTACTAAACTTTCTAATCCAAAATATAATGTATCACATCCAGATTGTTTGTTATTAAAACCACTATAATGTATTGCGTGTATATCAATAGTATTTTGAGATAATCCTTCTGGCAAAATGGTGACATATAATTTTTTAGTATTAATATCAATTGCAAAATTAATAAAATACCATTTTTTTAGACTTAAAGAAACTTGCTGATGTTGACTTGAAGATTCTCCCGTAGCTTTAATAATTAAATTTTTATCATTATCATCTAGTGCTTTATAAAAAAATTTCAATTTATAATCGTTTGAACCAGTTGTATCATAATAGCCTGTTTTATAAGTAAATAGCTCTATATCTGGTAAGTCTTGACTATTCGTTGTATTTTCAACTAACCAATTAATATAATCTGTATCTAATTTAAACCAAAAAGATGTATTGCTTCCATTGTTTTTATGTGCTTCTGTTGTGAAAAAATAAGAAGATTGTTGTGGGTTTAATTCTAAGTAATTATTTAAAAAAGAATGGCTACCTATAGATTGCTCATTACCAATTTCTGGTCTTATAAAGTTATTAGTTTTATTTAAGACATTTAAAAAATTATTATAAAGGGGAACCCAAGATACTAGATCTGACATAGGTAATTGTTTATTTACATATTGTTCAAGGGTTGAATCTGTATTAAATGTAGTTATTTCTGTATGAAACCATTGATGAAAATAGTTTAAATTTACAGTAATAGATTCAAGATTATTATATGTATCAAAAATAATTGGGCTATTAAAATAACAGAAATTATAGTTAGATAGCCTATCGTCTGAATTAAACAAATCAATATTGCATTCAAATTCTTTAGTTATATTGTTTTGTTGATATTTAACTTTTATATTGTTAGTATTAACATATAATAATATTTTTATTTCATTGTGTGGCTCTATATTTTCGGAGCTAAAATAGTTTCTGTTAACCTCTACATATTCATCATCAATAGAAAACTTTTTTTCTAAAGTAGCTATTATTGAAAAAATGTTATTGTTTTGCAATCTTAAGTATAAACCTTTTCTATAATATGTGTATGTTATTTCTTCTTCTGGATTATCAGTACTAGATTGATCCATAACTTGAAATGTGTCTATATCATAAAAAACTGTAGCATATTTAGTAAGGATATCGCTTGTATTAACAGATAACTCTATGGTAGAATTGGCATATATAAAATATGTAGAGTTAGATGGTTCGTTTGTAATATTTATTGTCATTGTTGTTCTCTTTATGTTTAAGTAAATTTATTATTTTAAATAACGTAGTTTTAATCTATACATATCATTTTGCAAATTAAAACCCATAACATTATTTCTATCTGCATCAAGATACCAAGCAAAACCAAAACTTACAGTAGGATTATAACCAATAATAGCAGGATCTTGTAATGCATTGAATGGATACACTGCTATTTGATTGTTTGTTATACCAGCCGTTGTGTTTGATATTATAAAGCACCAATCCTTATAATTTGTATTCATACTTGTGAATTCTTGTATTGTTAAATTAGCAGAGTTGTTAGGGTTAAATTCTAAAACTAATTCATAATCTTTAGGTATCACAAAATCTGTTATTTCTGTATTTGAAAGATAATTTAAAATTATATCATTTCCTGGAGATGTAGGATTATTATTTTGCCAAATTCCACCACCAATTTTATCTGGATACAAAATATATCCTTCTTGATTTATATTTATATGTGAAGATGTATTAGTAAAGTTTATAAAATCTTTTTGTAAAATTGGCTCAACTTTATCTATTGTTGATGCAAAAAAAGAAGATAATTGTTGTTTTGTATTTTGCTTATCTAATATTAGGTCTGTAATTGTTGCAGATTGCATACCAATATTAACAATTATATTGTCAATAGCATTTCCATTATTATCTATAACATTATTTAGCATAATAATATTATTTGCATCTGGAGTTAAGTATGATGCTTTTAATTTTTTAAATCTTAGGTATACTTTATACTCTTCTTCTGTATATTGTCTATCTGGATTGGTTTTCATATCTTCTTTTATTTGAATTATTTGAGTAAACTTAGCATCATAACTTGAATAATCAGAAATTGATACATCTGTAATGCTATATTTTCCAGTTTCTGTATTTGAACCAACATAAAGAATATGATCTTCAGTTAATAAAATAGTATTATTTTCGCTGTAGTTTAATGTAAAGTTTTGAGATGTTTGCAAAGCACCTGTATTGTTATATAGATAGAAATATAATCTTGGCTCTTTTGTTGAGTTTTCTGTAAAAAATGATATGGCTATATAGTATGTTTGATTTTCTGCAAGAGTGAAATTAATATCATATGTAGCACCTGTGCATTGAATACGTATATTTCTAAAATAGGTATATACTTTAAAAGGTTTATCTTCTAATGATGTGCTAAGAATTAAAACTTCAGGAGAATCATCATTTAATTTGATATCAAATAATAAATGCATATATTGTGATTCAGTTTCTATATTTACGGGCTTCATTTGATTAGGCAAATAAGTTAATGCATACTCGTTTGTTGTAATACCATCTGTATTTTCTATATTTATATTCATTTCTTTAGGGGATACTTGATTTATAAATATAATATTATTTTTATCTATATCATAATTAAAAGCTGGTATATTAAAAATATTAGAAGAACCTATATTATAAGATGGTTGTATAATAGTTGTTCCATAGTATTTACCTACATTAACAACATTTATCATACCATTACACATTACATAATCATTACCACTTTCATATAAATTAAAGGTATTTTCACCTGTTCCACCCACCATAGTATTATTACCTAATCCGTTATTAAAAATATTGTAATTAGATTCTGAGGCTACTAGTGTATCATTGTTGCCAGAAGCATTAATTGGCTCCCCTGATGATCCTATAATAATATTGTTTTCATTGTATGTAATGTCTTTATCTTTATATGCGGTTAAAGATATAACTTTATTTAAAATTAACTCATTACCATCTGATGTGCCACTTATAGTATATGTGTTATTTTCTATAACAAGTGTAGTATTAGATGGACCAGCCTGTGTAAAAAAGCTTTCAATGAGTAATGTATTAGTAGCTGAAACAGATTTAGTATTTTTTTTAGATGATTTTTTTATATAGCGTGCAAACTTAGTGTTTTCATCTTTTATTGAAGTCCAAGTTATTTTTAAATGCTTTTCTGAACCTGATACATTTGCTTCAAAAATAAAATTTGCTTCATTATAAGTTGTATCTAGTAAATTAATAGATAAATTATGAGATGCAGTTGGTTCATTAAATTTAATAGTTGCATTAATATTTGAACCTAAAGTTAATAATGTTTGCCCTGGATTGTTTATAATAGTTGGGCTACAATCTGATAGAGTTATATTATTAAATTTATTTTTATGAGTTGTAACATTCAATGTAGAAGACGATAGCAAGAATGGTTTTGGATTAAATGCTTTGTGTAATGAATAATTAACTAATTGTTTTTGTGTTTCTAAATTTAAATTGATATATATTTTAAAATAGTCATAACTATTTGTTATATACTCTGAGTGAAATACAACTTCAAAAATATCTTCTTTATTTAATATTTCTGTTATATCTATATACCCTGATATCCATTTATTTTTACCTATTTGCTGACTATTAGTGTAATTTAAAGTTTTTACATCATAATTTATTATAGCTTTATTATTAAAACTTCTTAATGAAATTATCATTGGAAATTGGTATTCTGTTTCATTATTATATAAAATTTCGTAATGTAAAAAAGTTAATCCATTGCATACAAATTTATTTATTGGTATAGATTTATAAACTGCATATACATTTTTTAAATTATAGTTATTTTGTAAAGATTCGCTTAATAAATCTTTGTATTCATAAGTTAAATTATTAGTATTCTCAATTTTGTTATTATAATATAAAGTATTGTCAAAAAAAGATATAGATTGGATATCGTTTATACCATCAGGTAAATGTATATTAATTAAGAATAATTTTTTATTATCAATAACTTCAGCAAAATTTATTTTTAATAAATAATAATAATATTCATATTTTTCGTTTGATAAAATATCCGATATAAAAACATTTTCTTTATCAGTAAATAATTCAATTGTAAAATCTACTGTTTTATGTATTGTCTTGTTATTAGAATCTACAAATTCTACATCTGCTACATATTGAGTTTGAGAATAATTTATTTTACTAGAAAAATATAAATTAGTGTTAATTCCTATTTCTTTTATTTGCGATAAATCTAAAGAGCTTAAATCAATACAAATTATATTATCAGAATCAAATCTTATGCATTTATTGAATAAAAGATCTATATTATGATAATATTTTTTAGTAGTATTAGTTACTATATTAGTTACAAAAGATTTTTCATTACACATTAGGCTTTGCATATTTAAATCTTTATAACTTAAATAATTAGTTGTATTATCTTTATTTTGTTTTATAAATGTAAAATCTAAATGAGAACACAAATCATCTTCCGTATAATTATGCCTAAAATTTGAAAAATATTTTACTTTTTGAAATAATTTTTCTAATGCATTAGAGATTTGTTCTGAAGTAACTAATCCAAAATTATTAAACCAAGATGTTAAATTTTTTAAACTTGTATCTGTTTGTAGATAACTAAAACTGCCCCACCAATCGTCATTATATTCACTATATGAAGATAATTTATAAATTGTGCTAACTGCTGCTGATGCATCTGAATCAAGAAGGGATTCAGAAGGTATCATTAAATAATCTTTTAAGTTTAGATTTGCTTTTTGTGAACATTTTAAAAGATCGCTTATTTGAGCATTAATATTATAGGACCTATCATTAGAATTAAAAAAATAATCGTTAAAATATGTATCAAGATATCTTTTATCAAACCAAAGTGAAGAATTAGATGATTCTAAAAAAGATAAATTATTAAATAATAAACCATTAAACTTACCTCTATCACCATAACTTGAGCTTACAATATGCACAATATTATCTATTTGTTCAGAGCCGTAAAATAAAACAACATCTAAAAATGGTAATAAATAAAAAAATGCTTGACCTAATTTGTTAACATGTGGCAAAAGACATTCATTATAACGAGTAATATTAGCTGATTTAAGTAAAAAATTCATTCCTCTAGATTGTATATATAAATAATCACCACTAAATTGAAGATTTCTCTGGTATGTCCATAATTTATTTGTATCTAATACATAATTAGTTACAACTATTGGGTCATTAAAAGCTTTGGTAATATTTATATCTTTAATGTAAATATAAGAAGTGCTTGGATCTAAAATTAAATCTTTAATATCAACAATTATATCTTGATAAATACTAGCATCATTTTTTTCTTTTATTCTAAAAGTTGTCTTTTGTAATAATAGTATCGTATTTTCCGAATATTTTGACAAATCAGCATTAGCCGAACTGTATTCAACTTTAAGTTCAATATAATTAAATAATAAATGGTAAATTTTAGATAATATTTCATCTCCAAAAAGATGGCTTAAAGATATTTTTATATCATATATACCAGTAGATAATGATTTGCTATTACTTAGTATTGCTGTGTTTATATTATCACCAGTATTTGCAATTATACATTTTATTGGTATAATATTATCAGTTTGATTTGTCATTAATGGAATAATATTTGTTTTGCTAGAAATTTTATTGTTAATATTTTCTATAAACTCACTGTTAATAGATGGAACTATTCCTGCTAAAAACATATCGTTTACTTGTTGTATATCAAGGGTTCCAATTTCATCCTCACCATTACTATCATTACAAAAAGTCCAACGGAATTCTAAATATTTTGCTTCACTAGGAATTCTTTGCTTATAATGCATTGATTGTGGTTGTAATAATTCATAAACATTTTTAACAAACTGTGCTTTTTCGCTTAGTATTGTATTTTTTACATCAAAAAATACAATTTGAAATTTTACATATTTTGTAAAATATTTATCAAAAAAATCTTCACTTGTCATATTTAGTGAGTTTTCTGGGTTTAAATGTGTTGGTAATACAACATTATTATTAACATTTTCTACAGGTTGTTTTGTGTAGCTTCTGAGTGTTATAATATCTTGAATTTCAAGGGCTGTATATTGAAAATCGTTATAAATAGATATAGGATTATTAGGTTCAAATATTAATTGGTAGGCATCGTTAGATTGAGGAAAGCCAAACAAACCTCCACTATAAGGTGTCCAGTCAAAAGATATTTTATCATATATATTATTAAAACTATTGCTGTAAATTAAATCTAATGGATTGCCTTTTGCAATTGATTTAGTAAATATAGTGCTTCGTGCTCCATTTATATATCCATAAATTGTAAACGTTATATGAACTACACTATCACTTTGTGCATGATTATAAAAATCATTATAAGTCATATTTTGTGAATTATTTGGATTAAAAGATAATACTAGTTTATAATAGCTATCTATTTCTAAGGGTATATCTACTGGTTCTTGATGTGATAAGCAGTCTAATTTTATTGTCTCTGCATTATCATGATTAGGGGTGCCACTACCAGCTATATTGTCAAAAGATATTGCATATTTTCCTGTAAAAATTTGAATACTTTTAATTCTTTCATCTACTGCTAATAAACCATAATCATTTTTTGTGAATTCAACATTAGTTATTGTTAATGAATACATATCATTACCTCTTGTTCTTATAACAAAAGTTTTATTTTGTATATTATATTCTGCGGTTAGCATATCAAATGAAATATCACTAGATAATATAAATGTAGTATCTGCAATATCTGTAATACTCATTGTAACCTTTTTTGCTAAAGGTATTGAATCTCTTGTTAATGGTGTAGTTAAATTTCTTACTTCGGGTAAAAAAATTTCACTTTCAGAATCTTGCTTAACAATCTGATCTGATTTGTTATTTATTTTATTTATTGTCATTAACAAACTCCGTGTTATTTTTTATAATATTAAATTAATAAGCATACTTATAATTTAATTACATATTTATATATTGTTAAAAAATTTATTTGATTGTAAAAATTAATAAATATAAATATGCTTATTTATACATGTTAACATAATTTTGTTGTAAAATCAATACTTTTATTCATTAAATTAATAAAATATACATAAAGTGAAAATTATTAAATTAATATAAATGCACAATTTTTTATGTTAAAATATATTTTAATAACAACTAAAAAGTAATTACAATAATATGAGTAAATATATTTCTATTAAAGGTGCAAGAGAACATAATTTAAAAAATATTAATATTGATATACCTAAAAATACTATCACAGTTATTACTGGGCTTTCTGGTAGTGGCAAGTCATCCTTAGCTTTTGATACTATTTATGCTGAGGGGCAAAGAAGATATGTTGAATCTTTATCTGCTTATGCAAGGCAATTTTTAGATACATTTGATAAACCTGATGTTGATTCTATTGAAGGACTATCACCTGCTATATCTATTGAGCAAAAAACTACTTCTAAAAATCCAAGATCTACAGTTGGAACAATAACAGAAATTTATGATTATCTACGTTTACTTTTTGCAAGAATTGGAATTCCGTATTCCCCAACAACAGGTTTAGCAATAGAAAAACAAACAATTCCTGTAATGATTGATAAAATTATGTCTTTAAATGAAGGAGATAAATTAAATATTTTATCCCCTATTGTTAGAGGTAAAAAAGGTGAATACAAAAAAGAATTTGATGATTTAAGAAAAAAAGGATTCCAAAGAATAAAAATTGATAATACTATTTATGAAATAGAAGATATACCTTCTTTAGATAAAAATAAAAAGCATAATATTTCTATTGTTATAGATAGAGTTGTTGTAAAACAAGGTATAGAAAAAAGGCTTTTTCAAAGCTTAGAAACTTCTTTATCTTTAAGTGAAGGTCTTGTAATTGTTGAAAATTTAACACAAAATAATGAAATTTTACTTTCTGAAAAATTTTCTTGTCCTGTATCTGGGTTTGCAATAGAGGAGATAGAACCAAGATTGTTTTCTTTTAATAACCCATTTGGAGCTTGTGAAATTTGTAATGGACTTGGAGTTGAAACTATTTTTGATGAAAATTTATTAATCCCAGATAAAACAAGGCCATTACTTGAAGCAATTGCTCCTTGGAATAATCAAATGGGAGGATATTACAAAGCTATTTTAGAATCTGTTGCAAAACACTATAAAGTAGACCCTAAAACTCCTTTTTTAAAATTATCCACAGAATTTCAAAACATAATTTTATATGGCAGTGGTAATGAAAATATTAAAATTAAATTTGAAAGTTCTACTCATAGTCATAATATCAATAAACCATTTGAAGGTTTATTACCATCTTTAGAAAGAAGATACAAGGATACAACATCTGAAAGCTCAAGAGAAACTCTTTTAGATTATATGATTGAAAAAAAATGCCATCAATGCGATGGAAAAAGGCTAAATATAAAAGCTTTACAAATTAAAATTGATAATTTTAATATTTACGATGTTTGTGAAATGTCTGTTAAAAAAAATTTAGATTGGATAACAAATTTAAGTGCTAAACTATCATCTTCCCATAAACAAATTTCTGAAAAAATATTAAAAGAAATTAAAGAAAGACTTTATTTTTTAAACAATGTTGGAATTGGATATTTAAATTTATCTAGGCAATCTGGAACTTTATCTGGAGGGGAAAGTCAAAGAATTAGGCTTGCATCACAAATAGGTTCTGGCTTAAATGGAGTTTTATATGTTTTAGATGAACCCTCAATTGGTTTGCATCAAAGAGATAACGATAAATTATTAGAAACTTTGCAACACTTGAAAAATTTAGATAATACAGTAATTGTAGTAGAACACGATGAAGATACTATAAAAATGGCAGATTTTTTAATAGATATGGGTCCAAAAGCTGGAATTTTAGGTGGAGAAGTAATGGCTTTTGGAACCCCACAAGAAGTTATTAATAATCCAAATAGCATAACTGGAAAATATTTAAGAGGTGATTTAAAAATAGAGGTTCCTAAAAAAAGAAGAAAAGGTAATGGAAAAAAAATTTCTCTAGTTGAAGCAAGTGGAAATAATTTAAAAAAAGTTTCTGCAGATTTTCCACTTGGAACATTTATATGTGTAAGTGGAGTTTCTGGTAGTGGAAAATCTACTTTTATTAATGAAACTTTATATAAAGCAGTGTCTCAACATTTATATAATTCTAAAGATGAGCCAAAAGAATATAAAAATATTTTTGGGTTAGAAAATATAGATAAAGTAATAGATATAGATCAATCCCCTATTGGTCGCTTACCTAGCTCTAACCCTGCTACCTATGTTAAAGTTTTTGATGTAATTAGAGATATCTATTCAGAACTTCCAGATGCAAAGGCTCGTGGATATAAAGCAGGGAGATTTTCTTTTAATGTTAAAGGTGGTAGATGTGAAAATTGCCGTGGAGATGGTGTTATAAAAATAGAAATGCATTTTTTAGCAGATGTTTATATAAAATGTGATGAATGTAAAGGTAGTAGATATAATAAAGATACACTAGAGATAAAATGGAAAGATAAATCTATTGCAGATGTATTAAATATGAATGTATCTGAAGCTTGTGAATTTTTTAAAGGTATTTCTTCAATTTATACCAAAATAAATGCTTTGCAAGAAGTTGGTTTAGGATATATTAAGCTTGGTCAATCAGCTACTACTCTTTCAGGTGGTGAAGCTCAAAGAGTTAAATTAGCTAAAGAACTTTCTAAAAAATCTACAGGAAAAACTTTATATATTTTAGATGAACCTACTACGGGTCTTCATTTTGATGATATTAATAAATTATTACAAGTTCTTCATAGGCTTGTAGATCAAGGAAATACAGCAGTAGTAATAGAGCATAATTTAGATGTAATTAAAACAGCAGATTATGTATTAGATTTTGGTCCAGAAGGTGGGGAAGAAGGTGGTTTAATAATAGCAAGAGGAACTCCAGAGGAAATTGTAAAAGTAGAAAATAGCCCAACAGGAATATATTTACAAAGATACTTAAACAAGTAGGAATATTAATGCACTCAAATGAAAATATAATTTTATTACTAGATAAACTAACATTAGTTTTTGGAATAATATCTATTATTTTAATTATTTTTGAAAAACGTTTAGGGTGGTTATTTGCAAGTGTAGCATCTATTTTATCTATTATTTTATATTCTAATGCAGGAATTTATTTACACCCCTTTTTATCTTTATATTATGCTATTATATCTTTATATGGGTTTATTTTATGGAAAAAGCATAATGGAAAAGAGCTTCCACTGAGGGAATATTCTTTAAAAACTCATTTAAAAATAATTTTTTCTACAGGCTTTATTGCAATTGCAATTGCTTTAGGATTAACATATTTTTCTAATGCTAATTACCCTATTGTAGATTCAATGGTTGTATGTTTTTCTATTGTTGTAAATTATATGCAGGTAAAAAAAATAGTTTCTAATTGGTTATATTGGATTATTTTAGATGCAATGGTAGTGGTATTAGATTTATTAATAAATTTAAAACATTTATCTATGTTAATGTTATGCTACACATTACTAGCTATTGTTGGATATATAAGATATTCTATGAAATTTAAAAAACAAAATAAAAATAATGAATTATCTTAAAATTTTAT
>CAMCZU010000012.1 GCA_945888065.1 Rickettsia typhi
AAATAACTATCTGTTATAATTTTAGCTTCTTTTTTTAACTCTGTTCTGATGTTCCTATTGCATACTAAATAACTATCTGTTATAATTTACAAGTGAAGTAGGCTTTAGCTTTACATGTTCCTATTGCATACTAAATAACTATCTGTTATAATGGTGCTTTACCATCTATTATATCTCCATTTGTTCCTATTGCATACTAAATAACTATCTGTTATAATTTGATGAAAAAGTTAGTTGTGTTTTTTTATGTTCCTATTGCATACTAAATAACTATCTGTTATAATATTTGCTTAAGTAATCTTGTGTAATTTCTAGTTCCTATTGCATACTAAATAACTATCTGTTATAATACAACCGAAGAAATTAATCAAATATTTGATGTTCCTATTGCATACTAAATAACTATCTGTTATAATTTTCCTTGCGAACTTATCCCATTGCTCTCTGTTCCTATTGCATACTAAATAACTATCTGTTATAATAGGATAGTTAAAAAGAGTAGTAAGTATAAGGGTTTTGAACTAAAAAATAGTTAGAAAAATATTTTTTGTTGACTTAATTATTTTGATAGTTTATTATATAAAAATAACAGATAGTTATTTAGTATGCGCCTTAGGAAAATAAGATTAAAAATCTAAAATGAGAGAGGGCAATCCTCTCTCAATTCAATATTATTATATATAAAAGTTAAGAGTTTTTTGTTAAATTAACTTTAAAAAAATTCTAGTTGTTGTTGTTCCATATGTGGATTATTTACTTTGCTTGTGCCAATTAAATTTTCACTCATACCAAATTGTTTATCGGTAAAATAAAATAATAATACATTACCACAAGGTGGCACTTGTTTTTTTAAATTTTTTGCTAATGCTAAACCTTGTTGAAAAGAAGGAAAATATTTAGAATATACAGAAAACTGCAATTGGTTAAAGCCATTGCTTAATAAAAGCTTTCTGAATCTTGAGTATCTTCTTTTATCATCTTTTTCTAGGGTTGGTAAGTCAAATGTTGCTAGTATCCACATTGTTTTGTATCCGTTATAATGTTCAAATTTCATTTTTTTTTAATAATCTATTGTATTGCTAGTTAAATTATTTTTTACACCTTTAAATATTAAATTAGGTAGGGTTAAATTATCTACTAATCCTTCTAAATAATTACAATAACTAAGATTCATTATATTTACACCTTGCATTAATCTGTAAGTTTTATTATTTAAAGTTGTGTTTATATTATAAATAGAATTTATTAATAATTTCTTTATTTTTGTATCTAAGTTTTTTAGATTCTCTAAATTTTGAGAATTTTCTTGCATTATAGTTTGTAATACTATTTGATCTATATTGTATCTGTAGGGTTCTATAAAATCTTCTACTAAATTAAAAGGGTTATCTTTTGCATAATGACCAACCCCAAAATGCATTATTAATCCTAAAGAGGCAAGAGAGCGCGCAATAATAGCCCGCATTATTGTATAACCATAATTTAAGCAAGAATTTACAATATCTGTAGCACCTTGTTTTGTTCTGTTTAGTTTTTCATTGTTATCAAATAAAGAAAAATAATTTTCCCAATATATTTTTGCACTTTTTGCCTCTATATTGGTTTTATCTCCTAATTCTATATAATTTAGTAATGAGGTTAAAGTGTTATAGCCATCTAAATTATATTGTTTTAAAACTAATGCTTGACCTGTAATTTTACTAATAATAATTTGTTGCCAAGCTTTTTGGTTTTTTAATGAATTTAAATGTTTAGCTTGCAAGTATGCTCTATTAGCACCAATATTATTAATATTGCTACCAAAGCATAACGAAGTAGGTAGGTAATTAGGATTTGTAAAAACTACAATACCTGCATTTTCATTAATTGCAGAAATACTAGCTGTTGTAATATTACACATAGAATTAGCTACAATAAGGCAAGAAATATCTACAATAGCAACATAATTAATGCTTTTTGTAGTGTTATTTTGTATTTTAAGCCTGCCTGTATCTACAGATAAACTACAGGGAGACTCTATACTTATTATTTTATCTGCCATTTTATGTTATAGCTTTAAGCTCTTTTTTTATGTTTGCAATATCTTGTTTAGTTTTTATTATTGTTATATTTGCAACATCTTTTTTTGTAAATGCTTTAAAAAAAGGTATTTTGTTATTTGTATTTGAAAGATTTTCAAAATATTCTTTTTCTTCATTTGTTAGGGTATTTGTTTTTAGTAAGTTTAAAATATTAGTATTTATAGTATCTTTCATTACTCCATAAGAAAAACTTTCTGTGCTTAGTAAGGTTAAAATTCCTCCAGCTTCATTAAATTGTTGCACCACATAAAATTGTTTGCTAGGTTTGTAATAAATGGTATCACCTTGATATAATAGGCTAGAGTTAGCATTATTTTGCAAAGTTTTTTTCACATTATTTGCTTCAATAGGGCTTAAAAATTCAAAAGTATTTGTATTAAAATTAATTATAGCACAAGCATAACCATCATTAATTTGCACTGCATTATTGTTAATTTTATATAAATGGTTACTATGGTTATATCTTACTCTACCATTTATTCTATGATACACTTTAACTGCATTAACTTTATTTTTTTTATTATGTTGTGGAAAATAAATACCATCTTGAAATTTATTTTCTATTAATGTATTTTTTTTACCTAAGAGTGCTTCCCTTATAATGTTTTCTTCTTTTGCTTTAAGTAGAGGATCTTTTTCCTTATTTTGTTCTGTTAAAATATTATAACGTGCCTCAAATTGTTCTACTATTGCGTCTCTTATTTCATTTCCTACTATTCTTTCTTTATCTTTTAGATTTTTTAGAGTGCCTTCAAAAGTTTTATCTAATAAGTTATCTAGAGGAACTTTGTGTATTAAACAAAGGGAATCTTCTTTAGGTAAAATTTTTCCTGATTTAACATTGTTAATAAAAGATTCTCTGCTTTGTTTACAATCAGTTTTACCTGCTGGGCGAATTTTACCACCTGCTAGTGAATATACACCTTCTTTAACAAAAGATTTAGATAAATGCCTATCGGGTTTATTCCAAATTACAAAATTTATAAGCTTAGATTTTAAAACATCTTTTAACTTTGTAATAGGTGGGTGTGCACTAATTTTATCGCTTTCTTCAAAGCCTTTTAAACTAGCTTTGTTTTTATAATAATCAGATGCTTTTTGTAATAGTGAGCGTGTAGTTAATGCTATTATTGTTGCATCTATTAAATGGTGCCTGTTATCGCACCTTTTATTAAATGATATATCATTAATGCCTTGTATTTTATAATATGCAAAAAAATCTGCTTTTTCTTTGCTCATATCTGCATAAGTTTGAGATTGAATTGCTTTATATTCGTCTGCTGGGTGAGAGTTTTTTCTTGTTTTTACATCCATCCATATTTGTTGATGTTTGTTTTGTAAGTTTCTATATTCTTGTTGTATAAACGGATTTAAAAGAGTTTTGTTTTTATTTATAAGTGGTTTATTTTCTTGCATTCTTATTTCTTGCAATAGGGAAGATAAGCCATCTTTAGAATCTATATCCCAATGTTTTCTTAAAAATGCAGTTAACATACCACGACTAACTAAAATTCTACTTTTTATAATATAGTTTGCTTGTGCTTTTTTTTCATTTTCATTTGCAAAATCATCTGCTTTTGCTACAAGTGGTTTCAACCATTCGCTTAAAAATTTACCTATATAGCTTGTTTCACTAAATTGCCTTTCTAGGGCATCTTCTGCTAGGGTTGGGTCTTGTTCAAATAATAATAATTCTGCTTTTTTCTTTAAGTCTTTATTTTTTTTATATTTTTTTGCTAAATCTTGAACCACATCCCATTTAATTCCTATATTTTTATCTTTAGCTTGGAATGGTGTTAAATTAGTTTTGCCTTTATTTATATCTGCATAACATAATACTTTATTATACATTGCATTGCTACCACCCTTTGTAGTTGGTATAATATGGTCTACTTCACAATTATTAAAGTCTTGATTGTTTATAATCCTTCCAGAATATGCACATATTCCACCTTGTTCTTCAAGCAATTGTTTTTTAACAATATTTTTAGCATTGCTTGCTTGGTTTTTTTCTATAAGTTCTTTAGCAAATTTATCTTTTAATCGTTTTTGCTTAGTATTTTCATTTTCTAACTCGCTTCTTTTGCTTGGAGGGGTTTTCATTTCTCGGGTTAGTTCTATTGTTATAGAATCTAAAATATTAACTTTGTTATTTTTAATATCTTCATCATTAAAGCCAATATTGAGCTTTGAAATTGCATACATAATAGCATTTTGAAGTTGGGTTAAGCTTCTTTTTACAATAGGGTTTGTAATGCCAAAATTATTTAGGTTGGTTAATTTACCTGGTATTATTTCATTTGGTTTTTTAAATAATCCATTTTTAGTATATTCTTCAATTAATTTTTGCTCTTCTCCATTTTCATCTTGTTTAAAGCCGTTAATTAAATGTTGTAATACATATGCAGAGTATTCTGCTCTTCCACTATCTAGCTCAGTAGATTTAGCAGATAAAATACATAATGCATCACTATCTTTTATGTTATTAAAAAAATTATAAATTTTTTGAGATGTTTCAGAATTTCCACCAATATTATGTAAAATGATATTTTTATCTTGATACAATTCATCTTTTGAACTTAAATATGACCAAAAATTAATTGCTAACTCTTGCTCTTCATTAGTTAAATTTACCCAATATTCATTGTTGGCAAAATGTTTTTCAATATATATTTTTGTTTTGTTGCCTGCTATAGATTTATCTGATGCGAGCTCTGTTCTATCTTCACTAAATTTATTTGTTGATCTATCTAATTTTAATAATTCATAAATTTTTTCAAAACTTAGAGATGTGTTGTTGTTTAGGGCATCTCTTAAAATTTGTTTTTGATTATTATTTAGATGAACTTTTTTTCCATTATCTTTATAGGTTAAATCTGTAAGTTTTTTTTCTATTCTGTATTGTTGATAAATAAAAGATGCTTTTGATACTACTTTTTCATCTTTTAGAGAATAAGGGCAGTTTTTGATTGTATCTTTATCCCATTTTATTGGTCTTTGATAAAAAATACAAATTTTTAGTGCATCTGCAAATGTTGTAATTTTTTCGTGCATATTTTCATTAAAATAAGATTTTTTTCCGCCTAAGCTTTCATAATTTTGCTCTAAAATACTATGATGTTTGCTTTGTTCTTGAATTATTAAATCAAATTCTTTTTCTATGGATTCTCTTTTTATATATACGCCAGAGGTAGGAGCATCGGCTTCTTTTTTTGTTTTAGATTCTTGGTTATTTCCTACAGAAGTATCCCTTATTTTTGCTCCACTTTTAAAATGCTCTTTTTGTTTTTCATAAAAATATTCACCAAGAGTTTTTACATTAAAGATTTTTAGTGCTTCAGTAGTGCTTTGTATATTTCCAGATACACTGCCATCTTTAATATCACCCTTATATCCACGATTTTTAGCTAAATGAAGCAATACTCTAAATAATTCATTAAGCTCTATTTTTTGTGAAATAGACAAAGCACGAAGTTTAAAAATATCTGTAGATTTTACATTGTTTAAACTAGAAGTTTCTTTGTTTAATAGTTTGTATAAATAAATAATTTGTTTTTGTCTATCTTTATAACGATTTAAATTTCTGCGGGCTAGCCTTTTTTCTCTTCTTTTTTGATTAAATAAAGCAAAAGTTTTAGGATCTATTGGTTCATTATAAATTACTGTATCTAGATGATCTATGCTTATTGGATTGTCTGGTGTGTCTATATCTTTATTCTCTATTGCTACTGCTACTAATCCAAAAGATGCTGTTCCTATATCTATGCCAAATCTGTATTTTTTCATTTTATTTCTATTTGTTATATTTGTATAATTAATTGTATTGGTATTATACACAAAAAATTACACAAATAAAATAATAATCAACTATAAAATGTGAAAAATATATAATTTTTGTTAACTACATATTAAAATCATCATCTGAGATAAGCTCTGATTTCATTGGTTTTATATAACCATTGCCTTTTTTGCTAAAAAAATCGTGAGTTTTTGTTGTAGTATCTAAACCTTTTAAAACAAGTGGGTTTACATCATTATCTGTAATATTAAATCTATTCTCTAACCCTAAGTTTCTAAATGCTTTGTTTGCATTATATTTTATAAATATATCTGCCTCTTTATCTAGCCTTAAATTACTATATAGCATTGTATTATATTCTTTTTCTATTTCATATAAATTAGTAAATAGGTTGTCTATAGATTTTTCTACCTCTGCTTCATTTTTTTCTAAATCTTTGTATAACTTACCTATATATGCTCCGTGGATTGATTCATCTCTAATGATTAAATTGATAATTTCATTAGAATTACTAAGCATTCCGTTGCCAGATAAATAAAGAGAGTAAAAAAATCCTGAATAAAATAAAAAAGACTCTAACATAACAGATGCACCCATTGCCAAAGCTAAATCATTTTGTGTGTTAATATTGTTATAAATGTTTAAAATAAGTTTTAATTTTTCATTTAATAGCGGGTTATTATCTACCCAATTGAATAGATCATCTATTTCATTTTTTTGGCATAGTGTTGAAAAGATAGAACTATAAGATTTAGCGTGCATATGTTCCATCATTCCCATAAAAGAAAGAACAGATTTTTGATGCAAATTGTTTAATTTAATTGCAATATTTGGAATGCCAACACCACCTTGTTGTGTGTCTAAAAATGTTAGCCCACCTAAGATTTTTTTATAGGTATCTTTTTGATTATCATTGAGTAATTTCCAAGTTAGCTTGTCATCAGAAATAGGTATTTCTGTATCCACCCAAAATTGTCTAACATTTTGATCCCACAGAGCTTTATCTAATTCTGATACATCATTCCAATTTACTGCTTTTTTACTCATAACATAAATTCCTTTGTTATATTACACAAGATTCACATTCTTCTAAAGTTAAATTTTTAGTTCTAGTATAATATAAGCTTTTTAAGCCTTTGCTGTGGGCATAGATATATAATTTTTGTAAATCTCTTGTAGAATAATCAGATTTTATATACAAAGTTGTAGAAATTCCTTGATCTATATGCTTTTGAATTATAGATATTAAATCAATAAGTTTTTTCATATCTGTATTGTATGCAGTTTTATAAAAAAGTTGATTTTCTTTAGTTAAAAATGGAGCAGGGTAAGTAATATTATAATTTCCATATATTCTATTTTCATAATGATCTGTAATTGGCATTACAGAGCTTGTAGCATTTTGTAAGTAAGCTATTTTAGCAGTAGGAGCTATAGCTAAACGATAAGAATTATATAATCCAAATTTAGATATACTATGAGATAAATCAACCCAATCTTGTTGAGTAGGTATATAAAAATCTTTTAAAAGAGTTTTAATTTGATCTAATTTAGCAACATAAGGAGTATTAATGTAATGAGTAAAATATTTTCCATTTTTATAATCAGACTTATCAAAACCATAAAAGCTTTGCTCTCTTTCTTTAGCAATTTGATTGCTTTTTACTAAAGAATAATAATTCATTGCCATAAAAAAGATATCACAAAATTCTTTTGCTTCATCACTTTCAAATGGAATATTATTTTTCATAAAAAATCCGTGTAAATTCATTACTCCAAGACCAATTGAATGAAACATATCATTAGCTTTTCTAATAGTTTTTGCATTCTTTATAGATGTTAAATCAGACACAGAGGTTAAAATTTCTGTTCCAGCAAACACAGATTCCTTTAATGAATTTGCTTCCATAACATTTACAATGTTTAGAGATCCCAATACACAACTAATATCGTATCCTAATACATCTGCTTCGTTGTCATCGCTAATTAAAGAAGATTCTTGAATTTGATAAATTTCTGTGCAAATATTAGACATTTTTATTGTATTAATGCCCTTTAGAGGGTTTTGTTCATTCGCATTATCTCTAAACATTAAATATGGATAGCCTGATTCAAATTGAATTTCTGAAATTTTCAATAGCATTTCTCGTGCATTAAGTTGGTATTTTAAAACTTTAGGATTATTTGATAATTCATCATACATTTCATCCATATTCATATCATCTAAATGTTTACCATAGTTTTGATACACAGAAAATGGATAAAATAAGTTTAAAGTAGCATTTTGCTTTACAAGATCAATAAATTTATTAGGAATAATTAATCCCAGTGATAAAGTTTGTATTCTAGATTTTTCATCTGAGTTAATTTTTTTTGTATCTAAAAAATCTAATACATCTCTATGAAAAATGTTTAAATAAACAGCTCCAGCTCCCTTACGTTGACCCATTTGATCTACATATGAAAATAAATCTTCTAAAATTTTCATTACAGGGATAACACCTTTGGTTGCATTTGCAATGCCTTTTATGCTTTCTCCCTTAGCTCTTAGTTTAGATAAGTTTAATGCTACGCCACCCCCAATTTTAGATAATTGAGATGCCATATTGAAATTATAATTAATAGAATTCAAAGAGTCATCTACATCTAGTAAAAAGCAAGACACTAATTCTCCACGACTTTTTTTGCCAGAGTTTAAAAAAGTAGGAGTAGCAGGTTGATACCATTGATTAACCATAACCTTAGAAAAATCATAGGCTTTTTTTATATTGCCATTTGCTAAATATAAGCTAATAGATATTAATCTATCTTGATAAGTTTCATAAAAAATTTTTTTATCATTGCTTTTTAAAGAATAATCATTATAAAATAAAAAAGCAGACATAAAAGACTTGAACTCTAGTTTTTGATTGTAGGTATAGTTAATAAAATTTTTTATTTCTTCTTCTGTG
Organism: Rickettsia typhi; assembly: GCA_945888065.1. Taxonomy (GTDB): domain Bacteria; phylum Pseudomonadota; class Alphaproteobacteria; order WRAU01; family Hepatincolaceae; genus CAMCZU01. The sequence goes on from CAMCZU010000012.1 coordinate 8,832, forward strand.
TATAAATCAAAAAAATTAATATAATATCTATTATCTACAAGCCATTTTAATCTTTCAAAAGGTAGCATTTTTTTATTATTAGCATCACAAATAAAATTTTCTTCAACAAAAATTAAGTAAGCTTTTAAAGCCTCTTCATCTTTACCAGCGCTATTTAGTTCAAAAAAATTCATTTCCTATAAACCCTTTATTTTTAAATATGAGATAAATTGCTAATTATACTATTTATATTATCTACATCTTTAACAGATCCAGATAATTCAAATGTTGTTAAAATAGGTATATTATATATATCTTTTAATGTTTTTACAGCTTTGCAATAATTATCACCCCAATTTTTATTCCCAGAGCCTATTAATCCAATGCAAAGCTTATAATTTTGTTTAATAAAGCTATCTACTATGCTTGGAACTTCTCCAAAACCAGAGCTTGGAGTAAATAATATAAATTTTTTTTCCATTATTAAATTAGGAGTTATTTTAATTGCTAAAGCATAATATAAAGTTTTTTTTAGTATATATTCTATATTTCCTGTCAATGAATAGTAAACCAATTGAATTTGCCTATCTTTAAGCATAATTATTAACAAAATATTAATTATTAGTTTTTATATTATATGTTATAGAATTTATAAATACAATATAAAAAAATATCCTTAATAAAATGCTAGATTTTGACAATATTTTAATTTATTTATTTAAAATTAACCCTATTTTTATTGTTGATAATTGATCACAATTTAACATATTAGATTTAATAATGAAGTCATAATTATTTATATTATATATTTTATTGTTTATTATTTCTGAAATATAATTTTTTGCCAAATCAAATAAATAATTTTTATTATTGATTTTAATAATATTGATACTTATACCATCAAGCATTGGATTATTTGAAACATATGTTAAAATATTCTCTGAATTGTTGTTAACCAACATAAAATTTGTTATGTAAAGTATATTGTGTTTTTCTAACATAATGCTTCTCCTATATTATAAGAATTATTCATACTACTAATACTAGTTTAAACTTAAAGTTGTATTTAGTCAATCAAGCAGGTTGATTTTTTTTGATCTGGTTGCTATTTAAATAAAAAATGCTATGATAAGCTTAGTATTTGAATAATAAAAATAGTGGTATAAAATGCTAAAAACAGGTGATAAATTAATTGAGTTTTGTTTACAAGGAATTACACCAGAGGGTGTTGAAAAATCTTATAGAAATACTGATTTTTTAGGTAAATATTTAGTAATTTATTTTTACCCAAAAGATAACACTCCAGGTTGCACAAAAGAATCTTGCAATTTTAATGCTCTTCTTTCACAAATATCTAATAAAGCTAATATTATAGGAATCAGTGCAGATAGTATTGAATCTCATAAAAAATTTCAGTTAAAATATTCTCTTAAATTTCCTCTGTTAAGCGATAGTGGTGCTAGTTTTGCAAAAAGCTTAGGAGCATACAAAGAAAGCATTATAGAAAAACTTATTACAAAGGGAATTAAAAGAACTACATTTTTAGTTGATACAAATGGCTTTATAAATCACATTTGGTATGATGTAAAAGTAAATAATCACGATATTGAAGTATTAAATGCACTTAATTCTTTATAGGTTAATTATTTAGTTTCAATAAAGTCCCCAGGAATTAATGTTATAAAATCTTCTGATTTTACATTTTCTTCAATTTTAGCTTTTTGTAGATCATTTTTTGGTTGGTAGTAGGTTTCTTGAGATAATTGAAAAGTCCCCCAATGTATACCTATAGATTTTTTTGAATGCAAAATTTTATGAATTTTTACACTTTCCAGTGGTGTAGTATGAGAATACTTCATTCTTTCATTTGGCATATAAGCTCCAATTGGAAGGAGTGCTATATCAAAAGAGTTATATTTTTTTTGTAAATCTTTAAAAATTTGCCCGCTATAAAATGCAGTGTCTCCAGCAAAAAACAATTTATGTTTTGGTGTAATAATTACAAAACCACCCCAAAGTGCTTTATTATCATCATATAAACCTCTTTTAGTCCAATGATAAGCAGGTGTAGCATCTATTTGAATATTATTAATTTTTACTCCCTCATTCCATAACAAGCCTTTTACATTGTAGTGAGGATTTGCTTTATGCAATAAATAATCATTACCAGCTAATGTAATAATCTGTGATTTATCTCTAGCTATAATTTTTTTAATAGTTTTAAAATCCAGATGATCATAATGGCTATGACTAATTAAAATAATGTCAATTTTTGGTAAGTCTTCAAATTTGATTCCAGGTGCGTGATGGCGTTTTGGACCAAGTAAATTCCAAAGACCAGCAATCTTAGAGTAAATAGGATCAGTTATAATATTAAGACCATTGGTTTGAATTAAAAGTGTAGAGTGGTTTATCCAATAAACCCTAATGATATCTTCATTAATTTTTGCTTCAGGTTTGTTAAAATGAACCTCAATATTTTTTTCGTTCCAACCATATGGATTTTTAGCGAAAAAATATTTTAGAATAGTTGTGAAAGAAGGAGCTTTAAGATCTGAAGGTCTTGGATTAATTCTTAAAAATTCTTCTCCATTAAAGTACTCACTTACAGGACCATTGTAATAAGTCTCAGCTTTTAGGTTAGATGTGTAATATTTAAAACCTACTATTATTACAACTATTAATGTTAATAAAGATACTAATATCATTTTTTTATTTAATTTTTTCAAATTAACCTCTTGTTATTAATTATGTAATATAGTTAGTTATATAATATGTATATTGCAACTAAATTTAATAAAATTTATGAAAAAATATTTTTTAATTGTTTTATTATTCTTTATATCTACAAATCTTTATTCTGCTGAAATAGGTGCTCTTGGTGTTTTATCTGGAGTATTTGGTGGAGGAAGTAAGCCTGTTAAAAATGATAATAATTATTTATCATCAAATATTGATGAAAATGTAGATATTTTAATTAATATTCTTAAAAATCCAGAACAATTAAGCAAACTTATAATAGCTTTAGAAAACATTAAAAGTAATAATGATTCTCAAATAACTAATAATTTAGTAAATAATATAGAAAAACAAGAAACTACTATTATTAATGAAGTTTATAAAAATTTAAAAGCTATAAAAAACAATATTTTATTAGGAATTCAAGAGTTTTTATTAAATATTTATGATATTTTGCATACTTTATGGTTAAAATTATTAATATGGTTTACTTGGCTTGGAGTTTCTGTTGTTTTTTATTTTTTATTAGAAAAAATATTTTCTAAAATTTTTCATAATGATAAAGGACAAGCTTTAAGTAAAATTAAAATTAATAAATCCTCTGTTAAACAAAATATTTTAGCTTTATGTGTTAATATTGTTAAATTATTTATACCTGTTATTCTTTCTACAATTATTACTATTCTTCTTATTAATCACTTTATTAATAAATTTGTTATCATACATTATTATAATCAAATAATTGAAATTTTAATTTTATTGTTTTTTTTAAGAATATTTTTATATTTTTTTACTATGATATTTTATAAGTTAAAAAAAAGAACATTTAAAAAATTAGAATCATTAATTCATTGGTTTTTTTATTCTATTTTAATTTTTTTTATTTTTAATAATTTATTTTTGCAAGTTTATAAGTTTAATAACAGCTCTTTCTTGTTAAAATTAAATTTAATTACTTTTATTTTAGTTTTATTGTATATATTTTTTAAAATGAAAGTATTAATAGTAAAAATTATTTCTCGTGGCTTTTTCCAAGATAAAGTTGAGGGTAAAAAAAATATTTCATATAAGTATTTTATTTTATTATTAAAAAAACATTACTTTTTGTTAGCAGGGTTGTGGATTAGTAGTATTTTATTTTTTGTAATATTTTTAGATTACACATTAGCAAAAGCATTGTTAATAAAAGTTTTTGTGTCTATGCTATCTGTTGTTTTTATATATCTTACATATAAAATAATACATAATTTATTATATAACTATATAATAATTACAGATAAAGGGATATTACAGCATTTAAAGGATCATTCAGAAGAATTTTTGTTAGCATATGAAAGCTTATCAATTAAAAAACTAGGTCAATTTTTTAATTTTCTGTATAAAATTATTTTTTATTTTATTACTGCCTATGTTATAGATTCTATCTGGTCAATAGGTATTAACTCTACTTTATTAATTATTTATAAAATTCTTATTATTAAAATATTATTCAATATATTTACTGCTTTGGTACTTATTTTGTTATGCTCTTTAATTATTATTGTGTTTTTGCAAAAAATTATTTTTAAAAATTTAAAAAACAATGATTTTAATAAAGTTAAAAAAATACTTTCAGTATTTTTATTATGTAAAAAACCTTATTATATTATGGTTTCTCTTTTATATTTGATAATTATTCTAATATTTTTTGGGGTTCCTTTATCTGCTTTGTTGGCAAGTACTGGGGTTGTAACCGTTGTATTTGCTTTTGCTTCTAAAGATATTTTGCAAAATTTTTTTAATGCTATGCTGTTTCTTATAGAAGATAGCTTTGCACTAAATGATATGATTGCAATTGGTGATAAAAAAGGCATTGTAGAAAGTATGAGTTTAATTTATGTAAAATTAAGAGATAGCGATGGGACTTTAAATTTAATTCCATTTTCAACTATTAGTGTTATTACAAATTATTCTAAAGACTATTCTTTTAGCATAATTGATATACCTATTAGTTATAAATGTGATGTAGATAATATATATTATTTATTAGCAGAATCTTATAAAGAATTATTATTGAACAAAGGAATATCAATATTTGTTTTAGAAAAAATTGATATTGTAGGTGTAACCTCAGTTTCAGATTTTTCAATGAACATAAGATCAAAAATTAAAACAATTGGTGGTAAGCAATTTACAGTTAGAAATGCTTTTTTAAAGATTGCTTATCAAAAGTTTAAAGATAACAATATAGAGCTTCCAAGCGTATCAGGAGTAATTATTAATTAAATAAAAATATTATTTCAAAGCATCAAGTAATAAATTTTTTGCAATAATAATTTCTTGTTGTGTATATTTATTGCTTTCTTTGTCGTTCCAAACATTAAGAGGCCAACAATTATCGCTTTTATAACGGGCTACTATATGAAAATGTAATTGAGGCACTATATTACCAATTGATGCAATATTAATTTTATCGGGCTTATAAATTTTTTTTACAATAGAAGAAATATAATAGATTTCTTTGTTTAATTGATTATATTCTGTTTCAGATAAATCTAATATTTCAGATGCTGAAGATATTTTAGGAACCAAAATAAGCCAAGGATAGTTTTTATTATTTTTTAAAAATAATAAAGAAAAATCTAGTTCTTTTATTAATATTGAAGTTTCTATAATGTTTTGATTTACAATAAAATTATTCATTTTTATTTGATAAATTTTGTTAATATTGAATTAAACTATAGCAAGGTATATCAATTGCCTTTCTTCCATTTAATTTGGTAAGTTCAATTAAACACAAGCAACCTAGTATATTTGCATCTAGTTGATTTAGTAATTTAATACTAGCATTAATTGTTCCACCTGTTGCTAATACATCATCAATAATTAAAACTTTTTGATTTTTTTTAATACAATCTACCTGAATTTCTAGCTTATCATTGTTATATTCAAGAGAATAAGATTGAGATAAAACTTTACCAGGCAGTTTCCCTTGTTTTCTAATTAAAGTAAATCCAGTTTTTAATTTAATGGATAGTGCAGATGCTAATAAAAAACCTCTTGATTCTATAGCAACTAATAGGTCTGGATTAAGTGAAGACACTTTTTCACTTAACATATTTAGTGTTTGATCCCAAGCAATGTAATTAGATAAAAGTGGGTTGATATCATAAAACAAAATTCCATCTTTAGGGAAATTTTCTATTTTACCAATATAGTTATCAATATTAAAAGACATAATTAAATAAAACCTTTAAAACAATTATTAATTTATTATTAAGAATTAAATAATAATAAATATATATTCTTTTGTAAAGTAATACAAAATTTATGAAAATAATCTTGATAAAAAAACAAGGATTGTTTATAATAAATTGAAATATGTGTATTCATTTGTTTTAAAATTATACTTAATTTAAGTAAGGCTATTTTTGATGTTTAAAGCTAAGTTTTTCATTGTTTTTTTATTGTTATTAATTTTAAATGTAAAAGCTAACAGTGCAGATATTAGTAGTGATTTAAAAAATAATTCACAACCTCCTGTATCAAATAAGCCTTCTCAACCAATTAACCCTACACCTGTTATTCCTAGTGGCAACAATAATGTTAGCTCTGCTGTTGAGCAAAAAATTGATAAAGAATTAAAAGAATCTTCAATTGATTCTAAAATGAATCCCCTAGTTAATGATAGTGGGGTGGAAGTTGGGGATGCAGATGCATTGAAGAATAAAGATAAAAAAGATCCTCTTAGTTTACAAAGCTCTTCAAAATCACCTAATTCTCCTAAGACTGATGATAAAACTAAGCAAGATGATAAAACTAAGCAGTCGCCTACAAATAAAACAGATACTGCAACAACAAGTGGGGTTGCTGTTTTAGAAGATGATGGTAAAAATAAAATTACAATCGGTGGATTAGACAGGATAGAAGATAAAGCGTATAGTTCTGTATTAGATAAAAATGATAAGTTTAGTATAAAAAACCCAGTTTTTTTAATATCAGAGGGTGTTAAAAGCAATAATTATGAAATTTCAGCAAGATTTTGTAATTCAATTAATTTGTTTAGGGGTAAGTATGATTGTTTAGTATATCCAGTAGAAGATAAAAAAATTATTTATTCTTATTTAAGAAGGGGAATACGATCAGATGCTTATGAAGCAACTGGGGTAAATGGTGATTTGTTAATTATTAGAAGTGATTCGTATTTATCTTATTTGCAAAAAAAAGGTTATTTAAAAGACTCGCCACCTTTAGACTTGGTTGCTTATTTAAATGGGGATTACTTTTTTATGTTTTCTCATATATCTAAAAATTTTTTTAATTTAGATCAATTAGTAGCTTCAAAAAAAGACGAACCAATATATATTATGTCTTTAAATGAGCCATCAAGAAAAGTTTTTGTTGATTTAATAAAGCCTTTATATCCAAAAACTAAGTTTGTATTAGCTATTCCAGGTGATAATTCTATAGATAAAATAATTTGTGGTTTAGATAATTATGATTTATATATTTATTTAGGTATGGATTTTCCTTATGAGATTAGGAATGCAATGTCTTCTTGTTCTAGTATTATTTCTCCAACATCGTTTTCTGATGATAATATAAGTAGTATTATGAAAAGAAATAAAATTTTTTCTACTGCAAATACTGTTTCTTATTATGATAGTGCATCTATTTTAAATTTTATTGAAATATATTTAATTACAGAAAAAAATTATAAAGAAAAAAAACTTCAAGATCAAAAAAAGCTTGAAGAAGAAAATGCTAAAAAGAAAGCTAAAGATAATGCTAGATTTAAGTCTGTTAATGATAGAAATAAAAGTAAATTAAATAGGCAAAGTAGCACATTAATTAAAAATAACAAACCAACAAATAAAGATCCTATCCCAGAAGTTATAGAAGATACAACAATAGATAGAGATATGTATGTTAGAAAGTCTGTAGAAATTAATAATGATGAATTAGAAGAAGATATAAAAGCATTATTATCTGAAAATCAAGATACTCAACTATCATATCTTAATAAAACTGCAGTTGTTAGAGAAAAAGATTTAAAATACATAAAAGGTAAAAATAATTCAAATCAAATTGTAGGGGTATTTCCTGAAATAGAAAAATATATTAAAAATGATTCAAGAAAAATTTATATTAGTGGCAATACAGTCATTAAAACTTTTGGCATTAGGTATGTGTTATTAGCAAGTAGATACACTAAAAAAGACATTGTATTTAATTTTTTTGATGCAATTATTAGAAATTATACATCATTAAAGAGTGATTTTTTAACACCAGATATGGATACTTTTACTGCTAGAGATGTTGCTTTGGGAACAGGTAATACTTCTTTTATGTATCATATTGGAGTGTATGATTATCCAAGAATGCTTTTAGAACAAAGATTGCCAAAAACATCTGATCAAAGCTTAGTATTAAAAACTTTAACTCCATATTTAAAAGATGCTAAGTTTCCTAGATCTTATGGACCATCTTTTCCAGATGAGGCTCAATTAAATTATATTTATGATAAATTAAGAGATATAAATAAAAAGAAACAAGAATTGAATGCTATTAAGATTTTTCAAAGAGATATTGCGACTATAGAAGAAGCTTTAAAATCTTTACAAGCAAAAAGTCCAAATGCAGATGAGTTGATTAAAAGATCAGCAGAAGAATCTAATCCAGAAAAACCTAAAGAATCTAAAGATGCTATTTCTTCTGGAGAATCTAAAGATACTGCTAAAGATGCTACTTCTTCTGGAGAATCTAAAGATATTGCTAAAGATGCTACTTCTTCTGGAGAATCTAAAGAAAAAAATATGAATAATGAAAAATCTTCTACCTCAAATACTTCAAATATGTCAAATTCAACAACTTCAACATCTTTGGTTAATGATTCAAAAAAGTAAATAATAATATAATTTTTATTAATTATTAAGAGGTTCTCTTAATAGATGATTTAGCAAGGCATATTAGTTTTTCTTTAAATATATTATTATCTATTGAAATGTCATTAATATTATCTACAGCTTTATCAGCATATGTTTGTGCTATTGAGCAAGATTTTGTAAATGCATCATATTTTGTAATTAAATCAATTACTTTTTGAAGAGTATCTTCTTTTATATTTAGATTACAAAAAACATCATTTAAAAAATCTTTTTCTGTGTTGTTGCATTCTTGCAAAGATAATATTATTGGTAAAGTAATTTTGCCTTCTTTCATATCTGTGCCAATTTCTTTGCCTAACTTTTGTTTAGTAGAAGAATAATCTAATATATCATCAAAAATTTGAAAAGACATTCCTAAATTAATTCCATAATTTTCTATACATTCTTTAATAAATGATGATTGTTCTGTAAGCAGGGAACCCATTTTTGTAGAGGCAGAAAACAAAGAAGCAGTTTTAGCAAAAATAGTATCTGTATAATCTTGTAGACTTAAATTAAGATTATTTAAATTTGATAATTGCATAATTTCTCCTTGAGCAATAGTAGAAGAGGCTTTAGAAAGAACTGCTAAAATTTCTAAATTATTTGCTTCTACCATTAATTCAAATGCTTTAGAAAATAAATAATCTCCTACTAAAATACAAGATTTATTACCCCAAATCACATTAGATGTTGTAAATCCACGCCTACTGGTATTATCATCTACTATATCATCGTGTAAAAGTGTGGCACTATGAATAAATTCAATACAAGCAGATAGTAGTATATCTGAGTTTCCTTGATAATTAAAAACCTTAGAGCATAATAAGGTTAAAAGAGGTCTGATTCTTTTTCCACCTGATTTAATTAAATAATTACCTATTGTAGGTATAAGTTCTACCTTATTTTGCATTTTTAACAAAATAAGGTTATTTACTTTTGTTAAATCATCTTTAAGAATGTTATTTATTAGTTCTAATTCTGTATTAAAGTTCATTATTGTAATAATTTATGTTATAAATATTATATTACTATATTATTTATATAAAATAAAGATATGTTAGATTACTCAAAGCTAAAATTAGATAAATTTTTAGATGGAAAAATAAATATTTATCAACCAATTAATGGTTATAAATCTGGAACAGATGCAATTTTGTTAGCATCTTTGCTAAGCAATGCCAAAAATAAACAAATTAATATTGCAGAGATTGGTTGTGGGGTTGGTGTTGCATCAATTGCTTTATTAAGTAGATTAGAAAATCTTAATATTTTAGGTATAGAAAAAAATAATTACTTTTATAATATTTGTAAGGTAAATATTATAAATAATAAATTTAAAAACTCAACAATGGATGTAGTAAATTTAAATATTTTAGATTTACCAAATGAATATCAAAATATATTTGATGCAGTTATGATGAATCCACCATATTTTAAAAATAATATAAGCAACTTTAATTTAAAAAATTATGGTAATATAGAAGAAGATGCAAAGATTGATGATTTTATATCATCAGGGTTTAAAATGTTAAAAAATTATGGGGATTTATATATAATATATACATCTCAAAGGATACAAGAATTGTTATTATGTTTAAAACAAAATCACTGGGGAAGTGTTGAAATATTTCCAATTTATTCATATGCTAACAAATCTGCAACTCGGTTTTTATTAAAAGCAAAAAAATTATCAAAAGGGGTTTCAAAAATCCATTTTGGGATTATAATGCATAATGATGATAAATCTTATACTATAGATGCACAAGATATTTTAAAAAAAGGGTTATCATTTAAAATTTAAGAAAGGAAAACATAATGAGTTTATTTAAAAAAACTAAAATAATTAATGTTGTAAAATTAAGTGGTATAATTGCTGGAGATTCTAAGAAAAATCTTTCTTTATCTAAAATAAAATGTTTAATAGATAAAGCTTTTTCATCTAAAAAAGTTTCTGCAGTTGTTTTTGTTATTAATTCACCAGGTGGATCTCCTGTGCAATCTGAGATGATAGCAAATTATATTATGGCAAAATCTAAAGACACAGGCATTAAAGTGTTAACTTTTATAGAAGATGTAGCGGCCTCAGGTGGATATTGGTTAGCATTAGTAGGTGAAGAAATATATGCTTTATCAAAATCTTCAATAGTAGGTTCTTTAGGTGTTGTATATGCATCTTTTGGTTTAGAAGATTTTATTGCTAAACATTCTATTAATAGAAGAGTTCATACAGCAGGAACAAAAAAAGTATCTTTAGATATGTTTCAGCAAGAAAAAAAAGAAGATATTGAAAGACTAAAAATAATGTTATCACAAGTCCACGAAAATTTTAAGTTATGGGTTTTATCAAGAAGAGAAAATAAAATTACTTTAAATCACGAGGATCTATTTAGCGGAGAGTTTTGGGTTAGTGTATTAGCTGAAAAATATGGTCTTATAGATGGTATAGCTTTAACTTTAGATAGTAAATTAAAGGAAATCTACGGAGAAAAAATTAAAATTGAGTATCTTACAAAAAAAGAAGGTTTTTTATCTAGATTGCCATTTATGGGTAATACAAATTTTGAAAGTATAGTATCTTTGTTTAAAGAAGAAATTTTAAAAAGTAAGTTTGGATTATAATTTATTAATAAGTAGCTTGACTATGTAATATAAAATATATATAATTGCTAATTATAGTGTAATTAAAGTATAAATAATTTAGGGTAATAAAATGAGTAGAAAGTGTATTTTGTCTGGCAAGGGTCCTATGTCTGGCAATAATGTTAGCCATGCAAACAATAAAACAAAAAGAAGATTTTTACCTAATTTACAATCTTCATCTTTTTATAGTGATTCTTTAAAAAAGTCTTTTAAATTAAGAATAAGTACAAATGCAATGAAAACAATTGATATTAATGGTGGTTTGGATGCTTGGTTATTAAGTGAAAAATCTGTTTGTATTAATCCTCAATTGTTAAAAATTAAAAAGCTAATTTTAAAAAAACAGGCTATATAGTTTTTTATATAAGGCAAAAGAAGGGGGTAATATTTTATTACCTCTTTTTTTTTGCCTTATTTACTTTTTGATAAAAATAATTGACATATATTGTTATGTTTTTTATTATTCAGTATAAATAATATATATTATTTATGTTTAATTTTGTTAGTTAAGGAGGAAATATGTAATGACTAAATATATTAATTATATTTTAAAGTTAGTTTTACCTGCATTTTTGTTATGCTCTGTAGCAAATGCAGTTGAAATTTACAATAAAGATGATAATGTTTTAAATTTTAATGGAAGGATTGTAGTTGGTGCAGAAACAGGAAATAAAGCTGAGTTTGCAAATATTAAAGATACTTCATATTCTCGTATAAATATTAATGGAACTACAAAAATTAATGATACATTTAGTGGATTTGGTGCTATGGAGTTTAATATGTATTTTAATAATCCAAGTATTACAGAAAATCAAGCAATGAAAGTTACATCTCGCTTAAGTTATGTAGGTTTAAAAACAGAATATAATAGTATTTCCTTTGGTAAGCAATATAGCACTTTTTATGATGTTGGCGAATATACAGATATGTTTGAAGTTAATGGAGATAGTGCAGTAACATATAATTTTTATACGTTTGACCCATATGAAAGAGTAAATAGTTCAGCTGTTTATAGATTTACATATGGTAAATTATCTATAGGTATTATGGGTTCTTTAGGTGATGTTTATGTAAATAAAAATTATCAGTATTCAGGATCTATACAATATAAAATGACAGATAAGTTTAAAGTTGGTTTTGCTTATCAATATGTAAATTATGATACAATGGTAAACACAGCTCAAGAAAATGATTCTAATCAATATATTGTAGGCTTGTATTATGAAAATGATTCAATTAGATTTAGTGATACAATTATTATCAAAAAAGAAAATAATGTTGAAGACACATATTCTGGGTATGGTTCAGAAGGTTATTTAGCATATAAATTTAATGCTTTAGGCACAAATGTTTTTACAGGTTATAATTTATTTAAATATTCAGATTCAGAAAATTTTACAACAGTTCCTGTTGCTTATGCATCTATAGGTTTTGCATATTATTTTAATAGTAAAATTTACACATATGGTGAGTATAAATACGATGTAAGAACTCGCAGTATGTTAGATGATGCAGGTGTAGAAGAGAAAGAATCTAGCTTTGGATTGTATTTAAGATATAATATTTAAGATATTATTTGTCTTAATCTTAAAACAAAGGGGGGGTGTTGTATAACATCCCCCTTTGTTTATTCATTTATGTTCATTGGAGTTATTTTAATTTTTACTAATTGATGTTGTTTTTTTTCTAAAATTTCAAATTTAAAACTATGAAAAATAAACACATTACCAACATTAGGGATTTTACCTGTTTCATATAAAATAAGCCCAGCTATGGTTGTAAATTCTTCATCAGGTAGCTCCCAATTCATTTTACGATTTAAGTCTCTAATTTTTAAATCTCCAGCTACAATATAACTATCTTTATTTTTATAAATAAATTCATTAGAGTTGTTTTGTTCTTTGTTTTTTAACTCTCCTGTAATTTCTTCAACAATATCACCCAATGTAATAATACCCATAAATGTTCCATATTCATCAACTACTAAAGCTAGTCTTTCTTGAGTTTCTTTAAAGTAAGATAATAAATCAATTATATAGGTAGTTTCTGGTATAAAATAAGGTTTGCTTAATAAAGATTTAAAATCTATATTTTTAGGATCTTTATAAAAATTTTTAAATACATTTTTAACATTGATAAGTCCTATTATATTATCTTTGTTATCCTGAAAAAATGGAATCCTTGTATAAGGTGAATTAATAAGTTCTTCCATAATATTATTTTTGTCTTCATTAATATCGATGCATACAATGTTTTTTCTGTGATTCATTATATCTTGAGCTTTCAGTTCATTTAAATCAAGTACACTATGTAGCATTTCTTTTTCTTGCAAAACAACTTCTTCGCTTTCAGATTCTCTATTAAACATTTCAATAGCACCACGTAAGTTATGCACAGTTTCATCAAATTCGTTATTATTTCTAGATTTTTTAGGCAATAAAATATAAAGTAAAAATCCATTTATTTTTAAAAAAATAAAAGTAATTGGTTTTAAAGTAAATAATAAAAAATACACAACAGGAGCGATAGCAAAAGATAGTTTATTTGCTTTTGCTATCGCATAAGTTTTTGGTAAAATTTCTCCAAAAATAAGGATGATAAAAATTAATGCCAAGCTTAATGCAAAACTATATTTTTCTCCAAAGCTATGAATAAATAGGGTTGTTGCAATTGTAGTTAGTAAAATATTAGCTATATTATTTCCAATTAATAAAGAGGTAATTAAAAATTTTGGATTATGTAGCATATTAGATAACATAATTGCTCTTTTTGATCCTTCTTGAGTTTTATGTAAAAGATAAGACTTAGACAATGTGGTAATAGAAGTTTCAGCAGCAGAAAGAAGAGATGATAATACTAAGCAAAAAAACATAATAAACATACTTGTTAACATTTTAAAAGTTCCTTTTGTAAAAAGTTTAATAATAAATCTGTGTCTATATTTTTTACTAATATAGATTTCCCAAGAGTTTTGGGTAAAACTAAGTTAATTTTGCCATAAGAATTTTTTTTATCTTGGAGCATAAATTCTAACAATTTAGGGGCATTAATATTTGGTAGAATATTTTTTATATTTACTAGCAAGTTAGTTTTTGTAAAATGATTAGTTAAAATATTAGAAAAATCAATGTTAGCTATTTTATAAAAATGAGCAAATTTAAATGCCAAAATACAGCCAATAGCTACAGCTTCTCCGTGTAATAGAGTGTTGCTATAATTATTGTATTTTTCTAAAGTGTGAGCAAAGCTATGACCTAAATTTAAAAGAATACGAATATTTTTAGTTTCATATTCATCTTTTTGCACTATATATTTTTTGTATTTACAAGATTTTTTAATAATTGTGCTAAGATAAGATACATCTTTATTTAATAGTTTATCAATATTGTTATCTAAAAAATAAAAATAATGTTTGCTAAATAAAAGGGCATATTTTACACATTCTGTATAGCCAGATGCAAGTTCTCTATAAGGTAGGCTATGTAGCAAAGATAAATCTATAAAAACAGCTTTAGGAGAGTAAATGCTACCAATTAAATTTTTACCTATTAGTGTATTTACTCCGCATTTTCCACCAATTGAGCTATCAACCATTGCTAATAAAGTGGTAGGTATTTGATAATAATCAATACCTCTTAAAATAATAGATGCACAAAAGCCTACTATATCACCAATTACTCCTCCACCTAAAGCAATTAAGGAGGATTTTTTATCTATATTTAAAGATAATATTTTTTCTACTAAATTAAATGCATTAGATAGATTTTTATTTTTTTCTAAAACATCAAAAGGAATACAATCTACCTGATAAAATCTAGACAAAGATTGTTGTAATTTTAAAGCATACTCACTAAGCTTAGAATCAAACACTATAATAATTTTAGAGTGTGTGCTTTTGGAATTTAAGATATCAGCAACATTATCAAATATATTGCATTCAAAATATATTTTATATTTTTTAGATGTATTAATACTTATGGAAGGCATTTATTTTAGATTTAGCATCTTTATAATATTTTGGCTAATTACATTAATATTTTCATTGTTAATATTAATAGTATAGTTTGCTTTTTGGTAATATGCTATTCTTTTTTTTAAAAGATAGAATAATGTGCTTTTTATATTATTTTTTAATAAAGGTCTAGCATTATTTTTATTATTTATAAGCCTTTTATAAATAATTTCTATATTGGTATTAAGCCAAATAACATATCCATATTGTAAGCATATATTACAATTTTTCTCAGATGTAAAAGCTCCTCCACCTAAAGATAAAATTGTATTATGTGTTATTAGGGGTAAAATTTGTGATAGAATAAAAAATTCTATTTTTCTAAAATATTTTTCACCATAGATGTTAAAAATATCGGCAATAGATTTTTGTAATTTTTTTTCAATTAGGGCGTCAAGATCTATAAAATTATAGTGTAATTTTGATGATAACTTTTTACCAACAGAAGTTTTACCACTACCCATTAATCCAGTTAAAATTATTAACATATAAATATTTTTTTTAATGTGTAAATTGATTAATTATTGTATAAATAAAATATAAATTATATTATAACATATAATATAACAATATAAAATAGGTATCATTTTGTATTATAATAAAAAAAGAAAAAAGCATAGTTTATTTAAAAAAATAGTTGTAATAGGTATAATTATTGTTATTTGGGTTATGTCGTATAATTTTATAAATAATAATGATACTCCAAAGCAAATAGAAACTATCTTACCACAAAGTTTATATAATAAGTAGCTATGGCAAAAAATGATTATATCATAACAATTTTTATTGATAGTTTAAAGGTAGAAAAAAACTTATCACAAAACACATTAAGTGCATATAAATTTGATATTGAAGATTTTGCCATTTTTTTGTTAAAACGCAAGCCTCAAGTAAATTTAGATGGTGTAAAAGAGAGTGATATTTTAGATTATATAAAAAATCTGCATTCTAAAAAATCTTTTTCACAAAAAACTCAATCTCGTAGGATATCAAGTATTAGATCATTTTATTTATTTTGTTATAGAGAAAAAATAATAGATACCAACCCAGCAAAAGCTATTAAAAATCCTAAATTGCAAAAAAATTTACCAAAATTTTTAACTCTAAATGAGGTTCAAAAACTTTTAGAAGTATCAAAGACAGATAAAAACCCTATGTTTTATACAATGTTAGAGGTATTATATGCAACAGGAATGAGAGTATCAGAGCTTGTAAGTTTAAAATTATCAGCATTAATTGAAAACAATAGCTTTTTATTAATAACAGGTAAGGGAGATAAAGAAAGAATAGTCCCACTAACAAATATAGCATCTAAATATTTAGTTCAATGGAGAGAAATTCGCCATAATTATTATAAACTAGATGATAACAACTCAAAATATTTTTTTCCTTCAATGAATGCAAAAGAGGGGCATATAACTCGTGAAAGATTTGCACAACTTTTAAAAACCTATGCAATTAATTGTGGGATAGATTATGAAAAAGTATCACCACATATAATAAGGCATTCATTTGCATCGCACTTGTTAAATAATGGGGGAGATTTAAAAGCAATTCAAAGTATGCTAGGGCACGCAGATATTTCCACTACAGAAATTTACACACATATAGCAGATGAAAACTTACAAAATGCAATATACGAAAATCATCCCCTAGCAAATAAAATTAACAAATAAAAAATCTTGAAATTCATAGCTTTTATATTTATACTAAAGTTTAAGGACAAATAATAAATAAAACCAAATGTATTACAATGAATACTTATTTAGATTTTGAAGAACAAATTGCTATTTTACATAATAAAATTAAAGATTTACAAGAGCAAAGCAATAAAGATTTTGGTGTAGATTTTTCCTCAGAAATAGATTCACTAACCTTAAAATATGAAAAATTATTAAAAGATACCTATTCAAATCTAACACCTTGGCAAAAAGTATTGGTAGCAAGGCATACAGATAGACCAAAAACCCTAGATTACATCAAAAATATAGTAAAAGATTTCATTCCCCTAGCAGGTGATAGATTATTTGGCGAAGACCTAGCAGTAATTTCAGGCATTGGTAGAATAAATGGAATTTCAGCAATGATTATAGGTATAGAAAAGGGGAATGATTTAGAAAGCAGAATAAAACATAATTTTGGGATGCCAAAGCCCGAAGGCTACAGAAAAGCACAAAGATTAATGAAACTAGCAAACAATTTAAAATTACCAGTGGTAAGCTTAGTAGATACCTCAGGAGCCTACCCAGGGCAAGAAGCAGAAGAGCGAGGACAAGGCGAAGCAATAGCACAAGCAATAGCAACAGGACTACAAATAACAACACCAATGGTAAGTGTAATAATAGGTGAAGGTGGATCAGGCGGAGCAATAGCCATAGCAAGTGGAGATTGTGTAATAATGCTAGAGCATTCAGTGTATTCAGTGATATCACCTGAAGGGTGCGCATCAATTTTATGGCGAAACGATAAAATGGCACAAGAGGCAGCAACAAATTTATGCCTAACAGCCCAAGATTTACACAAATTTAAAATCATAGATAAAATAATCCACGAGCCAACAGGCGGAGCTCACAGAGACAAAGAGGCAACCTATAAAGCAGTAGCAAAAGAAATAGCTCATCAAATCAATATGCTAGCCCAACTAGATGAAAAAACCAGAAAGCAAAAAAAACAAAATAGATTTTTGGCAATAGGTAAGTTGAATAAATAAGTATAAATTATTTAACATAAATTAACTCAAAGCATACAAAATTAAATGGAAAAAGATTTAGAAAAAGCCTTGCTAGAACAACTTCAAGCTCAAGAATACGAATAGATAAATATTGCAGGGGTAGAAGATTTAAAAAATAATTTAAAAAAACAACTTGAAGCT
>CAMCZU010000013.1 GCA_945888065.1 Rickettsia typhi
TAATAATGCTTTAAGTTTTAATATAATTTCTGGAGCATTTCCATCTAGCAAAAGTAAAATACTTTATGTAAAAGCTAAAGGGCTTTTAGAAGAACAATTATTGCCAATTAAATTTAAAAACTTAAATATTTTTAGACCATCTTTTTTAAAAGGAAACAGAGTTGAATTTAGATTAAATGAAAAAATTATCTTATTTATACTAAAACCTCTTAATTTTATATTTAACCTACCTTTTTTATTAAAATTTAAATTAATGCCCTCTTCACTACTTGCAAAAGCAATGCTTTATGTAGCACAAAATTATAGTGGAGTTAATATTTTTAATAATTATGATATCCATAAACTAAAAAATAAAATATAAAAAAAAGGGGCTTGATTTTTACATCAATCCCCTTTTTTATAAAATTAAATCACTCTTTAATTATTTAGAATGTTTTAATACAGCTTTACCATTATAATGAGCTACAGAACCTAATTCTTCTTCAATTCTAATTAATTGATTATATTTTGCTAATCTATCACTTCTTGATAAAGATCCAGTTTTAATTTGTCCAGCATTAGTTGCTACAGCAATATCAGCAATTGTAGAATCTTCAGTCTCTCCACTACGATGAGAAATAACTGCAGTGTATCCAGCTTTATGAGCCATTTCAACAGCTAAAAAAGTTTCAGAAAGAGTACCAATTTGATTAACCTTAACCAAAATAGAATTCCCTACACCTTGTTTAATACCATCACTTAATCTTTTAGTATTAGTAACAAATAGATCATCACCAACTAATTGAACTTTATCGCCAATAGCATCTGTTAGCAATTTCCAACCTTTCCAATCATCTTCTGCTAAAGCATCTTCTAGGGAAAATATAGGATACTTATTGCAAAGCTCTTGCCAATATTTAACCATTTCTTCAGAAGATCTAACAACGCCTTCGCCTTGCATATTGTATTTACCATTTTCATAAAATTCAGTAGCAGCAGCATCAACAGCAAACATAATATCTGTTCCAAGTTTGTATCCAGCTTTTGATACAGCCTCAGATAATACATCTAAAGCTTCAATAGAAGATTTTAAATTTGGATCAAATCCACCTTCATCACCAACATTAGTATTTAAACCTTTGCTATGTAGAATTTTTTTAAGATTATGAAAAACTTCAGCACCCATTCTAATAGCCTCAGAAATGCTAGATGCACCAATTGGAGCAATCATAAATTCTTGAACATCAATTGGGTTATCGGCGTGTTTTCCACCATTAATAACATTCATCATAGGAACAGGTAATACATGTGCATTAAAACCACCTAAATATTTGTATAAAGGTAATCCGCTATAATTAGCAGCAGCTTTTGCAACAGCCATAGATACACCTAAAATAGCATTTGCACCTAATCTAGATTTTGTAGGAGTGCCATCTAAATCAATTAAAGTTTGATCAATTAATTGTTGATCCAACGCACTAAAACCAATTAAATTTTCATAAATTTCACCATTTACAGCTTCAACAGCCTTCAAAACACCTTTACCTAGGTATCTGGTTTTATCTTCGTCTCTTAATTCGTGAGCTTCGTGAGCACCAGTAGATGCACCACTTGGAACAGAAGCTCTACCAATAGATCCATCTTCTAATACAACATCTACTTCAATTGTAGGATTACCCCTACTATCTAAGATTTCTCTTGCTTTAATATCTATAATTTCAGACATTTGCTTCTCTCCATTTTTTATTTAGTAATATATAATATTACCAATTATAAGCTAATTTTAACTTAGTTGCAAACCTTAATTTTTACCATTGCATTTAATGAATAGCAACATTGTTATAAGTTATAAGCTATATTTTTCTTTTCTTTTATTAAAAGCATCTTCTCCGCCTTCTAAAATATCACAAATATTTCTTTTGATATCTTCATTTTCTAAGCCACCTAAAATATACTCTATAGATAATTTATTAGATATTCTTAAATCCTTTGCAACTATAACTTGATCTGCATCAGCATTTATTACCAAATTAGCATTATGAGTTATCATAAATATTTGCCTTTTTTTCTTTGCTATTTTAAATGCTGGCACTAAAATATCATTTACTGTAGCATTATCTAATTGTTCTTCTGGTTGGTCAATAACAAGTATTTTATTTTCATACTCTTTATCTAATAATAGTATTAACAACAATAATGCAGTACCTTTTTGCCCACCTGATAAATTATCAAAAGGTGTATCATTAAAACTTAAATTATACTCATACTTTATATTTAACAAAAAAAAGTCATTATAAAAATCTATTTTTTTATCAATATTTTTTAAATTTTTATCATCAAAATTCATTAATAAACTATTTAATTTACAATAAGCTTCTTGTATATCTGTTTCTTTAATATTATTACTTCTAATGTTTTTTATAATTTCTTTTATAATTTCGTCTAAACTTGAAGATGTATTTCTATCTTTATTATTGTTAATTAAATCATAAATATTATTACAATAATCATTTACCTTAACTATAATATTTATTTTTTTTAATTCTTGTAATAATTTAGGTTCTTTTATTTTTTTATCTAATTCATTAATTTTATTTGTAAAATTACTTGTTATTTCATCTAAAGTCTTTTTAAACTCTAAACATTTTGTTAAATAATTTATGAATATTTGTTTTCTTTTTGTTATATTATCATCACATATTTTTTTATTATTCTCTGTTTTCTCGCATTCTATGTTTTTTAATTTTAATTCATCAGTATAAGTATCTTTATCTTTTGTTAATTTTTTTAAATATTGTGGGCTAGCTATATCCCCTAATTTACTTTGTAAAGCTTGGTATTCAATCTCTTTTTTTTCTATATTTTCGGTAGATTCAAGTATTTGATTGTTTATAATCTTGATTTTATTATCTATATTAATATTAAAATCATCTTTTTGATTATAATTAAAATTAAAATCATAAATACTAGTATTGTTTGTATTATCTAAGCTATTAATTTCATTTATCTCATTAGATATTTTATTTGTAAAATGTTCTTTTATATGATTTGCAAAATCATTAATAATATTTTTAATTGCTTCGTATTTATTTTTTATATTCTCTTGTGTTCTTTTTTCTTCTTTTATCTTGTTTAAGTTATCTTCACAATCTTTATATTTTTTAAAATCTTGATTTTCTAGAAATTGCATATAATAATTCTCGATCTCTTCAATTTTAGATTCTAAAGATTTTATATCTTTTTTTATGTCAGTTAATTGATTATCTATATTATTGTGTTGTATTAAATAAGCATTAATCTCTTTTAATTCTGTTTCATAATTTTCTTCATTCTTTTGTTGTTGTGTTATTTTTTCATTAAATGAACTATCTGTATAGCTTTTAACAATTCTATTTAATAAATTTGTTAATGTATTTTCTTTTTTTTCTGTCTCATTTAATAATGAATTTATATAGTTTTGAGAGAAATATTGAATATTAGATGAATTTGTATCCCCATATAATACATCTACTATGGGATAATGTTCTTTCAATATATTTTTATAATCGTCAATTTTTGATTTTTCTTTATCAAAACCACTTACAATCATAGAACCTAAAACAGATTTACCAGAACCCTTATTGCCAATAATACATATTAAATCTTTATTAAATTCAATTAGTTTATCTGTATTATTAAAATACTCTGTATTATTTATTAATGAAATATTATTTACTACATATTCTTTTTTATATCCAATATCTGGGCTTTCTTTAGTATATTCTATTCTATCTTGTTCTGTTATTGCTATTTTTAAACCTTCAAAGCTATTTGCTTTTATCCAAGAAAAATTACTAAAATCATTACAATGTCCTGATTTTTCTTTAAAATTATGTTTATCAGATGCATTTAATAATGCGGGTATTTTTTTAATATGATTATTCTTGTCTTTATATTTTAAAAAGTTTTTTTTAGTTTCTTCTATTTTTTCTTTGTCAGAGCTAAAAAATAAAAAATCTGCATCTCTAAAAAGCTTTTCTTTGGTTGCTTTATTATTATTAAAATCCAGCAAATCCCACTCATTATAACCAAAACCTAATAACACATTTTTTCTAATTTTTGGATCGTTTATTAAATTATAAGATGTTGTATAATTAATCATAAATTCAGTTTGATTAATACCACACAATTCAAAATCTTCGTATTTTTGAACTTTTTGTTTTAAATCATTAACATCCTTATTAATATCTTGAATTATATCTTTGTATATGTCTATGTCTTGATTATTGTTAATAATTATGTGCCAATTAATTTTTTTCCATTTTTCATCATCCACAGAAAATATATTTGTTCTATATTCAATTACAGGAAAAATAATTTTATCTTTTAATCTGCCATTTTTTTTATATTCTAATACTTTTTTATAACCATCTATTATAGAGTAATCATTAATGCCTATTACATCAATATCACATTCTTCTAATTCTTTAATAAAAGCTTCCCATATTTTTTCATCCTTACAATCACCATAACAATTGTTAGAATATGGTGTATGAATATGTAAATCCCATTTTTTCCATTGAGAACCCTTATTATTATAAAAACTCATTATATTAACTATCCTTACAATTACAAAAAAACTACTTTAAGTATAGCATAGATTAGTTGTAATAACAATAAGATTAACAACTACCCTTACTTAACCTTAGATTTTAGCATTGCTAAAACTTTGTCGGCGATTTTTTTATCTTCTAGTGCTACCTCTATTGATGCCTCTAGTAATCCTAGGGGATTTCCACAATCAAAGCGTTTTCCACTATATAAATATCCTGCGGTTTTATGAGATGTAATAGCTTTTGCTATTGAGTCTGTTAGTTGGATTTCTCCCCCTACTCCTTTATGTTCTTTTTCTAAATAATCAAAAATTGATGGTTGTAAAATATACCTACCAATTACTGCATAATTAGATGGTGCCTCATTTGAAGATGGTTTTTCTACAATATCTTCTACCCCTATAAGATGATTTTTTAGCTTGTTTGCTTTTGTATCTAAAATTCCATAAGAAGATACACGACTCCACTCTACCTCTTGTGTTGCTAGTATCATTTCATACTCACTAGAGTTATATAAATCTATCATAGATTTTAAACAAGATGGGCTTGAATGCAAATATTCATCTGGAAGCAACACAGCAAAAGGTTCATTATTTAACAGAGCCCTTGCACAAAAAATTGCGTGCCCCAAGCCAAGTGGATATTGTTGCCTTGTGAAAAATGCTTTACCTGGCTTTGGTATCCCTTGTGTTATCATATCTTTATATGCTGATTTATTATTTTTATCTAAATGAGATTCAAGCTCATAAGAAATATCAAAATGATCTTCTATAATTACTTTGCCACGACCTGTTACAAAAATAAATTCTTCAATTCCTGCGTCCATTGCCTCTTCAACCGCATATTGAACTATTGGTTTGTTAAAAATTGGCATCATTTCTTTTGGCATAACCTTTGTTGCTGGTAAAAATCTTGTTCCTAATCCTGCAACTGGAAAAACTGCTTTTTTAATTTGTTTTTTCATTTTTTAATTTGCTCCACTTTGTTTAATTTTAGATAATATTTCGAACAATCCCTTAGAAATTTTTTGAGATAAAATATTATCTAT
This sequence comes from Rickettsia typhi, assembly GCA_945888065.1. Taxonomy (GTDB): domain Bacteria; phylum Pseudomonadota; class Alphaproteobacteria; order WRAU01; family Hepatincolaceae; genus CAMCZU01. The sequence goes on from CAMCZU010000013.1 coordinate 5,620, forward strand.
AGCATTATGTATCAATTGTTGACGCACTTTTTTATGATGCTTAATTTTAGAAAATATTTTTGCTAATGATGAAGAAATAGATGGATTAATTGAGTCCATTTTAATAATCATATCTTGTAAAAATTTATAGCCACTACCATCTAATTTATGAAATTGCAATGCATTACCTGCAAATGCTCCTATTGTTGCCCTTACCTTATTTGGGTTTTGGAACGAAAAAGTATCTAATTGCATTAAAGATCTTATTACATCTAAAATATTATCATCATTACAACTAGATTTTAGTGAAAACCATTTATTTAATACATTGCTATAATCTTTATATTCCTCATAAAAATCACTATAAATTTGTTTTGCTACCTCAAGCTTATGAAGGTTTTTACATAAAGCAACCAATACGCCTATGCGTTTTGTCATAGATTTTGTATTATTATAATAATTTTTAGCAATATCTATTGTAGTATTATCATCTGCTTTTAATAAGTAAGATAATGCTTTATTTTTAAGAGATCTTTTTGCTATTTGATTTGCAGAAAATTCATCTTCAATATCAAATAAATTATTTAAAATATCTATAAAATCATTTTTATATGTTTTAGATATTTCTACCTCTAAAATTTCTATTACTTTATAAATTTCTTCTAGTGGAAAATCTACTCTGTAAACATCTTCAAAATTTGCTAAAGATGGAAGCCTTAGTAAATAAGATGTCATATGAGGGTTTTTTTGATAATCTTTTAAAATATCTTTATAAATAGATACAATATTTTTTAGTTCAACTTCATCAATATTTTTACCTAAAATAGTTAGGTCTACCCATTTTTTTATATATTTTTTTATATAAGTTTGCATAGCTTCATATTGTATAAAGCCATCATCATCGTGCTTTATTAAGCTTATTAAATCTGCATCGCTTTGTTCTATTTGTAAAATAATTGGAGCAGAAAACCCTCTATTAATAGATAAAATAGGTTCTTTTTTAATATTTTTACAAATAATTTCATCAAATTCTTTTTGCAAAATAAAAGTTGTTTCATTTTGTAGTTTTTCACCCTCATTAGAGATTAATGCAAAGCTTAGTGGTAAACTTAGTGGTTCTTTTTTTGTTTGATCTGCTGTTGGTAAATTAATTTGGTGCAATTTAATTGTGTATGTTTGATTTAATGAATCATAGCTTGTTTGCACTTTTAAATTTGGAGTGCCTGAATATAAATACCATTTTTTAAAATGCTCTAAAGATATTTGAGAAGCTTTTTCCATAGACCATACAAAATCTTCACACTCTACTGCTTGTCCGTCAAAATTTTCAAAATAAATATCTATACCTTTTTTAAAATTTTCTTCCCCTATGATAGTTTCTATCATTCTAATAACTTCAGAGCCTTTTTCATAAACTGTTGTAGTATAAAAATTATTCATTTCAATATAGCTAAGTGGACGAATTGGATGGGCAAGTGGACCTGCATCTTCAGGGAATTGATAATTCCTTAGCTTTTCTACCTCAGAAATTCTAACAATATCTTTATTGTGTAGATCTTGAGAAAATTTATGGTCCCTAAATACGGTTAATCCTTCTTTTAGAGTTAATTGAAACCAATTTTTACAAGTTATTCTGTCTCCTGTAAAATTATGAAAATATTCATGTGCAACAATTGATTCTATATTAAAATAATCATCATCTGTTGCAATATATGGATTTGCCAACACATAAGCAGAATTAAAAATATTTAAACTTTTATTTTCCATTGCTCCAAAGTTAAAATCATCAACGGCAACAATAGAAAATACATTTAAGTCGTATTCTAAGTTATAAGTATCTTCATCCCATTTCATAGATTTATGTAAACTTGAAAGTGCAAAATGTGCTTGATCTGCCTTACCTTTTTCTACATAAACTGCAGTATCTACTTTTTTATTAGATTTTGTAATAAATACATCTTTTACAACATCAAAATTACCTGCTACAAATGCAAATAAATATGATGGTTTTGCAAAGGGATCTTCAAATACAGATAATTTTTTACCATCTTTAATTTCACTATGTATTAAATTACCATTACTCAATACATATTCATAATCGCTCTCATTGCTTAAAATAGATACCTTCCATAAAGACATATTATTAGGTGTATCTATATACCAAGTAATTCTTCTAAATCCCTCTGGTTCGCATTGAGAACAAAGACAACTATTACTTTTATAAATACCCATTAATTTTGTATTGCTAAATGGATTAATTTCTACCTTGATTTCTATAATATCATCATTATTTACATTAAAAATTTGTAATAAATTATCTGCTATTTTATATTGTGATTCATCTAAAACTTTGCTATTTAAGGCTATGCTTAGAGTTTTTAAATCTTCACCATTTAAAATTAAATTTGTTGTATCATTATTATGTTTTAGTAATTTTAGCTTAGAAGATACAATAATTTTATCAGATAACACTTCAAAAAATAGCTCTGTATGAGAAATTGTAAAAGTTGGATCTTTATAATCTTTTAAATAAATTGTTTGCATTAAAATTTAATCCTCAATTAATTATTTTTTATGAATTTTATTATGTTTTGCTAAAAGCTCTTCAGGAGTATCAATAATAGATAAATCTTTAATAATACTATCTGCAGGGCATACGGCTATACATTGACTTTCATCGTAAGATCCTATACATTCTGTGCAAAGGTCTGGATCTATAACAAAAATATCATCACCTTGTGAAATAGCATTATTAGGGCATTCAGTTTCACAAGCAACACAATTAGTGCAATCAGATGTAATTTTTAAAACCATTTTTATTAAACTCTTGTTATATTATACATAATTAATTTTATACACATTCATATATATTATCAAGTGGCTTAAAAAGATAGCAATATTTAAACATAGAAACTTTAAGTAAGTAAGCTTCTTTATTTACAGAAGAGCAAATATAATGTGCCTTGTAATCCATTTCAACCCTTGATGCAAAAAACTCTCCACATATCACTACATTAATATTAATGTTCCCATATTCTTGTGTATAATAAGGAGATTTTTGATTATATTTATCTTTATTATATACCTCAAAAGAGGTGCAAGAAAACAAAGCAACAAATAAAAACAATAGTAAGAAATTTTTTTTTATCATATTTAAATAAAATAATTTTTATACAAAATAAATTAATTCTAATAAATAAGATTACTACTATATACAATAAAGTTCAATTAATTAATTTGAAATTATTAATAATCCATACTATAATAATATGTAATGTAAATTAGTTTTTTCATTACATATTATATCAATTTATATATAACAAAGAGTGAAATAATTAATATGGAAAAATTCCTTACTTTTGATGATGTTTTAATTAAACCTAAATTTTCAAAAATACAATCCAGAAAAGATGTTTCAATAGATTCAAAAATTGGATCCCTACATTTAAAACTTCCAATTATATCAGCTAATATGGATACTGTAACTAATGGAGATGTTGCAAAAGTTATGTATTTAGAGGGTGGAATATCTTGTTTACATAGGTTTTTATCTATAGAAGAAAACATCTTAGAATTTAAACAATTAAAACAAGCAAATTGCAATGCTATTGTATCTGTTGGGCTTGGAGAATACGAATTAGAAAGAGCATTTTCTTTAATTGAAAATGATGCAAAAATAATATGTATAGATGTAGCACACGGGGCACAATTATCTGTAGTAGAACAATATAACAATATTAAGAAAAAATATAAAGATATTGATATTATTGTAGGTAATTTTGCAACTGGTGAAAGTATTTTACAATTTAGAGAATTATGTAGTTCTGAACCACTTGCATTTAAAGTTGGCATTGGCGGAGGTGCTGCGTGCCTTACTAGAATACAAACTGGTTGTGGTATTCCTCAACTTTCTTCTATTATTGATAGTGTAAAACTTAATCCAAAAAGTAATATTATTTCAGATGGTGGTTGTAGATACCCAGGAGACATTGCCAAAGCTCTTGCTGTAGGTGCTAAAGCGGTTATGTTGGGATCAATGTTAGCAGGATGCGATGAAAGCCCCGGAGAAATAATTAATGGAAATTATAAAAAATATAGAGGGTCCGCATCTCAAGAATCTTATGAAGCACAAGGCAAACAAGCTCAATGGAGAACATATGAAGGAGATAGTTTTTTGATATCATATAAAGGTAGCTTAAAAAATGTATTAAATAATATACAAGGTGGAATAAGAAGCTCATTTACCTATGTTGGAGCAAACAATTTAACAGAATTTCAACAATTAGTAGAATTAGTAGAAATATCTTATGCAACTGTTAAAGAAAACACTGCACACGGAAAAATTTAAAGAATTTAATAAGCAAAATAATAAATAATTTGCTTAATAAATTATTTTAGCAATCTATTTTAATTTTTAAATATATTGCTAAAATACAATAATAACATAAACAAAGAGGTATAGTTATGGAAAAATTTGTATGGTCTTCTCCTACTAAAATTTTATTTGGATTAAATCAAATAGAAAATTTAGGAACAGAAATTTTAAATCGTGGTTTTAAAAAAATTTTAATTACATACGGGCATTCTAGCATTAAAAAAAATGGTATTTATGATGCTGTTGTTAATCAACTTAAATCTCATAAAATTGACTTTATTGAATATTCAGGGATTGATCCTAACCCAAGAATAGAAAGTGTAATTGAAGCAGGAAACTTATGTAAAGCACAAAATGTGGATTTAATTTTAGCAGTTGGTGGTGGATCTGTTGTAGATTGCTCTAAAGGTATTGCATTATATAGATATTATGAAGGTAATGATTTTTGGCAAGAAATTAAAAATGGAACTTGCTATTTAATTTCAAAAGCAATTCCAATTGGAGTTGTATTAACACTATCTGCAACAGGTAGTGAAATGAATAATGGTGGAGTAATTAGTAATTTAACAACAAATGAAAAACTTGCTTTATTTTCTTCTTTTACTCATCCAATTTTTTCAATTTTAGATCCAAGTTATACATATTCTGTTCCAAAACACCAAATTTCTGCAGGTATTTCAGATGCTATGTCCCATTGTTTTGAACAATTTTTCTCTTATGAAGATAGCTCACTTGTAAGTGATAATATTTTAATTGGTATTATGAAATCTTTAAAACAAGTTGCAAAAACAGCTATAGATAACCCTACAGATTATCATTCTCATTCAACTTTAATGTGGGGAGCAACTATGGCACTAAATTATATTAGTGGAGCAGGAAAAACTGGTGATTGGGCAACTCATGCAATTGAACATGCTATTTCAGCACATTATGATATAACCCACGCAGTAGGCTTAGCAATTATTACTCCACATTGGATGGAATATGTGCTAGATGATAAAAATGCTTATAGATTTAAACCATTGAGTATTATATTTGATTTAGATACAAAAAATAAATCAGATAAAGAAATAGCTTTAATGGTAATTCAAGCTACTAAAGATTTCTTTAAATCTATCAATATGCCAGCAAAACTTAGTGAAATTAACATTAATGATTCAAAATTAAATGAAATGACACAATCTACATTTGCTCCAACTTTTTATAAAAACAGAGGCTACATTGGTAGCTTTAAACAATTAAATGAAAAAGATGTTTATAACATTTTAAAAAATTGTGTTTAATTTTTAGCTAAGTCAAAAGGGAGAAGTTTAAATACTTTCTCCCTTTTTTATTTTAAAAAAATATATTATTAAATTGATAACTTATGATATAATTAGTTATCAAGTAAAATTATTAATAATAATCTTTAAGATGTATATAAAAAAAATTAAATCACTAAAATTTACTGATGACGAAAATATAACCTTTACACAAAATGAAGCTTTTAGCCAAAGTTATAATATAATTTTTGGATTAAATGGAAGTGGTAAAAGCTCTATTTCTAGATTAATTAACTCATACTCTAGCAGAAACACTCAAAGAGACAAAGATATTAAAGGAGAAGTAGAAGATTATAAAGATATTATCTTATCAAATGATATCCCTCACGAAAATATTTTTGTATTTAATAGAGATTTTATAGATGAAAACCTTATTTTTAGTAAAGTTGATAAAGCTATAAAAGATAACTATATTAGCATATCAAAATCTAACATAAAACAACAAGCACAAATAGAAAATTTAAATCAACAAATAAAAAGATGGGATAGTAAAAAAACTGGGCTTGAAAAAAAATTAGAAATCTGTATAAAAGAAAAAATACACGACAATATTATATCACAATGTGGTAATCAGCTTACCAGAAGTCAATATAATATCACAAACTTAAAAGAAGATTTAAACAAATATCAACTAGATAATAAACATTCATTATCTGATAATGATTTAACACAAAAGAGTGATTTTTTAAAAAACTATAAAAATGAATATAAAAATATAAATAAATTAGTACAAAGCAGATTAATAGAAAACACAACAGAAATATTAAAAAAATTAAAAACATTAGTTGATTATAAGCAAATTAAAACAAACGCAATAGATAGATTAACCAAAGATTCTAACCTAAATAGTTGGGTTTCTACTATGTATGATACTATGATTAATAATACTAATCAAAATGCATGCCCTTTTTGTGAAACAACAACCATTATTAAAGAAAATCAACCACCTACTAACTTTAATAATTTTTTTAAAATTTTACAGCAACACTTTAATGATGAATATAAAAAAGTAGAAACCATATATAATGATATAAATAATAGTATTAATAGTATTAATACTGAATTGTATAAAAATAATGAATTTATATCTAAAAGCTTTACTTTTATAATCAATGATGATAATACAAATTTTGAAAAAGAAATTAAACCAGCTTTAAATACATTTTATGATAGCATAAAAGCTCTAATAAATAATATAAAAGAAATAGCAAAAGATAAGTTTAATTCAATTCAATCTAGCAATGATAATGTAAATAATATAAATAATTATAATGAAAAAGCAAAATCATTTGAACGCATAAAAGATACTTATAACAATAATATTGAAAAATTAAATAATATCATTGAGACACACAATAATCAATTAAAGGATAGAGAAACAAATAAAAATGAGTATATACAATCTATAAAACATCACTATTTGCATAAAAATATTAAATATTACAAAAAATGTAATAACCTAAGAGAGAACATTAATAGTTATATTGATAAAAAACGTGTAAATATAAAAGACATTGAAAAAACAAAACAACAAGAAATTAATGAGTTTAAAAATCAATATATTAAAAAGACTAACGAATTAATTGGTGAAAACTTAGGAATATCTCTTGAATTAGAGGATAAAAAAATTATATTAAAAAAAGACAATAAACTATTTGATATTAACAAACTTAGTGAAGGACAAAAAAATATAATTTTATTCTGTTATTTTATTGCTTTAGTAAAAAATTCTAACATAAAAGATAGTAATAAAATAATTGTAATAGACGACCCACATTGCTCTTTAGATGTAGATTATCTAGAAAAAATAGTACTAATACTAAGAGATAATATACAAAATATAAATCATCAAGTTTTTATCTTTTCTCATAATGATCATTTTATTTGTAGATTAAATACAATTATATTTAAAAAAGAGTTAGAAGAGTTAGAAAAGTTAGAAAAAAAAGAGTTAACAGAATCAGAAAAAAAATCTCAAATATTATTTTATGTATTAAATTTTGTAGATAAAAATATAAAATTATCTAATATTAAAAACAAATGGAGATCTCCTTTAGTAGAATATATTGATCTATATAAAAAACTAATAGATTTTCATACACAATACAAGGCTGGAACAACTGATATTGATCGACCAAAAGTAAGAGATTTTATTGAAGAGCTAGGTTTATATATTTACCCAAGATACGAATCAATAGATACAACATCTTTATGTGTCAAGATAAAAATCGAAGATGCAACATTAGTAAACTATCTATCCCATATTGTTGATCCAGAAGTCACACCAGAACAAAAAAACAAATATTGCTATACTATAATTGATCATATTATAAATAGTAAAAATGAAAAGATAAAACTCCATATAGAACAATTAAACAAAGCTATAAAAGAATACTAGATTAATAAAAAAATTTACTAAGCTACTTTTATTAAACAATATAAAAAAACAAATACCTTAAGCTTTAATTAGCTCAATTAATTCATCTTCAGAAAGTGCAACTTCCCAATTAAATTGATTTGCTTCTTCAAAAGCACTTATTACTGCTTCCCTTTGATTTATAACATTTAACCATCTTATAATATTAGGATATTTATTACCATCTAGTGGAGCACGTTTATGCATTGCATTAATTAAAGAAAAAGCCTCTATATCTGCAACAGAATAAGTATTACTTATTAAATAATGATTACCTTCAAGTTTTAAATTTACAATATATAAATTTTTTTCTACTCTTTCATCTATAATTTTTAATAAATCTGTTGAGGTATTATGTGGTAAATCTTTAGCTATTATAAATTTTGTAGATAATGATGCTAATAAATCTGATTCTAACCAAAACATAGATGCCATCATTTCAGCATTCAGCTTTGGATTGTTTTGAAACACAAATTTAGAATATTGATTTCCATAATGCAACAAAATTGCCGAGCTTTCATATAATTTAAAATCTCCATCTATTACAGCAGGAACTTTAGCATATGGAAATAAATCAGAAAATGCCTTATATTTATTTACTCCTTTCATTACATTAATAGGTATTAAACTATATTTTAAATTCAATTCTTTAAATAATATTAACACCTTGATAACATTTGGAGTATTTGCATAAAAAAACTTTATCATCTATAACCTCTTTTTTTAATAATTTATACATTACATATTATACAATAAAATAAATCAAACTACTAACTATATATGTTAGAAATTGTTAACTATTTTGCTAGTTCTTTTAAAATCTGTTTTAAAAATATATAAAATTTTTGAGTAGATGCAATACCAATACTTTCATTCGGAGAGTGTGGGTCAAAAATATTTGGTCCAATAGATATTTTATCTAACTTGTTTTGCTTATCAATCATAGATGGCTCTAACCCTGCGTGAACATCTTCAACAATAGGTTTTTCTTTAAAAGTATTTTCATAAACATTTGAAGCTAGTTTTGTTAAAAAAGAATTATAATTAGGCTCCCAAGGTTTGTATCCATCTTGTGATATTTTTATATTGTCTGCTAATAATTCAAAAACACTAAGAACATTATGCTTAATATCAATTAATGAAGATTCACTAGATGACCTCAATAGTGTTTTAATTTCTAAAGTATTATCTTTGCAAATACAAGATGCTAAATTTCCAGATGTTTCTACTTTTTTTGTATACTGATTTAACTTAAATACTCCACTAAATGTTGCATTTAATACCCTTAGTAAATTATTTTGGAATTTTTTATCCATAGCTTTATGATGATTATTTTCAGTAATTTTACTAAAAGACATACTCATAAAAAGCTCTTCAACTTCGTATTCTTTTTTAATATTATTAAATAAATTATTAATCAATAAATTAATTTTATCTAAAGAAGATTCCTCAATAAAAAAATTAGCCCAAGCACAAAGTGGTATAATGTTTCTTGCAGTTCCACCTTGAATTTCACATAATTCAATTGTTAAATTTTTATTTAAAATATATAAGATTCTTGCTAGAATTTTAATTGCATTTGCTCTGTTTTTATGAATGTCTACTCCAGAGTGCCCACTTTTTAAATTATCTATTTTCAGCTCATAAAGTTGCATAGATTGTTTAACTACAAGGCTATTATAATTACAAGATACATCTAAATCACAAGCTCCTGCACTACCAATTGTAATTACATTATCTTCTTCGCTATCTAAATTAATTAAATAACTAGATTTAAGAGGCAAATCTAAATTAGATGCCCCAGTCAAACCTACTTCTTCAGATACAGTAATTAATGCTTCTAAATCGCAATGAATAATATCTTTAGAATCTAAAATAGCTAAAATAGTTGCTAATCCAACCCCATTATCTGCACCTAAGGTAGTATTATTAGCTTTTAATGTATCTTCATTTAATACAAATTCTATAGCAGATGTTTCAAAATCAAAATTACTACTGCTTGATTTATTCCACACCATATCACAATGAGCTTGTAAACATACAATTTTAGAAGAATTAGTATGTTGTTTTTGTTTATAAATTAAAATATTACCAGCTTTGTCTTGAATATATTGTAAATTTTTTGCTTTTGCAAAATTAATAAGATATGCAAGAATTTTTTGTTCTTTAAAGGTTCCCCTTGGTATTTGAGAAATTTCATAAAACCAATGCCAAACATCTTTTGGTTCAATATCTTTTAAAATATTATTCATTTCAATATATAATCCTTATTATTTTACTTTATCTACTTTTGTCATCATTTTATATACAAACAATAAAAATAAGAATAAAATTATAAACCCTAACAACATAGAATTTACAATGTCAGAAGATATAAATTGCATACCAAATGAAGTAATTTTATCTATATCACCTATAATTAAAGCAACAATAGCAACTATTAAACCTACTATTGCTTCTCCTGCTATTAATCCTGAGGCAATTATTACACCATTGTTTATTTGATTTTCTTTAAATGATTCTTCTACATTTTTATATTTTTTTTCAATCAACCATCTTAAAATTCCACCACATACTATTGCTAGAACGGTTGTAAGAGGTAAATAAAAACCAATAGCAACAGACATAACAGGAAGCCTTAAAATAGCCAACATAATAGCTATAAATACTCCGCAAGATATAAATACCCAAGGCAATTCTCCATTTAAAATCCCTTTTACTATAAGAGCCATTAAATTTGCTTGTGGTGCAATTAAGATAGTATTATCAGATTTAAAACCATATACTTTATCTAAAATCATAATTAAAGAAACTACAACAACTACCCCAAAACAAGATGCTATAATAAATGCTTTTTGCACAATTTTAGTTTTAGCACCCAAAATAAAGCTTACTTTTAAAGATTGTGCAAAGCCACCAGACAATGCAATTGCAACAACAATAGTAGTTCCACAAAGCAAAACTAACCCCATAGCACTAATATTTGTATAACCAAACAATGCAAAAACTGGTGTAATAACTAACAAAGATGCAATTGTCATACCAGACACAGGCAAATTAGAGGTTCCTACTATTCCTGTCATTCTTGATCCAACAACTGCAAATAAAAATGCACACATAATAGTCAACGTTGCAACTATAATACCAAATAACAAATTATTAGGTATTATAGAAATTATAACAAATGATACTAGCACTAATAATCCCAAAATTTTCATAGATACATCTTCATTGTAAGAAGATGTTGTAGAAATTGATACATTACCAAAAGTTTGCTTAACTGCACTAATAATAGTAGGTATAACTTTTACAATATTAATTACTGCACCTGTTGCAATTGCACCTGCACCAATATATCTAATGTATTTTGAAGCAATAGCCCCAGGAGACATTTCTGATATTGGCACCAAAGATGGAAACACAATTAATTTAGTTGATAGATCTCCAAAAAATCCAAATAAAGGAACTAATACAAAACTTGCTAAAATAGCTCCTGCTAACATTGCAAAAGCAACTTCTATACCAATTATATAGCCTACCCCTATTAAAGCTGGTGATAATCCTATGCCAAATTGTGCTTTAAAGGTTGCAAATATTTTAGTAGGATAGGAATTAAAAAAATTTAATGCATCTGAACCTAATATTTTAAAAATACCAGCTATACTAGCTCCTGCAAGTAGCTTTTTCATCTTTCCTGATGATTCAGAGTTTGAACTAACTAATACTTCGCTAATTGCCATAGATTCTGGATAAATTAACTCTCCGTGAGATTGAATAATAAGATATTTTCTTACTAAAATAATTACAAAAACTGCTAAAATAACCCCTATGGTTGAATATATTAATGCTTCTAGAGGGTTAATATTTCCCCCAATTAAAATAATCGCTGGTAATACAAAAATCACACCTGAAGAAATGCTTTCTCCACCTGAACTCATAGATTGAATAACATTACCTTCTAAAATAGATTTTTTTCTAAATAATGCATACAACATACCAGTTCCTAAAATAGCACCAGGAATACCACCTGCTACAGTCATACCTGCAGTTAAACCCAAATATGTATTAGATGCAGCAAACAAAATTGCTAATAAAATTCCTATTAAAATTGCTTTAATTGAACCCTGAGATAAATTATTTAAAGGATTTACAAAAGGCTTATATTTAGAACCATCTACACCACCATATGCCTCTGATGATAAAGAATCTTGGTTATTAGAATTCGTTTTCTTCATTTGTTTACCTCATAATAAAATGAATTAATTAATAGCATTTATTATACAACATAATAAAAACATAATTCAATATATAATTAAATATATGATAAATAATATAACAGAAATATAAAAGATGGTGACCCCAACGGGACTCGAACCCGTGCTTACGGCGTGAAAGGCCATTGTCCTAACCACTAGACGATGGGGTCAATAGACTACATAAAAACATAATCTATATAATAATAACAATATTTTCTTTAAATGCAAGTTTAATTTTAATAATTATAATTCAGCTATATCTACAATAACTAAATTTACATAGTTTTTACCTTGATAAAAATTTGATTTAATATTAACCACTAAATGAACAAACTCATTGTTTTTTTTTAATAAAACATCTCCTAAATTACCTGGTAAAGATTTATAGCAAAAACTTTTAATTTTATATTTAAAGCCATCACTTACATCTAATTGCAAATGATTTTTGTTAGCTCCTATTTGTTTTACATTAGATATCTTTACACAAGATAGCATAAACAAAGGCTCTTTAAAATTCATTCCAAATGGTGATAAAAGCTGTATTTTATCTGCTAAAAATTGATTAACAGAATTAATGGGTATTACAGAATCTACAATTAAATTTTTTTCCTCTATATTATTATTTTTTAATAAATATGAAATTTTTTTATTAATAAAGCTTTCTACTTCGTTTAATTTATTTAAATAAAAACTAAAACCTACTGCCTGAGTATGTCCGCCACCTTTTATTAGCAAACCTGAATTTTTTGCTGAAATAATAATATTACCTAAATCAATTCCTTCAATACTTCTTCCAGATGCACTGCAAATACCAGTATTTTTATCAATACTATAAATACATACAGGCTTGTTATAAATTTCTTTTATCCTACCTGCTACAATTCCTATAACACCAGATAAAAAGCTATCACTGCCTGCAAAAATAAAATCTCCACTATTTTGTTGATCTAAAATTTGATCTATAGCTAAATTAACTACTTTAGATTCTTCTTTTTGTCTATTTTGATTTAACTCTATAAGCTTTTCACTTAATATAGTTGCTTCATTTTCATCATTAGTTAATAGCAATTTTAAAGGTAAATCGCTTTTTCCCATTCTACCACCGCAATTAATTAAAGGTCCTATCAAATAACCTAACACTTCATAATCAATTGGCTTATTTATTTTAAGGACATCATAAAGAATTTTTAAGGGAATATTTTGCCTTTTTTGCATTAACTTAATTCCCTGAAATACATATGCCCTATTTAATTTAACTAAAGGAACCATATCACACACACTTCCCAAAGCAACTAAATCTAAAAACACCATAATATCAATTTTTTTAATCTCATTGTTAAAAAAATTTTTTTGCTCTAGCATTCTATTAAAAGCAACCACAAACATAAATACTAATCCTGCTGTGCATAGATAATCTAATTGCGAGGTATCATCAAGTCTTTTTGGGTTAATAAAAGCATTTGCTCTTGGTAATTTACCATCAACACTATGATGATCTATGATAATTGAATCTATTTTGTGTTCTATAAGCTTTTCAATTTCTATAACAGAAGAACTTCCATTATCTAATAAAATAACTAATTCAGGCTTTGCATTAATGACTTCATCAATACAAAGCATAGACAACCCATAGCCGTGTTTATATCTATTGGGTAAAAAAGTTATTAAGTTATTACTCAAAGTAGACAAATATTTATATAAAATAGCAACAGATGTTATACCATCTACATCATAATCTCCAAAAATCATAATTTTACTATTTTTAGACAAATGATAAAACAACCTCTCACAAGCAACATCCATATCTTTTAACACAGATGGATTTGGCATTAATTGCTTTAATTTTGGATCTAAAAATGCAGAAATATCTTGCAAAACAATCTTACGATTTGCAAGAATAGTAGCAGTTATTGTATCTAAATTATAAATTTTTTTTATTTGATGTATTTCTGTGTCATTAGAATCTTGTTTTATCCATTTATTATGATTAATTGATAAATTTTTTAAAATATTCATATTACTTTCTTATTAAATATCTTTATTAATTGATAGCTTATTTTTAAAACAATCATCTTTATGTAAATCAGGCGATGTATTTAAAAAAATAATTTCTACAAATTGATTTATATCATTATATTTATGAATATTGTTATTGATAATATCAGAATCATTTTCTTCAAATTCATTTAATTTTCTTTTAGCTAAATTACTACAAGACAATATATATATATATGACTTATCAACTTTATTTTTAACTAAATATTGATAAACACTATTAGCCCGATTTTGTGATAATTTTAAAGCTTTTTCAGCACCTCCTAGATATTCAAAATCACTAACATTAGCAATTAATAAAATATTTTTATTACATTTAGCTTGTAAAGAAATCAACTTATCTAAGATTTGTTTATCTATGTCTTTTAAAATATATTCATTGTTTTGGTAATAAATAGTAGCTATATGCCAGTCTAAATCATTGTTTAAATCAATTTGACAATAGCTTTGTATTTGTTGATAAAAACTTGTTAATCTAGCCTGTTTTTCTATATATTCTTTTGATGGGCTATAACAATTACTTAAAAATATAATTCCTATAAATAACACTATCCGAAACAATATTACAACTATATTCATTTATATTAACCAGTTTAATAATTCATTGTTAATTTGTTGCGGTTGATCTAAAGTGCTTAAATGACCACATTTATCAATCAAAGCTAATTTTGATGTTTTACATAATGTATGCATTTTAATTTGAACATCTACTTTAGTTATTAAATCTTCCATTCCACCAATAATTAAAGTTGGAATTTTTAAATCAATTAAAGTATTTTCATAAGATGGTTTGCTTAAAATTAAATGTTGCTGATTAATAAAGCTTTGTCTTCCTAAAGATTTAACCATACTTACAATCAAATCTTTGTTATCTTGATTTTTATTATATATATAAGAATCTATAATATTATTATTAATTCCTATAAAATTATCATCTGACACTTGTTTTGCTTCAGCTATTTGGCTTAAACGTATATTTTTCTTTTCTAAAGAATCTTCAACATATGTTGTATTTAATAAACATAACTTTTCTACTTGATTAGGATATTTTGCTACAAAAGACATAGCAATATATCCACCCATAGACATACCAGCTAAAATAATTTTATTTTTATTATATATAAACAATTTATTAAACAAGTATTCAACTGCATTGTTTATATTATCAACATTATTAAAACAAATAACATCAATATCAAAATACTTATTCAATGCACTAATCTGATGATTATACAACCTAAAATCACACATTAATGCAGGAATAAAAATTAATCTTTGCTTCATTAATAAGTTTTTAATTTATGTTATTAATATTATTTTAAATATAAATTATATCATTACATTTAAAATTTATAATATTAATATCATAAATTACTTTATTAATCCAATAGATTTATAATAACCAATTGCAAAATTATGATATGGAACCCCGTCACGATTATTTTTAAAATCATCATTTACAAAGCTTTTATTATTAATATCTAAATTAGGATTATCTTTCACAAGTTGAGGTAGTATTTTAATATAGGCATCAATTATTGTTTTCATATCTTCATTTGATAAAGTATAAGTTGTAGCTAAAAACGCATACACCCCATAACTTTTAACATTTTCTAAAGAGCTATCATACAAAGAAGCAGGAATATTTGCTTTAAAATAATAAGGATATCTTTTAGTTAAAACAAAACTCATACCTTCAACAGAAATAAATTTAAGATTACATTGTTTTACATATTTTTGAATAATAGGGCTAACATTACCAGATACAACAACAACTGCATCTAGTGAATCTCCACACAAATCATTAAAAGAATCATCGTAGTCTTTTGAATATGTAACATTTTTATAATCATCTGTACCCCATTGGTTTAAATCTACATATATTCTTGCTGTAAACAATGAACCAGACCTAGAACCCAAT
Source organism: Rickettsia typhi (assembly GCA_945888065.1). Taxonomy (GTDB): domain Bacteria; phylum Pseudomonadota; class Alphaproteobacteria; order WRAU01; family Hepatincolaceae; genus CAMCZU01. The sequence continues at coordinate 21,944 of CAMCZU010000013.1, forward strand.
ATTCTTATATTTTTAGATTTTAAATCAGAAACGCTATCAATGGTGCTATCTTTAGATACTATAACATTTAAAGTTTCAGGATATAAGGGTATAATTTTACGCAAACCAGATTGCTTACCTTTAGAATAAAAGTCAGACAACCCATTATAAGCATTATACAAAACATCTTCTTGTGCAAAAAACACATTAATTTGATTTTTACTTAACAAATTTATATTATCTCCAGAACCAGAACTATAAACAAGATCACAACTATTCTTATTATCAGAATTAAGCTGTGCACAAAGCAAACCACCTATTCTTGCATATAAACCACCCTCAATAGCCGTTGCTATAACAAATTTACTTGCAATAGCATTAACAGAAACAAAGCAAGAAAATAACAAAAATAAAATTTTAAGCATATTTAACCTCATAATATTTAAATTTTACATTATATTATTATATATAATGTTATTTATTAACACAATATTAAACTTAATAACAAATTAATCAATTATAAAATTATTTTTATAATACATCAATGCACCATTATGATAAGGTATTGTTTTATTATTTTTAATATCATATTTAATTTCTGTATTATAAGCTAAAATTAATTTATTATTATTTTGTTTTACATTGTTAAATACTTTTAAAAACACACTTAACAAATAAGACGCATCATCATTAGACATTAAGTCGTTTGTAATCAATATAGAATTTACACCTATAGTTTTTACATCTTTTAGTGTGTCATCATAAAAGCGAGAGTTATGTTTCATCATATAATAATAAGGATATCTTTTAGTTAAAAAAAAGTCATTACTAATTGTATCAATAAATTTCAAATCACATTTTGATATATATTCTTTTAACATAGAGTTAGGATTTGAAGACACAACAACAATAACATCAACCTCTCTTTTACAAATTTTATTTAATGCTTCTGGTATATTTTTAACATAAACAATCTTATCTATATCATCAAACCTCCATTGATTTAACAACAAAGAAAGCCTAGCATTAAATAAAAGCTTTGATTCATTTCTAGCTATAGCAATTTTTTTAGATTTTAAATCAGATATATCAACAAATTTACTATTAAAAGGAACTACAACATTTAATGTTTCTTTATGTGTCATTATGATTTTTTTTAAATTTGATTTGTTATAGCTATTGCTAACAACATCATCTTGATTAAATAGTAAATTTATTTTATCTTGTGCTAACATATCTATTAAATTTTGTGAGCTATCATAAGAAACTAGCAGACAGCTATTTTCTTCATTTGCATTTAAAGCATTACACAATTCTTCTGCAAAAATTTTGTGAGTGTATCTATTGTTATAAACACCAATTTTATATTTATATGTGAAAAATCTTGTTTCATTAGAATAAACATTAAAACTTATAATCATAGCTATTATCATAGTAAAATATTTCATAATAATCATAACCATATTCAATAAACTTATACTAATTAACAACAAATATATTACAATAAAAAACAAATGTCAACAAAAAACAACCTTTAATTGAATTTTTTAATTAAGGGTTTAAACAAAGAATTAGCAATTATAAGCTTGAATGTTTATTCTAATGAAGCAAGATTTTTACATATTTATATATTATGTATTAACTAATGCTTCATAAGTTTATGATAAGCAAGTGAATGTTTATGATAAGTGACATTAAGCTCTAAAGACCTGTTTTCATAATCCCTTATATTGTTTACCACATCTTGATGTGTTAAGAATATATAAGGATACATAGGCTTTATTTTTTTTAAGCTTAAATATAAAACATCTAACAATATTTGTATGTCTTGTTTAGACATACCATTTTTAACATAAACAGAAGAATTAACTCCAACTGTTTTTATATCTTTATCTTTAGTATCACCAGAGTATAAACTATAAGGAATAGTTGTATTAAAATAATAAGAATACTTTTTATTTACAACAAAATCAGGCTTGATTTCTACAAACCTTAGCTTACATTTTTTTAATATTGCCTCTATATTTTTATTTACATTTTCTGATAAGAGCATAACTCCGTCTAATTTATTATCACATAAATCTTGCATTGAAGAATCTAAATTAGATAATTTTTTACTTTTAACCCCTATTAAATCAAAAGCCTTTATTGGATTAGCTCTGGTAGTATTTAAAACATTAAACAATACATCTGTTCTATCGCCTACAATGTCTGCTTTTTTATTTTTTAAATCATCAAAAGCATTTATTTCAGAATCTACAGGAACTATTAAATCAAGGGTTTCCATATAAAGCATTGCAATTTTTTCAAAATTTTTTCTTTCACCAGCATACTCATATTTGCCCAATCCATTATAAGATGAATAACTTATATCTTCTGGCATAAATACTACATTGATTTCTTCTTTACTTAACAAATAAAGAGCTATATCAATTTTAACATCAACAATGGTGCAAGAATTAGGATCTATTCTATTCAAAGCATTACAAACATCTTCAGCTACAATTTTATATAAAGGATATGTTTCATCAACTGCAATTGAGTATTTAGAATAATATGCTTTACAAGAAAAAATCATTGCAAAATTAATAACCAAATAACTAAACACTAACAATATATATTGATTTTTCATTTTTTATACAATTAAAATTATTTAATAATTGTGTAAATTATACAAAAAACTTATAAAAAGTCAATAAAAAAATATTAATTCATTGACATTGTTTTTAAAATTTATATATAATTTTTTTTTAATAATTATTTTATTAATTTAAAGGATATTACAATGGATAACACCACAAACAATTGGTCTTCTAAAATTGGATTTATACTTGCTGCTGCTGGATCCGCTATTGGCTTAGGAAATATTTGGAGGCTACCTTACTTGGTTGCTCAAAATGGTGGTGGAACTTTTTTAGTAATATATTTATTTTTTTGTTTCTCTATTGGAATATCTATTTTATTAGCTGAATTTGCTATTGGTAGATATATGGGTAA
>CAMCZU010000014.1 GCA_945888065.1 Rickettsia typhi
AATTTAATTCCGTGCTTATATATGCCAATTATAGTAGCTATTATTAAAACAAAAATTGCAAAAAATAAAGTAACCACAATTTGGCTTGTAAAAGCAAAAAAACCAGGTATTAGACCAATAAGATTTCCAAACAAAAAAAACATAAATATAGAATATATAAAAGGAAATATTTTTTTATATAAATCCCCGTGAATATTTTCTTTTGTTATTGAAAGCACAAAATCATAACTCATTTCAGATAACATTTGCATTCTGTGTGGTATAATAGATTTTTTTCTTATTCCAAAATAAAAAAAACACACAATGCAAACAAATGCTATAAGCATAGCTAAAGAAGAATTATTAAATGATAAATTTATATTGCCTATGTTGATTATTTTTCCAATATCTTTAATTAAAAATTGATCAATAGGGGAGTTTAAACTCATTTAAATATCCTTTATAGTTTTTATATATCTATATAAATTTAATATTCCAGATAAAAATCCAACAATAATAAATATTAAATAAAAAAAATTAACATTAAAAAATTTATCTAAAGAAAAACCTATAATTAATCCTACAATTATACCACTTATAATTTCTAAACCACAATTCATAGCTATTTTAAACGAATAAAATTTATTATTTTTAATATTAATAGATTTATTATTTTTTATATTATATAAAGCTATTTTTTCATCTAATTCGTTTAATTTGTTATTCAATGAATTCATTAATTACAGCCTTTATTTCATCATAAGATTGGTAACCCTCTAATTTTTTATTACTAGAGAAAGAAATAGGAGATCCTTTTTTAGCAATTACTAAGCTAGGAGTTCCTTGTATATTTAGTTGTTTTAATAATGCCATTGAATCTTCTTTAAGCCAGTTCTGTAGATTAATATCTTCTTTAGCTTTGTCAATACTTTCATTGCTTAATCCAACTAATCTTGCATACCTTGATACAGCTTGTTGAGGATTTGAATCAGACATCCATATTTGTTGATTCGCAAAAAGAGTGTCTAATAATTTTATAAATTGTTCTGTATCTTTAGTTTGATATAACAAAGAATGAGCGAAAAGGTTTGCATCTGATCCAAAAGGCACATCAATAAAAATAATTTTTACCAATCCTTTTTTTACATAGTTTTCATTAATTAAGCTTATTACTTCAGAATTAAACCTAGCACAATGAACACAAGATAAAGAGGCAAATTCATAAATTATTACACTAGCAGTATCTTCACCTAATGAGATTCGTTTAAATTGTGAATTTTTTGCATTTAGTGTAATGTGTGAGCTGATTAAGCTTATAACAATTAAAAATAATGAAATTTTTATTTTTTTCATACCAATAAAACCTTATCTTATATAACTATAATTATCATTATATACAACAAAATAAATAAAATCAAAACAGAATTTATGCATTAGTCTTAAATTTAATTTTAGAAATACAATTATAGCCAAAATACTCATTTATTTTATTAATAACAATAGGTTCATCATAAGTAAGTAAGTTTAGAAAATATTTATTAGGCGTTGCAACATATAAAATTGCAGTATTATTTTTTTCCCATTGTATTTTTATAGGAAAAGTATTTTCCCAAGCTTTTGGTACAATTTTGTTCCAATCCTCTATAATTTTTATTAAATAAATAGAATAAGAATCAAAAATATTTGTAGTAAGATTATAAGATGCTTCAAACAATGTTTTATTTTTATGCTTAGACATTAGGTTATTTTGTTATGATAAAAATTATACCATAAAAAATGGTGCCGAATGAGAGACTCGAACTCCCGACCCACTGATTACAAATCAGTAGCTCTACCAACTGAGCTAATTCGGCATTTACAAAAATTTATAACAACAATAATATAATATGAAAAGATTATAATCAAGTATTTTTTGATTTATATATAAAATAATGATATATTACATTGTGAATTAAGCTTTTAGCTTTAAAATTTAACTATTTGATAACTTGGATTTAAAAAAATTGATTTTAAGTATATTTATTATTTTGATAGTAACTATAGCTCAGGTTTTGATTAAAACTCTTTGGTACTCTAAATTTTTATTTGGTAGATTGTTTAATGTGGTTTCTTTAAATAAAGATTCCCAGATAGTATATGATTATAAATTACAAATAACATACTCTTTGTTTAAAAGTATTTTTATTTTTTTAATAGTTAAAGACACATCTTTTTTGCTGCCAGAAAACTTTTTTATTATCATTGTGTCCATATTATTTTTATTGTTTATAAATAATTTAAATTTCTCGTCTTTTTCTAATGAAAATAAAGCAGTATTAATTATAGATTCTTTTGAAAGTTTTTTTTCTTTATTAATTAGCTTTGGGATTTGTTTGTTGTTTGCTTACTAATATTTATTAATATATAAATAAGGACTTATTAATATTGCAATTATTGTCTATTGAAGTTAATAATTTTAAAACATTTCACAAATTAACAATAGATAACATGCTGGGGTTGAGTGTTTTTATAGGTGAAAATGGAATTGGTAAATCTAATATTTTTTCTATTATAAAGATTCTTAAAAGCTCTTTAGGGGGCGGAATTAAGCCTTATTTAGATAATAAAAATCTTGATATCAAAGAATTGTTTCATAACAACATTATAAATAGCAAATTAGAGATAACATTAATTTTTAAATGTGATAGCAATCAATACACTTATTCTTTGGGGATAGAGTACCATAATAAAAATAATTTTAATATTTATAAAGAACTGTTGCTTGATAGTAATAAACTCATAATTAAAAATTATTTACTTGATAAAAAAAATTCTGATTGCAATACTGAGGTATGTATTAAAACCAAATCAACGCAAGATGAAATTATGATTTGCGATTGTTTAGATAGTATTCAAATATATAATTTTGAAAAAAAATTAAAAATCAGCTCTATTGTAAGTGATACGAATTTTCAGCCTGTATCATTAAACGAAAGCAACATAGTAAATACACTATATATATTATATTGTAGGTATAAAGCTCATTTTGATGTTGTAAACAATGTTTTGTTTATGATGATTCCTTATTTTAAAGAATTTATTTTTCAACAAAAAGATAATGAATCCAAAAGATTATATATACAAATGCTTAATATAAGCAAACCAGTTTCTTTAGAAAAAATGTCATCAGGAAGCATAAGACTATTGCAGTTGGCTACAATGTTAAGCCTACCTGTGTGCCTGAGACCATCTTTATTAATACTACAAGAACCAGAAATTGGGTTGCATCCTGCTGTGTTAGAAATGGTTGCTGATTTAATTGATGCATATTCTAAAGAAAACTCAATTATTGTATCTACACAATCAACAATATTATTAGATAAAATGAATATTAATAATTTATATTTATTAAAATTAAACAATGATATACATAAAACCGATGTTGTAAAAATTGATATAAAAAAAATTTCAAAATCGTTTAAAAAATATAGTCTTAGCGATCTATGGAGAATGAATATTTTAGGTAATCTTATAAAATGATAAATAAATGAGTGAGCAAATTTATTTAGGTATTTGTGTAGAGGGACAAACGGAAGCAATGTTTGTTAAGTATGTATTAGCTAGATATTTAATAAAATACAATATAATTTTAGCTGATCCTATCAATCTTAATGGAAATATAAATATCTCTAGAATTACAAAGATTTTATCTATAATGTCTAGTCAATATGATTATGTAACAACCTTATATGATTTTTATGGTTTTCAAAATAAACTACAAAACGAAACACACATTGAATTAGCACAGCGCATTTTAGATAATATTGATGAAGAACATAGGTTTAATATTATTCCATATGTTCAAAAATATGAATTTGAATCTCTGCTATATTCAGACATTTCAATTCTGTGTAAAAACTTGTATAGTGATTTAAAAGACATTCAGCAATGTGAAATAGATTTTATAAACGATACAAAAGATAAGTTTCCAGAGGATATTAATGATAGCATTGCAACAGCTCCATCAAAAAGGATACAGAAAATTTTTAAAAAATATAAAAAAGGTGTTTATGGTTATATTATAGCTCAAGATATAGGCATTGATAAAATTAGGCAAAAGTGCCCTAATTTTTCTTTATGGCTAGATAGATTAATTAATTTATCATAATTTGTTTTATAAAATAGCATAAAGTATTAAAAATTAGGTAAGAATTTGTAAAACAAATAATTATGTTTTATAACATCATTATAAAAAAAATTATTAGAGTATAACAATACGATTAAAAAGGTAATAAAATTATGGAAGAAAAAATAGTATATAAAAATAATATTATTGAAGTAAACAATCCAGGGAAACAAAGAATTGTTGTTTATGCTCATCCAAAAGATTCTATAATATTTAATTTAGATTTATCAAAATTAAAAAAAACTATTATAAATGGTGATTTAGTAATTCAGTCTGTTGCTGGTGGAACTATTACTATCTCTAACTATGCATCTATGTTTTTACAAAATGAATTGCCACAAATAAAAGATGCTTTAGGTATGTATTATTCACCTGATGATTTGTTATTTGCTGAAGCAAAGCTTAGTTTTAATGATGTTGAAAAATATATTTTAAGTAGAACAATTTCTTCACCTGATTCTCAAAAGAATAGTGGAGAATATTTGGCTTCTGCAAAAACAATTGCTGAAGGTAAGTTAGATCAAGCGATGTTGTTGGGAAGTATTCAAGTTGAGCAACAAAGTCCAATTATGGCGCAAACAACTTTTTTAAAACCTTATGAGTTAAGAACTTTACATTTACCTAAAAAATATCAGTATGATGTATTGACAGAGTTTGATTATACAGGTAGTTCTATTCATTCTCAAGATCAAGATTATACAAAAACTACACCAGTTACTGTTTTAAATCCAACTGTAACTCCTTATTATGGAACTTATTATAAAGTTACAACTAGCTCTGGGCAAAATAATATCACAACTGACTATGAATTATATACTGAAAATGGTGGTGGTAATCTATCAGATGTCAATGATGTAAAGTATTTATATACTCCTTTTGTTATTGATCAAACAGGTTTAAATGGTAATTTATATTTCAAAGGAAGTGAAAGCAGCACAATAACCCGTAATATTAATGTTAGGGTGAATAGCGGATCTGTGGCAATTAAAACAATAACATTAACAGGTGTTCCAGATGGTGTAAAGATAGTTTCTAACAATGATACAGAAGCAAAGCAGGTAGGTAAGGGTGTTTGGGAAGTTACACCAAAATCTCAATCATCTTCTATAAATTTAAGTTTGGCCTATGAAGAAGGTATGGATCCAGTTCAAAGTGCTGTGCAAGTTGATATTTTTGGATATAATTTTAAAACAAAAAAAATTATAGAAGGTTCTTCAACAATTATTTTAGATTTCCACGCTGTGAGTGGATCAGGAGATGTATTAAATTTTACAACTACAAATGGTTATACTTATTCAACAAATATGGATATTATTCATATTTATTTTACTCAATATAATGATTATGCTATAGGTGGAACTCATAATGATATTTATGATATGGAAGGCGGAGATGATATTTTTATTTCTGGGCTTGGTAGTGAGAAAGTAAATATGGGTGTTGGTTCGGATACTTTTTATATCGGGTATGGATCGGATGTTGTAGATGGTGGTGGTTTGGTTGAAACAGATGGAGTGGATGTAATTAGTTTTGCAAAAGCAGATTATCGTGTTAATCAAACTACTATAGTTCTTGGAGGTAGAGGGTTAGAGGGGAAAATAAGTGTTTCTATAAATGGTCAATCAACAACTTTTACAAATTTTGAAGTATTGGTATTAGATAATGAAAATAATGCTATTAATGTTGATGCTACTTCAGGGTTTAATCTTACAATCATTGGGTTAGGTGGTAGTGATACAATAAATATTGGTGCGCCTGCAGTGGTTAGTGGTGAGGATGCTAGTATTGTTATAGCAAATTCAGGAAAAATATATTATGCTCCACAGGCTAGAGATATAGGCTATTTGCAAGAAGATGCAATAGAGCAATTAGTAGGTTCAAGTGGAAAAGATACTTTTATAGGAGGATCTTATGCTACTAATTTTAATATGGCAGGCGGTGAAGATACAGTAGATTACAGTAATATGATACCAGGTGGTGGTAATGTAGGGATTGTTTATAATCAAACAGGTAAAAACGAAGTTGTTAAGCCTAATTTGTCAACTGTAGATACAGTTACAAATTTTGAAAAATTTTATGGAACTATAGGAAATGATACAATTTTTTCTTCTAATGCAAATTCAGGGAATATATCTTATTATGGGTATAGAGAAGGAGCTGTAGTTGATGATAATGATACAGTTAATTATAGCTTAAGTAATGCTGGTATTGTTATTGATTATACAACGGCTACAATTGCAAATGAAGGGTTAATTACTGTTGAAAAATCTAGTGGTGTAGATAAATTATATGCAATAGAAAATGTTATTGCTACTAATTATGATGACACATTTAAAGTTTTAGTAGATTTAAGTAAATCTAGGGAGTTTGATGGTCTTAATGGGGTTAATAGCTTAGATTATTCAGCAACTAGCGGTGGTGCAAATTTAGTTTTTAGCATTAATACTTGGGGTACCAGTGGTGGATCTGGAAATGTAAAAAATCAAGGATCTTTTGTTTCAGATACATTTAAAAATATGTCTAGGTTGGTTGGAACATCTAGTAAAGATGTTTTTCAAATGAATTCGGCTACATCAGTTGCTACTATAGATGGGTATCTTGGGGACTATGATGCAATAACTTATGCATCTAATGATGTAGCTTTAAATGTAAATATTTTTACAGCAACTTCAGGTGCAAATAATGGTAAGGTTGTTGCTGAATTTGACAAGTCAGGGAAAAAAGATACAGCTATAAGTGTAGAAGTTATTACTTTAAATGATAAGGACAACATAGTAACAATAGATAAATACAGCACATTATTAAATGGAAAGCTTGACATTGATGCAAAGGGTCAAAATACAAGTTATGATGCAGATGATATTAAAAGCAAAGGTGATACTTTGGTTGTTAAAAGCTCTACTACTGCTGTTAGTGGAACAACTATTCTAGGTAAAGGGTTTGAGTCTTTAGAGTTTGATTCTAAAGATGGTATTGTATATAATTTTGACTATACTACTGCCAATGTTAGTTACGATCATTTTTATGGTTATGCTTCGAAGTATAATAAAACATTTGAAATGAATTTTAAAGGATATGCTTTTGCTGACAATATAGATGTAAATATACAAAATTCTGTTGCTGATATTGATGTAAATGCTAATAAATCTATTTTAGTTCAAGATTTTAATTCTTTTGTATTAAATGATAAAACCAATGTTGTAAATATAGTATACGCAGATAAATCAGCTAGTGATTATGGTTTAGGCTATAATATAGATGGACAAAATGGTTCAGATACTTTGTCTTACGAAGGTAGCACAATGGACTTGTTTTTTGATTTGAAAAATCGTTCTGTATCAAAGGAATCTAGCACGCCACCTACAGGTGTAAAAAATGATACCTTTAATAATATGGAAGTTATCAAAGGTGGTGATGGTGATGATACTTTTTATATAGATCCAGAAAAAGCATATATTATTGATGGTGGCTTAGGAGAGAATACTATTTCTTTTAAATATTATGTAACAGGTATAGCTATTTTGCCATCTTCTAGTTCTTATAGTAATATTCAAAATTATGAGTTAACTACTTATAATGACTCTTTAAATTTAAATTCTTTATCAACAAATATAGAAAAAATTAACGGATTAGGTGGTTTAGATACTTTAAAGCTTGTTACTCCATCAGCATCAGTAGTAAGTATTGAATTTGAAAAAAATCCTCTTACTGCAAAATCTTATGTTAGAGTTACAACAGGGAATTATAATATAGGGGTAAGTGAATTTGAGTCTTTTATTGGTTTTGCTACTAATGAAGATCAATTTATATTTAATACTTTAGATTTTAAAACATATTATAATACATCTACTATTTATATAGATGGTGGTTCTGGTGCTAATGCTGTAGATGATAGTTTAACTTTTAGCGAAGTAGATTCTTCTGGTAATCCTATTGGTGTAGCATTAAGTTTGGTTGTTTTAAGTTCTACAGATAACAAATATTATTCTACTTTGACTTATGCAAATTCATCGTCCAATGTTTTATTTTTCAAAAATATAGCAGATATAACTTTAGGAGATGGAGATGATATCGTTTATTTGTCTAACAACACTACAATTCTTGATTCTTTAGGTATAAAATCTATAGATTTAGGAGGCGGTGATAATGTATTAAGTTTTGAAAAAGATTTATCTTATGCAGCAATAGAAATTGATACTGCAGGTAATATTTCTTTTAGCTCATCTAGTAATTATGATATAACAAGTTGGAATACAGTTCAATATGGTAACTCTGGAGGATCTGTTACCTTGTTGTATGGTAGTGGAACTAGCAATGATGGTTTCTCTTTTTTAGGGAATGGAGTTGGTTTAGTTACTATGAATATAACATCTACTGCAACTTCTGTTTCTGCTTTAGCTTTAGATTTAACTGCAAATAATATGGTTCTTACTACAACTTCAGGAACAGATGCTATTGGGGTTAATAAAATTAGTAATTATGTGTTTACAGACATACCTAAAGTTGATATTAAATTTAATTCTACTTCTTCTTACAATGTAAGAGTAGTAGGTGGAACAGATGTTCAAGCTCATTATAATACTCTAACCGCAGCTATTAATATTAACTATACTTCTAGCACTGATACAGCTATAGTAAATAAATCTCAAAATACAGATGTTTTAATAGGCTTCAATTATATTGAAGGCACAAGTTATACAGATACTTTTTCTTATGCTTTTTCAGTAAATGCTAATAAAAAAGTTACTTATAAGGGTGGAGAGCTTTTAGGTAGTGATGTTGTTAAAGTTAATGGTGTATCAAGCGCAGCTTCTGCTAATATAGTATTATCTTATACTGCTGCAACTGCTACAACAGTAGAACAATATAGCGCATCTTATACTATTTCTGGAGGGGCTAATTTTTTTGAAAGTATAAATGTATCTCAAATATCAGGAACATCAGGTAGCGATACTTTTGTTATTTCTGATGTTGAGTTTTTAATGCAATCTGGAAATACTAGATTTATAATTAATTCAGGAAATGCAAGTGGAACTGATACTTTAGAAATTGATATTGATTTTGGAGCAAACACTGCGGGTGAGGGTGTTATTATAGATCCTACTTTATCTTCTATTTCATTAGGAACATTAGGTGTTGCTAATGATAAGTCGCAATATTTATCTTATAGAAATATTTCTGTAATTGATTTAAGTAATTCAAAAGGTGGTATTAATGTGTTGAATCTTACATCTAATTCGGGAACCTTAAAAGAAGTTAAAGGAGATGGTGATGATATTTTATCATATGAATATTCTAGTATTGCAGCAAGTGGTGAGATTGAAAATTTAAACTTAGGATCTAGTGATGCTTCTATTAAAAACGATGGCTTTACACAAGTTATTTTAACAAATTTAAATGATAATGTAAGCATTAGAACAGATAGAGACAATAAGTTTGTAGGTGGTGGCAAAGGAAACGACACTATTACTTATGTTGCTGGAACAACCCCTGTGGCGTCAATGTCATTTGACTTATCTTATAATAATAATGGTTCACTGGAGGTTAATGTTGTTAGGGGATCTAACACAGACACGCTAGTTGATTTTGAAACTATAATATTGGGTGCAGACACTAACCTTATAGATATTAATTTAGATAATATGACTAACAGTTCTTTAATTTTTGATGGCACTAATACTCAAAATAACACCGTATCTTATGCTAACACAACAGATACATCTATAAGCCTTAAGGTAGAATTTAAAAATAATGGAGAAATTACGGTTGGTAAATTTAAAGATGGTTATTCTTATGGAACAGATACTTTTAAAAACTTTAATAGTTTAACAAATACAAATACTAATCAAGGAACTGAGGGTGCAGATACTTTTATTGTAGCTCCTTCTTCTTTGGCAAGAACTATCAATGTAAATGTATTGGGTGGTGATGATAATTTAATAGTAAATGGTTTTAGCGATGCTTTTATTGTTATAGGATCAGGTGCTGTAGATGTAAAAAATACAAGCACTGGAACAAACCAATATCATTTTACTTATACCACAGAGGGTTTTGGTAAAATTAATGGTGCTAACAAAACAACTGATATAGCTGTAAACAATACATTCCAAATAAATAAGCTTGAAAGTGCTAATAATGGTATTAAATTAGTTGGTGGTAATGCTGCAACAAATATTATAGATTTATCTGGTGCTACTTTTGTTCAAGCTACAAATGATGGTATGATAGTAGATTTGGGGGTTAAAAGTATATCATATAAAAATCAAGCCGAAGGAACAGCAGTTTATAATTTTTCTAATATGCAACAGTTTATTGGAACAAGTAAAAATGATGATTTTTTAAATTTAAATGCTACATCTATATATAATATAAATGGTGGTGCAGGGGTTGATTCTGTTTCTTATGGCAATGTAACTTCATCGATTATAGTAACTTTGAGTGCCGGATCGGTTAGTGTAAATAAAGGTTCAAACAATGTAGACACATTAACCAATATAGAAGCTTATACAGGTAGTAGAAATTCTGATACATTTAATTTATCATTAGCAGGGACTTCTGAATTTACTTTTAATGGTGGTGGAGGTAGAGATACCGTAGTAATTTCTGATAGTGATGTGAAATTATCATGGGATAGCACTGGAAAGATTACAAATGTTAAAGATCCTAATAATGTAACTGATGTTAATATTTACGATATGTCAGTTTGGAATTTTACAGGTAGCAATATAGATATTAATTATTTTCTATCAACTAGCTCTAATAGCACCACATTTGATGCATCTAATGCATCAAGCACTAACGATAAATTTACTTTAAATGGTAATACGGCTACAACTATTATTTTTGATGGCAATGATGTGTTTGTAAGAAGTGATATAAATGGTAAAATGACCAATCTGTCAGGTTTTGAAACATTTGTTATCGGAGATTTGGGTAATGCACCTGTTAATGCTAATGTATCTGATATAGATTTAGATACTACAAGTAAAACTATTGATTTTAACAATCAAGTAAGCAGCAATGTTGTGTTAAACAATGTAGATAATGTTAAAAAAGTTGATATAGCTAATGGAACTACTACTTTTGTAGGTAAGGCAGATAGTAATCCTAATACATTAGTCTTACAGAATATGCATTCTTATAAATTTAATGCCTCTTCATCTGTATCAATGGATACAAATATAACCTCTTATACAGCAAGCCCTACAAGTAGTAATGTTTATAATATAGAATATAATTCTTATGTTACTACAGTGGTTAATATTAGTGGATCTGCAGTTTTGCAACTAACTTCTACAGATAAATTTGAAATAAAAGGTAGCAACTTTTCATATATAAAAGGAGGCACCACAGGGGTTAATTTGAATACTTCTGGGTCATATAGTGTAAATATTAATGGAACATTGGCTGCATCTGCAGCAACTATTAGTATTGTAAACCCTATTGGTTTAACTAGTTTTTCTCAAAATGTTTATAATTTAACAGTAGATATGACAAAAACTTCTGTAATAAATGTTAATACATCAGGTATGGCATCTATTACAGGAAGTAGAAAATCTTTTACAATGGTTGTAGATCAACTTACAAATGGTGCTGCCAATATTATTACTAAATTTTTAGGTAATAATACTAATACTACTTTTAATGATGTTGCACTATCAGAATCAACAAACCCTACTTATGTTTTTAATTTAAGCGATTCTGTTGCAGATAATGTAATAATTAATGGGAAAAGCAATGAAGGAATTCAACAAGATGTATCTACAATTGATGCAAAAGGAGCAGTTAATAGTGCTATAAAAGATACTTTGTTTGTTGGAACCAATCTTTATGCTAACAATGTTTCAATAGAAATTGCTGAAAAAGACATAACAAGTAATTATAAGAATTTTGAAGTTTTAGACTGGACTACATTAATAGATAATAACGAATTTTTTGTAACTAATCCTGCTGGTGATATTGTTGAAAATACAAACCATAATGTAATGGTAGGAAATATGGTTGACAATGCAGGCGGACTAAATCCTTTAAGCACAAAGCGTGCAGGGGTTCAATATACAATAGAAAGTGCAGGTTCAGATGCTTTTAATGAGATTATTTTACCAGATATGAAAAATAATAGTGGAACTACAGGTAGTTCAACAAAAATTTTAGATAACAGAATAATATTTGGTTCTGATATTACTTCAGTGACTTTAAATGTTTCTATATCTAGCACTACTCCTCTTGTAAATTTAAGTGGAGTTTATCAAGATGCTACCAATGCAAAGAGTATAAGAGTTGTAAATGCAAAAGTAGTTGAAACAGGTTCTGGGTCATCAACAATAACCATGTCTTCAGGTGGAACGGCATCAACGCTTTCAGCCTGGGGAAATCAAATTCATGGTGGTAATAAAGCAGATCCATCTAGTGGTTTTACAAGCGCAGCAATTTTGTTTAATGATACAGGTGCAGGCTCCTCATCAGGTGTAGATACTTTTGATTTTTCAACTTGGTCTGCTCTAACACATACAGGGGCAGCTACATATAATGACAAAAATGTTTCAAAGCTTGATTATAGAATAAGTTTTGCTAATTCTGATGGTTATTTTTATGTATCAATGAATAATGTTAGTGCTAATCAAGTAGTAAATCCAAATACAGGAAATGCAAAAGTAATAGGTAATCAAACTGTTATGGGTATTAAAGGTTATGAACAAATTACAGTTCCACACGGCATTGTGTTAGTAAATGAGCTAGATTCTTCTGCAATGACAGCATCTGGTTTGTCAACTGTAACTATTAAAGGTCAAAACAATGCAAATTCTACAGATGTCTTAGGGGTGGTTTGGTATTTTGGTCAAAATATTAATATAACTAATTTTTTAACTGGTAATAATCAAACAACTTATACTTTTACACCATCAAGCGGAATAACATCAACCGTGGAGTTATACCATGCTTCGTTATTTGTTGGTCAAGCTGCATCGCAATATAACTTACAGGTTGGGGATTCTTCTGGTAATTATCAAAAATCTAACAAAGTAGTTATTTATGCAGATAGTAATAATTCAGTACTTCAAGAAGATCAAAACAATAATAGTAAATTTGAAGGTCAAAAAATAACAGTTGCAGATACTACCGTTGATACTATTGATTTTTCTTATATTAATAGTGGATCATATTATTTTTCTGTAATGCAATGGACAAATGTAACAGAAAATCAAGCCACATATCAAGGTCAAACAGATTACGAATATATGAGTTTAAATAGTCAAACTGGTTTGGTAGATACAACAGGTAAAAATAAAGAGCATATAACAGCTCCATCTACAACAGCAACACAAAGTAACTCTTGGGCAAATTTTATACAAGGAAGCCAATATAACACTGGTTTTGCTTTTACAAATAACACAGGGGGGGATAACAAACAAGATCTTATAACAGAAGAAGGTAGTAATAAAAGCACATTATATAAATACAACGGAATTGAAACAATAATAGGAACAGATTCTTCAGACACATTCTCTTGGGGGACTTTTTATTATTACAATACGGGTAATACTGTTACTACTACTAAAATGGTCTCTCCAGCTTTAAATTTGCAAAAAAATAACGGAAACACTATTTATAGCATTAACTTAGGTGAGGGTTATGATACTTATTTACTGGATTCTGTAACTGTTGATAACCCTGTTTATCAGGCTACTGATGCAGGTGTAAGTGTAGATAGGCAATGGCAGATAAACTTTGATAACACAACTTTAGATTCAACAGTTAGAATGCAAAGTGAACGTGACGACAGAGTTGGTGCTACAGATTGGAGAGCATCTGTGTATTATATTTTAGGTTCGACATCTGACAATATTCAGCCAGTTGCAACTATTTCTGGGTTTGAGCGTTTAATTATAGATGATTGGGGTAGTGGGGCAATTGGCACAAGCAATGCTACAGATTTAGGCATTGTAGATGATATTATACTTACTCTTCCTACAAATACAGTGGAAGATTATGAACTGTTAATAGATTTCGGCGGAGGCTTGGGTGGTGCTGATGGTGGACAAACCATTGAAGATTCTCAATATTTCAATATAATCTATCCAGCAGATCTTAATACCCCTACATATATTCAAATATATGGCACAAGTGGCACTATAAATAATCATGCATTTTATAATCATACAGCTATAAGCACTAACAATGGTGTAATAGATGTTTATAATAATCAATATCTAGTTTTGAATAGTAATGGTGGTGTATTACAAGATGATATTAGAGTGGATGGACCTACCTATATTGATTTTGATGTAATGGCTGGTCAAACTTACTATCTTACTACTGGTAATTTATCTTCAAGTCAAAATTTAGATTTCTATTATTATAAAGAAACAGCTCAATATACAACAACAGCCAGAGTTGTTGCAAATTATGAAGGTGATCCAAATGGAAAGAATGTTTATGTAATCTCATTTATAAATAAAGCTAATACAACTGAACATTTTGATGTTCTTTTTGGAGCTAATAGATACAATGAAACAGGTGATACCGCTAATGGAAAATATTCTTTTCATGAGGTATCAACAAAAGATTATATAGAAGATTCAACTAGTAAAAAAGAATTTTCTACAGAAGAAGAATGGCAAGAGGATCAAAAAGACGGAAAGGCATTTAATGAAGAATATGAATCTTTAGAGCAACAAAAAAATCAAGAACAACAAGAGTGGTATGATAATTTGTTTTTAAATAGCTCTAGTTTATATAATAATACTCAAGGCTTTAATTACGAGCTTTATGAACAACAACGTTCAGAGGCATATAGCAATACTTCTGTAGTTGAGGAAGATAACCAAAGAGAAGTATTAGATTATATTATAGATAATTTAAGTGATACTCAAATTAATAAAGTTAATACTTTTATTGAAAATCATAATATTAATACAGAAGAAGCTTTAGTTAAAATAGATAATTTTGTTGAAAAACATAATATAGATACATCAGAAGTATTAGAAAAAATATCATCATTTAATAAAGATGAATTTTTAAATAATCATTCTATGTTAAAAGATTATTTAGAGTCTCATAAGTATGATAATGATGGTGGAATAAAAAATTTAGATTTTAATTTAACTAAAGATCAAATAGATTTTTTAAAGTCTCATATTGATGATATTAAAGATATCTTTAATAAACATCATAGTTCTAAGTCATCATCTAATAATAATATGAGCCAAAGCGAGTGGGATGCATATACAGGCAAATCAAGTAGCAACGACGAGGTTAGCAACAATGATTATCTACCTTCTAATTCTATTCATAACCCACAATCTGTAGAGTTAGAAAATGGTAAACAATCATTAGATGAAAATAATAACTCTTCAATGAACAATGTTGATTCATTATCAGCTAAGCAAAACAATTATCTAGATACCTTTACAGAACAACAAGCAGATTTAGATTTAAGTGCTCTGTATAAGCATTTAGATAATAATAGCAAAGATAATGCCTTAGATTCAGATGTATCTTCTATGTTAAAATTTGTATCTAAAGATAGTGAACAACATAGTTTTAATTTAGCAGAAACAGATTCTATGAGTTTTGCACTAGATACAGATATGAAAATATCTGATGATAATGCAAACACAATAGATCATCATTCTATTAATCATAAACAAAAAAACCATAATGGCTTTGGGAATTAAAACTAATAATCAAATCATTGGTAATAAAAAAATATTACCAATGATTGTAATATAACCAAATTTTATTTTATGAAAAAATATTTGTTTTTATTTACTTTAGTATGGTGCTATTTTATTTTTAATAATTTATATGCTAAGTCTATAATACAAAGTTATGATTATATGTTAGATATTTCTGGTTCTACAAGATTAGGATTTACTCAAAATATTTCTGAAAATTTTAATAATCAGTATAGTTATTTTAATGTAGAAATTTTATCTAAAAATAATCTTTCACAAAATTTATCAGCTATATTTTTTGTAGATTATGAGTATGATTCAGTTAATGACTTATACAATAATGAATTAGGTTCTGCTTATTTAGGTTTTAACCATAATATATATGGTAAATTGTTTTATGGAAATACATCCTCTGTTTATTATAATGGATTTGTTGGAGGTTGGCTAGATAACGGCTTGAGTGGTGGCAATGAAGTTATGTTAAACAATGAAAATGAAAAGCTTTTAGGAACAAAAAATCCTAACAATACATTGTATTACTCTAATAAAATTGATAATTTAAGATTTTCTATTCAACTTAGTGGATCATATCACAATTCTACTTATGATTTACAAAGAAACAACGGGTTGGGAGGAAACATAATTTATGCAATAGGACCTTTATATTTTGGGGCTTCTTATTTACAAGCAAATTTAACAAATAATATCGTCCAAAATACTTATAATTTTCAATTAATTTCTTATGGTTTAATGTTAAATATTGCAGGAATTTATAGTGCTTTGGCATTTATTAATGAACATAACAGAGATTTTATAGGTGAAGAAGCTCTTGGATTGACATATTTATTAAAGTATGATTATAACAATGATTCTTTGGGTTTTATTCCTCAAATTATTTATGGATATAAAAAATATAATAACTCTAATTTAATTAGTGATAATTATTTATATACATCTTTATCTTATTATTTTTCTGCTAAAATTAGCACATTTATTGATGCTAAAATAGATTTTAGAACAAACAATCAATTAGATAATTTAAAAGAACAACAAGATAATAAAATTACGATTGGTTTAAAATACGACTACTATTAATTGTATTAATTAAATGTTTATTAGTAGTAATATATTTAAAATACTAACAAATATACCACAACTTAATAGCAAAACATTATTTAAAATACTATTTTTATATTTTCCCATAATTTTTTTAGATGATGTTAAATAAATTTGCAAAAAAATTGTAATAGGTAATTGCATAGATAATAATACCTGAGAATAAATAAGCCCCTGCAAAGGATTATTAATAAATAAAATTACAAAACTTGCAACTAACAAAGTTAAGGTAATTCCAGTTCTAGTTATTAAAGTATTTTCATTGTAGTCTTTGTGTAGTAATCCAGAAAATATAATACCACCAGACATTCCAGCGGTAATAGAAGATGCAAATCCAGAAAATAATAAAGCTAAAGCAAAAGCAATAAATGCATAATTGCCAAGTAAGGGTTTTAAAAGTTCAGATGCTTGTGGAATATTAGATACTCTAATTCCATTTTTAAAAAACACTTCAGCGGCTAAAATAATAATCACACTATTAATCGCCCATCCTAAAATCATAGAAAGCAAAGTATCTAAAAATTCAAATCTTAAAATTTGTTTTTTTAGCTTATCATTTTTAACATTCCATTTTTTACTTTGAATAATTTCAGAATGTAAAAATAAATTATGAGGCATTACAACAGCACCTAAAACACTAACTATAATTAACAAAGAGTTGGAAGGAAAAGAAGGAGTAATAGAAGATTCCATTACAGAGTGCCAATTTATATCAAATAAAGTAGTTTCATATATAAAACAAAAAGAAATAATTGCAACAAAACTAATAATTAATTTTTCTAACCTTTTATAAGTATTAAAAAAAATTGTTAATATAATTAATATTAGCATAATAATTGTGCTTAATTTAATAGATATATGAAATATCATATTCAATGCAATAGCACCACCTAATACTTCAGCTACAGCTGTTGCAACAGAAGCTAAATAAGCAGAAAGCAAAATAGAGTTAGATGCAAAAGACGGCAAATGTTTAAAAGTATTTTCAGCTAAACACTCTCCAGTTATAATTCCTAAATGAGCAGAATTATGTTGAAGTATTATTAACATAATAGTAGATAAACTTACCATCCATAATAAAGCATACCCAAACTCAGAACCAGCAGATAAATTAGAAGCCCAATTACCAGGATCAATAAATCCAACAGTTACTAAAATACCAGGTCCTAAATATCTAAATACATTAAATTTATTTTTTCTTTTAAATAACATTTTTTAACTTAAAAGTTAATTATTTATTATAGCTAGAAAAACTTTTAGTGCTAATTTTACCAACTACACGTGCTATAATTCTAAAAATTTGAGAATCTTCCAAAAGATTAATATTAATAGCATCATAATCAGGATTGCTAGATATTAATTTTACTTCAAATTTAGATTTAAATTGAATTTTTTTTACTAAAAAATCATCATTATAATTTACAATATAAATCCCCTGAGAATTAGATGTATCAACACATTGTTGAGAAATTAAAATATCTCCCTCAGAAATAATAGGCTCCATAGAATCACCTTTTACCTTTACACAAAAAATATTATCTAAATTTTTTAATAAAAATTGATTTTGAAACCAAGAAGATTCAAAATGTAAAAAATCATTAGAATTATCTGTAGATGCCAAACCTTTACCAGCAGACACTTCCGAATAATAATAAGGTATTTTAACAATAGACTTATCTTTTTGTATATTATCTTGATTTACAAGTGTTATATCTATATCTAATACCTCAGAAATTTTTTTTAATGCTTTAAAACTAGGTAAAGCACCCCCTGTAATATATCTAGATATAGTAGCTTGTGTTACACCAATTGATTTAGCAAAATCCATTTGATTATCAAATTTTTTTTTCATTTCATTTTCTAAGATTTTACCAAAGTTAATATTTAAGTCTGTATCAATACTTTTCTTCATAATTATTCCTTTTGTGTTTTTTTATACATAAAACTCTTGACTATATGAATTAAATGTATATAATATTTATCAATATATTATTAATTAAATGTATAATATCTGTATTTATACAAATAGTCAAGTATTTAGGAATTTTTTTTAATAAATATATTAATTAACACAATAAACAACAAGGGGATGAAATGAATTTTTATCAAAAATTATACACTTATACAACTAATATTAACGATGTTTATAAGGTAGGCAAAGAGTTTGGAGGTTGTAACATATACATACCTAAAAAAATCCTAGCTAAACATTTTTTATCAAACTATAGCGAAGAATTTAAAATTTTTTTAATACAAAATTATGCGGGTAAAACAATTTATATACCTATTTTTAAGCCAGAAAGCTTAGAAAATAATTTAGAAAGTGGTGATTCTGTTTTGCATAAAATTAAATTATTAATTATGAAATCTTTAAAATATAGAAAATAAGGGTTAATTAATATGGCAATCTTTAAAACCGCAATAGAAGAATTATTTAAAAATGAAGGCGGATATAACAATATTAAAGAAGACAAAGGTGGAGCTACCAATTATGGAATATCTTTAAGATTTTATCAAAATAATATTAATGCAAATGCTACTTTTGAAGATATAAAAAAATTAACAAAAGAACAAGCAGAAGATATTTATTTTCAATATTTTTGGTTAAAAAATAATTATAGTGAAATAAATAATCAAAAATTAGCAAGTAAAATATTTGATGTATCTGTAAATATGGGAGAAACAATAGCGAATCGGTTTTTGCAACAAAGTTATAATGCTCTTAATTTGCAACAAATTAAAATAGATGGAATTTGTGGGCTAACAACTATTAATTCAATTAATAACTGCTCAAATGAAAACATTGCAAATATGTTAGAGTATATAAAAATATTGCAAAAACACCACTATTTAGAAATTGTAAAAAATAGATCTGATCAACAAAAATTTTTAAAAGGATGGCTCAATAGAGCAGACAAATAAAATAAGGAGAAAAAAATGTTATTAAAAATTATTACTAAAATTATGAGCACAAGTATATTCAATGATCGTCTTTTAAACACCAAAACCCCAAAAGGAATATTGTTGCTTTTAGGCGGAGGCTTTTCTTTTGGATACTTAAATGAAAATCAAGTGAATTTTTTAATTTCTTTATATAAAAATGTAGATATTAATATGTTTGATTTTTATTTATTAGTAGCTAACCTAATTATGATATTTATGATATCTATGGGTGCTTGGTTAGTATTTGCTAAAGTTAAAAAAGAGGTTAATAAATAATATGAATTTTATTTTAATGTTAATTGATAAAATTGTAGAAACACACAAAAATGTTACTTATTTGTTTGGATTTTGTATGCTTGGTTATTTGTGTATGGAAACTTATAATATAAAAAAAGAATTATTACAGCAATCCCTTTTTATGGAGCAAGCTAAAGAAGTAAATATTATCAAACAAGCAGATAGCATTAAAAAGCATTCTAAATACCTAACAATAGCAGAGTTAGTTTTAGCTTCTAAATATTGTGAAGAATTAGAAATGAAAAGACCATTTAAAAACCCTTGTGATACTATATATACATATTTGCATAATAATACATAGGGATATTATTGTAAAAAAATTAATTTCATTGTTTTTTTGTTAAATAATGTTAATATATTAACATTAATATAACATTGTTAATAAAAAATAGGAATTTAAAATATGTTGCCAAATAAAAGAAAGCAAGAGATTTTGAGATTAAATAAAGAAAAGCAAGGTATTTCAATCACTGAATTGTCTAATTATTTTAAAGTATCTAATATGACAATATTAAGAGATGTAAAAGAATTAGAGTCTAAAAATCTTTTAGAAATAGTTCGTGGTGGTATAATACCTGTAGGTTTATCAAAAGATTCTCAAGATAATGTAAGCACGATTTATGACATAAAAAAAAGGCAATCTTTATCAGAAAAACAGCAAATAGCTATGTATTGTGCTGAAAATTTTATTAATGATGGTAGCATAGTTGCACTTGAAGGTGGTTCAACCGCTTGTTCTATTATTAAATTTTTAATCAATAAGCAAAAAATTACTATTATTTCTAATGGATATTTTGTGTTAAAAGAAGCTATTGAAAATTTAGGAGAAGATTCAAGGATAATTTGCACTGGGGGATTGTTAGAGAATCCATATTTATTATTTTTAGGACCAGATGTTGAGAGTTTTTTTGCTTCAAAATATACTGATGTTGCATTTTTAAGCTGTGTGGCATTTGATTTAAATATTGGACCTATGGATTCTTATCCCCTAGAGGTTCAAGCAAAAAAAGCAATGTTAAAAAATGCTAAAAAAAGGGTTTTAATGGTAGATAAAAATAAAATTAATGCAAGATCTGTAATGCAAACAATAGATATGAATGAAATTACAGATCTTGTTATTAATTCTTCTTTAGATAAATCTATTATTAAAGAGCTAGAAAAATTTAGCAATGTAAAACTTCATTTTGCATAGAAAATTAAAATATTTATGATGTAATTTTATAATATTATTACTTATGTTCAATTTTGAGTTGTTCTGTATAATTTCATATAGCGTAAAAGCTGTATAAAATTGTTTTTTCTATAATAAAAGCTATCTAGAAATAATTTCATATAAAGCAATAGCACAAGCATTACTAATATTAAAGCTTTCTACATTGTTTTTCATATTTATTTTGCACAACATATCGCAGTTTTTTTTTGTTAAATCTCTCATACCTTTGTCTTCAGACCCCAATATAAGAAGAATTTTTTGAAAATCTTTGATATTATTAATATTTTCATTACTATGAGAATCTAAGCCAAAAACCCAAAAATCATTTTCTTTTAATACATCTATAGCATTTACTAAATTTGAAACCTCAATTAAATTAATTTTTTCAATTGTTCCAACTGAAGCTCTAACCATTTGAGAGTTTTCTTGTGGAAAGTTGGTATTATTAAAAATTATTCCAGCAACATTAAAAGCTACAGCTGTTCTAATTATTGCACCAATGTTTCTTGTATCTGTAACTTGATCTAGCATTAAAAATACTATTTTTTTTTCTTTGTTATCTAAATTATTAAGAATAACTTTTAAATTGCTATAAGGTAATTTATCTACCTCTGCTATTAATCCCTGATGGTGTTCTCCCTGAAAGACAAAAGAATCTAAAAACTCAGATGTTTCGACTTTTATAGGAATATTTTTATTTAATTCATTTACTTTGTTTTTAATTATAGCAACACTTTTTTCAGTAGCATAAATTGTATGTATTTTACGTTTGTTGCTCATTAAAGCAGATAAAACACAATGTTCGCCATAAATATAAATTCTATCTTTGTTTTGATAATTTTTTTTCATATTAGATCATTATTATTAAGTTTAAAAATCAATATTTGATATTATAGACTTTTTTAACAAAGTAATACAAAAATAATTTGTAAAATAACTATTTTTATATTAGAATAAAAAAATTGATAAACAAGTTCTTTGTGTTTATAAGGATGGGTGCCCGAGTGGCTAAAGGGGGCGGACTGTAAATCCGCTGGCAACTGCCTACGTTGGTTCGAATCCAACCCCATCCACCAATATTATTGTTTATACAAATTAAAAGTATAAATATTATTATTTGCGGGTGTAGCTCAATGGTAGAGCAGAAGCCTTCCAAGCTTACGACGAGGGTTCGATTCCCTTCACCCGCTCCAATTTATTAAAAACTTTTATTAAGTTAAATAATTAAAACAAAATAATTATATTGAATAAATATATATATTTTGATAACATATAAAAATATTCAAATATAAATAGTTTAATTATAACATCAAAAAAGACGTAATAATAAGAAAATAGGAAAGGAGAGAAGAAGATGGCAAAAGAGAAGTATGAAAGAAATAAGCCTCATTGTAATATAGGTACAATAGGTCATGTGGATCATGGTAAGACAACATTAACAGCATCAATAAC
>CAMCZU010000015.1 GCA_945888065.1 Rickettsia typhi
CCTGCTGAATTAGAAAATTAATAATGCAACACAATTATTTTGCTAGAATATTTATTAACAATATGCTATTATAGAGGTGATATAAATTACTTATGATGGTAGAAAAAATAATGATAAATAAAATTGTTGTGTTATTTTATTTTGGAATGTTTGTTGTATTTTCAAATGTTGCAAAAGCAGATTTATCTTATAACCAATTAATGGCTGAATCTAATAAAATAGAAGTTCAAAGCGGTAAATTATATATATTTTTATCTATATCTAGAAGCTTAGGTATTAAAGATGCTGTAGCAATTGATTTATTACAAAAATGGTATGCTAATAAAAATAAAGATCCCTACAAAACAGAGTTTGTAAATGTAGATACTATAAATTCTTATTTAAAATTTGTAAAATTTGTTCAAAATGCTAATTTACAAACTCAGCAACAAATTTGCGAATCAATTTTTACAGAAAATTGTGGGGATTTTAG
Organism: Rickettsia typhi; assembly: GCA_945888065.1. GTDB lineage: Bacteria > Pseudomonadota > Alphaproteobacteria > WRAU01 > Hepatincolaceae > CAMCZU01. The sequence goes on from CAMCZU010000015.1 coordinate 473, forward strand.
AATTTTTGTTGATTCTCCTATTACTCAAATTACTAATGATAAAATTAATGCTTATAAAAGTGATGGTTTAAATTCTGAAAATTTAAGTGAATTAATAGCAAAAAAAGCAAAAGAAGAATCAGATAAACAATTAAAAGCTGATATAAAAAAAATGAAGGGTTATCAAAAAATTTCTAACGATGAAGATGATAACCAAGATGATAATAGTGATGCCACCGAAGATGATGCCACCGAAGATGATGATAATATGGCAAATAATTTATCTAATAGCGACTCTAATAAAGAAGAAAGAAATGCACCCTCTGATATATCTACAATTAACAATAATTTAGATGATCCTAAATATTTAAAACAAGGTAGTATATCAAAATTAATTAATGAAAATGATTAATGAAAATGATTAATAAATATTTTAAAAAAAGAGTATTTAACTCTAAAGCAATAAAAGCTCCTCACTTTTTGAAAAATGATTTATTAAATCTTTTGCAACCAAATATTGATAAATTAAAAGAAAATTTAGATGCAACTTCTAAAAAATATATAGATTTTTGTATATACTCTCTAATACATTTACCAACGAATAACGGTTATAATGCAAATATTGAAGCTTTTAAATCTAAAAATTTTACTTATCCACAATGGTTATTAGATTTGTATAAATCTTATCAAGATAAATCTAAACTTTATTATTTTGGTCACGGGCTTGATATTATGCCAACTAAGGTTAAAACCTATATTGAAAACAAAATTGCTTTTGATTTAGGTAGTTTTGATGGTGGATCTGCTTTAATGTTATCTAAAAATTATAATTTCTCACACATTCACTCTTTTGATATTTCTTTAATTAATATGGAAAAAATAAAAGCTAATCTTAAAAAGCAAGATAGTAAAAAAAATATTACTCTGCACCATTTAGCATTAGGTGATAAAATTAAAAGCTTTGAGTTTGAAGACAATGGTGAAGTTGGGACTAAACTTAATTTTGCTCCTAAAAATAATAAAGTAATAGTTAATCAAAGCACTTTAGATATTTTTATGAAAGACTATCCAAAAGATACAATTGGCTTTATAAAAATGGATATTGAAGAATCAGAAATGGATTGCCTAAGAGGAGCTAGGGAGTCTATTATTAAAGATAGACCAGTTTTAGCTGTTTCTATTTATCATAATTTAGATCAATTTTTTAATGCTAAAGTATTTTTACAATCTCTAAACTTAAATTACAAATTTATGATTGTTCCTTGTTATTTGTCTAGACATACAACAATAATAGAAACTAATCTTTTAGCTTATCCTGAGGAATTAGCTTAAAAAAAAATTATATAATCAACCTTTAAAACCTTTTGCAATTAGGTAGATTTCATTAGATTCTTTTCTACTTGCAGGGGGCTTAAAATGCTCTACTTTAGAGAATCTTTTTTTAATTTGTGCTAATAAAATATTTTCTGTTCCACCTTGAAAAACTTTTGCTATAAAAACTCCATTTACATCTAATACTTCTAATGCAAAATTAAAAGCAATTTCTACTAAATTCATAATTTTTATATGATCTAATGATTTTGAACCTGTGGTATTGGGCGACATATCACTCATTATTACATTAGCTTTTTTTTCTCCTAAAATTTCTTTAATATGATTAATTATATTAATATCACTAAAATCTCCTTGTAAAATATTAGCTTTATTTACAGGTTTAATTGGTAATAAATCTATAGCAATTAGCTTAGAATCTTGATTGTTTTTAAAAATAATTTTAGAGACAACCTGGCTCCATCCACCTGGTGCTCCTCCTAAATCTATAACATTTTGATTAGATTTAAAAATTTTATATTTTTCATTAATTTCTAATAATTTATAGGCAGCACGAGAATAGTAGCCATCTTTTTTAGCTAACATTACAAAAGGATCGTTTAATTGCCTGTTAAGCCATAATTGAGAAGATAGTTTACGAACTTTTTTAGAAGTTAATTTTTCTTTAAAACCAGATTTGATATTAATTTTTTTCATTTATATAACATACCTAGGATAACGAACACTTAAGTTATTAAGGATTTCACAATGAATTGTGTTGGATTGCTTTGCAAAATCATCTAAAGATAGATTATCTCCAATAAGTTCTACTATTTGACCTATTTTTTTTAAATGTTGTGGTAAATGTGTAATATCAATACTAATACAATCCATAGATACCCTACCAACAATTTTAATAGGAATATTATCAATATAACAAACAGCATTTTGTGAAATATTACGTAAAATTCCATCTGCATAACCAATAGACACAATAGCAATTTCACTATCAACATCACACATCCAGGTTAATCCATAGCCTACTTTATCTCCTGCTTTGAGCTTTTTTATTTGTAAAATAGAGCTAAAAAAATATATTACATTTTGCATAGGATTACTTTTGTATGGTGTTGGGTTGCCTCCATATAAAGCTATTGCTGGTCTTATTATGTCTTCAAATTTAGGAATATCTAAAAAAATTCCATAAGATGCACTTAAAGAATATTTAGTTTTTGGTAAATTATCTTGTAATTGTAAAAATACATTGCATTGAGACAAATTAGCAGGATTATTATTAACATCGGCACAAGCAAAATGAGACATAATAAAATCAATGTTAATATTAGATAAATAAGAATCTATATTATTTTTTATATGTAAAGTATCCTCATAACACAACCCAAGCCTATTCATTCCTGTTTCTAGTTGTAAAACAGCACAAAGACTTTTTTTCTTAGCTTTAGCAAATTGATTATAAGATAATACTTCTTCTTTAGTATTAAGAACTGGAATAAATCCATATTGATAAAAATCATCTAATTGATTAGGCAAAAAAGATAATAAAACATAAATTTTATATTCAACATTGTGTGTTTGTAAAAATTTTTGCAACTCACAGGCTTCAAAAAAATTAGCTACAAAAAATTCTTGCACTTTACATTGTAATAAAACTGGAACAATAAGTTGTATAGTTAACCCGTAGGCATTATTTTTTATAACAGGTATTATTTTTGTATTAGCACTAACTTTAGATTGTATAATATTATAATTTTCAATAATTGCATTTTTTTTTATAAAAACCGCACTTCCATTAAGGGATACTTTATTTGTTATAAAACTATCAGTTTTTTGAATATTTTTCATTAGCTATAAAAAATTGTTTTAATAATTAAACTTTAAAAGAGTATTATAACACATAATATAGCTAATTTACATTCTTAAATTACTTAAATGCATATCTAAAAGTAAAATCTAAGGTATTATTCATATAACCTCCGTATCCTCTTGCAAATGAATATTGCCCTACTAATGAAAATTTATTTTTAGTAACTCCAAGAGAAAAAGTAGCTTCCATTTCAACTCCTGTATAAGCATTATTTTGAGAGCTAGATGTAATAGCATCTTGAGATTGTTGATAATCATTAAAATATACCACAGAACCTGGTGTTTTATAGTATCTATCTTTTACATTTATCCCTGCCTTAGGTTGCCAAAATCCATCTTGAATAGATAAAAATTCATCTATTAAAATTTCTTCATAAAAATCAATTCCTACTCCTATATCTAAAATAGCAGTATTAAAACCTTCGTATGTCATAGATCCTGAACTACCTGTTTCTGCAAAGCTTTCTCCTTTAACATCAGATATTTGAATAAAAGCTTTTGGAACAATATTAAGTTCATCAATAACAGAATCTGGTAAAATATATTCAGGTATTTTTACTTTAGATATACTCCATTCTGTTCCCACTTCAAACCTTAATGCAACCTCAGAAACATTATTATCAGAAAAAGAATTTCCACCACTACTGCTATAATCATTTACTAAAAATTCTAAATGCCTAGTATTATGAAACTTAGAAGTAGATGCCATTAAAGCTATGGTAGAAAATAAATAATAATTAATATAACTAGCAGAAGCACCAAAATGAACAACATTAGCAGTGCTATCATAAAAATTAGATTGACTACCTATGGTTCCAGGGGAAACCCCAAACATAAGAGTTGTATTAATATTTCTAAAATAGCTACCTGTTAAACCTACTTGAATATCATTAGAAAAAGAGTGATACCCAATAACTTCTTGTTTAGATATTAAAGAACTACCACTTACAGAATCTTTTATCCAAAAATTTGTTTCATTTAAACCATAGTAATTTCTATTTTCATCTAATAAAATATCCATATTTTGAGATACATTGTTATGCATATAATTTAAAAATACTTCATTATGAATTGGCTTCATACTTAAAAAGTTATTTTGCAATCCAACCAAGCAGGTTACTTCATCTATACGAGAGGGATCACCATTGTTTATTTCATAAATAATTTCTTCTTGATCTGTTCCAACTACACAACCAGAGTTATAATCTAAAGAATTTACAATATCAACCATAGCACCATCAACTGGAACTCTTTCTTGTTCTACAATATTATCTATTACTCTTGCCATATCTGCTACCTGAGAATCTTCATTACCCATATAATACATTAAGGTAGTGTAATCTGTTAACCTTTCTACATTTACAATTAAATCTTCGCCTCCTGTAGAATTTTGTTCTACAGTATGCTGTTCTTGTAGCCAAGGGGGTAAAATGCTTAAAGATTCTTCTAAATAGTTTTCATCTATTCCTAAAGATCCTACATCAGAATGGTAAACATTAAATGTATTAATATGCCCAGGCTTAAACATAGTTGTGTTTACAAAATTTACAGATATTTGGACTTTATCATTTGCATTACTGCTATCTATGTTTGATACACAAAATAACGATCCACAATCAGTATTATTATCATAATAATTAGCATCAACATAAAAATTAACTTTTTTAGATTCATTTACAAAATAATCTACAGATGTGTAGCCATAAATATTTAATTCATTTTGATTATGCAATTTTTTGATATATGTATTTTGATAAAAATTAGCTATTGAAGTATCATCAGAAAAAATATAACCTGCACTAACTCCATTTTTTAGGGTTATTACAGAATAATCTTTTGCATCAATATTATCAATATAATTTTTACCATCTATTAATACATCACTATTTGTAGTTAAAAAAATATTTACTTGATGATTAAGAGGATCATAAAACACATCAGATGCTTTAATAATTAAATGCGATCCATTGCTTATATTAATATCACCTTCCATAGTAATGCTTGAACTTTTATTAATTTCTAAGGTAGATGCATTAGTTATATCTGCCCCATACATTACTCCATTATAATGACCTACTACTAATTTAGCATCATCTTGCAAAGAAAGATGCCCATTATAATTAAAATTATCATTCACAGTTATTCTAAATGAATCTAAATGGAATTCATTAGTTGATAAATTTTCAGAATAAGAATAAATATTATTAAAAATTAAAGTATTAATAGAAGGAACATTTGGATCACCTGGGGCAAAATCAAAATTATTGCAAGTTGTGCTACATTTTAAATTAGCAACAAACACTTCTGATGCATAACCCCTAAAAAACACATCTTGATTTGAATTATCTGCACTTTCTATGTATAAAGTATCCATTACCATAAATCTAGTATCTTTTAGATTAATATAAACACTATCTTCGGTAGTATTCATATGAATATTGTTAATTTTTATTTTTTGTTTATCACTAGGGTTTCCTGCGAAATTCATTTGATTTGTGGTAGTATTTAAAGCTGTATTATTATTTTCATAATCTGAATAATAAATGTTATCAATATTAATTTGTGGAAAACCACCCGCATAAATAAAATACATAGATGTATAATTATTATCAATATAGATATCTTTCATAGTAAGATTTGAATCTGAAGAACCTTGTAATCTTATTACCCCTGGGATTGATTCATTAGACATTTGGAATATATCTAATCCATCGGGATATTGCTCTTCACATTTTGTACCACTTTTAGCACCGCAACCTCTGTATCCTCTTACATCTACATTATCAATTTTAAAACTACTTGTTCCTGTTGCTATTATATAAATATTCATTGTTGCATCTATACCAGGTATTACAGAGGATCCTGTTGAATCTATTGGGGTATAAATTAAATCTCCTGCTTCTAAAGCACTTTCTGCTCTTAAATCAAATTTAATAGAGCTTATATCTGATATCATTTTCATAGTCCCTAATTTTGCATCTGAAGTTTCTGATATAAAATTAAAGCCTGATCCTAACTCTATTACTCTTGATTTAAAATCTTCATCTAACCCAAATGTAAACAAGCTATTTTCAACTAAATTAATGCTTCTAACATTTTCTATTAAATTACCTGTAAATTCAAAATTACTATTAACTAAATCAATTCTATCTACACGGCTGTTAGAATCATTCCCAACAATATCGCCCCTAATTTTTAAATCACCATTTACAATATCAATAGCAAGAGCAGAAGTTTGAACAGCAATTTTTCTTAAAATTCCATTCCTATCAATTACTTCTGCCCCATTAATTACTACGTTGTAATTTCCTTTTTGTTCTACATCATTTTCAACAGTAATAATTACACTATCCGCACTTTGAGGATTAGATGGAGTTCCTTGTGGTTTAAAATAAATATCATTATATGATACCGTAGAATTTTTTACATATAAATTAAATACATTAGAATATGAAGTATAGGAAACATTACCATCAGCATCTCTAATTTCTACCCAGTTTCTTACTTCATTAACACTAAGGTAGCTATCATTAATAACATTAATCATAGAAGGACCATCGTGCATAAGCATATAATTATTAAAAGTAGCTGCATTTTGTAAGGTTGAACCATTTACTAATAAAGAAGCTCCTGCTCCCATTGACATAAACCCTGCCGCCTCAATAGTTAAACGAGAACCATTAAGCAACTCAAGCCTAACTCCATCATTTAAAATTAAAGTATCATAACTTAATACTTTATCATTATAAATAGTATCATTTACTAAGGTTTCACCATATACAGATGCATTACCTAAAACACGCTCCATAATAAATTTTTCATATGCATTATTAATATCTAAAGTAGAATTAGTAAAATTAAAAAATTCATTTGCATACAAGCTATTCAATAGCACAATATTCACAATAACAATATAAAACTTTACTAAATTCTTTAAACTCATAATTTCAACTCTTTCTATAATTTTAAATCAATATGATACTTTATATTAAAAATATTTAAAAAAAAAAACAACATCATTGCAATTTAATGCTACAACTTTATTAAGTTAATAAAAATTTTTTATTAACTTAATACTTTCTTCAACATTTACTTTATGTATTTCTACATTAGGTGGAAAAGATTTTATAAAAGCAGATGGAAAAGATTTAGCAAAAATTACAAAAATTCCTCTATCATTATGTGTTCTTATTAGCCTACCAAATGCTTGTCTTAATTTATATTTAACAATTTCAGAAGAATATCCACTACCTAAAATTTCTAAGCGATGTTTTAATAATATATCTGGTTTTGGCCAAGGTATTTTTTCAAATAATACAAGTTTTAAGGATTCACCGGGAATATCTATACCATCTCTTGCAGAATCAGTTCCCAATAGGCAACTATTAACATCATCTTTAAAAATATCAATCAAGTTTACTAACTTTTGATTATTAATATGCTGAGCAACAACTTTAATACCCTGTGAATTTAAAGATTGATAAATTTTGCTATAAACATTTTTTAACCTTGTAATTGCTGTAAAAATTGCTAATGCACCTCCTCCACAGGCTTTAAAAATTTTTTCAATAACAATAGGAAGTTCATTATCTTGATTAATATTAATAATTAAAATTTTAGAATTATCTTTGTAATTAAAAGGAGATAAAAAATTCAACTCACCTACAAATGGATTGTGCTCTAAGTGATTTAAACCAAATTTTTTATATAACATTTCTAAATTTTTTTCTTCAACTCCGTGGTTATCTAATAGAGTAGCTGAAGTAAATACAGATCCTTGTAAATTATTTAATACATTATAAGCAAATGGTTGCATAGGGTTAAGATAATTTTTAGCAAATACAATATCTATTATTTTTCCTTCTATTTTAATTACCATAAATCTGTATATAAAATTATTTTCTGGTTTTTGAATTTCAGATAACATATTTATAAAATCTAAAAGTTTGCTAATTAAATTTAACTCTATTTTATGGATTAAATCTTGTAAGCTTCTTTTATCTTCTGGTTCTAGATAATATAATTTTTCGCTTAAAGATTTATATAAATTTGTAGAATGTTTAAGGATTTTATTTAAGTGATGAATGCTTTGTTGTAAAACATCTATAAAATCTTGTGAAAAATTTAAGTAATTTACTTCTACTTCTTGTGTGTAATAATTACTATCTTCTTTATTATTAGATAATACATACAAATAAATATGTTTAAAAAAATTATCAAAAATATTTTGATGAAGATTATTTAATATGTTATGCAAAGATGTTGAGTTGCAAAATTCTTGACTCATTTGTATTAAAATATCTATATAACTAGATATTTGGATATTTAATGATTTTTCATCTATGGTTAACTTACCATTATCTAATAAATAGATTCCAACTCTAGCTTGTAAGCCATTAAAATATGATTTTGCTTTATTTGCTTTAGTGTTGCTACCACAAATCCAAGTAGCTAAAGAATTTATAGAAGAAATAGAGTATTCATAAGAAAAAATTTCATCTGCACTATTAAAAAGATGATGAGCTTCATCAAATATTACATAAGGTATCTCTAAACAATTATTTAATAAACTATAAGAATGATTAGATACAACTAAATTAGAGGTTTTAGCTTTTAATTTAGATTTCATCACAAAACATTTTTTAAAATATTTGCATTTACTATGTATGCATTCTTCTTTTTTGTTAATTACAAAATTAACATAATTATCATTAAAAATATAAAAAAATAACGAGCTAAGATCACCGCCAATTAAATCACCTTGTTTATTTTTTAACAACCATTTAGCTAATATTCCTAAAAATATAGAAGATTTAGGAAACAGCAATAAATCATTAAGTAAAGTTTCATAATTTAACAAACAAATATAATTATTACTCCCCTTTGCTAGGGTATAGGTTTGCTTTAAATTTTGCGTATTAAAAATAACTTCAATTTCTTTTATAACTTGCCTTTGAAGGGCTTTAGAGTATGTAGAAATTAACACTTGATGCCCTGAATTTTTTTTTAAAAAAGCAATAGCAGATGCTAAGTATCCAATTGTTTTGCCAATTCCTGTTCCTGCTTCGGCAAATAAAAATTTTTGAGAATAATTTTTGTTAGATTCATTATTACTAAAAATACCACCTACAAAATTTGCATAAAGTTTTTGTTCTTCTCTAGATTGAGAAAACCTTGCTACTATGTTATTGTATTCATTTTCAATATCTTGTTTAGAAATATAATTAATTTCTTCATTAGCATTCAAATTGTCTGCTTGTTTGATTTCATCTTTATATTCAGGAATATGATTCCATATATTTATGTAATTTGTTTTATTATGATTAGTTTGTTTTTTATCAACAATTGAATTTTCAATAAATTCACAAAAAAACCAGTTATCTCTTTTCATAAAATTAGATATTGATAAAACTTCGTCTTTTTCTTGATTAGACATTGTATCAATGGTATTTAATAGCAAATAAAATACCTTTTGTAAAATTTCTACCTCTACTAATAGATTTTGATTTTTATCATTAATTACATTAATTTCATATTTAGTTAAATATTTATAAATACTAAAAATATTAAATGAGCAACTTGCATTTGGATACAAAAAAACAAAAAATTCTATAATATCTATAAACTTATGACTATCTTGCTTATATGCATCATTAAGCAATGCTTTATTGCATACAATAATATTATCATTTGCATACTCCTTTAACTCAACAAATGATAAAAACTTATGTGTTTGTGTATTTTTATCTACATAACAACAGGTATCATAATTATAACTTAAAAATTTCATTTGTTGCTTATAAGGTTGTTAAAATTAATATTTACCCAAGTTTCTGGATTATTTTGGAATAAGTTATTATTTTGTAAATACAAAAATACTTTCATTGCATTATCAATTTCTAGGTTAAAATGATTTTCCCAAATATTTTTAGAATACTTTATAAAATTATCAAAATCTTTTTTTGTGTTAAACTTAAGTATTAATACAACATTTAATATCTGTTGTGTATAAGTAAAATCTACACTTGTAGCAAAATTAATGTTAAAAAATTTCCACTTAGTTGCCTTAGAGTTTTCAGACAACCACATCATACCATTATTGTTAACAATAATCCTATAATTATGTTGAGCCACATCACTATCTTGCTTTTCTTTAACATATAATGTTTTAGAACACCCTATATTTTTACAATCTAGCTTAACCTCTAAATGCCCACTCATTAAATAAGGATACACATAATTTATATTATCTAAAAATTTTTTAATATTTTGTGTTGATATATTCTCTAATAATACTTCTTTTTTTAATGTTATAGAAAAATCATTAGCATATAAATAATTTACATAAATATAGCTTACAAAAAATAAAATAAACTTAATCACAACTTTAATATTAATAAATTCCATTAATAAAATTATCTACAATTTTATTGTTTGTAGAATCTATATCTTTTGGCAAACCTTGCCATAGGATTTCTCCTTCATTAATAAGGGCAATTTTATCTGCAATTTTTTTTGCACTTTTCATATCATGAGTAATACTAAATGATGTAGCACCTAAATATTTTGTTATTTTAACAATTAAATCATTTATCATTTCAGACATTATAGGATCCAAACCACTTGTTGGTTCATCAAAAAATAAAATAGATGGGCGAGAAGATAACATTCTTGCAATTGCAACTCTTTTTTGCATTCCACCTGATATTTCAGAGGGATACAAAGTTAAAATAGATTTATCTAAACCTACCAACTCTAAATTTTCACAAGCAATATTATATGCTTTTTGTTTAGATATTTTAGTATGAACAGACACAGGAAAAACAATATTGTCTTGAATGTTTAAACTATCAAAAAGAGCATTCAACTGAAACAACATACCTATATTTGTATTCATAGCAATTCTTTTATATTGAGGGATATTTGTTGTATCTACTTTATTGATTATAATATTGCCATAATCTGGCTTCATAATTCCCATTATATTTTTTAATAACACAGACTTTCCACTACCTGATTTTCCAATCAATACAAAAGAACTAGATTTTGGAATTTCAAAAGAAATATTTTTTAAAACCTCTCTACCACCAAATTTTTTAGATAAATTTTTTACAACAATCATCTTGCTTTACTCATAATCTTTAGGCACCAAAAAATACATTAGTTAAAATGTAATCAAATAAAAAAATCAAAATACAACTCATCACAACTGCCATTGTAGTTGAACTACCAACTCCTTTAGCACCACCTGTTGCAAAATAGCCATAAAAACAGCCAATAGATGTAATAATTAATCCAAATACAGATGCCTTAACAAGACCAGATACAACATCTTGTATAACTAAAAAATTTAAAGTATCTTGTAAAAACATAGTAGCATTAAAATTTAACTGCAATACAGATACAAGCATTCCACCAAATATTCCTAAAACATCTGCAAAAAACACTAAAACTGGTAAAGCTAAAATACCTGCTATAATCCTAGGGGTAATTAAATATTTAATAGGATTAACACCCATTGTATATAAAGCATCTATTTGTTCTGATACTCTCATCGTTCCAATTTCTGCTGCAATTGCTCCAGAAATTCTACCTGCAACCATTAAGGCACTTAACACAGGAGCTAACTCACGAGTTAAAGCAACAACCAACACATTAGCAATTGCACCTTCTGCAGAAAACCTAGCAAATCCTATATATGTTTGAATTGCCAACACCATACCACTAAATATAGATGTTAAAGCTACTACAGGCAAAGAAAAAAATGCAATTTCTATAAATTGTTTAAAAAAATTATGATAATAAACAGGCTTTAAAAAAAAACTAATTATAGATATTACAATAAAGACTATTTTTTCTCCTATATTATCTAATAGATTTAAAGATATTCTTCCTATATAGGCAACTATATTTAATAATTTTTTTATCATAATTTTATATATAATTACTCTCTTTCTTCTAGCCAAGCCATTTGAATAGCTTCTAATACACCTTCATTGCTTCCATTTGGATTATCTTTAAAATTTTTTAAAGATACAATCATTTGATGCAATTTAGGAAAGCTTAAGTTTAAAATATTTTCACTAGGGTAATTTTCTTCTAACTCTATAGCAATATCATAAATATTAGACCATTTTAACATAGTTTAAGCTCTTTTTTTTTACTTTAAAAAAATTATTGATTACGAGTTTTAGCAGGAATTTTAAAAACAGCGCCTTCTAAATCTTTTGATACAAAAATTTGGCATCCTAAACGAGAAGTAGGAGTAAGACCAAAAGCCATATCTAGCATATCTTCTTCATCTTCATTAGCAGGTTTTAATTTTGCATAAAACTCACTATCCATAATAATATGGCAAGTAGAACAAGCTAATGAACCCTCACAAGCACCCTCTAGTGGAACACCATTGCTATGTGCTGCCTCTAAAATAGAGGTTCCATCTGGAACATTTACTTCTATTTTTTCATTATCTGGAGTTATAAAAAATATTTTTGTCATTTGTAAATCCTATATATTTATTTAATTTTAAGATACTTTATAATAACACTAAAGTATGTTTTTTTACAAGCATAATTATTATTTGTTGCTTATAATTTTTTTTGTAAATCTTGTATATTTTCACCTGTTAAAATTTCTTTAATTTTTTTATCCATTCTTTTTTGTGCAAAATCATTTGTAATTAATTCTAAATGTTTTATTAATTTTTCAATATCATCTTTATTATTATTTTGCAACAACATTGCCTGTAGCTTTTCAACTTCTAGCTTAATGTTGTTAATATCTACCTTAGATAACAAATTTTCATCTTCTTGTAAAGATTTGTTTATGGCATAAACTAACTGCTCTGCTTGAATTTTAGCTTGAATTTCTAATCTTTTTGTAATATCTTCTTTAGAATTTTCCAAACTTTTTTCAATAATGTTTCTCATTTCATCAAATGATAATCCCCAACTTGGCTTAATTTCTACTTGTTGAGCTACTCCACTAATACTTTCTGTAGCTTGAACTTTTAATAACCCATCGGCATCTAAAGAAAAAACCACTTTAATTCTTGGCAATCCTGCGGGCATTTTAGGAATACCTTTAAGAGAAAATTTTGCTAAAGAACGTAAATCTTCTACTAATTCTCTTTCTCCTTGTAGGATATGAATTAACATAGATGTTTGATTATCTTTAAAAGTAGTAAACTCTTGTGCTTTTACAATAGGCAAAAGAGTGTTTCTTAAAATAATTTTTTCTACAATTCCACCTGCTATTTCAATGCCTAAAGAAAGTGGTAATACATCTAACAACAATGCAGATTGTTTTACACCACTCAAAGAACCCGCACTATGACCCGCACCAATAGATACAACTTCATCTGGATTAATTTCATTTAAAATGTTTACTCTAAAATAGCTTTTTACTCTATCTTTAATTCCTAAGCAACGAGTAGATCCGCCTACTAAAATTACTCCATTTAAATCATTAATGTTAATGTTTGCATCTTGCATTACATTTTCACAAATATTAAGAGTTTTCTTAATAATTGGATTTACAATTGACAAAAGCTTAGATCCATCAAAGCAAAAGCTAAGTCTATTACCTTGTAATTCAAAATTTATTTCCACTTTATTTGTGGTTGATAACTGCTCTTTTACAAATTTAGCTTTAGATATTAACAAGTTAGTTTCTGCATCATTTAGCTTTTTATCAGTAAGCTGACACTCTGTTAACATTTCATTAAAAATTAAATTATCAATATCATCTCCACCTAAATTTGTATCTCCTCCTGTTGCTAAAACTTTAAAAATACCTTTTTGCATCTTTAAAATAGATACATCAAAAGTTCCACCACCTAAATCATAAACCACATAAACCCCTTCAATTCCTTCATCTAGTCCATAAGCTAGTGCGGCTGATGTTGGTTCATTGATTAACCTTAATACTTCTAAATTTGCAATTAAAGCAGAATTTTTAGTTGCATTACGTTGAGTTTCATCAAAATAAGCAGGAACACTAATAACAACTTTGCTAATATTTTTACCTAAATAATCTTGCGCTGATTTTTTTAAAAATTTTAAAATTTCTGCAGATACTTCTTCTGGAGAAACTTGTTTATAGCCTAAATCTACAACCACAGATTGATTGCTTTCACTTTTTGCTAATACATTATAACCCAAATAATTTTTGTTAATATCACTTAAAGATTTTCCAAGAATTCTTTTAATAGATTTTATTTTTGTAAAAGTTGTATTTTGCTGATTAACTTGCAAGGCATTTTTGCCAACTAATACTTCATTTTGTTTGTATAAAACCACAGATGGAACTAAGTTAGAGCCATCAATTGGAATTACTTCTACTAAATTTTTATCTTGATTATAATAAGATACCACACAATTTGATGTTCCTAGATCTATTCCTACTACTACATCATCTTGCATTAATTCTTTTTTTTGTAATAAATCTTCTTTAACATCATTAATCTTTAATAAAGACATTTCAATATCCTATAACACTTTCAACTTAATTTTTTGTAAAACTTTTTCAATATATTTTAACTTAATGTATAGACTAATCATTTGATTTTTTATATGTTCATTTACATTTAACAGATTAATTGTTTGTAAGCTTGTTAAGACATCTTCTTTTTTTTGTAAAAGAGATTGTGTAAAAATTTCTAAATCTGATTTGCTATTAATTGAATCTAATTTTTCGTATAAATCTAAGAATTCCATCATTATGGTAGAATTGTTTAACGTTTTTTCTTCATCAATAATATTACTATTAAACATTATTTTATATATGTATGCAATTGTATCTAAATCATTTAGCAAGGTATTGTAAGCATCATTTAAAAAGCTAGAATGAATTAAAGAATTTGATTTTTCTTGCAAAGATTTATTTACAAATTTATCAGGATGATACAACATCATTAGTTGTAAATAATGGCTTTCTAACACACTTTTGTTTATTTTTATGCTTAATGGAATATCTAAATATTCAAAATAATTTACATTTGTTAGTGAGTTTAAAAAACCACAATTTTTACAAAAAAATTCTACCTTAGCAAAATTATTTATAAAGGAACAATTAGCACAAATCATTTGCAATTACACTTGTTTAAATTTTAAAAGATTCACCACAGCCACACTTACCTTTTTCATTAGGATTTACAAACACAAAACCTTCTTCAAGTTCATTTTGTTCATAATCAATTGTGCTTCCTAACACAAATAAAATAGCTTTTGGATCTATAAAAAGTTTAAAAGTAAAATAATCTATTTTTTCATCAAATTTATTTTCTTCATATACAAAATCTAAATTCCAAGACAACCCAGAGCAACCTCTAGTTTTTAAAGATACTCTAAGCCCTAGAGGTTTTTCTTGTTTTAAATTTATAAGTTCATTAATTTTTTTACAAGCAATATCCGATACTTCTACTATGTTTTTCACAACTTTTAACTCTTAAAAAAATTAATTTTTAGACTTTAAATTTGCAATTGCACTTTTTACTGCTTCTTCTGCTAACACAGAGCAATGGATTTTTACAGGTGGAAGTTCTAGTTCTTCTACAATATCTGTATTTTTAATTTCTAATGCTTCATTTAACGTTTTACCTTTTAACAACTCTGTAATTAAAGAAGAAGATGCAATAGCAGATCCACAACCAAATGTTTTAAATTTAGCATCTTCTATAACACCTAAATCACTTACTTTAATTTGAAGCTTCATAACATCGCCACAAGCTGGAGCACCAACTATTGCAGTGCCAACATTTTTATCATTTTCATCTAAAGATCCTACATTTCTAGGATTTTCATAATGATCAACTACTTTTTGAGAATACGCCATATTTTAACTCCTTGTTATATAATGTATAATTATTACTTAAATTTTTTAATGTTCAGACCATTCAATTGTAGATAAGTCAACCCCTTTTTCCATTAATTCCCAAATTGGGCTCATTTCTCTTAATTTATTAACCGTTGATATTACATATTTAGAGGCATCTTCAAGTTCTTGTGATGTTGTAAATCTACCTACTCCAAATCTAATAGATGTATGAGCTAATTCATCTTCAACACCCATTGCTTTTAGAACATAAGAAGATTCTAAAGATGCAGAAGTGCAAGCAGAACCAGAAGATACAGCTATGTGTTTATTAAATCCCATTAATAAGCTTTCTCCTTCTACTCCAGCAAAAGAAATATTTAAGTTAGTGTAAATTCTTTTTGTTTTGTGTCCATTAACATAAATTTTAGGTAAAGCATTTGATAAATTTGAATATAGTTTATCTGCTAAAGCTTTTACTTTAACTTCATCATCTTTCATCTCTAGCATTGCTAATTCACAAGCTTTTCCAAAGCCAACACACAAAGCAGTAGGAAGAGTCCCCGACCTTAAGCCCCTTTCTTGACCTCCGCCGTGAATTTGTGCTAATACTCTTACTCTTGGCTTTCTTCTAATATATAATGCACCTATTCCTTTTGGACCATAAAACTTATGAGATGAAATACTCATTAAATCTATATTCATTTCATCTACATTAATATTTATTTTGCCTACTCCTTGTGCACCATCTGTATGAAAGAAAACTCCTTTTTCTTTGCATAAAGCACCAATTTCTTTAATAGGATTAATAGTTCCTACTTCATTATTTACCATCATTACAGACACAAGGGCAGTTTTGTTTGTTATTAAAGATTTTAATTCATCTAAATCTACAAGCCCATCTTTATCTACATTTACATAGCTTACTTTGTATCCTTTTTCTTCTAAATAATTTGCAGAAGATAAAATACATTTATGTTCTACCTTACTTACAATTAAATGATCTTTGCCTTGTTGAGAATAAAACTCCATAACACCTTTAAGAGCCAAATTATTAGACTCTGTAGCACCTGAAGTAAAAACAATATCTTTTTCATTAGCACCAATTAATTTTGCTACCTGAGTTCTTGCTAACTCTGTTGCATCTTCTGCCATCCAGCCCCAACTATGATTCCTAGAGTGCGGATTTCCAAATTGTTCATAAAAATATGGTAGCATACAATCTACTACCCTTTTATCTGTTGGAGTTGTTGCCTGATAGTCTAAATATATTGGCATTTTATTGCTTAGAGATGTCATTAATTTACTCCTGATTTATTAGTTAATTCTTGTTGTGTTAAACTATGTGAAACAACACTTTTTAAAGAAATTGAGCTTAAATAATCATTAATACTAATCATTAAATTACCCCATAAATCGTGAGATTCACACAATTTATCTTGCTTTATACAACCACTACCACTATTTTTGCATCTTAAAAATTCAATTTTTTCATCTACTGCAGAAATAATATCTGAGACAAAAATTTCATTTTCTTCTTTAGCTAGTTGATATCCACCCTTAGAACCCTTAACACTAACCACTAAGTTTGCTTTTCTTAATTTAATAAACAATTGTTCTAAATAAGATACAGAAATATCATTCCTTTTAGAAATACTAAACAAAGAAACATAAGTATTTTCAGATTGATTTTTTGCTATATCAATCATAGCAATTACAGCGTATCTGGCTTTTGTGCTTAACTTCATTTATATTTAGCTACCTATTTTATATATTTTCTTATTTATTAAGATAATATCATATTAAATTATTGTCAACTTAATTTAGTAGGATATTTTGTTAAGTTAATTTTTATTGATATTTCAAGTATTTTATGCTATCATCATTCTACTTTATATATTTTAAAAATGCTAACAAAGAGAGCAAAAAATGGTGCAAGTTAATATTAATTCTGTAGCAGGAAGATTAGAAGGTATTTATAAAAAATCAGAAAATGAAAATGCTCCCTGTGTGCTTTTATTCCATCCACATCCACTTTATGATGGCAATATGCATAGTAAAATTATTTTTTTAATGGAAAAAATTTTTTATGAAAATGGTTTTAATACTTTAAAATTTAACTTTAGAGGTGTAGGAAACTCAGAAGGTGTATACGGAGAAGGCAAAGAAGAAATTGTAGATGCAAGTATTTGCTACGACTGGCTTCAAGATAACAACTTATATTCTAAAATTTTTTGGGTTGCAGGTTTTTCTTTTGGGGCTTATATTGCAATCCAAATTATGATGCGAAGAGTAGAAATTAGCAGATTTATTGCCATTGGCACTCCTGCTAATATGTTTGATATATCTTTTATTTACCCTTGCCCTATTAATGGATTATTTATCCACGCAGAAAAAGATACCATAGCTCCCCTAAAAGATGCAGAAAAAATCATAAAAAAAGCTATTCGCACTAAAGATAAAGTAATTGAATACGAATTAATTAAAAATGCTGATCATTTTTTTACTAATCATATGGACGAGCTAGAAAAAATTGTATCTAAGTATGTAAAACAAGAAATTAAAAAAATCCAAAGGCAGTAATAATTAATGGATACAAATTTTAAATCTAATTTTTTAAATACTCTCTCTGAAAGAGGGTTTTTAAATCAATGTTCTAATTATGATGGATTAGACAATCTTTTGCATAACAAAAAAATTAAAGCATATATTGGTTTTGATTGCACAGCTAATTCTTTACACATTGGTAGCTTGATTCAAATTTTTATTCTTAAATATTTACAAGATTTTGGGCATACTCCTGTTATTTTGCTAGGTGGCGGAACAACTCTAATAGGCGATCCAAGTGGTAAAGATGAAGCCAGAAAAATGTTATCAACAGAAGATATAAACAATAATTTATTAGGAATTAAAAGTGTTTTAGAAAAATTTGTTAGCTTTTCTGTAAACAATAAAGCAATAATGCTAAATAATATTGATTGGTTAGCTAAATTTAATTACTTAGATTTTTTAAGAGACTACGGCAAAGAATTTACAATCAATAGAATGTTAAGCTTTGATAGTGTAAAATTAAGGCTTCAAAGGGAGCAACCACTCACATTTTTAGAATTTAATTATATGCTACTTCAAGCAGTTGATTATTTATATTTACACAAAAACTATGATGTGCAATTACAAATGGGTGGTTCAGATCAATGGGGAAACATTATTAATGGAGTTGAACTTATAAGAAGAGTTTCTCAAGGAGAAGTTTATGGGCTTACAACCCCACTGCTTACAAAAAGTGATGGAACCAAAATGGGTAAAACTGCCAATGGTGCTGTTTGGTTAAGTGAAAATATGTTCTCTTCCTGGGATTTTTATCAATTTTTTAGAAATGTAGATGATTTAGATGTAATTAAATTTTTAAAACTTTTTACCACCTTGCCACTATCACAAATAAATGATTTAGCAAAACTTAAAGATAAAGAAATTAATGAAGCTAAAAAAATTCTTGCCTTTGAAATTACCTCTATAGTTCACTCACAAAAAAGTGCTTTAGAGTGCCAAAATTTAGCAATTAATACTTTTGAAAATAAAACTCTAGATAGTAATTTACCTACCTATTTTGTAGATGAAGCACAACTAAATGAAGGGATTATTTTAGCAAATTATTTAACAAGCATAGGCTTAAGTTCATCTAATTCTAATGCTAAAAAATTAATTCAAAACAATGGTATTAAAGTAAATGATGATGCAATAGCTGATATAAACTATAAACTTTTTAAAGCTAATATTAAAAACGATTGTATTAAAATTTCTTTAGGCAAAAAAAATCATATTTTAGTTAAAATTAAATAAAACATATAATATAAAATGCTTTCTTTAAAAACAAAATTAGGACAATTTTTTACAACTAAAGCTAATTACATTTTGCAAGGATTTGAAAAATTTGTTACTAATAAAGATGTTGTAGACCCTTTTTGTGGAAATCAAGATTTACTTAATTGGGCTAAAAATTTTAATGCAAAATCAATTTTAGGATACGATATAGATAACAACTATGTAGATAATAAAATTACTTTTTATAATAATTCAATTAGCAACCCTAAATATTATGACTTTGTAATTACAAACCCTCCTTATCTTTATATTAATTACAATCATAATAAAGAAATTTTTCATAATACAAAACATAGCGATCTTTACCATTTAGCAATACAATCTTTACTAAACTCTAATGAAGGAATTTTAATTGTTCCTATTAATTTTTTATCTTCCCTAAATGCTAAATATATTAGGCAACAATTTTTTGAAAAATTTAACATTATAAAAGCAAATTTTTTTACTAAAGCTGTGTTTGAAGATACTACAATTTCTGTTGTATCTTTTTATTATCAAAAAAAATTAGCTAAAAGTGATATTTGTGAATTTGAATTTAATATTTATCCACAAAAAATATCTACCTTACTAAAATTAAATAAAAAATATAATTGGCAAATTGGTGGAGATTTTTTACAATCAATTTTAAAAACTCCTAATGTTTTAAATTTACAAAGGCTTACATTAAAAGATATAAATAACAATCAAGGTAATTATATTTTAAATGCTTCTTTAAATCATTTAAATAAAAAAGCAGATTTTTATGTGTCTAAAGAATATAAAAATTTTTTATCTAAAAACATTTTAATACTTAAAGCTATAGATAGTGGAACCACTACAGGAAAAATAGCACTACAAGATATAAGAGAATATAATATAGATTGCTTAATATCACTACATACCTCTCGTAATCAAATTCAAATTTTAAATAATTTAAATATAATGCAACAAGAATATATAATAAAAGAATTTAATAATATCTTAAACAATGCAAGAATTCTATATTATGATTCTTTTATGACAAATTTTAGAGATAATAATAGAAAAAGAATATCATTTAACTTTGCATATAAATTAATAAACTATATTTATTTAAATCATTTGCAATTAAAACAACAAGAAATACTATGTTAAAAACTAATTTAGAGTATTTTGAATTAACTTTGCAAAATCCTGAACCTATTTTTGATCTTAATTATGCTCATTTTGAAGAAGATAAAAATTTAGAAAAACATATACAAAAAATTAATACAATTAAAGAGTATTTAATTACAATCCAAAAATTAGAACAACACAATGATAGTGCAGATAAATATTATCAAGAAATTTTAAAGCTATTAAAAGTTGGAACTAATTATTCTGAATTTATGTGCTTTTTAAACGCTTGTGATATAACAACAAATTCAATTAATATCTTAAGTATTAATGATATTAAAGAATTAATTCAAAAATTTTTTATGTATAGAAATTTTAATAATACTTTTGATTTTTCTTTAACACCAAAACAATGGATACAAGCTATTATAGATAAAGGTAGTTCAAGAAAAAATGGTAAATTAGGTGAAGCTAAAATTAGTAATATGCTAGAAAAATATAATTTTATAAAAGCTACAACTTTAAATAAAATGTATGAATCTAACCAAGCATTTTTACAATTTGATAAAGATAATATTAATATTAATAACATAAATAAATTTTTTAATATTAATATAAATTTACATAATCAAAACAAATTATTAGATATTATTATTAAATATAACAATACTATAATATTTTTAGAAGCAAAACATTTAAAAGAAAAAAGTGGCTCACAAGATAAACAAATTGTTGAATTAATCAATATTTTAAAACATAAAAATATTAGCAACTCCAAATATAATATTAAATTTATAGCTTTTTTAGATGGTATTTATTTAAATAACTTAAATGATCAAAAGATAACAATTGCTGAAATTAACAAAAATTTAACTAATAATCTTACTAATTATTGGCTTAATACAACTTCTTTAAAAGAATTTTTAAAAAATTTAATAAAATAATTTTATTTTTTTTAAAAAGTGCTTGACATTTTAATACATTTAATGTATAGTTATAATTGTTAAGCATTGAGAAGTTTAAAACAACCAAGCTGTAAAATGTGATACTCGCCTTCATAAGTACAATATAGGTCTAATCTTATATTCTAGTCTTGA
>CAMCZU010000016.1 GCA_945888065.1 Rickettsia typhi
AAAGGTTTTGGATTATCTGAATAGTTATCTCCATCTTGATGAATAATAAGTGTTAAGTTTTTAATATCATCAATTTTATTATATTTAGCTAAAAAAACTTCTTTGTTAACACTACCATCTTCTTCAACAATTAAAAATGGTAAATCACCACTATGACCTTCTTGATTTGGACCTAAATGCTTATTAGTTTTATATTCATCATAATGAGACTTTGCACCACCTCCTGCTATAGCATTTCCATTTTTATCATAACTAACATCACAAGAATTACCCTCGTGAATATGAAATCCTTTTTCACCTTGTGGTAAATTTTTTAAAACAGGAGTAAATAATAGTCCATCTTGATGTTCTTTAATATTAATATATCCTATCTTTTTTCCTATTCCTTCTGCAGAAATAGCATACATTTTTACATCTATTTCATTTGCAAATAAATTTATACTAATTACAAATAACATAATATTAATAAGTATTTTTAACATCATTGATATCTCCTTTATATATATTTAATATCCTAATAAATGAACTTTAACTATAGGTTTTTTTTCTAATTTTTCTTTAAAGTATTTTTTAATAAAAGATGCTACTTCATCTTCTAAATCATTTTTTGATAATCTTTCCTTACCTGTTTTATGATGTAAAAAATTATTAAGCTTTTCTGTTATTTGTGGAATATATTGCTCTGTTTCTATAGAATTTAATAAACCCATTGGACTTATTTTAGCTTCTATAAAATCATTATTAATAAAAACAGCAGATACTAATATACACCCTTCTTCAAATAATTTGCTTCTTGTTTTTAAAAACATATCATTCATATCTACTAAACGATTACCATCCATTGTTTTTTTATTTGGTGTAAATATACCTATAACCTCTGGAGAATCTGTAAATAACTCTACAATATCTCCATTTAAACATACAAATGAATTATATCCATTATCAAAAGCAAATTTTGAATGGCTTTTTAAATGTTGAATTTCTCCGTGCATTGGCACTATATATTTTGGCTTTATGTAATCATACATCATTTTTAATTCTTCTTGCTTTGGATGCCCGCTTACGTGAATATGATAATCTTTGTCTGTATAATAAGGTATGTCTCTTAAAGATAATAAATTATAATATTTATTTACTTTTGCTTCATTACCTGGAATTACTCTTGATGAAAAAATTACACAATCTCCGTCTTCTATTTTTTTAGGATAACTATCATTAATAATTACATTAAATAATACAGAGCGATACTCTCCTTGCCCACCTGTAGCTAAAAATATTAAAGACTTTCTATCAAAATTTTCAGCTTCTTCAGAAGATATAAAAATATCATTTTCTAAAATATGATGTTTTATACCTATTTTTGTATAATTTTCTAATGACCTACCTAAAAGAACGATTTTTTTCTTTAAAGATTTTGCAATTTTACAAACATTTGCTACTCTTTCTAAATTGCTAGAAAATAATGTAATCCAACAAGCTCCTGTTGCATTTTTAATTAATAAACTTAAATCTGGTATTATGCTTTCTTCATCTTGTGTTCTTCCTTTTTCTAACACATTTGTAGAATCACAAAATAGATATTGTATCTTATATTTTTGCAAATCTTTTAAGCTAGATATAATTTTAGTATCTGATTTGTTAATTTTAAAATCTCCACTATGAACCATATTTCCAAGTGGTGTTTGCAATAAAAGTAGATTTGATTGTGGTATAGAATGTGAAATAGGAATCCATCTTACTTTAAAATCTCCTATTTGATAATCTTGATTTGTGTTAACTTCTATTAGTTTTATTTTATTTTCTAGTTTATGCTCTTTTAGTTTTGAAATAATTAAGTCTAAAACCCAAGGAGTAGCATAAATAGGACAATTTAATCTTTCAGCAATATAAGGGATAGCACCAATATGATCTTCGTGTCCGTGGGTAATAACAAGCCCTTTTATATTAGCTTTAGAGTTTATAACATAATCTATATCTGGATACATTGTGTCAACTGGTATGCGTGGATTATCATTAAAACCCATACCTAAATCTACCATTAAAATATCTGATGTATTATCATCAAATATATTATAAATATATGAATTTAAACCAATTTCTCCCAATCCGCCTAATGCACCAAATGATATTCTTTTTACCAATTTTTTTTCCTTTTTTAATTAAAATTATTTTTATATAAAGCATACATTCCTTCAAAAATAATATTTTTATTATGAATATAATTAAAATTTATATCATCTAAAAATATTTCAGAATTTCCACCCGTAATATAAATATTGCCACATTGTGTTTCTTCTTTAGCTTTATTAATTAAAGCATTTAAACACCCTATATAACCCCAATAAACTCCGCCTTGTAATGAATCTTTAGTGTTTAATCCAAAAACATTTCTTGATTTACTTTCATTAATTTTTGGCAATAAATTTGTTGAAAGATGAAGTTGATTAAAAATTGCATTAAACCCAATTGTAATACTAACCCCACTTAAAATACCCTTATTATTAATATATTGTAAAACGGTTGCTGTTCCTGTATCTAGTATTAATACATCTTTTTTTAAAATATCAGAAGCCCATAAAGATTTACAAAGTATGTCTATACCTACTTCATTATTGATAATATTGCCTACAAATTGTTTAGCAAACATCCCAGATTCTATAAAAATTGGATTAACATTAAACTCACTGATAATAAAATTTCTTAAATTATTATTTTCAGATGGAACAACAGAAGATACAATCCATAATTGATTTTTGAAATCAATATTATATGTTAAGAGCTTATTTTTTAATTCCATTAAATTTATGTTCTTTGAATTAACATAAAACTTATTAAGTATTAATCCATTTTTTATAAAAGCTATTTCACAAGTTGTGTTTCCTAAATCAATAGCTATAATAGAATTATTCATTATTTGCCTGTATATTAAAAATATCTGTAGTGGTTATAATTTCATCTTTACCTTTTGTATTTAATATTAAAAATCCTTCTGGGGTTAAATCTTTAAATAATCCTTTTTTTATAGAACCTTGATTTTTTATAATTATTTCATTTTGTAAACCATAGGCACTTTGCATCCATAAATCTTTTATGTCTATAATATTAGCATTCATTTTTTTAAAATTATCTATTATATTAATACTTAACATATGGGCAAAATCTAATACATCTATTTTTTTCTTTGTAATTTCATAAACAGAAATTGCATCATAAGATGTATCTTTGGGATAATCTATTAAATTTACCCCTATACCAATAATTATGTATTGTTGATTTAACTTATTTGATTCTATTTCAATTAAAATTCCTGATATTTTTTTTTTATTAACTAATACATCATTTGGCCATTTAAACTCAATTGTATCATCTTGTATATAATTTGATAAAGTATTTTTAATGCTAATAGCTATCAATAAACTAATTAATCCTATATTTTTTAAATCATTAAAATAAACACCCTGCTTGAATACTAAGCTTAAATGTAAATTATTTTTAAATGACAACCATTTATTTGATAGTTTTCCCACACCCTGTGTTTGAATATAAGATAAAAATCCAAAATTATTAAATGAACTGATATCACTTGAAATAAAATTTTTTGCTATTTTATTTGTGCTATCTACCTCATCATAAACACAAATATACATTAAAATGATACAATCCTATCCAAAAAATTAAAAATAAAAGGAACAACAAATATAAAACCTAATGTAAATACAAATAAAATAAAAATACTAATATTAATAATTGCATTATCTTTTTTAACATACATATAAAGAGTGTTTGACTCATCATTATCAAAATACATCGTTTTAATAATTTTTAAATAAAAATAAGTAATAACAACTGTTAAAAAAGATACAAATATAGCTAAACCATATAAATTACTTTTAATTACAGAGTATAATATTAATATTTTACCAAAAAAACCTGCTGTAATTGGCAATCCTGCCATTGATAAGACAAAAGTAGTTAACACAAATGCAAAATAAGGATTTTTTTTTGCAACTCCTGCTAAATCTTCAATATACATAATTTGATTATTATTTTTTTTAAATAATACAATAACACCTATAAAACCTATTACTGCAACTCCATATATTAGCATATATGTAAACATATAAACAAATGAATTTGGCTTTACAGATAACAAAGACATTAACAAATAAGACATATTAGCTATAGAACTATATGCTAAAAAGCTTTTTATATTTTTTTGATAAATAGCACCTATAAATCCTATTATAGCAGTACATATAATTAAAATTTCAACTATAGATTTCCAATAAATATATAAAGGTAAAAATACTTCAAATAATAATCGCAATAACACAAAAGCTACAGAAAATTTTACAATTGTAGTTAAGATCATTATTACTGAACTATGGCTTCCTTTATACACATCAATAGTCCACATATGAAAAGGAGCTAAAGATAATTTAAAACCTATACCCACTAAAATCATTACTAATCCTAAAATTAAAATCCAATTTTGTGTATTATTAATGTCTAAATACTTTTTAATATCTATAAAATTAGTTGCACCACTAAAACCATAAATTAAAGATATTCCATATAATAAAAAGCCTGTCCCTAAAGCACCTAAAATAAAATATTTTAAACCTGCATCATTAGCATTATTATTGTTTTTATTAAGAAAAATTAATAAATAACTACATAAAGTAGACATTTCTAAACATACATAAAAAGACATTAAATCATTGCTAGATACTAACAATAAATTTCCACATATTAAAAACAACACTAATACAACATATTCATAGCTATAAAGACCTATATCTATTAAGTATTTTCTTGATAAAACTGAAATAAAAATCATCAAAATTAAAATTATTGTTTTAAAAATATAAATACTTGGGCTTAGAACAAATAATCCATTAAAAGTAGAAACAGAAACACTTCCAATAGAATAAATTAACATTAATGCAAAAATTAAAATCAAAACACTAACATAAGATATTTTGTTAAAAAATAGAATTTTTTCATTATTGTCTTTTAAATTGCTAAAAGATCCGTATAACAATATAATAAAAGACATTATTATTAAATAAATCTCTGGGATTGCAATCACAAAGCTTGAAATGCTAATATTTACCATAGAATAATCCTTTAATTAATCATAATAGATGTTTTAATTTTTTCTAATAAAATTGCAATTGAAATATGCATATTATCTAATAATGAATCTGGATAGATTCCCATTAGTAAAATAATAAAAGATATACTAAACAAACCTAAAAATTCATATTTAGTAATATCTTTAAAATTTATAGTTAAATCATTTGCCTTAGAAAATAACAAATGTTTATTTATATTAATTACTACAATAGCACTAATTAAAATTGAAAAAGCTAAAAATAAAGAAAAAATTCTATTGTCTTGAAAAATACCTAATAAAATTAAAAATTCACCAATAAAAGTATTCGTTAAAGGAAAAGAAATACCAGCCAAACCTATAATAAAAAATAATAAACTAAATTTTGGCATCAAATGTGCAAGACCTTTAAAATCTTTAATATTATCACTATTTAAGCGTGTTTGCATTATAATTAACCCTGCAAAAAAACCTGCATTTAAAATTGAATGGCTAATACTATGAAAAATAGCTCCTTCTAAGCCCTGATTTTTAGTAGAAAAAATACCAGCAACAATTAATGCTATATGAGACATAGAAAAATAAGCAAATAATCTTTTTAAATTTGGTTGCTTCATAGCTATTAATCCAGCATACACTAAAGTAATTAAACATATACTATAAATATAAATTAAATAATTCGCTATAGCTAAAGGAAATAGTGGCAATACAAACCTAATAAAACCATAAATACCATATTTCATAATTATACCAGAAAGAATAATATTTAAAGATAACGGAGAACTAGCATATGTATCTGGCAACCAAGTATGCATTGGAAAAAGAGCAACTTTAATTGCAAATCCAATAAAAAATAACCAAAAAAGATATTTTTGAATATCATAAGATAATAAAGTAGATAAAATTTCTGGAATATAACTACTATAAGAATGACTAATTAAATAAGTAATTCCAATAAGTAAAAAAATTGAACTAAAAAAAGTATATAAAAAAAACTTAAAAGTTGTATAAAACTTATTAGATGAACCAAAAATACCAATAATAAAAAACACTGGAATAATAGATATTTCATAAAAAATAAAGAAAAACACAATATCTGTAGATAAAAAAGTTCCACAAGAAGCAGATAAAATTACTAAATAAGATATAGCATATATTTTGATTTGTGTTAATGGAAATTTAACAAATAAAAAAACAAATAACATTAAAAAACTAGAAACAACTAAAAATAAAAGAGAGATACCATCTAAACCTAATGAATATGTGAATTTTAATGAACTCACTAACACAAAGTTTTCAGTAAATTGATAGTGGGTGCTAATTTTATCAAAGTTTATTAATAAATATAAAGATAAAACAAAATGAATTGCAGATGTTAAAATACATATATATCTTATATTACTTAATGATACTTCCTTTTTATCACGAATTGTTAGAACAATTATAATTGCAATAATAGGTAAAAAAATTAAAAATGATAAAATTGGAATTGAAATCATTTGTTATATCCCCAAGGTAAAAATAAAATAAGTAATAATAGCAAAAAAACCTAACAGCATAATAGTGGCATAAATGCTAATATAACCAACTTGAAATTTATTAAATATTTTTGAAATTTTAAATATAATACCTGCAAACATATTTACAAGATAATTATCTACAATATTGTCATCGGCTTTAATTAAAAATTTAGATACCTTTATGCCAAAATTAACAATTATTTTATTATAAATAATATTTAAAAAAAACTCATTTAATACAATATAATATAATACTTTTATTAAGTTAAAACATCCAAGTAAGAACTTGTTATTTTTAATATACAACAAATAAGACATTACAAATGCTAAAAATATTAACCCTAAAGAAATTATTTCAATGTCATTATTTAACGTATATTTTGATAGAATATCAAAATATATAATACTATTTTGCCAATAAATATTTGCATTATCTCCTACAAAATTACTAAATAACATCTTTCCAGAAAAAATTGCAAACACACTTAAAATTATTAAAACTACAAGCATACCAAATCCACTTTCGTGCACCTTAATACTTTGTGTGTCATAAGACTCTTTTTTGTGAAAAACAATAAAAAACAATCTAAAAGAATAAAAAGCACTAAAAAAAATTGTAATTATGGCACAAAAATAAGCAAACTTAGCAAAAACATTGTTGCTAAAAAATAACATATTTAAAATCAATTCTTTTGAATAAAAACCAGAAAAACCTGGTATACCAACTAAAGAAAGGGAACCTATTATAATACAAAGATATGTTATAGGAATTTTACGCCATAAATTACCCATTTTATAAATATTTTGCTCACCTGACATTGAATGTATAACACTTCCTGCAGATAAGAATAATAAAGCCTTAAAAAATGCGTGAGTAAATAAATGAAAAATAGCACCATTATAAAAGCTAACCCCAATAGCTAAAAACATATATCCTAATTGAGATATAGTTGAATAAGCAATAATTTTTTTTATATCAACCTGAACACAAGCAATTAAAGCTCCTAACAAAGTAGTAATCCCAGAAACAATCAAAATAACATTTAAATTAAACAATGAATACTCATATAAAGGTGCTAATTTAACTGTTAAAAATATTCCTGCAGTTACCATTGTTGCAGCATGTAATAATGCAGAAACTGGAGTTGGTGCTTCCATAGCATCGGGCAACCAAATATGAAAAAACAATTGAGCAGATTTAGCAAAACTAGCTATTAAAAATAAAAAACATATTACATCTAACACAAAAATATCATAACCTAAAAAAGAAAAAGTAATATCAGTTTTTAAAGAAACAGTATTAAGAAACTCAGAAAAGTTTAAATTACCAAATAAACTTAAAATAAAAAATATACCCAATACAAAAGCAATATCAGCAAATCTATTGATTAAAAAAGCCTTATTTGCACTAATAACTTTAACTTCATCTTTAAACCAAAATAAAATTAATAAATAAGAACATAAACTAATAGCCTCCCAACCTATAAACATTTGCATTAAGTTATTTGCAGAAACTAATAAAACCATAGAAAAAGTAAATAAACTTAAGTAAGAAATAAATCTTGCAATATTATCATTTTTTTCAATATAAAAATAAGAATAAAAATGAACAAGCAAAGATACCAATATAACTAAAAACAACATAGAGAGAGTATAAATATTATATACAAC
This sequence comes from Rickettsia typhi, assembly GCA_945888065.1. Lineage (GTDB taxonomy): Bacteria > Pseudomonadota > Alphaproteobacteria > WRAU01 > Hepatincolaceae > CAMCZU01. The sequence goes on from CAMCZU010000016.1 coordinate 8,308, forward strand.
TGATAAATTTATATAAACATTCCCAGATATAAACCAATTTAACCAAGTAATAGTTATTACTTGTTGACTTTGAACACACTTTAACAATAATAATGTATACAATAACAGAGTTAAAGCTAATATAACAATTGAAATAATCCAAGAAATAAAATTTATAAAATAGCTATTTTCTTTGTTATTATTTACATAAAAAGATAACAAACCAGCAATTATAAAAGAAACAAAAGGTAAAAATATTAAAATTAAATTCATTTTTCTATACCCCTTAATTCGCTTAAATCATCTGTATTAATTGTATTATTATGATTTTTAAAATAAATAACAAGAGCAGTTAAAACAACAGCTATTTCAGATGCAGAAACAACTAATACTAATAACACAAAAAATTGCCCTTTAAAATCATTTAAAACATTAGAAAAAGATATAAAATTTATATTAATTGATAAAAAAATAATTTCAACAGACATAATTAAAGAAATTAAATTTTTTCTATTCAATAATATACCAAAAATACCAATTAAAAATAACACCATACTTAAAAAGACATAATGAAATAATCCAATTACCATTTTTATATTCCTTTTTCTTTATCTATTTTTATTGTATAAACTGAATCTTCTTTGTCTCTGATATTTTGCAAATATACATTTTGTCTTTGATTTGTTTTTTCTTTATCTTTAGATGATAATACTACTGCTCCAATCATAGAAACAGTTAAGATTAATGAGCAAATTATCAAAATATAATAATATTTATCAAAGAACATTAAACCAAATTTATGTATAGACATAATATTGTTGGCTTTTAAATCTTGTGGAATAATTTTTAAACTTGTAATTCCAGATAACATTAAAAATAATAATTCAACCCCTACCAAAACAACCAATACTACAATAAAAACTTTACTTTTACTTAAATAGAATTTTTTATCAATATTTTGTATATTAATAAGCATTATAACAAATAAAAATAAAATAGCTACAGCACCAACATAAATAATAATCAAAATTGAAGCTAAAAACTCTGCTTTTAACAAAATAAAAATACCAGCTGTATTAAAAAATACAAATAATAATAATAGCAAAGAATAAATAGGATTTTTCAATAAAACAACCCCTAAGGCACTACCTATAATAAATATTGCAAACATATAAAATGCTAAAAAACTAAACATAATCAATAATCCTTATTTTTTACCTGTATGGTGCTTCTACTTTCATTTTTTCTTTTAAATACACTTCAAATTTATCTCCATTATTTAAAAGCTTTTCTTTGTTATAATATAATTCTTCACGAGTTTCTGTAGAATACTCTACATTATATGTTTCAACAATAGCATCAACAGGACAAGCCTCTTCACATAATCCACAAAAAATACATTTACTTAAATCTAGGTCATATCTTAATGCTTTACGAATACCATCTTCTCTTTTTTCACCTTCAATTGTAATAACCTGAGCAGGACAAATAGCCTCACACAGCTTACAAGAGATACATCTTTCTTCTCCATTTGAATATCTTCTTAATGCGTGTTCCCCTTTAAACCTAAAGCTAACTTTAGATTTTTCATAAGGATAATTGATAGTAACAGACTTTTTAAAAAACATATATTTAGTAGTTAAATATATTCCATAAAAAATATCTAATAATAATAATGAATGCAAAAAGTTTTTTATTTTGTTAAACAACATATTTTAAATTCCTTATTAATTAATTAATCTAACAATCAAAGATACAATAACTACAAAAAACAATGATAGTGGCAAAAATATTTTCCAACCTAATCTCATTAATTGATCGTATCTATATCTTGGCAACACACTTCTTAGCTGTATCATTAAAGATAACAATAAAATAATTTTCAATATAAACCACACAAAACCTGGTATAAAATTTAAAAATTCAAATGAAAAAATAGGCAACCAACCGCCTAAAAATAAAATTGTAAAAAAAGAACACATTAACATCATATTTGCATACTCAGCTAAAAAAAACAATGCAAAAGCAAATCCAGAATATTCTGTATGGTATCCACTTACAATATCTGATTCTGCTTCGGGTAAATCAAATGGATGCCTATTTGTTTCTGCAACTATTAAAATAAAAAATAAAATAGCTATAGGAAATAATTTAACTACATTCCATAAATTTTCTTGAGATAATACAATATCACTTAAATTTAAAGTTTGACTAACAATAGCAACACAAACAACAACTAATCCAATAGATAACTCATATGATACCATTTGAGACACAGAACGAACGGCCCCTAAAAAAGCATACTGAGAATTACTAGACCAACCTGCAATAATTAATCCATATACACCCAAAGAAGATGTAGCTAAAATATACAAAGCACCTATATTAATATTAGCAAAAGCCGTTTTATTTTCTAATGGAATTACAACCCAACCTAATAAAGCAATTATAAAAGTAATAGCTGGAGCTAGTAAAAATAAAAACTTATCTGCATTTTTAGGAATTATGATTTCTTTTAAAAATAATTTTAATCCATCTGCTAATGGTTGCAATAACCCTATTGGACCTACAACATTTGGACCTTTTCTTAAATGTATGGCACCATGTATTTTTCTCTCTAACCAAGTTGCATATGCTACAGCACCCATAATAACTAAAATTACTAATAATATTTTTATAAATAAAATTATAATAATATCAAATTCACTTGATATTCCACAATACAATAAAAAATTAGTTATAATATCTGTAATAAACAATGATATTTCTTGCATTTAACTACTTCCTATTTAACTTTTTTTTGCAAAAATAAACTAGAGCATTCTATCATTTTAACTGAATTATTTGTAATAACATCTGTTAAATAATAATTATTAATTATATTTAATAATTGAGTTCCTTTTATATTTGTATCATCAATTGTTTTTGCATCTAAATGATTATACAAAACATTGCTATTACTAAAAATTTCTGGCTTATATGCTTTTAACTCTAATTGTAATTCTTGCAATGTATTAAAAGGAATTTCTTTATTTACAATTTGAGAAAATCTTTTAATAATTTTCCAATCTTCTTTTGCTTCCCCAATTGTAGGAACACATTTGTATGATCTTTGCATTCTGCCTTCTAAATTAACATATGTAGAAGATTTTTCTAACCACAACGCACCTGGTAAAATAACATTAGCTACAGATGCACCTTTGTCTCCGTGATGCCCTTGATAAACAATAAAAGGGTTATGATTTTTTTTAATTTTATCTATATTTATTTTGTCATAATTTAATAACCATAAAAAATTTATTCTATTATCATAAAAATGTTCAATAATATTAGATGATGTTTGATTAATATCTTTAGGAGTAAAACCAACTTCTAATCCACCTATAATAGATGTTGAAGTTTGTAAAACATTAAAGCCATTCCAACTTTCTTGATTGAAATTATATTTATTAGCAATATTTTTACATAAATTTAATAATTGCTGTGTATTTTCTGATTTTAAAGCTCCTAAACCTAAGATTAACATTGGTTTTTTAGCTTTTTTTATTTTATCTACAATAATATGATTTCCATTTAAAATATCTTTTAAAATAGCAGAATTTGAATCTAAATAATCATAATTATAGGTTAAATCAACTTTTTCTCCAATTAAAGCAATGCTATAATTACCTTGTAGGTATCTTTTTCTAATTCTAGCATTTAATAGGGGTGCTTCATATCTTGGATTTGTTCCAACTAACAAGCAAAAATCGCTTTCTTCTATGCCAGAAATAGATGTATTAAATAAATAATCACTTCTATTTGTGTAATCAAATGCTATATCATTATCTCTACAATCTAAATTATACACATCTAGTGAATGCATTAATTTTTTCATTGAGTATAAAGTTTCAACATCAACAAAATCACCAGACAATACTGCTATTTTGTTTTTTTCTGTAGCTAAAAAATTATTTTTAATTTCTAACAAAGCTTCATCCCAAGATACTGAGGTTAAAACACCATTTTTTCTAACCATTGGAGTATCTAATCTTTGAACTTTTATAGCATCTGTAATGTATCTGGCTTTATCTGATATCCATTCTTCATTAATATCTTCATTTAATTTTGGCAAAATTCTCAATACAGATAAAGGTGAGCAATCTACTTTTATATTGCTTCCTAGTGCATCCATAATATCAATGGTTTCTGTAGAAATAAGTTCCCACGGACGAGCTTTATATGCATAATTAGAATTTGTTAAAGCTCCTACAGGGCAAACATCTGCTAAATTACCAGATAATTCAGAACTTAATGTATGATTTACATAAGTTTCTATTTCTGTAAAATCACCTCTACCTATACCACCTAAATCTTCTACTCCTGCTATTTCTTTGGCAAATCGTATGCATCTTGTGCAATGTATGCATCTTGTCATATATGCATCAATAAGTGGACCAAAATTTTTATCTTCTACTGCTCGTTTATTATCATTTACATAGCTTCTGTCTATACCATAACGATATGTTTGATCTTGAAGATCGCATTCTCCGCCTTTATCACATATAGGGCAATCTAGTGGATGATTAACCAACAAAAGCTCAAGCATAATTTTTCTTGATTTATCAATTGGATCACTTTCTGTAATAATTTCCATACCTTCAGATACATTAGTAGTGCAAGCAGGAATTAATTTTTTAGAACCTTTTAACTCAACCAAACACATTCTGCAACTACCAACAGGAGATAACTTTTCGTGATAACAAAATCTAGGTATTTGTATATTAAACATATCACAAACTTGTATTAATGTTAAACCATCTTCTACTTGATACGTTTCACCATTTATAATAATATTTGGCATTGTTTTAACTATCCTATTTATATTTTTTCTATTATATAATCTTTATAATGAGCTAAAAAACCTTTGACAGCAAATACGGTTGCATCATTTAATCCACAAATAGATGTTCCCATTGTGTTATCTACTATGTTTTCTAACAAGTTTATCTCATCTTTTGATGCTTTTTTATTAATAATTTTATTAATTAATTTAAGAGCCACCCCTGATCCCTCTCTGCAAGGAGTGCATTGTCCACAACTTTCGTGATGATAAAAGTTTACAATATTTTTCATTAAGCTTAAAACATCAACTGAATTATCAAACACCATAATAGCACCCGTTCCTAAAGCACTATTTACCTCTCTAAGGCTTTCAAAATCCATATATAATCTTTCACAATAACTTTTTGGTAAAATTGGAGTAGATGCCCCACCTGGAATTATTGCTAATAAATTATTCCATCCACCTATTACTCCACCACAATGATTATCTATTAAATCTTTTAATTTAACCCCTAATCTTTCTTCTACTACACAGGGATTGTTAACAAAACCAGAAATGCAAAATAACTTTGTTCCTGCACTTTCTTTGGTCCCCATAGATAAAAACCAATCTGCACCCCTTCTAAGTATTGTTGGAACAACTGCTATTGTTTCTATATTATTAATAACAGTAGGACAACCATACAATCCACAATTAGCAGGGAAAGGAGGTTTTAACCTTGGAAAACCTTTTCTACCTTCTAAACTTTCTATTAAAGCAGTTTCTTCACCACAAATATAAGCTCCAGCACCCAAATGAATATAAACATCTAAATCGTATAGATTAAAACAATTTTTACCTAATAAACCATCTTGATACAATTCATCAATTGCTTTTTGCAAAATTTGAACTTCTTGAAAAAATTCTCCCCTAACATAAATATAACATACTTTAGCAGAAATAGCATAAGAAGCTATTATAATACCTTCTAACAACTTAAATGGTTCGTGCCTTATTATTTCTCTATCTTTACAGGTGCCTGGCTCTCCTTCGTCTCCATTAATAACCAAATATTTTGGTCTTGGATCTGCTTTATTAATAAAAGACCATTTCATACCAGTAGGAAAACCTGCTCCTCCCCTTCCTTTTAAGCCTGATTTTTTAATTTCTTCTATTAAAAAACTATCTCCTTTGCTTAAAATAGCTTTTAAATCTTTAAAATCCCCTAAAGATTTAGCTATTTGTAAACTAACACCATTTTGACCATATAAATTATTAAAAATTCTATCTTTTGCTTCTAACATATTTTTATTCCTGCTTATTATCTTGTAATAATAAAGTTTTTTGAACCACAGAGGAGCCATTTAATATTTTTTTATTTTTTAAATCATTAACTAATTGAGTTAATTTATCAGAATTAATATTTTCAACAAAAACATCGTTTACCTTGATTGCAGGAGCATTAACACAAGCACCTAAACACTCAACTTTTTTTACACTAAATAAATTATCTGGTGATACTTCAATACCTTCTGTTTTAGTTAATTTTTTACATAAATCATATATCTCTTGACTACCTTTAACCATACAAACAATAGAATTACAAACTTGTATTACATATTCTCCTACTGGATTAAGATTATACATTGAATAAAAATTAGCAACTTCGTATAATGCCATTGTAGAAACTTTTAAATATGATGCTAAATAATCTATAATTTGTGTGGTTAAATATCCCCCATTTTGCTTTTGAGCTAATGTAAGCAAAGGCATTATTGCACTAAATCTGTTTTGAGATGGATATTTTTCTAAAATTATTTTAGCTTGTTCTAAGTTTTCTTTAGAAAATACAAATTCATTTTGTTGCTTTGTCATTTTTTTTACCTATCTATTTCACCAAACACTAAATCTAAACTACCTATAATAGCGGGTAAATCAGCTAATTGATATCCTTTTGCAATTGTTTTAACCGCTTGAAGATGGTGAAATCCATTAGATCTTAACCTTGCCCTATAAGGTTTATTGCCACCTTGTGAAACTAAATATATACCAAATTCTCCACTTGGAGTTTCAACAGGAACATATACTTCTCCTTTTGGAACAGAAAAACCTTCTGAAAAAAATTTAAAATGATGAATTAAAGCTTCCATTGATTCTTTCATTTTAGCACGAGGTGGAGGAGAAAACTTGTAGTTATCTGCTTTAACAAGCCCTTGTGGCATTTTTAAAATACATTGCTTGATAATTTTTAAACTTTCATACACTTCTTTTACTCTTACTAAATATCTATCATAGCAATCACCATTTGTGCCAACAACTATATCAAAATCTAAATCATTATAAATTTCATAAGGTTGAGAACGCCTTAAGTCCCAAGCAACCCCTGATGCCCTTAAATTTGGACCACTAAATCCAAAATTAATAGCTTGATCACTTGCCACAACACCAATATCTACACATCTTTGTTTAAAAATTCTATTACTATTAATAAGTTTTATTATATCTGCATAATCTTTTTCAAAAACATCACACCATTTTAACAAAGAATCTAGTAGACCTTCTGGTAAATCATAAGCAACACCACCTACTCTAAAATAATTCAAATGTAATCGTGAACCTGAAATTGATTCAAAAAATTCCATTATTTGTTCTCTTGATTCAAAAGACCAAACCATTGGAGTCATAGCTCCTGTATCTATTGCTTGAGCGCCAATTGAAAAAATATGCTTTGATATCCTACTTAATTCTAACATTAATACTCTTATATATTGAGCTTTTTTTGGAACCTCTAGTTGCAACAATTGCTCTGCTGACAACACCCAAGCATGTTCATAATTTATAGGAGAAACATAGTCTAATCTATCCATAAATGGAATATTTTGAGTATAATTTTTATACTCCATTAATTTTTCAGTTCCTCTGTGAAGCTGACCAATATAAGGCTCTGCTCTTTCAATTACTTCACCATCTAATTCTAATACCATTCTTAACACCCCGTGAGAAGAAGGATGTTGAGGACCTAAATTAATAGATGCATTTTTTATTTTAATATCTACCATTTATTTAATCCTCAACAACATTTGTTTTTCTATTTACAACCTTAAAAGTATCTGAATGTATATCATTCATCCACGGATTTTTATAACTAAAATCTCTAAATGTTTGCATTAATTCTACTGGTTTGTAAATTACTTTATCTGATTTCTTATCATATTCTACTTCTGAAAAACCTGTTAGAGGAAAATCTTTTTTTAATGGATGCCCATCAAAGCCAAAATCTGTTAATATTCTTCTTAAATCATTATGATTTACAACATAAATACCAAACATATCCCATAATTCTCTTTCTAGCCAATCTGCATTACTATATAAATATGCTATAGATTCAAGAGCATCATATTCTGCTACTAATACTTTTACCCTTATTCTAATATTAAAAATAAAACTTAGTAAATGATATACAATTTCAAATCTTTCAGGTTTTTCTGGATAATCAACCCCTGTTATATCTGTAAGTTGCTTAAATAAACATTTAGAATTATCTTTTAAATATTCAAAAAAATAAGTTATTGAATCTTTTTTTATGCAACATACTAATTCATTATTTATAATATTTATAGAAATTAAATGTTGCTGACAATTTGCTTTTAAAACATCTGCTAAAGCTTCTATTTGTTCTTTTTTTTCATTTGAAGGTATATAATACTGCATAAAATTTATCTCCAAAGTTTTCCTGTTCTACGAATCTTTTTTTGTAATTGAAACAAACCATAAAGTAAAGCTTCTGCCGTTGGAGGGCAACCTGGAACATAAATATCTACAGGAGTTATTTTATCACACCCTCTAACTACAGAGTAAGAATAATGATAATATCCTCCACTATTTGCACAAGAACCCATAGATATTACATATCTTGGCTCTGCCATTTGATCGTATACTCTTCTATAAGCTGGAGCCATTTTATTTGTAAGAGTTCCTGCTACAATTATTACATCTGCTTGTCTTGGACTTGGTCTTGGCATTGATCCAAATCTATCTAAATCATATCTTGCCATATAACCGTGCATCATTTCAATAGCACAACAAGCTAAACCAAATGTCATAGGCCATAGAGAATTTGAGCGAATTAAATTAACTAAATTATCAACTTGAGATACTATAACATTGCTTTTTACAACTTCTGGAATGTTATTTAAAAGATCATCTTGATTATTAGTTTTTAATAAGTCTTCTAATTTAATAGCTTTAACTTTTTTTAATCCCATTCTAAAGCACCTTTTTTCCACTCATAAATAAATCCTAATGTTAATATTAAGATAAAAATAAACATTGAATAAAAACCATAATTACTTAAAGATTTTATAGATAAAGCCCACGGATACATAAATACTATTTCTAAATCAAAAATAATAAATAACACCCCTACTAAATAGAATCTAATATCAAAATTTTTTCTGGCATCTTCAAAGGCATCAAATCCACATTCATAAGGATCTAGCTTTGCTTTATAAGGATTTTGTGGAACAATAATTAATGAACTAATTATTGCTAAAGCAATAATACCCACTGCAATAGCAATAAAAATTAAAATTGGTAAATATTCTAATAAAAAAGGATTATCATTAATATTTGCAAATTCCATCAATTTAACCTATTGAATATTAAAAATTTATTTGAATATTATATCTTTTTTAAATGTATTTGTAAATATGTTTTAAT
>CAMCZU010000017.1 GCA_945888065.1 Rickettsia typhi
TAGGTCTAGCTGAAGCAGAGGTTCTATTTAATGTAGAAGGACTATTTGCCGTAGAGGTTCTATTTTGTGTAGAAGGAGTGCTTCTTGATGTTAAACTAGGTTGTCTATTTAATGAAGAACTAGATGCAGTTTGCCTAGTTTGTTGTCCTGATGTAGGTCTAGCTATGTTAGGCCTATTAGGCAAAGAAGATGTTGCAGAGGTTTTATTTTGTGCAACCCTAGTATCTCTTTGTGGTAAAATAGACTGTCTAGTAGGGGTAGGTAATTTATTAATAGAATTATTATTATTATTATTATTATTATTATTATTAAAAGAAGGTCTGTTAGAATCATTAGTAGAAGGAATATTTACATTTGCTCTTAGACTAAAAGCAGAATTTCTAAGTGGTAAAGTAGGCCTTATAGGTGAAGAATTTAAAGATTCGTTTAAATCTGGATCTGTGGAATTCTCTTTATTTTCTACATTTTGATTAAGCCTGTTGAAATTATTAAATGAAGATGGATTTTTAACACTTTTAAATTTATTGCTTAAATATGTATTAACATTTTTTAATTTTTCTTTACGGAAATCTAAATTTGTCCCTTTATTTTCTTCGCTTAATTCTGTAGATTTATTTGAAAAATGAATTACAGGTTTATGTTGTAAATTTATATTATGTTCATTATTTGAATCTGTTTCAATAAATTCTTCGTTGTTTTCTTGTGTTGATTCTTTATCAGAAGTTTGCTCATTTTGATACGTTAATAGCAAGTGATCTTTATTTTCATCATTTTTAGATTCAGAATTTAAGTTAGAATTTTTTTCTAATAATTTTAAATTGATTTCATCAAATTTAGGAGATTCAGTTTGTGTATTTTCTATATTTTTAATTTCTTTGTTGGATAAAGATTGAATATTTTTAGTGTTATCGCTTAATGTTTTAATATAATCTTTGTTTACTATTTTAACATCATCTTCATTAGTTATATTTTTTACAGGATTGCCTTCAATTTTTTTATTACTTGAATTTAAAACATTTTCTTTAGGGTTAGGGTTCCCTAACAAAGTTAAGTAAGACAAAAGTATTCTATAATTAGATAAAACTTCGTTGTTTTGATTTGTAATATCAGAGTTTATTTTTCTTAATTTTGTAGCAATAACAATTAAACTAAAAATAATTGCTAAAATTAAAGACATTATAAAACCACAAATAATCACAATGTCATAAGGTGTAATTTTATCTAAAATTAATGAAAAAAATGTTATCATTGAATTAAACATTTTAAGTAATCCTCTATTTAAATAATAGTATGTATATTATATATTATAAATATATTATTATCAAATGACAATAATTAGTTTTTTTTATGTTTAAAATCTATATAAATTGTTAGCAATATACTCATTATATATCCAATACCAATCACACATATAGCTAACCACATATAATTTATTAACCCAATTAACAATAAAGATAACAAACCTAAGTAAAGTAAAAAATATTTTTTAGAAATAGCTAAACCTTTTAAAGATGGAGTTGGCAAAATGCTAATCATTAAAAAGCCTATTATAATTAAATATATAGAGTAAAAAGTAGCACTTATATTTATATTGTTAAAGCTATAAGAAAAAGCTAAAGGTAAAATAGCTAAAGCAAAACCAGCAGGGGTAGGAACTCCTGTGAAATAAGTTTTACAAGATGTATCATCATCTAAATGAATGTTGTATCTAGTAAGCCTTAGCATACAGCAAATAGAAAAAAAACAAGCCCCAACAAATAACAAACTGCTTTTTGGATCTATAGCAAACAATATTATTATAGAGGTAGCAATTCCAAAAGATATCATATCTGAAAAAGAATCTAACTCTGCACCAAATTTACCATCTACACCAAGTTTTCTTGCTACTTTACCATCAAATAAATCTAAAAAAGCAGATAAAATAACAAATAAAATAGCTTCTTTCGTTTTGCCAAATATTGCAACATTTATAGCACTAAATCCTAAAATAAAAGACCCAATAGTAAATAGATTAGGTATTGCTTTGTATATATGTAGTTTATTCATTAATAGCTCTATCTAAAATACTATATTCGTAAGTATTCCCTTTAAAGTCTTTATCTGCTAATATGGTTTCTCCAGCTATTGTGCTTTGACCAATTGCACATAAAGGAATCATATTTACAGGTAGATATAAATCTACTCTGCTACCGAATCTTATTAATCCAACTTTTTCACCAGCTTTTACATTTACATCTTCATTTATAAATTTTACAATTCTTCTAGCTATTAAACCTGCAATTTGAACAAATACTATTGTTTCGTTTTCTTCATTTTTCATAATAAATGATTGTCTTTCGTTGTCTAAACTAGCTTTATCTAAAGAAGCATTAAAAAACTTACCAGGATGATATAAAATTTTATTAATTACTCCTTTGCAAGGGGCCCTATTTACATGAACATTAAATACATTCATAAAGATTGATATTTTTAACATTTCGTAATCAATTCCTAATTCTTGTGGCGGAATCACTTTTTGAATGTTAATAATTTTTCCATCAGCAGGAGCTATTATTAAAGATGATTTGCTTGGAGTTACTCTTTCAGGATCTCTAAAAAATGTAACACACCAAATAGTTAATACAATTCCTAACATACCAAGAATACTTGACACAAGGAACAAACCTAATGTAATTACAGCAAAAATAAGTATAAAAACATTACCCTCTTTAGCTATATTTGGTAATTTAATATTCATATTTTCCTCTTTTGTGTTTAGTGTTTGAATAAAATATATTGTATAATTATAATATATTAACAAAATAAATTCAAACATATTAATTTTAAGTTTAAATTAATAATTGTATTAATTAAAGGTATTTATATAATGAGCAGTAAAATTAAAGATTTTTATAGCATAATATTGACTTTGCAAGAATACTGGAGTAAACAAGGATGTTGTTATTTAATGCCTTATGATTCTCCTATGGGGGCAGGAACTTTTCATCCTGCAACTGTTTTAAGATCTTTAGATACTAAGCCTTGGAGTGTTGCTTATGTTCAGCCATCTCGTAGACCAACAGATGGTAGATATGGAGAAAGTCCAAATAGATTGCAACATTATTTTCAATTTCAAGTATTGATGAAACCAGCACCACATAATATTCAAGAATTGTATTTACAAAGCTTAAATGTGTTAGGTATAGATGCAAATCATCACGATATTAGATTTATAGAAGATGATTGGGAAAGCCCTACACTTGGAGCTTGGGGGTTAGGTTGGGAAGTATGGTGCGATGGAATGGAAATTACTCAGTTTACATATTTTCAGCAAATGGGAGGCTTTGAATGTAAAGATGTGCCTGTAGAAATAACCTACGGATTAGAAAGAATAGCTATGTATATTTTAGGGGTAGATAATGTGTATGACATACCTTGGAATATAAATTCTAATATTAGCTATGGAGATATTTTTTTACAAAGTGAAAAAGAGTTTTCTGCATTTAATTTTGAATTTGCTAGTGTTAAAGATATTTTGTTGCAATTTGAAATGGCACAATTAGAATGTGTAAATTTAATTGAAAAAAAATTAGTGTACCCTGCTTATCATCAGGCAATTTTAGCTTCTAATTTTTTTAATATTTTAGATGCAAGAGGGATGCTGGGTGTAAATGACAGAGCTTTGTATATAAACAAAATTAGAGATTTAGTAAAGCAGTGTTGTGCTTTGTATCTTAATTTAAAAAACACAAATTTATAAGGAATATAATTTAAAATGAAAGCAAGATTTTTACTAGAAATTTTTACAGAAGAAATTCCATACTCACTCCAAATTAATGCTCAAAAAGATTTTTCAGAAGTTATAAATAATGTGTTAAAAGAAAATGACATAATAGTTGATTCAATAGATATATTTTCAACTCCTCTACGTTTAGTGTGCGACATTAAAGGATTGCCACACAAAGTTAAAGATAAACAGATTGAAAAAAAAGGTCCCTCTACAGATGCATCAAAAGATGTAATAGATGTATTTTTGTCTAAAAATTTTATTACACTTGATAAATGTGTTATAAAAAATAATGGTAAAGGAAATTTTTATTTTTATTACGAGGTTATTAAAGGTTGTGATATCAAAGATTTTTTAGAAAATATAACAACAAATATAATTTTATCTTCTATAAAATTTAAAAAATCAATGAAATGGGGTAAAGATAGCTTTAATTGGGGAAGACCAATTAGAAATTTATGCGGAATTTTACAACTCAACAATGAAATATTGTTCTTAAACCTAAATTATAAAGGAATACCATCTAGTAATATTATTATTGCTAATAAATTTTTAAATATAAAAACGAACGTTCATTCTATTGATAATTATTATAGTTTTTTAGCAGAAAACAAAGTAATCCTTAATGCTGAAGAAAGAAAAAATTTAATTTTAAATTATATAAATAATTATGCAACACAAAATAATTTGCAACCGCATATTACAAATAATTTGTTGCTAGAATTAAGCTATTTGGTTGAGAGTCCTAATTTTTTACAGGGTGATATCCCACAAAAGTATTTAATATTGCCATCAGAATTATTAATTTCAACTATGGTTAAAAATCAAAGATACCTAATGTTTGTAAAGGATAATAAAGTTCATAATAAGTTTGTAATTGTAAGCAATTTTATGTCTCAAAATAATGGAACTGAAGTTATTAAAGGTAATGAAAAAGTATTAAAAGCTCGTCTAGAAGATGCTTTGTTTTTTTATAATAATGATTTAAAACAAACTTTGCAAAGCAAAGTAGAAGATTTAAAATCTATTAATTATTTTGAAGGCTTAGGAACACTTTGGGATAAAAAAGAAAGGGTGAAAAATTTATTTAAAAATATTTTCAATGAAAACCAAGATGCCTTGTGTGATGTTTATAAGGCAGATTTAACAACTCAAGTTGTTGCTGAATTTACAGATTTACAAGGTATTATGGGTTATTACTATGCTATACATAACGGACTAAATCAAGATATATCAATAGCTATTAAGGAATCTTATAAGCCACAAGGTCCAAATGATGCTTTACCAAGCTCATTTTTAGGGGCAAAGTTGGCATTATTAGATAAATTAGATAGTATTATTAGTTTTTTTTCTATTAATAAAAAGCCATCTGGTTCAAAAGATCCTTTTGCTTTAAGGCGTTGTGCTATTGGAATTATTAGAATAATTTTAGAATATAAAATTAGTATTAATTTATCTGTGTTTTGCAATAAAGATGTATGCGACTTTATTTTAGAAAGATTTAATTTTTATATAGAAAGCCTAAACACATACCCTCAAGAGCTTGTAAAATCTTTTATTAATAAAGCAGATAATGTAGATATTATAAAAATTTTTGTATCTTTGCAAAATAACAATCAATTATTGCAACATAAAAACATAGATTTTTTTATAAAGCTATATAAAAGGGTTGATAATATTTTAGAAAAAGATTTAGAATTAATAAGCAATAATACTCCAACTTATGATTATGAAATGGATAAATCAGAAAAAGAGTTGTTTCAAATATTAACTAACTTTACACTTAAAAATCAACAAGACACTTTAAGTCAACTAGAAATTTTTATAGATTCTACAAATAATTTTTTAAACAATGTTTCTATAGCTAATAGTCCTACTTTACAAATAAAAACTGCACGATTAGCAATTTTAAAAAACATTTTAAATCACTTGGAAGTGTTTAAAGAAATAGCTTTTACTGATGCTTAATAACATATTCAAACAAAAAATAACACAACCTAATAAATAGTTTGATTTAAAAAAAAATCAAGATTATAATATAAAGTAATAGTTTATTAGTATTATTTTATAAGGAGTGATTATTGTGGGTTCGTTTTTTACATTAATGCAAAAAGTTGGACAAGCATTTATGCTACCAGTAGCAGTGTTGCCAGTAGCTGGATTATTGCTTGGAGTTGGAGCTTCTAATTTACCTTTTATACCTCAGCAAATATCTTTAATAATGGCAAATGCAGGTGGATCGATTTTTGGAATTTTACCGTTAATATTTGCAATTGCAGTAGCTATAGCCTTTACAGGGCAACAAGGTGCGGCGGCATTAGCTTCTGTTATAGGTTATGTGGTATTTTTAGCTACAATGGGAGTTGTTGCCCCAATGTTAAATATGCAAACATCAATAGTATTAGGTATTAAAACTATTGAAATGGGTGTAATTGGGGGTATTATAATAGGTGCTTTAGCGGCTTATTGTTATAATAAATATAATGATATTAAATTACCAGAATTTTTAGCTTTTTTTGGAGGCAGAAGATTTGTGCCAATTATTACCGCTTTAGGATCTTTAGTGTTAGGTTTGATTTGTGTATTTATATGGAGGCCAATAGGAGCAAGTATTGATTCAGCTTCAAATTGGGCGGCATATTCATCTCCTATAACTGCTTTTTCTGTGTATGCTTTTGTAGAAAGATTGTTGATACCATTTGGATTGCAACATATATGGAATGTTCCTTTCTTTTTTCAGATTGGATCGTTTTTAGATCCAGCTACAGGGAATGTAATTCACGGAGAAATTCCAAGATACCTAGCAGGAGACAAAACAGCAGGTCATTTAGCAGGAAGTTATTTGTTTAAAATGTATGGATTACCAGCAGCAGCAATAGCAATTATTCATACAGCGCATCCAGATAAAAAAAGAATGGTAGCATCAATAATGATATCAGCAGCTTTAACATCGTTTTTAACAGGTATTACAGAACCAATAGAATTTGCATTTTTGTTTGTTGCACCTGTATTATATGGAATTCACGCTTGTTTAGCAGCACTAGGATATTTAGTTGTAATTCCTTTGGGAATTAAGCACGGAACAACTTTTTCTCACGGGTTAATAGATTATGTTGTATTATATTCTAAATCTACAAAAGGATGGATGTTAATTCCTTTGGGTGTTGTATGGGGTATTTTGTATTATACAATTTTTACCTTTGCAATTAGGTTTTTTAATTTAAAAACTCCAGGTAGAGAAGATGCAGAAGATACAAAATTAAAATCTACTAGTAATGTTAGTTCAAATAATATGGGAGAAAAGCTAGTAATAGCTTATGGTGGAGCAAGTAATATTACAAATTTAGATTCTTGTATTACAAGGCTTAGAATTACAGTTAAAGATGTTAACAAAGTAGATGTAGAGGTAATTAAAGCTTTGGGAGCAAAAGGAGTAATGACATCTGGAAATGGAGTGCAATCTATTTTTGGACCAACCTCAGACTCTTTAAGAACTCAAATGGAAGAGTTTATAAAAAATAAATAAATTGTGATTTATTTAAAAAAATAGGGGGGATGAATGTATAATTTATTCTCCTATTTTTTTATAGATAAAAAATTATTATTGATATTTTATATAAATAATGGTAATAATATATAATAAATTTACCTATGGCGGAGTAGCTCAGTTGGTTAGAGCAGAGGAATCATAATCCTTGTGTCGGGGGTTCGAATCCCTCCTCCGCTACCATTTAACAATTATAAAATTATAAATAAGTTAATCTTATAAATATAAAATTGTAGTGTTAACAAATTGTGTTAATCTAAAAATTATCTTAGATGTATAAAAAATCATAAACTTAAAAAAATCTGGCTATTTTTAATAGGTTTTGTGTCTTTTTTATGAGTTTTTTATTTAATTTATCATTTTTTTCTTTTTCTTTTTTTTAATTTTTATTTTTTATTATGTGTTAAATATTAAAGAGATTTAAAAAAAATAATTATATAAAACATAAAGTTTTAACTTCCGCATAAAAAAAGGGTTTTAGCATTAAAATAATTAGAGCATAAATTAAGTAAATAAAATATGCAAAATTATTTAAAAGCTAAAAAAAAGAGTTTAAGGTTTTTTTCATGAACAGCCAGCACCCAACCAAGATAGCGTACAAAATGTGTAATCAGACATTAATTATACCTATAAAGGCGAATATTACATTTTATTTTTGCCTTTTTTAAAATACTCTTTAATACTTAACAATTATAACTATACACTAAATGTATTAAAATGTCAAGCACTTTTTAAAATAATTTTCTTGACTTCATTTGTAAATAAATTCAATAATATTATTATATAATCATTATAAAGGGTAATTAATAAAATGGATAAAAGCTTTATATATACAAATCATTTAAGTGGGGGGGGGGGTAAGCTAGGTAAACCTTCATTTTTTATTTATTTTTTAAAAATAAGTAAAAATTATAATAGCTTTCAAAAAATAGGTATAACCCTATGAATGAAAGAATAACAGAAGAATTATTTAAAAATTTATTAAATAAGTATAAATATACAAATAATCAGCATATAAAAGTAGAATACCAAAAGTCTGAAATAGAAGATATTAAAAAATTACTAAAATCTTCAAGTAAAAATAATACACATAATAAAGGTTATCCAGACTTTATTATAACATCTAAAAAAGTTCCAGATTTTATTATAGTAGTAGAATGTAAATCTAGCATATTAAAACATAAAAGTGATAATTTATTAGGTATTAAAGATTATGCACTTGATGGTGCTTTACATTATGCAAAAAGTTTAAGTCAATCTTATAATTGCTTAGCTGTTGGTTTTAGTGGGCAAAATAAGGATGAATATAAATTAGATATGTATTTACATACTAAAGGTAAATCTAGTGCTAAAGAATTTAAAAATAAAGAAGAAATTGTTGTATCTGGGATTTTAAAAAATTTAGAATTTTTAACATTTGATGAAATAGTAGATATTGCTTCATTTGATAAAGATATTTACAACAAAAGGCAACAAGATTTAATTGCATTTGCATCTGATTTGCATAATTTTATGAGAGATTATGCTAAATTAACAGAACAAGAAAAACCTTTACTTGTTAGTGGAACATTAATAGCTCTTCGTAATGAAGCTTTTAATTCTTCTTTTGATAAACATACTCCACAAGCTTTACAAAAAGAATGGATATCTGTTATTACAAAAGAAATAGAAGAAGCAGATATTCCAAAAGCAAAAAAAGATAATATGATACAACCTTACACATCTATTGTCTCACATCCAGAATTAGGAAAAGAAACACCGCATTATCCAAAAGGTATTTTATATGAATTGATAAAAGACTTAAACATTAATGTTTTCCCATATATTAAATATATGGGAAATTATGATGTAGTAGGAAATTTTTATGGTGAATTTTTAAAATATACAGGGGGAGATAAAAAGGGATTAGGAATAGTTTTAACACCTAAACATATTACTGAATTATTTGTGGATCTTGCAGATGTAAAAAAAGACTCAAAAGTGCTAGACCCTTGTTGTGGAACAGGTGGATTTTTAATTTCTGCAATGCATAAAATGCTAAGTTATACAATAAATAGCTTAGAAGAAGAAAATATTAAAAAAAATAATTTAATAGGTATAGAACATCAACCAAATATGTTTGCCTTAGCGGCAAGCAATATGATTTTAAGAGGAGATGGAAAAGCAAATTTATATCAAGTTAGTTGTTTTGATGAAAATATAAAAAAAGAGATAAAACAAAATCACCAATGCACGGTAGGAATGATTAATCCCCCTTATTCTCAAAAAGGTGAAAATTTACACGAATTAGATTTTGTGTTTAATATGTTAGATATGCTACAAAAAGGAGCTATAGGAATTGCTATTATTCCAATTTCTTGTGTTATACAAAAACATTCATTAAAAGAAAAATTATTAAAACACCACACTCTTGAAGCTGTAATGTCTATGCCTTTAGATTTGTTTTATCCTGTTGGAACAGTATCTTGTATTGTTGTGTTTAAAGCACATATTCCACATACAGACACAAATAAAGAAACATGGTTTGGTTATTGGAGAGATGATGGTCATAAATTGTTAAAGCATCAAGGAAGAGTGGATATTAATTGGAAACAAATAAAAGAAAAATGGTTATATAACTATAAAAATAAAAAAGAAATAGCAGGTTATTGTGTTAAAAAAATGGTTAATGCACAAAATGAATGGTGTGCAGAAAGCTATATGGAAACAGATTATTCTAGCTTAAGTGAAGAAGATTTTATTAAAACTATTAAAGAGTATTTAGCTTTTGGGTTATTAAATGATAAAATTAACTAAACTTTCTAATTTATTTTATATAGAATATGGTAATCAAATAGATTTAAATAAACTTACTTATGATTCAAGTGGAATAAATTTTATATCTAGAAGCTCAAAAAATTTAGGAATTTCTGCAAAAGTTAGATTTGATAAAAATATAAAATTATATCCTAAAGGTAGTATAACAGTAGCTTTAGGTGGATCTATATTATCTTCTTTTGTTCAACCAGAAAGTTTTTATACAGGTCAAAATATTAAAGTATTAATACCTAAAAATGAAATAAAAGATATAGAAAAATATTTTTATTGCTATGTTATTACTAAAAATAGATTTCGTTATAGTTCACATGGTAGAGAGGCTAACATAACATTAGATAGTCTGCTTGTTCCAGACATTAATTCTATTCCAGAGTGGGTTTATAATATAAAAACAACATCAATATCAATTTCAAAAGATCCTTTGAATAATAATAAGTTTGAATTAAATACACAAAAATGGAAAGAGTTTAAAATTGGTGATTTATTTAAAATAACACGAGGTAAAGAACAAATTGCTATATCTCAAGAGGGTGAAATTCCTTTAATCAGCTCTACAGATTCAAATAATGGAGTAGATAGCTATATTAAAGAAGGAGAATTATTGTTTAGCAAAAACAAATTAACAATAGCTAATAATGGATCTGTAGGGGCTTGTTTTTATCAAAATCAAGATTTTTATGCAACAGCTGATGTTAGTGTTTTAGAAGCTAATAATTTGAATAAATATAATGCTTTTTTTATATCTAGCATAATATTGCAAGAAAAATATAGATTTAATTATGGTAGAAAATGGGGTATACAAAGAATGGAAGAATCTATAATTAAACTTCCTATTGATGATAATGCTAATCCAGATTGGAAATTTATGGAAAATTATATAAAAACATTACCTTTTAGTAAACATTTAGATATATAGCAAACAAACTTATATACTTCAATTTTTTTTACTAATTTTAAAACTCATTATTCTAGCTATTATTTATTAAATATGCTATCATAAAGCTTGAATTATTTAAGGATTTAAACAAGAGTTTGTTTATTGTGTTTAAAGTTATAAAAATATTTTTTATGCTATTTATGTTGTTGACAGGTGTGTTGTTAGCACAAAAATCTAATCAAGTTATTATATATGGAGAAGAGCTAGAACCTCAAAATCAATCTAAAAACATTATAGTGCTAGATGAAGAGCAAATTAAAAAAACTCAAGCAAAAACTCTCCCCGAAGTATTATCTAATGTGCCAGGAGTTAATATTACAAGCTATGGTAAGTATCAAAATTCTTCAATTTATATGAAAGGGGCTTCTCCGCATTCTACAATTATTTTGCTAAATGGAATAAAATTGCAAGATGCCTCAGGGGGAGCATTTGATATAGGGCAAATTCCTCTGGTAGCAATACAAAGGATTGAAATTATAGAAAATGGAGATGGAGTATCATATGGTTCAAATGCTTCAGCAGGAGTAATTAATATTATTACAAAAAAAGCACAATCTAAAAATGATATTCAAGCTAACCTAGAGGGTGGTTCTAGGTATAGCAATTATGAAGAATTTGGATATTTAACAAAAAGTGAAAATAATGATATTAATTTTGTAGCCTTTGTAGCAAATAATTCTTCAAAAGGGTATTCCCTAGCTTATCCTTCTTCCTCTGTTGATGAAAGCGATGGCTTTAATAAACAATCAGTGCTATTAAATTATTCTTATAAAAAATTAGATGTGCTATTTAATTATAATCTCTCAAATGTTCAAACGGACCCATTTGTGTATTCTACAAATAGTCTTTTTGATTTAATATCTGGCAGTGGAGAGCCAAAATTATTAGATAGTGCAAATTATAATGATGTAAAAGAATCTTACAACGGATACATTAAATATAATCAAGATTTTTTAGGATTAAGTAATAAATTTAGTGCATCTTTTTATTCTACAAATAAGGTAGAAGAAGTAGTTAACTTAAATACTTTTTTAATAAATGACCTCTTAAATCAAAATTTTGATTACAAAAATAGCAATGATTATAAAGGCAATGTGTTTTCACTAAGCTATTTAGGAAGCACAACATATTTAAGCAATGGATATGTAAACTTTGGTGCAGATTACGATTATTCTCAAATTATGCAAACAAATCATAGCTTAGAGTTTGGATTAGATCAAAATCAAATTACTCAAAATAATATAAGTAAAAGTTCAAATAATGATGAACAATATTATGGTGTAAGCACAATTGTTGGCTATAGATTTTTTCAAGTATTAAATATAAATGCAGGATTACGTTATAATGATTATATAAATTATGATTTAAGCAAAAAATTAAATTATAATGTATCAGCAGATTATATTTTTTTAAATAACTATAAGCTAAGGGCAAATTATACATCAAATTTTAAAGCACCAAATTTATTTGAACTCTATGATAATAATTTTGGTAATGAAAAACTTAAAGAAGAACAAACACAAGGTTTTGATGTAGGAGTAGATGCATCTTTTTTTAATGAAAAAACAAAAGCAAGTATTACTTATTTTAATCAACATATTACAAATTTAATTACACTAGATTATAGCTCAAAGGGGCAAGTTTTTATTAACTCTCAAAATAAAATTAATTCTCAAGGGGTAATTTTATATAATACAAATAATATTAATAAATACTTAGATTTAATTTTTTCTTATACCTACTTAAATTTTGATGAAATAGTAGCAAGAAGACCAAAACATACATTTTCTAGCCAACTACAAGTTAATCCAATAGATAAATTAACACTTAATTTAGAATATTTATATGTAGGTAATTTTTATGATGGCTTTGAAGGAACAGGCTTTTATCAACTAACAGATTACCATATTATAAATGCAAAAATGCAGTATGATTTTAGCCAAAAATTATCGGGCTACCTTAGGGGAACAAATTTGTTAAATCAAAAATATCAACCAGCATATAGCTTTGCCTCAGAAGGTATTGGAGTATACATAGGTGTTATTTGGAAGTAAAATATATATAAAGCTAAAAAAACACTTTGCAATTAGTGTTTCTATATTAATTCACTTAATATTATTACTTAGTTATATTATTTATAATGTCAATTTTAACAATAAGATTTATCTTAACTATGCAAACTCAGCTATATCTATTAATGTTGTTAATAATGCTTATGTTAAACAAAATCACCCTGCAATTTCTACAAAAGAAATTTTAAAGCAATCTAATAAACCTCAAGATGTAATCAATAGCAAAGATAATAAAAACAATCCTCAAAATAATAAACAAAATCTTTATACACACAAACAAGTATCTTATCAAGATTTAATCTCAAAAGAAGGAAACTCAATTCCACCATATCCACTAATTGCAAAAGTTAATAAATGGGAGGGGGAAGTTGTATTAATTGTAATAGTAAATACCAACGGAGTAGTTGAATCTATTCAAATAAAACAAAGCTCAGGTCATAAAGTATTAGATGATACAGCAATCAGTGCAATTAAAGCTTGGAGTATACCTAATAACTCAGGGCAAAGTATAACAATTGAAATTCCTGTAATGTTTAAATTAATAAGTAAATAACTTATTTTTTAGATTTTTTAGCTTTTTTAGATTTTATATTTATATATTCTACTAATAAAGAAAACACAGCAGAAAAATATAAATAATTTTTATTAATATGTAGCTTAAAGCCTTCACATAATAAAAAAATTCCAATTAATAAAATAAAGCTCAAAGCAATAATTTTAAGAGATGGATATTTTTCAATAAATGTTGCAATAAAGGGAGCAAAAAAAAGCATAAAAATAATAGATACAATAATAGCTCCAGCAATAACAGGAATATTATTAGTTATACCAATGGCACTAATTAGAGAATCTAAAGAAAATACAAAGTCTATTAACACAATTTGCAAAATTGCATTAAAAAAGCCATAGGTAGCTTTTGAATTTTTAGCTTCTTTTGGTTGAATTTCTTCAAATAAAGCAACACCACCTTTGTAAATTAAAAATAATCCACCTAAAATCATAATGATGTCTTTAAAAGAAAAGTCCATAGAAAAAACACTAAAAAGTGGATGAACAAAAGTTAATAAAAAGCCAATAAAAAATAATAAAATCAACCTAAAAACTAAAGATAAAATAAGCCCAATAACACGAGCTTTGTTTCTATATTTAGCTTCAAGCTTGTTTGCAATTAAAGCTATTACAATTAAATTATCTACACCTAAGATAATTTCTAAAAAACTTAAAAATAAAAAACTTATAGTAATTTCTAACATATTTTATTTTTTCCATCTTTCTAAATTTTTAATATTTAGGGTTAATAACTTTCCTATAAATTTTGGTATTTTTATTTTATCTTTCATAATATCAATTACCATTTTTCTCATTCCTTGAGAGTCTATATTTGGACAAGTAAAATCCCCTTTATCATAGCAAAAACTACAATACATTTTAGATTTTGATCCATCTAATTCTAATCCTCCACCTTGTTGATCTTGCTTTAAAGGCATTCCACAACTTTGGCAAATTTTATAAGTTTTTTCCATCTTGATAAACTCCAATATTAAAACTATTATATATGTATACAAAAGTATAACACAAAGCATTAAAAATGACAAAAAATAAAAAACTAAGTAGAGCAATAATTAAGCTAAGCGGATTAGATGTAACAAAGTTTTTGCAAGGTTTATTAAGTTGTAATATAGATACTATAGATTTTAATCAAGGTAATTATAGCTTAATGTTAAGCAATAAGGGTAGATACAATTTTGATTGCTTTATTATTAAAATGCAAGATTATTATTTAATAGATGTTGCACAAGAATTTTCACAAGAATTTACAAAAAAGCTTAGCTTTTACAAGTTAATATCTAAAGTGCAAATAGAGGTTTTACAAAATTACAATGTGTATGCTTTAAAAAATGCTATAAATGTAGATAATACACAAAATATTTGTTTTAAAGATACTCGCCATATAAATTTAGGCTACAGGCTTATAAGCACACAAAATATAAATAATGAAGATGATAATGTAATATGTGAGGCAGATTATAATAACCTAAGATATTCTTTAGGGATTTTAGAAGGGGCAGAAATAAGTGAGGGAGCAATCCCACTAGAATACGGCTTTGATGAACTAAATGCAATATCATACACAAAAGGGTGCTATTTAGGGCAAGAATTTACAAATGCTACAAAAAATAAGCTAGAACTTCGCAAAAGAGTGCTATTT
>CAMCZU010000018.1 GCA_945888065.1 Rickettsia typhi
GTTATTGATGCTGTTAATGTTGTCTTACCATGATCCACATGACCTATTGTACCTATATTACAATGAGGCTTATTTCTTTCATACTTCTCTTTTGCCATCTTCTTCTCTCCTTTCCTATTTTCTTATTATTACGTCTTTTTTGATGTTATTTTGCATGCTTAGCTTTAATATCTTGAGCAACCATTTCTGGAACTTGAGAATAATGACCAAACTGCATAGTAAATTGGGCTCTACCTTGACTCATAGATCTTAAAGAATTTACATAGCCAAACATACTAGATAAAGGAACCATAGCCAAAATAACTTTTGCATTACCTCTACTTTCCATACTATTAATTTGACCCCTTCTACTATTTAAATCACCTATTATATCACCCATATAATCTTCAGGTGTTACAACCTCTACCTTCATAATAGGCTCTAAAAATTTAGCCGATCCTTTTTGCATAGCATCTCTAAAAGCAGCTCTACCTGCTATTTCAAATGCTAAAGCACTAGAATCAACATCATGATAAGATCCATCATAAAGCTCCGCCTTAAAATCTACAACAGGGAAGCCTGCCAAAATGCCAGACTGCATTGCATTTGTCAAACCTTTCTCAACACCTGGAATATATTCTTTTGGAATATTTCCACCAACAACACTATTTACAAATTTAAAACCTTCTCCTGGCTCAAGAGGTGTAAACTTTATTTTCACCCTAGCAAACTGACCAGCTCCACCACTTTGTCTTTTATGAGTATAATCTACATCACACGGCTTCGTAAAAGTTTCTCTGTAAGCAACCTGAGGAGCACCAACATTTGCTTCAACTTTAAACTCTCTTTTCATTCTATCTACAATTATTTCTAAATGAAGCTCTCCCATACCAGCTAACACTGTTTGTCCGCTTTCTTCATCCATATGAACTCTTAATGAAGGATCTTCAGCTACAAGCCTTGAAATAGCAATACCCATTTTTTCCTGATCTGCTTTAGTTTTTGGCTCAACAGCTATCTCCATAACTGGATTTGGAAACTCCATTTTCTCCAAAACAATAGGATGATTTACATCACATAAAGTATCACCTGTAGTAGTATCTTTTAAACCAACCAAAGCAACAATATCACCAACCTCTGCATATTTAATTTCTTCTCTTTGATTAGCATGCATTAACAACATTCTACCTATTCTTTCTTTTTTATCTTTAGTAGAATTTAAAACAGAAGAACCACTTTCAATTTTGCCAGAATAAATTCTGCAAAATGTTAAATTACCAACAAAACTATCATTCATAATTTTAAAAGCTAAAGCAGAAAAAGGCTCCCCAGCTTCATTTTTTCTAACAATTATTTTATCTGAATCTTTAACATCCAACCCATTAATATCTGGCAAATCAACAGGAGATGGCAAATAACTTACTACTGCATCTAGCAAAGGCTGTACACCTTTATTTTTAAAAGCAGAACCACATAAAACAGGAACAAAAGCATTCGTTAATACACCTTTTCTAATACAACTTTTTATAGTATCAACAGAAATCTCTTTACCTTCTAAATAATCTTCAACAGCTTTATCATCTAATTCTACAGCTTTTTCAATCAACTGAGATCTCATCTTAGATGCAACATCTTTCATATTATCAGGAATATCTTTATATTCAAACTTAGCACCAAGCTCTTCGTTTAACCAAACTATAGCTTTATTTTCAACCAAATCAATAACACCTACAAAATCCGCTTCTAAACCTATTGGCAACTGCACAACAAGAGGGTAAGCACCTAACCTATCTGTTATCATTTCAACACATCTGTTAAAGTTTGCACCTGTTCTATCCATTTTATTTACAAAACAAATCCTTGGGACATTATATTTGTCTGCTTGCCTCCAAACAGTCTCAGATTGAGGCTCAACACCAGCAACCCCATCAAAAACTGCAACAGCACCATCTAATACTCTAAGAGATCTCTCTACCTCAATTGTAAAATCCACGTGACCCGGAGTATCTATTATATTAACCCTATGACCATTCCAAAAACAAGTTGTAGCAGCAGAAGTTATTGTGATACCTCTTTCTTGCTCTTGCTCCATCCAATCCATCGTAGCAGTTCCCTCGTGAACCTCACCTATTTTATAAGAACGCCCTGTGTAATACAATATTCTCTCAGTTGTGGTTGTTTTACCAGCATCTATATGGGCCATTATGCCTATATTACGATAATTTGATAAACTTATCTTAGCTTCACTCATTTTTACCTCTCTACCAACGATAATGAGCAAAAGCTTTATTTGCCTCTGCCATTTTGTGAGTATCTTCTTTTTTCTTAACAGATGAACCCCTATTATTGCAAGCATCTATCATTTCATTACTTAATCTTTCAGTCATAGTTTTTTCAGATCTTTTTCTAGACAGTGTTATCAACCATCTTATTGCTAAAGCTGTAGATCTTTCACCTCTAACTTCAACAGGAACTTGATAAGTAGCCCCACCTATTCTCCTTGACCTAACCTCTAAATGAGGTTTAACATTATTTACAGCTTCGTGAAATGCTTCTATATGATCTTTTTGGGTTTTTTGAGACAACAAATCTAAAGTATCATACATTATTTTTTCTGCTACTGATTTTTTACCATCATACATCAAACAATTAATAAATTTTGTAATTACTTGATCTTTAAATTTTGGATCTGGCAATATTTCTCTTTTTTCTGCCATATGACGACGAGACATAATAACTCCTTTTTTAAATTATTTTTTAGGCTTTTTTGAACCATACAAAGAACGTCTTTTACGTCTTTTTTCTATACCTTGAGTATCTAAAGTACCTCTAATAATGTGATACAAAACACCTGGCAAATCTTTTACACGACCACCTCTAATTAATACAACTGAATGCTCTTGCAAATTATGACCTTCTCCTGGTATATAAGCTGTAACTTCATGACCATTTGTTAATCTTACCCTTGCAACCTTTCTCAAAGCCGAATTAGGCTTTTTTGGAGTAGTTGTATAAACACGAGTGCAAACACCTCTTTTTTGAGGACAACCTTTTAAAGCTGGGACTCTATTCCTAAATACTACTTTTTCTCTAGGCTTTCTTATTAACTGATTAATTGTTGGCATAATGCCTCCTCTTATAATTAATTAAATTTTTTCTTATAGCATATAAATCTCAAGTAAATTGATTATATATGCTATTTTTTATATAGTCAATAATATTTTTTAATTTATTGTAAACTAAAAATTATTTTTGATTTTTATATTTTCTTAGTAAAAAACCTGTACCTGCTGGTATTAATCTTCCTACTATTATATTTTCTTTTAAACCTTCTAACTTATCTACTCTATTCATTAACGCAGAATCTGTAAGAATTTTTGTAGTTTCTTGAAACGAAGCAGAAGAAATAAAAGATTGAGTTTGTAAGCTTGCTCTAGTAATACTTTGCAAATATAAATCATAGGTTATTAATTGCTTATTTTCTTTTGCTAACTTAATATTACTAGCATCAACTTCTAATCTATCAACTATATCGCCTTGAATATAATCAGAGTCTCCTGAATCTTTAATTTCAACCTTTTGAAGCATTTGTTTTAAAATAACTTCAATATGTTTATCATTTATCAAAACACCCTGCAGTTTATATACATCTTGCACTTCATTTATTATGTGATTAGCTAAAGCCTGAACACCCTTTGTTCTTAAAATATCATGAGGATTTACAGATCCTTCTGAAATTTGCTCCCCTTTTTCTATATAATCACCTTCATATACCAATAGTTGCTTATCTTTTGTAACAACATACTCTGCAAACATAGTTTTATCTTCTTTGCTTCTGATAATTATGCTTCTTTTAGATTTATAGTCTTGACCATACTCTACAATACCAGAAATATCACTAAAAATAGCAGAATCTTTAAACTTTCTAGCTTCAAACAACTCAATAACACGAGGCAACCCCCCTGTAATATCTTTTGTTCTTGTAGATTCTTTGGGTATTTTAGCAATAATATCCCCTGGATTAATGATTTGCGAATTATTTACAGATATTAAAGTATTTGGCTGTAAGATGTAGCTAACATCTGATTTAGCATTTGCACTACCCTTGTTTAGACTTTTTAATACAATTCTAGGTTTTAAAGAAGCACCGCTTGATTGTTGCTTCCAATTTGTAACAACTTTTGAAACAATACCAGTTGTTTCATCTACTTGTTCACTTAAAGACAAACCTTCTTGTAAATCAACATATTCTATAGCTCCACTAAACTCAGTGATTACAGGAATAGTAAATGGATCCCATTCTACAATTTTAAAATTAAACTCAATAGGCACTCCATCTTCTACATATAACTTTGATCCATAAGGAATTTTTTGCCTAAATCTTTCTTGCCCTTTTTCATCACAAATAGATACTTCTCCGCTTCTAGACATCACTATTTTATCTTTTTGTGAATTAATCACATAGCGAACATTAATAAACTTTACTAATCCACTAAGTGGTGCTTCAATACTATTTTTTGTAACTAAGCCTTGTGCTGCTCCACCTATATGGAATGTTCTCATTGTTAACTGAGTTCCTGGTTCTCCTATAGATTGAGCTGCAATAACACCTACTGCTTCACCTAAACTTGCTAAATATCCTTTAGAAATATCTCTGCCGTAGCATTTAACACATACACCTTTTTTTTGCTTACATGTTAATACGGATCTTACTAAGATTTTATCTATTCCACTTTCATTTACAACATCAATCAAAGATTCATCAATATAAGTATTAGCTTTTAATAAAACTTTTTTACTTTGATAGTCTAATAGATCTTCTGCTAAGTATCTACCTAATGTTCTCTCACCTAGTTTTTCTATAACTAAACCAGATTCAATTAAAGGTTTTACCTCAATTCCAACTCCTTTAGCACCACAATCTTCTGCTACCACTATCATATCTTGGGCAACATCTACTAATCTTCTAGTTAAA
Source organism: Rickettsia typhi (assembly GCA_945888065.1). Lineage (GTDB taxonomy): Bacteria > Pseudomonadota > Alphaproteobacteria > WRAU01 > Hepatincolaceae > CAMCZU01. The sequence goes on from CAMCZU010000018.1 coordinate 4,955, forward strand.
TAACCAGCATTAGCTGTTTTTAAAGCTGTGTCCGCTAACCCTTTTCTTGCTCCGTGGGTAGAATTAAAATATTCTAATACTTGTAATCCTTCTTTAAAATTAGAAACAATAGGTATTTCAATAATTTCTCCTGATGGCTTTGCCATAAGACCTCTCATACCTGCTAATTGTTTCATTTGAGCAATAGATCCCCTTGCACCTGAATGCATCATCATATAAACAGAATTAATAGGTTTTCCTGGCTCTAATTTTACCATTTCAGACATCATATCATCAGAAATTTTATTGGTGCAAGAAGACCATGCATCAATTACCTTATTATATCTTTCTCCGTCTGTAATTAATCCGTCTTGATATTGTTTTGCATACTCTTTAACTTTTTCCTCTGTAGCTTTTACAATTTTCAACTTACTACTTGGAGTAATTAAATCATTTTTTCCAATTGAAATACCTGCCTTACAAGCAACTGAAAAACCTAATTGCATTAAGTTATCTGCAAACTCAACAGTAGCTTTCTGCCCACAATTTCTGTAAACATAATCAATTAAATTAGCAACTTCTTTTTTTGATAATACTTTGTTTACTAAATTAAAATTAATAGATGAGTGCTTTGGTAATTTTTCATACAGAACAACTCTACCAACAGATGTATCAATTAATTCTCCACTTTGCAATCTATATTTAATTGAAGTGTGATAATTAACAATATTATCATATAATGCTCTTTCTAGTGTAGCAATGTTTGCAAAACTTTTTTTATCTCCAATTTCTCCATCTCTTTTTAAAGACATATAATATAAACCTAATATTATATCTTGCGAAGGAACAATTATCGGTTTACCATTTGCTGGGCTTAAAATATTATTAGTTGACATCATTAATACTCTCGCTTCTAGCTGAGCTTCTAAAGATAACGGCAAATGTATAGCCATTTGATCTCCATCAAAGTCTGCATTAAATGCAGCACAAACGAGAGGATGCAAATGAATAGCCTTACCCTCAATTAACTTTGGTTCAAAAGCTTGAATACCTAACCTATGCAATGTTGGAGCTCTGTTTAACAATACTGGATGCTCTTTTATTACTTCTTCCAATATATCCCAAACTTCGTCTTTTTCTTTTTCTACCATTTTTTTAGCAATTTTAATAGTAGAAGCTATTCCATACAATTGAAGTTTTGAATAAATAAATGGCTTAAATAATTCTAATGCCATTTTTTTAGGCAACCCACATTCGTGTAATTTTAAGTAAGGTCCTACTGTTATTACAGAACGTCCAGAATAGTCTACCCTCTTTCCTAGCAAATTTTGCCTAAATCTTCCTTGCTTACCTTTTAACATATCTGCAAAAGATTTTAAAGGTCTTTTATTTCCATCAGTAATTGGATTTGCTCTTTTTGTATTGTCAAACAATGCATCTACAGATTCTTGTAGCATTCTTTTTTCATTTTTTATAATAATATTAGGAGCACCTAAATCAATTAATCTTTTTAAACGATTGTTTCTATTTATAACCCTTCTATATAAATCATTTAAATCTGAAGTTGCAAATCTTCCTCCATCTAGAGGAACTAAAGGTCTTAAATCTGGAGGGAGAACTGGCAACACATCTATTACCATCCACTCTGGTCTTGTATTTGATTCATTCATTGAATCTAAAATTTTTAATTTTTTTAAGATTTTTTTAGATTTAGGATCTGATGATTTTTCTTGTAAAGATAATCTTAGTTTTTTTGATTCTAAATCTAAATCTAAAGCACATAAAATTTCTTTAATAGCCTCAGCACCCATATTTGCTTTAAACGAATCAGAACCCAGCTTTTCAACTGCATCTCTATATTCTTCTTCTGTAATTATTTCGTTGTGTTTAAATGTAGATAAACCAGGATCAATCACAATATATTTTTCAAAATACAATACTTTCTCTAAATCTTTAGCATTAATATCTAACAATAAACCTATTTTAGATGGAACAGATTTTAAAAACCAAACATGAACAATAGGAGATGCTAATTCAATATGACCCATTCTATCACGACGAACTTTTTGTTGAATTACCTCAACACCACACTTTTCACAAACAATTCCTTTATACTTCATCCTTTTATATTTGCCACATAAACACTCATAATCTTTTACAGGACCAAATATTTTTGCACAAAATAATCCATCTTTTTCAGGCTTAAATGTTCTGTAATTTATAGTTTCTGGTTTTTTTACTTCACCATAAGACCATTCTCTTACTTTTTCAGGACTTGCAATTGAAATTGATATTAAATCAAAATCATCATTTGCAGATTTGTTTAATTTAGTGTTCATATATAAATCTCCCTATTGAGCTAATAACTTTATTTTATTAATTTTTTTATTAAATTTTTTGCTTATTCATCACTTTTTTTCATTTCTAAATTTAAACACAAAGACCTTAATTCTTTAACCAAAACATTAAAAGATTCTGGTATACCTGTTTCAAATGTTTCGTCTCCCTTAATAATAGATTCATAAACATGAGTTCTACCACTTTGATCATCTGATTTAACTGTAAGCATTTCTTGTAAAATATAAGCAGCACCATATGCCTCTAATGCCCACACCTCCATCTCTCCAAATCTTTGACCACCGAATTGAGCCTTTCCACCTAAAGGTTGTTGAGTAATTAAACTATATGGCCCTATTGATCTTGCATGTATTTTATCATCTACTAAATGATGTAGTTTTAGCATATAAATATAACCCACCGTTACTTTTCTTTCAAAAGCATCACCAGTTCTTCCATCATACAAAACTACCTGACCGCTATGATCTAATCCACACAAATCAAATAATTCATCAATATCTTTTTCTCTTACTCCATCAAATACAGATGTAGATACTGGCATACCTTTTTTAATATTTTTTGCTAAAGAAATTAATTCATCATCGCTAAGAGAATTAATTTTTTTAAACTCGTTTGGACCATAGCATTTTAATAAGAATGACTTAATATCATCCAATCCAGATTTAGATTTATAATAATTTTCAACTAAATTATTCACTTGTTTTCCAATATTTGCACAAGCCCAACCTAAATGAACCTCTAATACCTGACCTACATTCATCCTAGAAGGTACACCAAGAGGATTTAAACAAATATCTACTGGTGTTCCATCTTCTAAATGTGGCATATCTTCAATTGGTAAAATTCTTGATACAACACCTTTGTTTCCGTGTCTACCAGCCATTTTATCTCCTGGTTGCAGTTTTCTTTTAACTGCAATAAATACTTTAACCATTTTTAATACACCAGATGGTAAATCATCTCCTTTTTTCAAAGCAATCAGTTTATCTTCAAATGATTTATTAATTTGAATTAAAGATTCATCAAACTCTTTTTGCAAATCACTTAGAGCTATCATAGCATCTTTACTTTTTACAACTATTTTAAACAAATCAGATAATTTATATTTTTTTAATTTGTCTGAACTTAAAATTTCACCTTTATCGAGATTTTTACCACTCACTACTTCATTTTTATCTAATAAATCTAAAGCTTTTATAGAATAAGCAGAATCTAAAATAGAAAACTCTTCTTCTTTTTCTTTGCTTAATGAATCTATTAATCCTCGTTCTATAAATTGAGTTCTGCTATCTTTTTCTACACCTCTTCTTGAAAAAACTCTAACTCCAATAACTGTTCCTGAGATTCCAGAAGGCACTCTTAAAGAAGTATCTTTAACATCAACAGCTTTTTCACCAAAAATTGCTCTAAGTAGTTTTTCTTCAGATGTAATTACTCCTTCTGCTTTTGGAGTAACCTTACCAACCAAAATATCGCCAGGTTTTACTTCTGCACCAATATAAACAACCCCTGATTCATCAAGATTTTTTACATTTTCATCACCTATATTTGGTATATCTATAGTAATTTCTTCAGCACCTAATTTTGTATCTCGTGCTACAACATCAAACTCTTCAATATGAATTGATGTAAACAAATCATCTTTTACAACCCTCTCAGATACCAAAATAGAATCTTCAAAGTTATAACCATTCCAAGGCATAAACGCCACTAAAACATTTCTTCCTAATGCTAATTCACCATTTTCAATTGAATGCCCATCTGCAATAGTATCGCCTTTTTTGATAATATCATTGATTTTTACAATAGGCTTCTGATTAACACATGTGTTGTGGTTAGATCTTTGAAATTTTTTCAAATTATAAATATCTACACTATTTTTAGCATTCCCACCTTTGTTAGTGTTTTTAATAATAATTTTATTTCCATCTACATAATGAACAATACCATCATTTTTAGCCAAAATAGTAACACCAGAATCTCTTGCTACCAAACTTTCCATACCTGTTCCTACAATTGGAGCATCTGTTTTCAATAATGGAACCGCTTGTCTTTGCATATTAGCACCCATTAAAGCTCTATTAGCATCATCGTTTTCTAAAAAAGGCACTAAAGATGCAGCAACAGATACTAATTGCTTCGGAGACACATCCATATAAGTAACTTCAAGAGGTTTACATAATGCTATTTCACCATTAATTCTACAAGTAATTAAATCAGATGAAAAACTATTATCTTTATTTAATAAAGAAGTAGCTTGTGCAATTACATGATCTTTTTCTTGGGTAGCATTTATGTATACAACCTCATCTGTTACTATTCCATTTTTAACAACCCTATACGGAGTTTCTAAAAATCCGTATTTATTAATTTTTGCATAAACAGCTAATGAATTGATTAAACCTATATTTGGACCTTCAGGAGTTTCTATAGGACAAATTCTTCCATAGTGTGTTAAATGAACATCTCTAACTTCAAAAGATGCCCTATCTCTACTTAAACCCTTTGGACCCAAGGCAGAGAGCCTTCTTTTATGAGTTATTTCTGAAAGTGGATTTGTTTGATCCATAAATTGTGATAATTGAGAAGTTCCAAAAAATTCTCTTAAATTTGCTTGAATAGACTTTACATTTAATACATTAACTGGCATTAACTCTTCGGATGTTAGCATTTTTTCTTGAATATATCTTTCTAACCTTACTAATGCAATTCTTAATTCGTTTTCTACCAACTCTCCTACTGATCTAACCCTACGATTACCCAAATGATCTATGTCATCAATATCAAAATGACCATCTCTAATCTTTAATAAATGATCTATAACCGCGATAATATCTTTTTTTGTTAACACTCTTAAATCTTCAGGATCATTAAAACCAAATTTTTCATTAATCTTAACCCTTCCAATATCTGCTAAATCATATTTAGCACTATTAAAAAATAAGTTTCTAAAAAACTCATCTGCAATTTCTAAATTTGGAGCTTCTGCTAATTTAACTACTTTATAAATTTCATTTAATGCTTTAAAACGATCTACATTTCTATCAAACAATACAGCTTTTAACAAATGAGATCCTGTGTTGATATTATCTATAAGCAATATAGAGAAATTTAAAACGTTATTTTGCTCTAATATTTGTAAAACATTTTCTGTAATTGGCTCACCGCAGTAAAATAATATTTCTTTTCCTTCGTTAATAAAAATTGTTGATGCTAAATTTTTATCAATTAACTCTGCAATAGGAACAATTACTTTTTTTATATTTGATTTTTCTATTTTTTTTAATATACCAACACTAATTAAAGTATCAGCCTTTATAACAACTTCATTTGTATCTGCATCTATTAGATCAAAACTTAACTTTCTTCCTTTGTAAAAATCTGGAACAAAATCAACAATATAATCATTTTTTAATTTAGATACTTTTAATGTTTGATAAAAAGTATCTAAAATTTCATCATTTGACATACCTTCAATCAAAGACATATCTAAAATTTTACCTTCTTTATTAGCTTGTTGTAAATATTTTTCAGTTTTTTTACTATACAAAGATCTTAATAAATATAATAAAGGAATTTTTTTTCTTTTATCTATTCTAACATTTAACAAATCTTTAGCATCAAATTCAATATCAATCCAAGATCCGATGTGAGGTATAATACTTGCAGAATACAACAATTTTCCATTTGTATTTTTACCTTTATCATGATCAAAAAATACACCTGGTGCTCTATAAATTTGAGACACAACTACTCGTTCTGTTCCATTTATAATAAATGTTCCATTATCTGTCATTAAAGGTATATCACAAAAATAAACTTCTTGTTCTTTGATATCTTTAACAGTAATAGAGCCATTTTCTTTATTTATATCATTTGAAATAATTCTTAACTTTACTTTTAATGGCAATGCATAGCTTGCACTTCTTTGTTTACATTCGTTTACATCATACTTAGATTCATCAAAAGAATAATCAACGAATTCTAAAATATATCTACCATCTGCAGATGTTACAGGAAAAATTGACATTAAGGCACTTTGTAAACCAAAGTTTTTTTTATCTTTTTTTTCAAGATACAATTGTAAAAAATTTTCATACGATCTTTTTTGCATTTCTATTAAATCAGGTATAAACTCTGCTGATTTAATTTTACTATAATCCCTACGAATTTTGATATTTTTAACAAAACTTTGCATCAAAATAATCCTTTTTTTCCCGTTACTTTTAACATTATTTTTTTTAATTTTTAATACAAACAACTATCACACTTATTAAATATTTATTAAATGTGATAGTTGTTTAAATATAATAAAAGATATTATTTAACTTCTACTTTAGCACCAGCATCTTCTAGTTTCTTTTTAATTTCATCAGCTTCAGCTTTTTTTACACCTTCTTTAACAGTTTTAGGTGCACCATCTACCATATCTTTAGCTTCTTTTAAACCTAAACCTGTAATTGCCCTTACTTCTTTAATAACGTTGATTTTATTAGCTCCAGCATCTACTAATACTATATTAAACTCATCTTTCTCTTCTACTGCAGAAACACCTGCTCCACCTGCAGGAGCACTCATTACAGCTGTAACACCCCACTTTTCTTCTAACTTTTTTGAAAGTTCTGCTGCTTCTACAACAGTTAATTTTGAAAGCTCTTCTACTAATTTATCTAAATCTACCATTTTACGTCTCCGTTTATTATTTTTTTAATAAAATTTGTTTTAATAATATAAATATTATGCCTTTTCTGAATATGCTTTGAAAACAACAGAAAGCTTTGTTGCAGATGCTTTAAGCAATCCAACAATTTTAGCTCTAAGCTCATCAAAGCTAGGAAGAGTAGATAACACTTTTACATCATCATAACTTAATACTTTTCCTTCATAAGAACCGCCAACTATTTTTAACTTATCATTTGTTTTAGCAAAATCACCTACTATCTTTGAGCAAACTACAGAATCATCTCCCCACAAAATAGCAACAGGACCAGTAAAAAAATCAGTTAAAACTTCATTTTTAGTGTCTTTAGAAGCAATAGAAACAAGGCTATTTTTTACTATTTTAAACCCTACCTCTGATTTATAAGCTTTATCTCTTAAATCCTCTAAGTTTGCAACTGTTAAACCCTTATAATGAACCACAATTACAGAATTAGCAGTATTTAAAATACTTTTTAAATCAGAAATAACATCTTGCTTTTCCAAGCGTTTCACTTATTATCTCCTAATTTAATTAATTATAAACACAATTTTTGGAGGAATTTCATTATTAAAAAAAACAATGAAATTTACCCGCCCAGTGTGAATGCTTTAATTCCCACTGTCTACTCAGGAAATTAAGTTTTTTAAAAAAACACCTTGAGGTCTCCGACAGGTAATTACTATAATTTTATTACACTTGATAAATCTAATTTTAACCCTAATCCCATAGTAGAAGTAATTGTAGATTTAACAAAATAAACCCCCTTAGCCCCCGATGGTTTAGCTCTGTTTAATGCATCAAAAAAAACTTTTACATTTTCAACTAACAAATTATTATCAAAACTTAATTTACCTAAGCCACAATGAATAATGCCATTTTTTTCTGCTCTAAACTCTACTTGACCAGACTTAGCAGAATTAACAGCATCTTTAATATTCATTGTAACACTACCTAATTTAGCATTTGGCATTAATCCCTTTGGACCCAAAACTTTAGCAACCTTACCTAAAACACCCATCATATCTGGAGTTGCTATACATTTATCAAAATTCACAACACCTTGAGAAATTTGATCTACTAAATCGTCTGATCCAACAATATCTGCTCCAGCATCTTTTGCCTCTTGAGCTTTTTCACCCTTAGCAAAAACTGCAACTCGAACAGATTTACCAGTTCCATTTGGCAAGTTAACTACACCTCTAACTATTTGATCAGAGTGCTGAGGATTAATACCTAATTTTACAGCAATATCTAATGTTTCTTTAAATTTAAGAGTGCTATTTGTTTTTAAAATTTTAATTGCTTCTTCTAGTTGATATGTTTTATTTGTATCAATTGAAGACCTTAAAGACTTAATTCTTTTTGAAATTTTTACCATTTTTTTACTCCACTACCTCTAAACCAATCGAACGAGCAGAACCCTTTATCATTTCACAAGCAGATTCTATTGTTCTTGCATTTAAATCAACCATTTTATCTTCAGCTATTTTTTTAATCTGATCCATTGTTATTTTTCCAACGAAAGATCTACCTGTTGTAGAAGATCCTTTAGTTAAACCTACAGATTTTTTAATATAATAGGTTACTGGTGGTTTTTTTGTAATAAATGTAAAACTTCTATCAACATATACAGTAATAATTACTGGAATTGGCATTCCTGCCTCCATACCTTGAGTATGTGCATTAAAAGCCTTACAAAACTCCATAATATTTACCCCAGCTGGTCCTAATGTAGAACCCAAAGAAGCTGGTGCTGCTTGTGTCGCTGGAATTTGCGACTTAATATAAGTTTGAATTTTTTTTGCCATTATTTATCCTCTTTTTTAAATTATTTTTCTTAATATCTATATAGATTTAACTTTATATAGAGGTTTGTAGTAAGATTATCTGCATATCAACTACATTAAACTATTTTACTATAAAAAATACATATTGTTTTTTTAAAAGTCAATAAATTTTATTTTAAATTAATCTTTTTCTACTTGAATATACTCTAACTCAACTGGAGTAAGTCTGCCAAAAATAGATACTGCAACTTTAATTTTCTTTTTATCAGAATCTACCTCTTGAATTACACCATTAAAAGAAGTAAAAGGACCACTGATGATGTGAACTGATTCTCCAACCTCAAAAATAATATCATCTAATATGGTATTATGATTTACATTGGTTGTAATATCTAGCATCTTATTAATTTCTTCCTGTGGTATTGGGAATGGCATAACATCTTTTGAAGCACCTACAAAATTAGATACCCTTGGAATGCTTCTTATCAAATGAAATAAATCTTCACTTAAATTCATTTTTAATAATATATATCCTGGTAGAAATTTCTTTTTTAAAACAACCTTCTTGCCATATCTTAGCTGTGTAACATCTTGAGTTGGAACTAAAATTTCATCAATATCTTTATTAAAACCAGTTTTTAAAGCTAAATCTTCTATTGCTTGAACCACCTTAGCTTCTGAACCTGCGTAAACTTGTAATATATACCAATTCATTTATAAATACTAACTCCCTAATTTTATTAAAAATGCTACTATGTGAGACAAAACCCAATCTAATGCAAAAAAATATAGAGCGGTTATAATTATCATCACAAATACCATTAAAGTAATATTTGTAGCTTGTTTTTTATTAGTCCAAGAAATTTTAGAAAATTCTTGTTTAACCTGATTTAAAAACTTTAAAGAAAAATTAAACATAACCTATACAAACCTTGTTTATAATAATGGCAGGAGCAGAGGGGCTTGAACCCACAACCCTCGGTTTTGGAGACCGATACTCTACCAATTGAGCTATACTCCTATTTACTATATAAAAGTGTATAAAAATACACTTTTATATAAAATTAAATTTACTTAATAATTTTAGAAATAATACCAGCACCAACAGTTCTGCCACCTTCTCTAATTGCAAATCTTAATTGCTCATTCATTGCAACTGGAGCTATTAATTCTACTTCAAACTTAATATTGTCTCCTGGCATTACCATCTC
>CAMCZU010000019.1 GCA_945888065.1 Rickettsia typhi
ATAAAGAGCAACACTCGGAAATCATAGAAACAGACTCCCCGCTTACAAGAATATTATCACAACAAGCTACAATTTGTTTATACGGATTATTATATATATTTTGATTATATAAAAAAAGTTTATATGTTAACAAAGATTTTTCAAGGGATTGTTTTAAATACAACCCAATATTATTAGGTGTTCTAGCTGAAGTAGAAATTAAAAATTTAGCTTGATTATCATTTACTTTGTTAATTTTTATTAATAAAGATAGCAATGAATCAACCGATTTTTTAGAAAATTTAATAGATTTAGCATCTCCCCCTATTAGGACTGCATAACCTGATTTTTTAAATTTTTTAAATTCTTCACTAACTTCATATTTGTCTATATTTAAGCTATGAGGAGCCATATCAATAGGAAAGAATTTACTATTATTTAAAAAAATTTTATTAAATTTATAAGAATGATAAAAAATTAAATCAATATGCTTAAGATATTTATTTTGCAAAGTAGGTGGCATAAGATACACAAGCTTTACATTTTTACCTGCGTTAATTAATAAATTTTTTATATATAATGATTGATACAAAGTGCGCTTTCCTACAGAAACAATAATAAAGCTATCATCTGCATCATATAATTCTTGTAATAATCTAAATGTAGCAAATAGCTTATATAGTAAAAAAGGTCCATAATTAAAAATAGATTTTTTAAAACCAAAGAATGTTGTTTTATAATCATTTAAATAGCTTACAACCCCATTGATTTGGGATTTATGCCCTGCTTTACCATCATCAATAGCTATAATATGAGTCATATTAAAAAAATTGTTTATTAAACTTTTATTTTTATAGCTTATAATATAAAATGATTAGTATTATTAATCAATTATAAAGTTTATATAAAATGCAAGACTTAGAAATTATATTAGTTAACCCTCGTGGTTTTTGTGCTGGAGTTACAAGAGCCCTAGATATTGTAGATAAATCTTTACAAAAGTATAACAAACAGATTTTCATTCGTAATGAAATTGTGCACAATAAAAATGTAGTTAATAATCTTAAACAAAAAGGTATTACTTTTGTAAAAAACATAGAAGAAATTCCAACAGATGCCCTAGCAATTTTTAGTGCTCACGGAGTATCAAGTGAAGTTGAAAATATAGCTAATAAAAAAAATTTACATTTTATAGATGCCACCTGCCCTTTGGTAAAAAAAGTTCATCAAGATGCTATTCTTTATGACAAACAAGGTTATCAAATAATTTTAATCGGGCATCAAAATCACCCAGAAATTGAAGGAACTGCAGGTAGGGTATCTAAAAGCTATTTAGTAGAAAATGTAAATGATGTAGAACAACTCTCTCTTAATCCTAATTTACCAATTGCATATATTACTCAAACTACACTATCCCTTGATGACACAAAAGATATTATAGAAGCTTTAAAACACAAATATCCTAATATTATAGAACCTAAAGCACAAAATATTTGCTATGCTACTCAAAATAGGCAAAATGCGGTTAAAAATATTATTAAAGATATAGAGTGCTTAATTGTTGTAGGTTCTCAAAATAGTTCTAATTCTAATAGATTAAAAGAAATAGGAATCAAAAATAATATACCATCATTTTTAGTTGATTCTCCAGATGATTTACCTTTAGATATATTAAAAAATATTTCAATTGTTGGAATATCAGCAGGTGCATCTGCACCATCTGAAAGCATAGATAGTATTATAAATGAAATAAAAAAACACAGAAATATAAAAATCACACATAAAGAAGTAATTAAAGAAGATGTAGTTTTTCATTTACCAAAAGAACTAAGAAACTAACAATATTAGTTAAATTCCTAGCCTATCTTCACTTTTTTTAACTTCTATTTCTAATGCATTACTAAAGGCATCTACACTGCCATTATTATTTTTTAAAGATCTTTCAAACTCAAATCTTTGAGCATTAACTAAAGAAATTCCATTAACAATAATATCTGCAACATACATTTTACCTGTATCATCTTTTTCAATTTTCCATTCTGCTAAAATAGCATTATCTTGAATTTTAGAATTATTTTTTGGTTCTATATAAAATTTTACTGCATATTGATTTTCTTCTATTTTTTCAGTTTTAGTTATTCTATAAGAATATGTTTCATAATATTTTGTAAACACATTGCCATAAGAAATCACCATATAACGAGTTGCAATTTTTAAATATCTATCCTTTGTTTCAGCAGATATATTTTTACCATAAGCACCCAAAGACCATAAAGCTATATAGTTAATATTAAATTTTTCTTGAGTTAATTTATCAAAATAACTATAAATTTCTTTATTTGATTTTGAATTTGGCAATACTTGATAAATTTCTGCTAAAATATCTTCTACAAATTTTTGATAAACAACAGATTCTTCTACTAATGGTTCATTTTGAGTATTTGAATTGTTTTCTATGGCATACATATTGTTTATAAATGCCAACATACTTATAGCTACAAACATAAATTTATAGATTATTTTCATAATAAAATTCCTTTTAGTAAATTCCTTTTAACATATGCTTTTATAATATTAATTATATAATAAAAATTATAGTATAATATAAATATTAAATTTACAAGTATAAGATTAATGAAATTATTTGATTGGCTTCAAGATAGTAATATTAAAAAATTAATAAATGATTTATCTTATGAAAATCATAAATTTTACTTTGTTGGTGGATGTGTTAGAGATAGCTTTTTAAATGAAAAAATTCAAGATTTTGATATATGCTCTAATTTATCACCTCAACAAAATTTACTTCATTTACAAAAATTAGGATACAAAGTAATTAGCACTGCTATTAATTATGGTTGTGTATCTTTATATATAAATGGCAAAAGCTTTCATATAACAACAATTAGAGAAGATGTAAAAACCTATGGTAGAAAAGCAGATGTAGCTTTTGTAGATAATTTATATATAGATGCTAAAAGAAGAGACTTTACAATAAATGCTATCTATTTATCTATAGATGGAGAAATTATAGATTATTTTGGAGGAATTGAAGATTTAGCACAAAAAAAAGTGCAATTTATAGGCGATGCAAATGCTAGAATTCAAGAAGATTATTTAAGAATTTTACGTTTTTTTAGATTTTCTAACAAACTGCATCAATTTAAGATAGATCCTTCCCTTGCTAATATCTTAAAAATACATAGCAATTATTTAAAAAATATCTCTGTGCAAAGAACATCTCAAGAGCTTTTAAAAATTTTAAATACAAACACCAGCGGTAAAATTTTTAACTTAATGTATAATTGTGGCATTTTACAATATCTTATTTCTACATCTCAAAATAATATCAACTCTTTAAGTAATTTTGAAACAAATAACTCACAATATTTAAGCTTTGATGAAAATCATAAAATTTTAGTCAAATTAGCTATGCTACTCAATAGCACTAATTTTAAACTTGTTTTACCTAAAAAAATCAATCAAAACTTAACTCAAGTGATTTTGCTATCTCAATTTATTATTAAATATAGAGTATTTGATTATAATGAAATTATTTTATTGATTATTAAATATAATTTTTTTGATGTAAAAATGGCTTTAATTGTAGCAAAATATAGCAATTTTAATACACAACATATTTATGATAAGTTAATTAATAAAATTAATCTTAAAAAATCTCAAGATTTTCCAATTTCTGGAGATGATTTGCTAAAGCTAAATATAGTTGGTAAAAATATAAAAGATACTTTGGAACATTTACAAAAAATCTACTGGCAAGAACCATTAAAGAGCAAAGATGAGTATATAGAAATTGCTAAAAAATATAATTCTTTAGTGTAATTTTATTAAAAACTAAATGTTATTAATTTAGCTTCTTTCTTTTTAGCTGTATTGTTTGGATCAATAATTTTTATATCTTGTATCTTAACCCTTTGATCTATTTTACTTAATTCTATTAAATCATTATGGTTGGCAAAAGTATTCCATTTATTTAAATTAATAATAGACATAAAATTAAATATTTTTTTATTGTCTGGTAAATAATGATTACTAAATACCTTTAATGGATTTTTAATACACCACATTCCCCTAACTCTTAAAGATGTAATACCAAGAGGATCTACTTTGTTTACTCTACCAAGCTCTACTGTTTCTGCTAACTCAACATTACCAATTTGCTCTATTCCATTTTTAATAGTATCACTAATTTTTTTATAAATACTTTCATCTGCTGCATAATCTACACCATAAACAAAAATTAAAGAAGAAAGTGTCTTATTTTTACAAACTCCAACTGCATAAATTATATCTTTTTCTAACCACATTTCACAATTTCTACACTCTTCTGTAATCATTGGATTTGAAGAATATAGTTTTGCTTTTGGATAAGAGCTATTTAATTGTATTATATTTCCTTGAGATTCAACTTTTTTATCTCAATTGCATCTCCTCCTTTTAAAATAGCATCTGGTGGATTATTTTGATTACCTCCCCAACTAAAAACATCTTCCTTACCATCAGAAAATAAATTTTTTATATAATTCTCTAAAGCTTCTCCCATATTATTAACAGAGTTATTACCATTATAGCTATTATCAAGCTTAATGTTAGATTTTTTAACAAGATTAATAATAGCATTTATAATATTAGAGTTATTATTCATTATAAAATAAATCCTTTTTGATTATATTTGCTATTTCATTTGTTAAATTAATAGGAACAGCATTTCCAACCATTTTATATCCTGCTGTAATATTATTATATTTAAAAATAAAGCTATCAGGGAATGTTTGTATTCTAGCACATTCTCTTACTGAGAATCTACGATAATTACTTTCTTTTCCTATAACAAATCTAAATTTATTTTTTTCTACAAATTCCATTTTAGGAGCCTGAGGATGAATAGGACATTGTCTTCCACTTGCTTGTATTGTAAAAGAAGGTTCATTCCATCCTCTAACTCTATTGCGAGACATAAATATTGAAGAAAAACCACCATTCATATACTCGTGATTTGGAATTAACAATGTATTATTTGATCTATTTTTATCTAATGCTTTTAAAGGAGGTGGTAAATCAAAAATAACATCTTTCAATACTAATTTAGTTTTATTTGGTAATGGAAAAAAAAATTTTTTATCTAAATCTTTTCTATAACCAACAACAATAACTCTTTTACGATTTTGTGGAACTTTATAATGATTTGCATCTAATAATTCCCAAGATACTTCATACCCTAATGATTTAAATTCATTTAAAAAATTATTAAATTCACTTAAATGTCTTGTACTTAACATACCAGCAACATTTTCAACTAAAAAAAATTTAGGATTTTTTTCTTTTAAAATTCTAATATAATCATAAAATAATTTACCCCTGTGATCTAATATTCCTTTTCCTAACCCCGCCTCAGACCAACTTTGACAAGGAGGACCACCTATTATACCATCAATATTTGGTATATCTTTCGCATCTATATTAAGAATACTTCTTTTGTCTAATTTTGTATTAGGAAAATTATATTCAAAAGTATCCCAAATTTCTTTATCATATTCATTTGCCCAAATAGTTTCAAATCCTGATTGTTTAAACCCTAAATCTAAACCTCCAGCACCACTAAATAATGAAGCCAACTTTGGTTGGAAAAATTTCATTAATAATAACCCTAATTAATTATTCTTTTGATGCAACCTAATGTTTTTTTCAATTTTACGCCACTTAGCAACATTTTTATTATGTTCTACTAAATTTTCTGCAAAGATATGTCCGCCCTTTCCATCTGCAACAAAATATAAGTATTTAGTTGAAGCAGGATTAAATACAGCATCTATACATCCACGAGATGGATTAGCAATAGGAGTTGGAGTTAACCCATAATTCAAATATGTATTATATGGTGATTTAAATTTTAAATCTGCTTTTGTTAGTTTATCTGCATTCTCTCTACCCAAAGCATAAGCTATTGATGGATCTGTTTGCAAGGGCATTCCTATTCTTAACCTATTTAAAAATACAGATGCAATAATTGATCTCTCTTTAGCAAGGGTTGTTTCTTTTTCTACAAGCGATGCTAAAATTAAAGCTTGTTGCATATTTTTATAAGGAAGGCTTTTATCTCTATTCTGCCATTGTTTTAACAAGTAGTCTTCCATAGATTTTTTCATTCTTAAAATAATAGAATCTTTAGAATCATTTTTCTTAAAAAAATAAGTATCAGGCATCAGTTCACCTTCTTTTACATCAATGCTGATTTCTCCTAGCAAGTTATTTTCAGCATTTAGCAAATCAAGTGCTTGTTTTGTTGTATAACCTTCAATTAAAATAAATTTATAAGATAAAATATTTTTATCACTTGTGATGTATCTTATTAAAGAATATAAATTAATATTTTGTTGAATTTCAAATTCCCCAAAAATAAAAGAATTTTTAATAAATAAAATTTTTACATAAGCTAAAAAAATATACTTATTATAAATAATATTATTATTTTCTAATAATGTAGCAATAGTATTTACAGAAGATCCATATGGTATTGTGATAATTTTTTTTTGTGATAGTGGACCACTAAAAAATAGTCCACCAATAAAAATAATCAACAAAAAACAAGCTAAAAAATATAATTTTTTTATCATAGTTTACTTTATTATAAAATTAAACTTTTTTAAAAATCAAGGTAGCATTAGTTCCACCAAAACCAAAAGAATTAGACATTGCATATGTCATCTTTTTTTCTTTTGCAACAAGAGGTGTTAAATCTAAATCTGCTTTTTCATCTGGATTTTCTAAATTAAGTGTTGGAGCAATAATACCGCTTTGCAAAGTTTTTGCACTAAAAATTGCCTCAACCGCACCTGCAGCACCTAAAAGATGCCCTGTAGCCGATTTTGTAGAAGATACAGATAATTTATATGCATAATCTTTAAATACAGATTTCATAGCAGAAATTTCTGCTAAATCTCCCAACGGAGTAGATGTTCCGTGTGCATTTATATAATCAATATTTTCAGGATTTAAATATGCACTATGAAGAGCTTTTTGCATACATCTACCAGCACCCTCACCACTTGGAGATGGTGCAGTAATATGACTAGCATCACCACTCATACCATAACCTACTACCTCTGCATAAATTTTTGCCCCTCTTTTTTTTGCTTTTTCATATTCTTCTAACACAACAATACCAGCACCTTCTGCTATTACAAAGCCATCTCTATCTTTACTCCAAGGACGAGATGCAAGAGTTGGATTATCATTAAAAGATGTAGAAAGAGCGTGCATTCTTGCAAAACCAGCTACCCCTAATGGATTAACAGAAGCATCAGTTCCACCTGCTATCATATAATCTGCTTCACCATATTTTATCATTTTATAAGAATCACCAATAGAATGAGTGCCAGTAGCACAAGCGGTTACAACAGAAGTATTAGGACCTTTTAGACCATATTCAATAGAAATTTGTCCAGAAGCTAAATTAATTAATGAAGCAGGTAGAAAAAAAGGAGATATTTTTTTATAATTACCATTGCCTAAAAAATTTGCATTTTCATAAATACATTGCAATCCACCAATACCAGATCCTATATTAACACCAAAATTTAATTTATCTTCTTCAGATAAAACATTTAATAACCCACTATCTTCCATAGCTTGTTTAGCAGAACACATAGCATATTGAATAAATTTATCTACTCTACGAGATTCTTTTTCATCCATCCATTCATTAATATTAAATTTTCCATCTTTGTAATCACCTGATTTTATCTCTCCAGCAACATTTGAAGCCATAAAAGAAGCATCAAAGCCTGTAATAGAACTAAGTCCACTTTTACTTTCAATTAAGTTTTTCCAAGCATTATCAACTCCAACTCCAACAGGAGAAACAATCCCCATACCAGTTATAACAACCCTTCTCATTTTATAAGCTCCTTTGTATTAAACTTATACAACTATTTAAAATTATATTTACATACTATTTATTTAATTTATAAAATGCAAATATATTTTTATGTTTATAAAAAAAAAGATAGCAATATTTATAACAACTGCTACCTTTTTTTATTGTTTATCACATACTAAAAATAATTACAATTATTTTTTATTAGCATTAATAAAATTAACAGCATCGTTAACTGTTTGAATTTCAGAAGCTTTTTCATCTGGAATTTCTACACCAAATTCTTCTTCAAAAGCCATTACTAATTCTACTGTATCTAAGCTATCTGCACCTAAATCTTCCATAAAAGAAGATTCTGCTAAAACTTTAGATGCATCTACACCTAATTGCTTTACTATTATTGCTTTTACTTTTTCAAAAACTTCATTACTCATAGGTAATCTCCTAATTTTAAATTGTTTATATAATTTTTATATATGTTAAATTACAACTGCTATATTATTACAACAACTATAGCTAATATAAAAACAAAAGAATTATTTGTCAACTCTTTATATTTTTTTATATCATTATCATTCCACCATTAACATTTAAAGTGTGCCCTGTAATATAACCTGCTTCGCTTGAAGATAAAAAAGCTACAGCATAAGCTACATCATCAGCAGAACCCATTCTACCAATAGGAATCGCACTTAATAATTTTTCTTTTTGATCCGCAGGTAAAATATCTGTCATTTTAGTAGCAATAAAACCAGGAGCCACTGAATTAATAGTAATTCCCCTTTGTGCAAACTCTCTTGCCATTGTTTTTGTTAGGGCAATTAATCCACCTTTAGATGCCGAATAATTTGCTTGTCCAGCATTTCCCATTACACCTACTACTGATGCAATATTAATTATTCTACCATATTTTCTTTTCATCATTTTAGAAACAATTGCTTTAGATAGTAAAAATGGAGTAGTTAAATTTAATCCAATAACATCATCCCAAGCACTTTTAGACATTAAAATAGATAAAGTATCTTTTGTAATTCCTGCATTATTAACTAAAATATCTATACCACCCATCATTTCTTCTGCTTTTTGTGCCAAGAGATTTACATTTTCTTCTTTTGTGATATCTACACAAGGCAATGTATAAACTCTATCTTTTAATTCATTAGAGATATCTGCTAAAAATTTTTCATCAATATCTGCTAAGCCAATATTAGCACCTTGCTTGTGTAATGCTCTGGCAACCGCTTTACCTATACCGCCACCTGCACCTGTAATTAACACATTTTTTCCAGTTAAATCAAATAACATAATAAACTACCTTTTTTTATATTAATATTATAATGTAGAAACATAGCTTTGTATATCAGCTAAACTTTGTAAATTTACTCTTTTTATATTAGGATTAATACGCTTCATTAATCCATTTAATACAACCCCATTACCAACCTCTACAATTTCTGAAAGGTTTTGAGATATTAAATAATCCATACTTTCTCTCCATCTTACTCCGCTTACTACCTGTTGCACCAACAAAATTTTTATTTCATTAATATCTAACACAGGTTTTGCTAATACATTAGAGATTAAAGGGCAAAAAGGCTTATTAAAATTAATTTCATTTAGCTCTTCTGCAAGTTTTTGCGATGCTTTTTCCATCAAAGGACTATGAAAAGGACCACTAACAGATAGCTTTATAGCTTTACTTGCACCATATTCCTTAGCTTGTTCAATTGCTTTGTCTATAGATTTACTATGACCACTAATTACAACCTGCCCTAAAGAGTTATCATTTGCTATTACACATATTTCTGATTCTAGTTTTGTATCATCAATTAATTGTTGCACCTTAGATATATCATTAATCCCTAAAATAGCTGCCATAGAACCTACTCCATAAGGAGATGCTGACATCATTGCTTCGCCCCTAATTTTTAAAATTTTAGCTGTAATATCAATAGGTAAAACTTTTAATGCACAAAGAGCTGAATATTCTCCTAAAGAATGCCCTGCCATAAAATTTACATTTTTTATGATATCAAAATTATAATCTTTTTCTAAAACTTTAATTAAAGCTAAAGATACTGCCATAATTGCGGGTTGTGTGTTTTGAGTAAGCAATAAATCTTCGCTTGGACCCTCAAACATAATTTTTGTTAATTTTTGATTCAAAGAATCATCTATTAAATCAAATACTTCTTTGGCAGTTGATGAATTTTCATACAAATCTTTACCCATTCCTAAAATTTGTGATCCCTGACCTGGAAAAACAAAGGCTCTAACCATTTTTGTTGCCTCCTAACTTTACTATCTATTTATATTTTTTATTAAATATATCACTAATATAGTTGATTACAAAATAAAATATTGCATTTATATTATATATGAATTAGAATTTCAAGATAGAAAAACATATATCCCTAGCTTATTATTAAAAAAATAAGCTATACTCGCTTTTGTTTTTCAGAGTTGAACAATCCAATGGGGAATTTATAAATGTCTTATTATGAACATATTTTTTTATTAAGGGGTGATCTATCTACAAACCAAGTAGAAGATGCTCAAAACAAATACAAAGAGTTAATTGAAGCTAATAAAGGTAAAATTACTAAAACTGAATATTGGGGTCTTAGGAATCTTGCTTATAAAGTTAAAAAAAATAAAAAAGCTCATTATTGCTTATTTAATATTGCTTGTGATTTTGATTGCTTGAAAGAGCTTAAAAGGCATATGTCTGTAAATGAAAATATTTTACGTCAATTGACTTTAAAAAAAGATATCTTAGATAATACTCCATCAATTATGATGAAACAGCAACACAATAGATACAGCTATAACAAAGATGAAAAAAACACATCTGAGGATGCTTCAGAATAAAAAAAATTTAACTAATTAAAACAAATTATAAGGTTATAAAAAAATGACTACTGAAAATACAAACACAAAAGAAAAGAAAAATTTTTCTCAATTTGCAAATATAGATTATAAAGATATAGAGTTTTTACAAAAATTTTTATCTGAAAGAGGTAAGATTTTGCCAAGGCGTTTAACAACAGCAACAGCAAAAGAACAAAGAGAGTTATCTGTAGCAGTTAAAAGAGCAAGATTTTTAGCATTAATTGCTCCTGTAGCACAATAATTTTTATTAATTAAATATAAAAACAAATGGAATCATCTTTAAAAAAAAGATTGATTCCATTTGCATATAAAACATATAAACAAGTATAGGTCTATGCTAAACTTTCAATCTATAAATTATAAAAATGTATTGTATGGCTTTTTGTCTTCTTTAATTATATATATAGTGTTATTAAATTTTTTTAATAGCAACGATGAGATTCTTTTTACATCTTTAATATTACTTATATTTATTTATTTACCTATATTGCTTAGCTTTTTTTTTACAAAAACTTATGGAATATTTTTTAGCTTTTTGTTGTTAATACCTATATATTTTTATAATAATGAATTATTTTATATAACTTTATTATTTTTTTTAATTCCGTGTTTTATTAGTTTTTGTGTATATAGTATAAAACAACAAAATATAGGGTATGTATTATTTGGTGTAAGCATTTATTATATTTTACTAATTAGTGTTTTTTTAATTACAAATCATTATAAAAATGTTAATAGCCTTATTTATAATAACATTTATGATATTTTCTATTTTTTTGCTATTAACATTAAGTCTACAAATCCTGAAGTTTTTGCCGATGTAGATTTAGAGCAAAACTTAACTATATTATCTATATTTTTGCCATCTATTATATATGTATTATGTATAATGTGGTTTATGTTTAATTATAAAATAACTTTAGCTATTTTAAATAAATCTGGCACAGAAAAATATCTTTTAAATGATTATACTTTACCTGTAATTTTTAAATGGTTGCTTTTTATTATAGCTATTTTAGCAATTTTGTTTCATAAGTTTCTTGCAAAAGAAATGATTTTATATTATAGTTTATATAATATTTTTATAATTTTATGGTTTTGCTATTTTTATTTAGGGTTAGAATATATATGGCAAAAACTAGAATATACTAAAAACATCTTGTTTAAAATATTATTTATGATATGTTTTGTAGTATTATTTTTTGAATTAGTATTGGTTATATGTTTATTAGGTTTTTTAATAGATACCAAAATAATTAAAAACAATTATTTTATTAAGCATAAATTTTAAGGATGCATACAAATGGAAGTTATTTTATTAGAAAAAATTGAAAAATTAGGAAATATGGGAGACATAGTTCTGGTTAAATCTGGATATGCAAGAAACTACCTAATACCAAACAACAAATGTTTAAGGGCAACAGAAGAAAATAAAAAATATTTTTCTTCTAAAAAAGAAGAATTAGAACAAAAAAATCTTAACAAAAAAAAAGAAGCAGAATCTTTGCTTTCTAAAGTTAGCGATTTTAGATTAGATATTATTAAAACAGCGGGTGAAGCTGGTCATTTATATGGTTCTGTAAAAGCTCAAGATATTGCTAAATACTTAGCAGATAATAATTTTGTTGTAGATAAATCTCAAATAGTTATATCTGAAACTATTAAAACTATTGGTGTTTTTAAAATTTCTGTTAAATTACATCCAGAAATTACAACTAATATTTTTGCTAATGTTAGTCGTTCTAAAGATGAATGTAATTCTCAATTTAATTTATTTTTAGAATCACAAAAAAAATCTCAGGCTTCTGAATTACCTAGCAAAGAGTAATTATGCTTAACCCAGTAGATGATGAAAAATTTTCAAACATTCCTGCCGAAAAAGCACTACTGGGTTTAATTTTATTAAATAATGATATTTTTGAAGAAATATCAGAAGTTCTTAATGAAAATAACTTTTTTTTATCTACTCACTCTAACATTTTTTCTATTATAAAAAAAATTTTAAATAAAGGTCAATTGGCAGATGTAATAACTGTATCTAATTACCTAGCATTTGATGAAAAAACTAAAGGCATTACCTTTGATTATTTAGTAGATTTAACAAATGCCGTTGTAAGCTTTGGTTCTTACAAAGAATATGCAAATTTAATTTATGATTTTTACTTAAAAAGGCAAATATTATTTTTACAAAATAATATTACAAATTATATGAATAGCTCTGATTTAGCTATTGATCAAATTCAAAAAATAGAAAAAGATATTTTCTCTTTAGCAGAACAAGGCAGTATAACTCAAGATATAGAAAGCTTTGAAACATCTTTAAATAAAGCTTTACAATCAGCAACCTTAGCAAAACAATTTAAAAATGGAATTTCTGGTATTACAACAGGGCTAGATGATATAGATTCTAAATTAGGTGGTTTGCAAAAATCAGATCTTATTGTCTTAGCAGGTAGGCCATCTATGGGAAAGACGGCTTTAGCTGTAAATATTGCTTTTAATTGTGCATCTACTTTTGTAGAAAAACAAGGCTACCCTGGGGCTCCTGTTGCTATTTTTTCTTTAGAGATGTCTTCTGAACAAATTGCATCTAGAATTTTATCTTCTCAAATTGGTAAATCAAGTGATGCTTTACGTAAGGGAATGCTTAATGAAGGTGATTTTGCTCGTCTTGTTGCTGCAGTTAGTTCTTTTAAAAATATTCCTATTTTTATTGATGATACCCCTGGAATTTCTATAAATAATTTAAAAGCAAAAGCTAGGCGTTTAAAAAGAAAGCACAATATAGGTTTAATTGTAATAGATTATATTCAGCTTATTTCAACAGATAATAAAAGAAATGATAATCGTGTGGTAGAAGTTGCAGAAATTACAAAGGGATTAAAAGCAATTGCTAAAGAATTAAATATTCCTATTATTGCCCTTTCTCAATTAAGTCGTGCGGTAGAAAGCAGAGATGATAAAAAACCTATGCTTTCAGATTTAAGAGAATCAGGCTCCATAGAACAAGATGCAGATGTGGTATCTTTTATTTTTAGAGAAGAATATTATCTCCAAAGGGAAAAACCTCAAATGCCAAGAAAAGATGAAAGTGAAGATAAATTTAAACTTCGTTATGAAATGTGGCTTAAAGCATCAGAAAAAGCTAAAAATAAAGCAACCCTAATTGTTGCAAAAAACAGGCACGGACCAATTGGAGACATAGATTTAATGTTTATTGCAGATAAAACAGAATTTAAAAATTTGGATAAAATACATCAATAAATATTGGTATATGATAAAATATTAGTATATGATATAATAGAAAATAAATTATGAAGATTTAAAAAAATGTTTAAAAAAATAAAAAATCTTTAACTACCAAACAACAAAATAATAATTCTGAGTATAATTTGCAATGTTATGTTATAGAAGATATAAAATATATAATAGATCTTATGAAGCCACAAATAGATGCTTTAAAAGAAAATTTAGATGAAAATTATAAAAAATATGTAGACTTTTGTATTGATTCTATTCTTAGATTCCCTTCACACCACACACAAGATTGGAAACTAATGCAAATTAAAGGTAAATCTTTATTTGATTGGTATTATCCTCAATGGTTATTAGATTTGTATAAATCTTATCAAGATAAATCTAAACTTTATTATTTTGGTCACGGGCTTGATATTATGCCAACTAAGGTTAAGAGCTATATTGATAACAAAATTGCTTTTGATTTAGGTAGTTTTGATGGTGGATCTGCTTTAATGTTATCTAAAAATTATAATTTCTCA
>CAMCZU010000020.1 GCA_945888065.1 Rickettsia typhi
AAAATAAAAGCAGAACCAAAAATTGATTTACAATATTATAATGGAGTGAATATTATACAAATTCAATCAACTAACAACATACATATTTGCGATAATTATACAGATACTCCAAAATCTTCTATTTATTTTAGAAAAAATGGTAAAACAGATCTTATTACTTATATAGATTTACACAATAAAATTGAATCTATTGTTAGTAATAAATTTGATAATTTTAAACAAACCATTCTTAGTATTAACAGAGACAGCATTATTATTAATCAAGATACTAAGAATAATTATACATTAAATAATAAACCTATAAATATAGATGCTGAAACTTTAAAAAATGTTAATTATATTAAAGAAGGAGAATTTAATGAAAAACAAGGTGCACCAACACTTAAAATTGTTGGCACTATTGTAGCAGGAAATGAATATGCAAAACATCCCTACATACAAAAAGATATTATTGCAAAATTAAAATTATATCTTAAGGAAAAAAATATTTTTCCTATAACTTATGAAGGTAAGAATTACAAAAAATTTAGTTCTTTATTAAAAGATTTTAATAAGAATAAAAAAAATAACATACAAAATAATGCATTATATTGCATAGAAACAAGAAATGGCTCAAAGCAATACTCAAGTGAATATCTAGAACTTATAAAAAAAGAATTCAATATTTATAAGTAAGAAACCTTTTTTTATAAAACATAACACTAGCACTATAGCAAATAAAATTTAACATATAGTTTATAAGCTCAGCTAATACAATGGCATATAAACCCATAGAAAATTTAGTTAAAAATATATAAATTAAAGGATAGACAACACATAACTTTATTGCAAAAGTAATAATTACAACTATATTACCTTTTTGCATACCCTTAAGATAAGATTTAGATGCAATAGATAACATTCTAATTGGCTCTAAAATAACTGCAAAAGCACATAAAAATAAAATATAATCTTTTACCTGTATATTCTTTGTAATAATATTTGAATTTATATAAACTAATACATAAACTATAACAGATAATATAATTACAAACATTAATCCAAATATTAAAGATTTTTTGTATATTTTATCTACTATTTTTATATTATGTTTTCCTAATAACTTAGAAAACAACATTTGTAAACAAATTCCCAGTGCAACAGAAAAAGATAAAGCTAAGGTAAAATAATTACTTGAATGAACCCTTGCAGATAAAGCTTCTTGAGCAACAAAACTAACAATTAATATTTTTATTACAACATCTACTCCTTGAACTAATATAGGTTCTATAATAGATGCAAAACCAATATTTTTAATTCCAACAATGCTATTATTAAAATATTTATAACTTAAGGCAGATATTTTAAAAAACCACATTTTTTTCTTAACAATAATATAAATATAAATAGGTAAAGTAAATAAAAGTGCTAAATTACTAGCAATTGCAATTCCTATAACACCTAATTTTAAAATATAAAAAGATACATAATTAAAAATAAAATTTAAAATCACCATATAAATCATAATAATTAAATTTAATTTAGCTAATTTTAAAGAATATAAAATGTAATGAAAATATTGTTGTATGCTAAAAATTATTAAAAATAAAATCATATAATCTATATATTGCAAAGCATAAAATTTAGCATTTGGATTAATTTTAAAAAAAGATAAAATAAATTCTTTAGAAGAAAAAAATATTAAACTTATGATAATTGATAAAACAATAGAAAAAACAAAACCAAATAACAAGCTATATTTATAATTATTATTTATTTGTGTATATTTATATAAAGAATTATCAACTAAAGACTGAACAAATAAAACAATGATTCTTTGAATCATATAAATTAAAGAAACTAAAGATCCTACTCCAATTGTGGCTAAATAAGAAATATTTTCTAAAAAAATAAAATCTATACTAATAATAGAGTATTCTAAAAACACACAACAGAATATAAAAAAAACTTGATAAAAAATGAAAACACATCACCTACAATAAAAATTTTATTTTATTAAAATTTATATTTTATATCTATTTTTAACCTATTATCATTATAAGTATGCAATGCATTTACATAAGTATAAGAAAATTCAATAGTAAAATCTTTAATAATATATAACATAGTTATATCAGGAGAAAGAACGGTAACTCTACTACTTTCTTGTGCAAAATTCATCAATGCATCATCTTTATATCCAAGAAATTTTACAATCGTATCGCTACTATTATAAGATTTTGAGCTAATAGCCATATTACCACTTAATAAAAATTTAACTTCATCTTTTAATTTATAATCTTTTAAAGTTTTTAAATCAATTTTTTTAGATGTATCTGCACTTCCATTTATAGATAAATCATAAATCCTAGTTATTCCTATATTATATCCATATTCACTAATTTTTGAATTAACTTCTTTATATTCATATGCTAATACACCACTTTCAACATATGCTGGTGCATCTATTGTTCCCATATTTGCAAATAAATAATTATTTAATTTTAAATTTCCCTCAGCAAACATAAAGTCTTTACCTAACTTTAATTGAATAGTTTGTGATGTATAAACAACACCAGAGGTAGCTGCATTACCAATATAGTCTGTTCTAGTATTATTAGAATCATAAGATGCAAACAAACCAATTATATTTATATAATAGTTATTATCACTTAAAAAACCACCACCAACTGCAAAATTTAATCCATCATAAGTTGCCTCTAAGTTGCTAGAATCTAAATAACTTTTAGAAATACCACTACTAACAACAAAATTAAAATATTTTGCAAAATATAAATTATAACCAAACTCCATTATCCAACTTGTTTCATCATAGGTATTTACCTCAACACCATTTCTTTTAGACACTTCAAAATCAGTCCAAAACTTATTAGTTTTATCAAAATAATTTTTTTCTAATAAATTATTTGAGATAATTCCAATAGTGCTAGTATTAATAGCATCAATACCAGATACATATATAATACTTTGCACTGGAACCAAAGAAGAAATATTCGCAGAAAGCATATCAACATCAGAATTAGTATCTAAATCTAAAGATGTAATCAAAGCATCCATTTCTTTTGTTATATATCCTTGACTCATTATGTAATCAATGTTTTGTGCTACAACAATTGTGTTTGCATCATCATAATAAAAGCTACTTTCTTTTACTAGTTCTTCGTATGTTTGATTTCTTGTAGTTTCTAAATTTATTTCAGTATGATTATTTCCAACATCTACAGTTTCATAAGATATCCAATAAGGTAAATCTATAGGATAAATTTGTGTATTTCCATCTGTTGTTATAGGTGTATTGCTATCAACAATATAATAAGTAGTAGTTTTACCCGCTACAATATCAGCTGTAGATGCAAATCTAACATCAATAATAAGACCATTCATTTCTAAAGAGTTTACATTAAAAACAGCATTATTTTGAATAGTATTTTGATCACCCAATACAATATGAATATTATTATATAGTTTTAAAACATTAATATTCATAACACTATTTTCTATATATAGATCATTTAAAACTTCTATATTAGAAGAAGAATTAAAAAAAGAATTAATCATTTTTATATTATTAATCTTTATTGCATTAGTTCCATTATCAATAAATGTAGAATCATATAAAGAAACACTATTTAATCCAGTATCTATACTCCCAACAGTTAATTGTGATCCATTTTGCAAAACAATATTGCCATTAACACCAGCACTATTTATGTTATCAATTGTTCCTGTTGCACCATCTAAAGTTAAATAAGAATTAGATTGGGAAAAATTTAAAACATCCATTTTTAAGCTTTTTGTTACTATTAATTCCTGATCTTCCTTTAACACAGTTTCTCCACCTGCTTCAAACACCTGCACTATTGAATAGTCAACATCATAATTATTAAGGGGTAGATGCTGTGGACCAGTATTTATATATACCTCCCCATAAGGAGCATACAAATAATCTACCATCAAGTATGAATTTACTACAAGACCACCCTTTAAATTTACAACAATGTTACCATTGGGATTATTATAATTATCCATATATATTATATCTAAAGAAACAAAACTATCATTAATAATATTAATGGTATTATTACCTTGTAACAGAAGCGTAGAACTTGAGGTATTAGTAGAATAAACATCTAAGCTTGCTTCATTGTCTAAAGAAAGCACTCCTCCATTTAAATGGTTAACACTTAAATGATTAGTAATACTTATCTGTCCTGTCGAGTTAGATATATCAAGGGTATCTAAAAAAACATAATTCATATTTAAAACTTTAATAGTGTCGTCTATTATTAAAGTTCCTTCCCTTGAACCATTAGAATTAATACTATTAATATTTAGTTTATCAACCATAGATAATTCTAAAAGTGAATTTGAATTAATATATATTTTATTTATATTCATAACATCTATAAAATTTTTTGGATCATTAGATTGAATAGATACCGAAGAATTATTAACAAAAATAGTATCAAAATTATAAACATAGCCACTATCATTATTTAAACCCAATAAAAAATTACCCATATTATTAAAATTAAAATTTAAATAATTAACTTGAGTGTTTATTTTAAAATTTAAAATTGAAGAATTTGTAGCATTATCAAAATTAACATTCAAATAATTAGAAAAAGAATTGCTAATTGTTAAATTATCTAAATTATAAGCCTCACCTATTACTACGGGCTGAATATAAACATACGCCTGATCACCATCTAAACAAGGGATAGGAAAATTATCTACTACAGATCCACTATATGTATATGTGCATTTTTGATCTTCAGCAAAAAGATTAGATTGCAATATAAACAAATTTATCAACATAAAATTTAAAAAAAATACTAACAAAAAAGATGCATAATTTTTATAAATAACATATTGTTTCATTTTTTTTTACCTTTAACATTGCTAACTAATGTATACATATCGCTATCTCATATAAAATAATGGATAATAATATATTATAATGTATATAACAACTTTTTGTCAATTAAATAAAGAATTATAAAGAATAATACTGCTAGTTTTTACAAAAAACACTTTACTACTAAATCTTTTACTTCTGTTATATCTTCAGATACATTAAGCAAAGCTCTTAAATTAGATGAATTTCTTAATCCTTTTGTATACCAGCTCATATGTTTTCTTGCAATTTTTAAACCTGTATCTTTGCCATAAAAATCAATTAACATATCATAATGCTTAAGTGCTGTATTAAGCTTCTCATTATTGCTTAAATCTTTTATTGTTTCATTATGCTTAAAATAATTTATCAATTGAGAAATCAACCAAGGCTTTCCATATGTTGCTCTTGCTATCATAACACCATCTGCACCTGATTGTTTTAGTGCTAACTTTATATCATCTATTGATTTTATGTCTCCATTTACAATTACAGGTATGTTAACTTTTTCTTTTACATCAGATACAGCATTCCAATCAGCAATACCATTAAAAAATTGTTGCCTAGTTCTGCCGTGGATTGTAACTAATGCTATTCCACTTTGTTCTGCTATGTATGCCATTTGTGGAGCATTTATGCTTTCACTATCCCACCCTAATCTCATTTTTAAAGTTATAGGAATTTTAGAATATTTCACTAATTCTTCCATTATTTTACCTGCTAATACTTCGTCTTTCATTAAGGCAGAACCTGCAATACCATTAACAACTTTTTTAACAGGGCAACCCATATTTATATCTACTAATACAGCCCCAGCTTCTTGAGCTAAATCTATAGCATTTTTTAAGATATCTATATTTGATCCAGCTAATTGAATGCCTGTAATATCATTGTTAATCATAGACATTTTATTAGATTTATCAGAGCTTTTTGTTAAGGCTACAGAAGATATCATTTCTGAATACATCATACATTTACCAAAAGAATTAACCATTGCCCTAAAAGGATAATCGGTAATTCCTGCCATTGGAGCCAAAAAAATTGGAGTATCTATGGTGATATCTTTAATTTTTATACTTTTCATAAAAAATATTTATTTATGTTTAAGATAGACTTTTATTATTTAATAATATATGCTTTGATTAATAATTAATCAAGATATTTTGTAGTATATTGTAGTATAAATTTTAATCATTTTTTTATATATGTATGAAAAAAAATCCAACTATTTTAATATTATTATCCGCAGGAAGTGGAAATAGATTCAATAGCACCATACCAAAGCAATATAGCAACATTAATAATAAAAGCATTATCTTAACTTGTATTTTAAATTTTATAGATATTAATGAAATTGATTATATACAACCTGTTATTAACTTTAGCCATTCAACAATGTATGAAAAGTCTTTAAATAACTTTTCTCATTCAAAGTTATTTAACCCAATCTTTGGTGGTAATACCCGTGGAGAATCTGTATTAAATGGACTAAAAAATATTGCATCATATAATCCATATAAAGTATTAATACACGATTGTGCTAGAGTATACCCTAATAAAAATACAATAACCACAATTATTAATTCTATTGAAGAAACTATAGGTATAATACCAGCATTACCTATTAATGATACAATGGTAAAAGTAGATTCTAACTATGTTAGCAATCATATAAATAGAACAAATACTTATTATGTTCAAACTCCACAAGGCTTTATTTATAAAGAAATTTTAACTTGCTACGAAAAGTTTCAATCTCAAATACTAACAGATGATAGCTCTTATTTTTTACAAAATCCAACACACAAGGTAAAAATCATTGAAGGAGATATCTTAAACAACAAAATAACAACTCAAAATGACTTAATAATAATGGAAAAACTCACAATGCAAAAAAAAATAAAAGTAGGACAAGGAATAGATATTCACGAATTTTCTACCTCTTTGACAGACAATCAAGATCTTTATTTAGGAGGAATAAAAATTCCACACTCAAGAGGTCTAAAAGGACATTCAGATGCAGATGTAATACTTCATAGCCTTGTAGATGCAATCTTTGGAGTGCTTAATTGTGGAGATATTGGAGATTTTTTTCCACCCTCTAACCCTAGCTTTAAAGG
Source organism: Rickettsia typhi (assembly GCA_945888065.1). Lineage (GTDB taxonomy): Bacteria > Pseudomonadota > Alphaproteobacteria > WRAU01 > Hepatincolaceae > CAMCZU01. Next base: position 7,018 of record CAMCZU010000020.1, read on the forward strand.
TATGCGTTCTACAAAATTTTTAGAATTTGCATACACAAAGCTACAAGAAAAAAGTGCTATAATTATGAATATAGATATAACACTCTTAGCACAAGAGCCTAAAATATCTACTTACAAAGATAAAATGAGAGAAACAATTGCAAATATTTTAAATATCTCTATTGATGATGTAAACATTAAAGCAACTACAACAGAGCATTTAGGTTTTGTTGGTAGATCAGAGGGAATAGTAGCATTTTCCACTATTTGTGTGCAGTTATGAAAAAAATTTATATAATAGCAGGAGAATCCTCAGGAGATTTTATAGGTGCAAAATTAATGCAACAACTAAAACAGCAAGATAATCTAGTTGATTTTTGTGGTATAGGTGGTTCATTGATGGAATCTCAAGGTTTAAAATCACTATTTTCTATGGAAAAACTCTCTGTTATGGGTTTTATTGAAGTTATAAAAAAAATTTTTATGTTTAAAAAACTTATTAAGCAAACAGCTTTATCTATTTTAGAGTATAATCCTAACATTCTTATAACAATTGACTCTTTAGGATTTAATAAACGAGTAGCAAAATTAGTAAAAGCAAAAAATCCAAATATTATTTTATTGCATTATGTAGCACCTAGTGTATGGGCTTGGAAGCCTAAGAGAGCAATTGAATTATCTCATATTTATAATTATTTATTTTGCTTATTTGATTTTGAATTACCTTATTTTAATTTTGATTCTCTAAAAACTTATTGTGTAGGGCACCCTATAGTTGAATCTGGTGCTAATTTAGGAAATCCTGATGATTTAATTAATAAATATAATCTAAATCCTACAAACACTTATATTTTACTTATGCCAGGAAGTAGAATTACAGAGGTATCTAGATTGCTTCCAATTTTTAGTCAAGCTATCTCTAACATACAGCTAAAATATCCTAATGTTCAAGCTATTTTACCAACACTTCCACATCTTTACTCTTATATACAAAGTTATTTACAAAAAAATAATCTCAATTATATATTGCTTAACAATATACAAGATAAATACAATAGCTTTAAATTAGCAAAAATGGGGTTAATTGCCTCTGGCACTGCTTCTCTTGAATTATCTATTGCACAACTTCACACCCTTGTAGCATATAGAGTAAATCCAATAAGTGCTTATATTGCATCTAAATTAATAAAAATTAAATTTGCATCTATAATTAATATTGTGCTAAACAAAGAAGTAATTACAGAATATATTCAACAAAAATGTAATGTAGCAAATATTACAAATTATATTGATAATTTTTTACAAAATAAATATAATGAAGCTAATAAAACAGAAATTTACAATATATTACATAATTTAGGTTATGAAAATTTTATACCTTCTCAAAAAGCATCTAATATAATTTTAAATATTTTAAATAACAAGGAATAGCATTAAAATGGAAAATAAATTTTTACACACAATGATAAGAGTAAACAATTTAGAAGAATCTATAAATTTTTACACTCAAGTTTTAGGAATGACACTTAATAAAAAAACTGATTATGAAAGTGGAAAGTTTACTTTAGCTTTTTTAGGTTATGGAAGTATACAAACTCATCCGCAAGTAGAGCTAACATACAATTGGGATGTAAATTCTTACGAGCTAGGAACAGCTTTTGGGCATTTGGCAATTGGAGTAGAAGATATATACAAAACCTGCAATGATGTTAAAGCAAAAGGTGGTAAGGTTGTTAGAGAACCAGGTGAAATGAAACACGGAGGATCAATAATAGCATTTATAGAAGACCCAAATGGATATAAAATTGAATTTATCCAAACTAACAAATAAGAGTTATTACAATGCAAAATAATGATTTTGAATTTACTCCAAAATTTGTAAAAAAAAATTCTAATAAAGACGAAAATAAAACAACAACAGAGCAAATAAAAATAATTTCAATGTTTGATTTTTTATTTACAATTAAAATCACAACAATTTTGTTAATAACTTTTGCATTTTTTATAATAATATATTCTACATCAAAAAATATGTCAGTTTTTTCTAACAAACCTGAAGAGATAATTGAATTTAATAGCAAGGCTATAAGCGATGCAGAATTTTTAAAAGCTATTCAATTTGGATCCCTACAACAAATAGAAGAAATGTTAAAAAATGGAGCAAATCCAAAAGCAGTAGATGAAAAAGGTAGAAATGCATTTATTTTAGCTTCTCTTTTTAATGGTAAGCCTCAAATAGTAGATATTTTAAAAAAATACAATGTAGATATAAATGCAAAAGATAAAAATGGATATGATAGTTTAATGTTATCTATAATCTCAGATAATTCTGTTGAATTTTCACAAAAATTAATTAATAATGGAATTAATATAAATAGCACTACAAATACAGATATTTCCTCTTTAATGGTAGCTCTTGGAACAACAGATAGTGATAAATTAGTAAAAGATATGCTAAAAGCTGGAGCAAATATTAATTATAAAAACAAAAGTGAAATTACTCCACTTATGATAGCAGCAAAAATTACACAAAATCCAAAAATTATAGAAGCCCTACTACAAAATGGAGCAAACAAAAATGCTAAAGATAAATACGGAATAAGCATTTATGAAATTGCAAAATCTAATAAAGCTTTACAAAACAATAAAACTTTATTAAACAAGTTAAAATAGGATAATTTTATAAAAATGCATATGAATATAGCCTTTGCAATAAATAAAGATTATTTATTATTATGTGGAATAACTATGCTAAGTATTTTAAAAAATGCTAATGCAAATTCTAGCTTTACATTTTATATTATGCATAATAATTGCTTAGTTGAAGATGATATTAACTTTTTAACAAATCAAAAACCTTTAAAAAAATTTAATAATTTTGATATTAACTTAATAAATATGGAAAGTTATGTAAAAGAGCTAAATGTAGCTAATAGAGAAAAATGGACTCAAGAAGTAAATTTTAAAATTTTTTTACCCCAAATTTTACCTATCTTAGATAAAGTATTATATTTAGATGTAGATTTAATTGTAAAAAATGATCTAACTTCAATTTTTAATATTGATATGCAAGATAATATATTTTTAGGTAGTGGTAAAACAGGAGTAATTGGAATATGTGGTGGAGCTATTTTATTTAATATTAAAAATGCTAAATTATATAATATAACCCATAATTTATCTGTATTAATGAAAAGTAGAGATATCTCAGAAGATGGAGCAATAAACACTCTTTATCCTAATAAAACTTTATATACAAATAATACAAATATTTTTCACTCTATAAATCATAAAAAAGGTAGTTTTATACAATCTCCATATAAAGATGTTGTGATTTATCATTTTATAAGAACAAAACCTTATTATATTGAAAAAAAATATTTACAATATGCTATTGAGGCAACTAAAGAATATTGGCTATATTTAAGTGAATTTATTAATCCAAAATATAAATATCATTTTATTATATTAAAATTTTATGCAATTTATATTGCTATGTATTTGCATCCATTTATTAGAAGGATTAAAAAATTAAAACACAAAAACCCTCAACCACCTAAATATATTTTTAAATTTATTAAAAAATATTCTGTATTTAATTAATTTACTTAAAAATATCTAACAAAATTTCAGCAAATTCTTTACTTCTTTTGATAATAAAAGCTTCATTAACATCATCTTGATTTGCTAAATTGCTTACTATTTGTAATGGTGAATTTTTATAAATATCTTTTTTATCTTCAAAATGTTTATTAGATGCTTTAGAATTATTAGGTTTACTCAGTAGTGTTAAATTACCTATTGTATATATATTATTTTCATCTTTTATATTATAGCTTTGTTGATATTTTTGTGGAATAATATGCTCTATACTTTGTAAATCGGAGTTATATTCAAACAATTGCTCTGTGTTTTTACCCCTAATATAACCTTCTATTAATGATAAAAATAAAATAATTTTACTTTTTTTAGAGCTTCCATAAAAATTAATATTAGCTATATCTTGTACTAAATCATTAATATTATGAGATATTTTAGCAGAAAATACTTTATTAATTTCTTCTATCATCTCTTTTAAGCCATCTGTTTGAACTATCTTAAGCAAAGATGAAACTAATTTACTTAAATAATTAGTTTCTTTAGAAAAAATAGAGTTAAATACTAATAATTTAGATATTTCTATATAAGCTTTATCTTTATTGTTAATCTTTGAATCATTATATAAAAATAAAATTAATGGATAAAACACATTATACCCACTTTTTTGAATGATAAATAATAATAAATTTAATTTCTTATTATAATCAATTTTATTTTTATCTAAATTAAATAATATTAAATATGCTTGTGATAATTCAAAAATATTGTTTAAAATGTTCTCTTTATCTTTTTCAGTTTTTAATATTTTTTTATAAACATTAAATAAATCTTTATAAGTAGTCTGCTGCTGAAAAGTAGTAAAATTTTCACCCTTAGTTTCTTCAATTAAAAGTGCAGAATACATAATTAAATCTAAATTTGTATTCCCTCTGTTGCTAGATAAAATTTCAGACCAAAAATTTATTTTTTCATCTCCACTAAAATTTGTATCTTCTTCTTCAAAAATTGATTGCCATTTTTTTAAATATTTTTCTTCTAATGTTTGATTTTGAAAAAAATAATTTTTTAATAAATCTCCAGTAGATAGCTTTAATCCTGTTGAATTCATAGTATTAAAAATTTCTTGTTCACTATCTTTATCATCTAAAGCAATTTCAATCAATTGGCAATAATCTAAAATAAATTTATATAATTGTTTTAAATCATTGGAGCTAAAAATTTTTATATCAGCATTTTTTTGATATATGTTTTTTTTACTATTATATTCTTTACCTTGTAAAATATTATAAAAAAAATTATAAGCTCTAACCATATTGGGTTGTATTTGTTCTTTTGGATATTTTATTTCTATTTGTTCATAAGAACTATCTATAATAAATTCAAAATTTTTTTTATCTACTTTATTATGAGCTATTCTATATTTAAATTGACCTTCTTCTATTTCTTCTTTTAAAATTTTTTTAATACTATTCACACTAAATGAATCAGAATCTTCACTAAAAATATCAGAAATTGATTTTAATAGTATACAAATAGTAGTTAACCTTTGTTGACCATCTATAACATCTACAATATTTGGTTGATTTTGAGTTTTAATAATTAAAGATCCTAAAAAATAGTAATTATTGCTTTCATAATTATTTAAAAAACTCTCATATAAATCATACCAATTATCCTCATTCCAAGAATAAAGTCTTTGATAATTAGGGATATCAAAAAAAGTACCTAAAATAGGTTTTAAAGATTTTTTATTTACTTGCAAATTAATACTCCAAAATTTTTATTATAAAAACAATTATAGATTGTTTTTTATTTTTTGCTATCTAAATAATCTAGTATATTTAGCACTATATCGCTGGTTTTTTGTTCCATATTGGTAATTTGCTCTCTAAAGCTATCTGTTGCATTTTTATCTGCTTTATCGGATACTTTTTTTACTAAAATATATGGAATATTATATAGGCTACATATTTGTGCTATTGATGCTCCCTCCATATCTATTGCTAAAATGTTGTTATACATCACCTTTATTTGCTCTACTTTATTTGCATCATTAACAAAAGAATCTCCACTTGCTACAAAACCTTGTAATACTTTATGGCTTGTAATTTTACTACAAATTTCATCTATATTTAGGCTAGATTTAAAATATTCAGAAGTTCCTGGAATTTGCCCTAATTTATAGCCAAAACCTCTTACATCTACATCCCAATATCCACTCTCTGTTGCTATTATAATATCTCCTACATTTGCATCTCTTACACCACCGCAAGATCCAACATTTAAAATTGCATCACATTTATATTGATTAATTAAAATACTTGTAGCACTAGATGAATAAGCTTTACCTATTTTAGAAACAATTGCTACAATATCTAAATTTTTATATTGATATTCATTAATATTTAATTGATTACTTAATGATTTTTTATTGCTTAATATAGAAGAAATCGCTACAAATTCTTCTTCCATTGCTACACAAATTCCTAATTTCATACCCTTTATAACTCCCATAATTTTTATTAATATATAAATTATATAATAATAAATGTATAATTTATATAAAATAAGGGAGAATATTATGACAAAATATATTATTTTTGGTGCCTCTGGAATGGTTGGAGCTGAACTTGTTAAAATTTGTGAAGCAAAAAACTTAGATTATATAGGAGTATACAGAAAAACTCCCAAATACTTAAATATAAATCAAAGCAAAGCTTGGATTGGTAATATAGAGGATTTTCCACCTCAATTATTTAATAATTCTCATATTTTTTGTTGCATTGGATCATCTATTGAAAGTGCAAAAAGCGAAGAAAATTTTTTAAAAATAGCCGTTGATTTACCAATTAGTATTGCAAAAAATAGCTCTATTAATAATGCTTTAAGTTTTAATATAATTTCTGGAGCATTTCCATCTAGCAAAAGTAAAATACTTTATGTAAAAGCTAAAGGGCTTTTAGAAGAACAATTATTGCCAATTAAATTTAAAAACTTAAATATTTTTAGACCATCTTTTTTAA
>CAMCZU010000021.1 GCA_945888065.1 Rickettsia typhi
AGAAAAATGTTTTATATTATTTATATTATCTACATCAATTACAATATTTTTTGAATTTTTATAGTTAAAATTATTAATTTTAATACTTTCTTTGTTTAGAATTTCAACAATATAAGATGTTTCAAATATTGTAATTACATCAATATCAATTTGTGGATAATAATAAGCAATAGAGTAGTAATAATTAGATTTATCATCTTTGTTAGAGTCTATATTTTGGCGAGTAATAAAAATATTGTTATAAGTAAGATTATCAATTATACATTCATACAAAACCTTAGCTTGTAAGGAATAATTTAAAAAAAGATACATTAATACAATTAAAGCATATTTGTTTAATTTCATTATTTATTTTAAATTAATTAATATCTCTTAATAAATATACTATAATAGATATTGTATATTATAAACAATTATTTTTTATAAAAGAAAAAAAAATGAAAAAATCATCATTTGTATTGCTCTTAGGAGAAACAAACGCAGGGAAATCAACCCTATTAAATAAAATTATAGGAGAAAAAATATCTATTGTATCCCATAAAGTTCAAACTACAAGATATAAAATTTTAGGAATTTACACTAAAAATGAAAGCCAATTGGTTTTTATAGATACCCCAGGGATTTTTAATCCTCAAAGAAATTTTGATAGCAATATGGTAAATATAAGCTATTCACAAATAGAAGAAGCAGATAACATTATTTTTTTGCTAGATGCAAATAAAGGATTAACAAAGTTAAGTGAACAAATTATTGAAAAACTTCCAAAAAATAAAAAAAATTTATTTGTAATTAATAAAATAGATTTAATATCTAAAGATAAACTCCTAGAAATAATAAATGTTATAAAATCTTATGATAAATTTGATGATTTTTTTTATATATCAGCAAAAAATGGCAACGGAGTAGAACCTTTAGTTAAATATTTGTTGCACAATGCTAAAGAAGATAATTGGTATTATGATGAAGATCAAACATCAGATCAACCACTATTTAAAATAGCAGAGGAAATTAGTAGAGAAAATATTTATGAATATGTGCATCAAGAATTGCCTTATAATATTGCCTTAGAGCATATTTCGTGGGAAGAAGATGCTAATCACATAAAAATTAATCAAAATATTTATGTAATTAATGATAATCACAAGGGTATGCTATTGGGAAAGGGGGGGATAAAAATAAAGCAAATTAGAGTAGCATCACAAAAAGCAATGGAAAAAGTTTTTCATAAAAAAGTATCACTTTTTTTATTTGTAAAAGTAAATTCTAAATGGTTAGATCAACAATTAAATTAAGCTTTTAATATTATGAAAATTGTTGACGAAGGAATTATTATTTCTAAAAGCATTTTTGGAGAAACAAGTTTAATTATAAAAATTTTTAGCTCTAAATATGGAATTATAAGCGGATTATACAAAGGTGGCTTAACATCTAAAAACAAGTATTTGCTAGAGCTAGGAAATATTGTAGATTTTGAAAAAAGCTCCCGCCTAGATTCTCAACTAGGTATGTTAAAAATAGATTTAAAAGAATCTTATTTATTTAATATTTTTCACAACAAATTAAAATTAACAATCTTAATTACTATGCTAGATTTAATTAAAGCATTCATAGTAGAAAAAGAAAATATAGAAGATTTTTATTTTTTAACTAAAAATTTAATAATAATTTTACAAAAAGAAGATGAAATAAAAAATTATCTATTGTGGGAGTTAAAATTATTAGAAGCAATAGGATTTGGGTTAGATTTATCTAAATGTGTTATAACCTTAAAAGAAGAAGGGTTATATTATTTATCTCCAAAAACAGGAAAAAGTGTTATAAAAGATGTAGGGGAAGCGTATCACAATAAATTATTTATTATTCCTAAGTTTTTTTTAGATATCAAAGAAGAAAATATAGCAATAAAAGATTTAGAATTAGGCTTTAAAATAAATACTCATTTTTTAGATAATTTTGCTAAAGAGTATAATAAAATTATTCCATCATCAAGAAATAACATAATGAAAATAAAATGATTTTTTATTAGTAAAAAAGTGTGTTATAATTAGAGAAATTTCAATTATAAAAAAAATTATTAAATTATGAAAAACATAGAAAATAATTCAGTAGATAATATTCTTGATTCTTGTCAAGATGTGTATTTTAATCATTTTTTAGTTAATAATATAAAAAATTTAGATATTGTTGCTAATATAATGTCTTATCCTAGAAAAGATTTTTTACCAGAAAAGCTAAAATCTTTGTGTTCGTGTGATGGTGTAATTTGTTATAAACCAAATCGCTATTTATTAGATATGATAACAATTGCTCGTATGTTGAGGTTAATTAATACAAATAGCTCAACTAACAAGGCGGTTGTAATTGGTAGTGGGGTTGGATATTTATCTGCTATAATTTCTAAATATTTTGCTAATATTGTTGCAATTGATATTGATTCACAATTAACAACAGAATCTCAAAATGTATTTTTGCATTTAGGAATAAATAATGTTTCATTTAAAAATAACAATTATAATGAAATAACTGAAGAAAATTGTGATTATATTTTTGTAGAAGGTGCATTTGAAGATGTAGATCCATTATGGATACAATCTTTAAATATAAATGGTAAAATTATAGGAATTAAAAGGTTTAGAAACATATCTAAATTAGCAGAAATAATAAAAACAAGCTCAAATAATAACTTTGTATTAAAAGAATACGAGCAAAATTCAGTGCCTTTATTGCACGGCTTAAAAGCAAACTCAAAATTTATATTTTAATTAAAAGAGTAACATATGAAAATTAGTGCCTTAAACAAGTTAAATACAAAAGACAATCATCAAAACAAAGATGTAGAAAATTATTTTAGAAATGAAATAGAAGATATTATATCTAAAAAAAGGTTTTCACAAGATATTTTCACGCAAGATTCTTTTGATGATCAATACAAAGAATTTGATGATGAGTATGACAACGAATACGATGATGATACTTATGAAGAATATTATGATGATAATAACGATGATAATAACGATGATAATAACGATGATAATGATGATAAGTACAAAAATTACAACAACTACAAAAATTATGCTAATTATAGTGATAATTCACAATATAACAATGCAAATGAAGACTATTTACCATTTAATGAAGATGAAATTAGACCAATTGTAAAAGATGATTATTACACATCAAGGCAAACATCTTCTATAGATAAAGCTATTTTAGAAGCTATGATGCCAATGATAGAACAATGGTTAGAAGATAATTTACAAAGAATACTATCAAAGGTAATAAAAAAGCAATTAGCTAAAAAAGAGCTTGAGTTAGAAGAAAAATACCAAAAATTGCATACAGATTATATAACACGTAATCAACCCCATTATAAAGATAGTGAAGTAGATGAAATTGTAAGTAATAAAGGGCAACCAGTAGAAATACAAAATGATACATATCATCGTCCTTTGTATCAAAGCCGTAGAGAATACCCAAACCCTAATCAAAGTGCTAATCAATATCAAAATGCAAACCCTACTCAAAGTGCCAGTCCTTATAATTATATAAATAACAACAATAACAATGCACAAAAATATTATAATTCTAATAATGAAAATAGGGGTAATGCATCAACTAATACAGGAAATACATCTTCTAATGAAAAAGAAATTAGCAAAACTTACCAAGAATATATGAAATATATGAATTTTAAAAATAAATCTTAGGTAAATAATTTATGTTAGATGATAAACACTATAATTGGAAAGTTATAGAAGAAGAAATTTTAAAAAAAATTCCTGATTCAACTTTTTACGAAAGTTCAAGTAATGCAACAAAACCTTATTCAATAATTATGCCTCCACCAAATGTAACAGGATATCTACATATGGGGCATTCTTTAGTAACAACTCTGCAAGATACAATGGCAAGATACAAAAGAATGAAAGGCTTTAAAGTATTATGGCAACCAGGGTTAGATCACGCAGGGATAGCAACACAAGTTGTGGTTCAAAAACAGCTTAAAGAAAAAAACTTATCTAAAGAAGATTTAGGTAGAGAAAAATTTATTGAAAAAGTATATGAATGGAAAGAAAATTCAGGCGGAAAAATCTTAGAGCAAATTCGCAGAATGGGTAGTTCGTGTGATTTTTCATACACAGCATTCACAATGGATGAACATAGTGTAAATGGAGTATTAAGTGCTTTTATTCAAATGTATAATGATGGTTTAATTTATAAAGATAATCGCCTAGTAAATTGGGATTGCCAATTACAAACAGCAATTTCAGACTTAGAGGTAGAAAATAGAGAAGTTAAAGGTCATTATTATTATTTAAAATATAAACTTGTAGATTCTCAAGATTATTTAATAATTGCTACAACAAGGCCAGAAACTTTATTTGGGGATGTTGCAGTAGCAGTTAACAAAGAAGATGAAAGATACAAACATTTAATAGGTAAGAGAGTAATTGTTCCTATAATTAATAAGCAAATACCAATTATAGCCGATGATTATGCAGATATGCAAAAGGGGAGTGGAGTTGTAAAAATTACTCCAGCACACGATTTTAATGATTTTGAGGTAGGAATTAGGAACAATTTAGAACCTATAAATATTTTAAATACAAATGGCACACTAAATGAAAATACTCCGCCACAATATCAAGGCTTGTCAATAGATAAAGCCAGAAAACAAATTTTGCAAAAGCTAGAAGAGCAAGAGCTAATAGAAAAAATAGAAAGTGCAATAATAATGACTCCCTACGGAGATAGAAGCAACTCTGTAATTCAACCTCTATTAACAAAGCAGTGGTTTTTAGATACAACAGATTTAGCTAAAAAAGCTCTTGAAGTTGTGCAAAATGGTGATATAGAATTTATTCCAAATAATTGGAAAAATTTATACGATGATTGGATGAAAAACATAAAACCTTGGTGTATTTCTAGGCAATTATGGTGGGGGCATAGGATTCCTGCATATTATGATAATGAGGGCAATATATTTGTAGCAAAAAATTTGCAAGAGGCACAGAGTCAAGCATTTAAGTTAAATGGTAAAAATGTAGAGCTAACACAAGATGAAGATGTGCTAGATACTTGGTTTTCTTCATCTCTTTGGCCTTTTTTAACTCTAGGTTGGCCGCTTAATACACAAAAGCTACAAACTTTTTATCCAACTAGCCTTTTAATTACAGCTTTTGACATTATCTTTTTTTGGGTAGCAAGAATGATAATGATGGGCGTGTATTTTATAAAAGAGGTTCCCTTTAAAAAGGTATATATCCACGCATTAATTCGTGATGAAAAAGGGCAAAAAATGTCTAAATCTAAGGGTAATGTAATAGACCCACTAGATATGATAGATAAATACGGCACAGATGCACTCCGTTTTGCACTTCTTGCCTATTGTGCCCACGGACGCGACATAAAATTATCCGAAAAAAATATAGAAGGCTACAGAAACTTTGTAACTAAAATTTGGAATTCATACAAATTTGCAATCTCACAAGGGGCATATTTTAATCCAAGCTATAATCCAGAAAAATTAGAGCTAAATTTAAACAAATGGATATTGCTAAAATTACAAAATTTAGTGCAAAATGTAGAAAAAAGCTTTGATTCTTACAGGTTTGCAGATATAAGCACAAATATTTATCAATTTATTTGGGGTGATTTTTGTGATTGGTATTTAGAATTAGCAAAACCAACGCTTTATTTAGATGATTCTCCACAAAAAATAGAAATTCAAGAAACACTAGGTTATGTATTAAGCAATATTTTTAAAATCATTCATCCAATAATGCCATTTATTTCTCAGCACCTTTTTGAAAATCTACATAAAAAAGAAGATATTTTAGCAATTCAAAGCTATCCTAGTTTAGATTATAAAATAAATGAAGATTCAATAAATACCCAAAACATTATAAATTTTATTAGCAAAATAAGAAGCATAAGGGCAGATTATCAAATAGCACCATCTATGCTATTAAATATTTATGTAGAAAATAAACAAGAATATTTAGCAAATAATTTAGATGTAATATGTAAGGTAGCAAAATTAAATAGCATAACCTTTGTAGATAAACTAAATAGTAATTTATTGCAAGATGTAATTCAAAGCACAATTTTTGGCATTGAGTTAAATAATCAAGTAGATTTTAAAGCACAAAGCCTCCGCCTTAATAGCTCTCAAAAAAAGCTAGAGCAAGAATTAAATAAAATTTTAGAAAAACTAAACAATCAAGGTTTTATATCTAAAGCATCTATTGATGTAGTGCAAGAATATAAAGATATAGAACAAAACCTGCAAACTCAGATCAAGCACATAAGCAATCTAATAGCAAAAATTTCTAATTTTTAAGTAATTATAAATATTAAAAGGATGTTAAAAAAAATATGGAACACAACATTATTCAAAGTCTACCAGAGGTAGTAAAAGAAGGTAAAAGAATTTTTAATAAAATTATGGAAAGAGTAAACAATAACAACCATATTAACTTTCAACTCAATGAACTTGTGTATCCAAATCCAGATGTTATAACAGCTCAATTATTTAAAAATCAAGATAATACAAATAATAACTTTATAAACAAATTAATTTATGGTGATAATTTATTAAGCCTATCTGCACTACTTAGCCTTTCAAACCAAGGTAAACTAAGCAACTCAAATAATGGGGGGGGGGTAGACTTAGTTTATATAGATCCACCATTTGACTCAAAAGCTGATTATTCTAAAAAATTAAAAATTTTATCTACCGCCTCAACAAGCAAAGTAGAGCAATTAGATGCAAACCCAACTACTTTTGAACAATTTGCCTATGCCGATACCTGGGTAGCAAATTTAAATGGTAAACAAGTAAAAGGAACATTAGCATATTTGCTATATATGTATCCAAGGCTTTGCCTATTAAAAGAATTACTAAGCGATAGGGGAAGCATATATGTGCATTGTGATTGGCACATAGGACATTACTTAAAAATAATTTTAGATGAAATTTTTGGCAAACAAAATTTTGTAAATGAGATTGTTTGGTGTTATAGAAGCGGTGGAGCAGGTGAAAAAAG
>CAMCZU010000022.1 GCA_945888065.1 Rickettsia typhi
TCAAATTTGTTTTCATCTATTAATTTTAGCTCCGCATTTGCCTCTTTTAAAGAAATGTTTTTGCTATAAGCATATTTTGCTAATTTAGCAGAATTATCATAACCTATATGTTTATTTAGTGCTGTAACAAGCATTAGTGAGTTAGACATTAACTTATTTATATTGTCTTTATTTGCAATTGTATCAATTAAGCAATTATCTACTAGGGAATTCATAGCATCGCTAAGTAGTGTGATTGAATCTAAAATATTGTGAATAATTAGTGGTTTATATACATTTAATTCTAAATGTCCGTTCATTCCACCTAAAGATATAGCTAAATGGTTCCCCATTACTTGGCAACATACCATTGTTGTTGCCTCTATTTGAGTTGGATTAGTTTTACCTGGCATTATTGATGACCCTGGTTCATTTGCTGGAATTATAAGCTCAAAAATCCCTGCCCTTGGACCACAAGATAACAACCTTATATCATTGGCAATTTTATTTAAGCTTACTGCAATTGTGTTTAGCACTCCGCTAAAATGAATCAAATCATCATGACTTGCAAGAGATGCAAATTTATTTGGTGAGCTAACAAAGGGCATATTTGTATGTTTTGATACCTCTGATGCAAACAACACAGGAAAATCTTTATGGCAATTAATACCCGTGCCTACTGCTGTTCCACCTTGTGCTAAATTATAAATGCTTTGTAGAGCATCTTTTACATAAGTTATATCTCTGCTAATTTGTGCTTCATAGCCTGAAAACTCTTGCCCTAGTGTTAGTGGTGTTGCATCTTGCATATGTGTTCTACCAATTTTAATAATATCTTTAAATTCTTGAGATTTTGTTTGCAAACATTTTTGCAACTTTATTAAACTTGGCAATAATTGTTGATGAGTTGCTAAAATTGTTGCAATATTCATAGCAGTTGGGAATACATCATTAGAAGATTGCCCTTTGTTTACATCATCATTTGGATGAATAGGATTTTTAGAGCCAACAACTCCACCTAATTTTTCTATGGCAACATTGCTTATAACCTCGTTTATATTCATATTTGTTTGTGTGCCTGAGCCTGTTTGCCAAATTGAAAGTGGAAATTGATCTGCATATTTACCATTTATAATTTCTGTAGCTACATTTATTATTGCATCTGCTTTTGTAGCATCTAAAAGCTTTAAATTTTTATTTACAATAGCAGAACATTTTTTAATAATGGCAAGTGCCTTAATTACAGATTCAGGCATTTTTTGAGTGCCAATTTTAAAGTATTTTAGGGATCTTTGAGTTTGAGCACCCCAATATTTTGATTCTTCTACTTCTATTTCTCCCATTGTATCGCTTTCTTTTCTAAATTTCATCTCTTTTAAGCTCCTTTATTATTTTTCAAATATTTGGTATTATTATAATTAACAAATTAAAACAAGGTTAAAATTATGGATAACCATTTAAAACATTTATATTTTAAAGCTAAAAGAAGGGGAACCATAGAGCTAGATTTAGTGCTAGGATACATTGCAGATAACCACCTTTTAACAATGTCTGAAGAACATATTAATATGTTCGCTAAATTGTTAGAGGTAGATGATAAATTATTAATGCAATGGATTTTTTATAATCAACCTGTTCCACAAGAATATAATAATTATATTTGGCAATTAGTTAAAAAATATAATAAAACTCCATAACTTGTTTTTTTTATAAAATATTTTTTTATAATTTATTTATTTTATTGCCTATTTAGCATTCTTTTTTTAATTTCTGCAATTGCTTTACCTGGATTTAACCCTTTTGGACAAACATCGGTGCAATTCATAATTGTATGGCAAGAATATAATCTATCGTGATCATCTAAATCTGCTATTCTATTACCTGCATTTTCATCCCTTGTATCTTCTATCCATCTGTAGCTTTGTAAGAGTGTTGCTGGACCTAAATATCCTCGCTCTCCATTCCACCAAAAACTAGGGCAACTTGTTGAACAACAATAGCACAAAATACATTCCCATAACCCGTCTATTTTTTCTCTTTCTTGGGGAGATTGTAGCCTTTCTTTGTTTTCTTCTACTGGAGTCTCTGCAATTAACCACGGCTGGATTGATTCATATTGTGCATTTACAACACTTAAATCTACTACTAAATCTTTTATTACTGGTCTGTGTGGTAGTGGATATATTTTAATATCTCCATTATATTCTTTAACTTGTTTTGTGCAAGCTAGAGTGTTTTTTCCATTTATATTAAACGAACAAGAACCACAAATTCCTTCTCTGCAAGACCTTCTAAATACTAGGGTTGTATCAATTTCATCTTTAATTTTCATTAAAACATCTAAAATCATAGGACCACATTTATCCATATCTATTTCAAAGGTGTCTAATCTTGGATTTTCTCCTGTCTGAGGATCCCATCTATAAATTTTAAAAATTCTAATATTTTTAGCTTCAGATGATGCCTTAAAATAATTGCCTTTTTTTACTACAGAATTTTTTGGAAGAGCAAATTCAACCATAATTTTATCCTTTTTTTTTATTATTTTGAACTTATTATTAATAAACTCGTTTTTTAGGTTCTATGTATTTTACTTCATCGGTTAAAGTCCAAGTATGCACTGGACGAGATGATGTTTTTGTGTTTGCACCATCTACATATATAAGGGTATGTTTTAACCAATTTGTATCATCTCTGTTTGGAAAGTCTTCTCTTGCATGGGCTCCTCTGCTTTCTTCTCTGGCAATTGCTGAATTAATAATTGAATGAGAGGTTGTCATTAAGTTATGCAACTCTAAATTTTCTATTAAAGAGTAATTCCAAATTAAAGATTTATCTTGTATTTGGATATTTGATAAATTAGAATCTATAGCTTTTAATTTGTCAATTCCTTGTGCTAACCTATCTTTAGTTCTAAAAACTGAGGCATAAGATTGCATAGTTTTTTGCATTTGAGTTCTTATTTGAGAAACAGATGCATCGCCTTTAGAATTTAACATAGAGTCAAGCTTATCTATAGTTTTTTCTTGAGAGTTAAGAGGAAGAGGCTTTTTAGTTTTGCTTTGTGATAAAATTTCTTGCGCTTTAAGTGCAGTAGCTTTACCAAATACCATTAAATCTAAAAGTGAATTAGATCCTAACCTGTTTGCTCCGTGGACTGAAACACAAGCAACTTCACCAACTGCCATTAATCCTGGCACTATAGCATCTGGATTGCTTGGGGTTGGTCTTATAACCTGCCCCATAAAATTGGTAGGAATCCCGCCCATATTATAATGTGCTGTAGGAATCACAGGAACTGGCTCTTTTGTTAAATCTACATCAGCAAAAGTTTTTGCTGTTTCTATAATTCCTGGTAATTTATTGTGTAGCATTTTTGCATCTAAGTGTTCTAGATGAAGATGAATATGATCTTTGTTTTCTCCTACCCCTCGTCCTTCATTAATTTCTATGGTTAAAGCTCTTGAACAAACATCTCTTGAAGCTAAATCTTTTGCATTTGGAGCATATTTTTCCATAAATTTTTCGCCCTTTGAGTTTGTAAAATATCCGCCTTCTCCTCTTGCTGCTTCTGTTATTAAGCAACCTGGACCATATAGCCCCGTTGGATGAAATTGCACAAACTCCATATCTTGCAATGGGATGTTTGCTCTGGCAACCAAACCATATCCATCTCCTGTGCAAGTATGTGCAAGCGTAGAAGAAAAATATGTTCTACCACCACCGCCTGTTGCTAATACTGTTAAATTACTATGGAAGCGATGCAATTTTCCATCTTCTAAGCATAAAGACATTACTCCAACACAATCTCCATCATTATCCATAATTAAATCTATAACAAAATATTCACTAAAAAATTGAATTTTATGCTTTAAACATTGTTGATACAATGTATGTAAAATTGCATGCCCCGTTAAATCTGCCGCTGCACAGGCTCTTGGAACTAGACTTTCTCCAAAATTACTTGTGTGCCCTCCAAATGGTCTTTGATAAATTTTACCTTCTTCGTTTCTTGAAAAAGGAACACCATAATGTTCTAATTCATAAACTATATTAGGGGCATTTTTACACATATATTCAATTGCATCTTGATCGCCTAACCAGTCTGATCCTTTTACTGTATCATACATATGCCATTGCCATTTATCTTCTTTCATATTTCCCAGTGCTGCACCTATACCACCTTGTGCTGCTATTGTATGGCTACGTGTGGGGAAAATTTTAGAAATACAAGCTACATTAAAACCTTTTTCTTTCATACTTAAAGCAGATCTTAATCCAGACCCACCACCACCTACTACTATTACATCAAAACTATGATCCACAATGTTATATTTACTCATCTTTTAACCTAAGTTTATTTTATTAATTATTTACTTAAAAGCACTGCATACAATATACTAGCTACAGATAAAAAAGCTATAAAGCCAAAAAATCCTCTAATTAGCCATATAACAAAAAATTTTACTCCAAAATTATGAACATAATCATTAATAACAGTAATTAAACCTAAAACTCCGTGCCCAATAAAAGTTAAAATTGTTAAAATTAACACAACTGCATTAAATGGATTTGTTAACCACAATAAAAAGCTTTCATAAGAATTAGCTTTGCCTGTTAATAAAGCTATAATTACATATATAGATAAAATTGCAGAAAAAGATGCCAACATTCTAGATTGTAGCCATTCGTGGGATCCTTTATAAGATGATGCCCCTTGTTTAATTTGTGATAATTTGCTTCTTTTTTCATAATCTTTAGGACCCAGTGAACTCCCTCTTCCCATTTTTATATTCTCCCTAAATTAATTAACAAAATATATACCCAAGTAGCCACATATAAACACAAAGTAATTAGTATCATAACAATACCACTAATATAAACTTCTTTCTTAGTAAGCCAATAACCCATATCAAAAACTAAAAATCTAATTCCATTTACTAAATGATAATAAAATGCTCCACTAATTCCCAATAAAGAAAGCCATCCAAACCAAGAAGTAATAAAAGTTATGTATCCCTGATAATAAGTCTGTCCCAAAGCTAGGCAAAAAAGCCAAGCTCCTAAATATATTAACCCAACTGCTAATACAGATCCTGTTGCTCTGTTTAAAAATGATGGGCCTGAGGTCATTGCTTTTGAAAAAATGTTATAAATTTGTAAATGTGGTGATAGTGGTCTTTTATATTCCATAAGTATTTCTTTACACTCCTTGTAAAAAATTTAATATAATTCAAATATTTGTAATAAAATTATACAACATCTTTTTACATAGTCAATCTACATATTTGTTTTTTAATTTATATAATGCTTTGTGTTGTTATATATATTGTGTTATATGGATTTTTTTATAACAAGAATCCTTTTAATTTTGTTATTTTTTTAAATTAAGATTAAAATTAAATCATATTAACAATCAATATTATAAGGAATATGTTATGACTTGCCCAAAATGTGAATCAGAATTTATATATCACGATGGTGTTTGCTATATTTGCACACAATGCTCTTTTGAGTGGACAACAAACAATGAAGAATCTAAAGCAAACACACAACAAAACAACGATGTAAAAGATAGTAATGGAAATATTTTAACATCTGGAGATTCTATTATTTTAATTAAAGACTTACCCTTAAAAGGATCTTCTATTGTATTAAAAAAAGGTTCTAAAGCTAAAAATATTAGGCTAAGCGAGGGGGATCATCAAATAGATTGCAAAATAGATGGTATGAAAGTAATGCTAAAATCTTGCTTTGTAAAAAAAGCTTGACATTTTAATACATTTAATGTATAGTTATAATTGTTAAGCATTGAGAAGTTTAAAACAACCAAGCTGTAAAATGTGATACTCGCCTTCATAAGTACAATATAGGTCTAATCTTATATTCTAGTCTTGAAACGTTGGGTGCTGCTGGTTCATAAAAGGGCTATGGTTATATCTTAGATGATTTGCTTGAACATTTTTGCATTTT
>CAMCZU010000023.1 GCA_945888065.1 Rickettsia typhi
ATCATATCAACATAAACTAACATTATGTATTCTTTTCTTTACTAACTTCTACGACATCTCTTATATAAAATAAAATACAATGTATCTCTACTTACATCTTATTCCTAGCTATACTACTACTTCTTTTTTATATTGTCAAGCTACTTTAACAAAATAATTATAAAAAATATTTATAATTATAAAAAGTGCAAGATAGCCATATAATCTTTAGCTAAGCTACTTACAATAATATTGATTAAATTATAATTTTATATTACTCTATTTTAATAAAAAATTAGGAAACAGGCAATGATTGGCGTTTTTTATGGTTTGCTTAGCTTTTTGTGCTTTTCTATTATGAATGCTTCTAATAAATATGTATCTTTTTTTAAGTTGGCTAATTTAAATAGCTGGTTGATTTATAAAAATAGCTTCTCTTTAATCATTATTTTTGTTGTGGGCATAGTTATTTGGAAAAAATCTTTTTTTAAATCAACTAATTATAAAGCTGTATGGATTAGAGCCTTAATTTTAGCTATTAATCAAATTTGCACTATATTTGCTGTTAAATATTTGTCTTTAGATATGTTTTATTCTATAACTTTTTTAATGCCATTAATGATAACTTTTTTTGGAATCATAGCTTTAAAAGAATCTCCTTCATCTAATAATTTAATTGCTTTATTATTGGGGTTAATTGGATCTTTAATTATTATGCAACCTCAATTGCATAGTCCTCAATTTATTGGTATAATCCTTACTTTTATAGTAGTGCTTAGTGGAGCTAGTTCTGCCATTATTGTAAAAAAATATTTACCACAAGAAAATCCTGTATCTTCTTCTATGTATATTTACATATTAGCTGTTTTAATATCATTTTTAATATCAGATGGCACAACTAAAATTATTTATGATGTTAAAATTATTGCATTTTCTTTGTTTGTAGCTATAATTGGTATATTAGCAACCTTATTATTTATGAAGGCATATCAAAAATCTTTAGCATACAAAGTTGCACCTACTCAATATACACAAATGATTTGGGGAATTATATTTGGATATGCTTTTTTTAATGATATACCATATTTTTATACTTTAATTGGCTCTGTTGTTATAATAATTGCAAACTATATAAACTTATCTAAGAAAAATTTTTTCATTGGATTTAAAAAAAATGATTATTAAAAACTCTATGCTGTTATCTTTATTAGCATATACATCTTTTGCTATGATGGATGTTATTAATAAATTTTTATTTTCTAGCTATCAAATTGGTTTTTTTCAATATATGCTGTTGCTAGATTTAAGCATTATTGTGTTTATTTTTTTTATAGGCTTTTTATCTTTTAACAAAACTTTAAAATTTTTATATCCTAAAAACAAACAAGGAATTGCTATTCGTTCGTTAATTTCTGTAATTAATACTTTATGCTCTTTAATTGCAATTTCTTATTTGCCATTTCATTTATTTTATACCTTGGCTTTTTTACAACCTATTTTTGCAGTTGTTTTTGCATCAATGTTTAACTTAGAAAAGCTAAACTTTAAAAAAATATTAATAATTTCATTGGGATTTAGTGGTGGTTTAATTTCTATTGAATATTGGAATCAAAGTTTTAGCAACATACAAATTATTGGAATTTTAGGAGGATTCGGTATTGCAATTTCTGGTGCTTTAAGCGGAGTTATTGTAAAAAAATATTTAAAAGATGAAAACACTACTACTATTGGATTTTATAATATTTTATTAAGTATTTTTGTTGCTTGTATTTACTTATTAATAAAACAAGAAAATCCTTTTGTGAATTTATCAAATAATTTTATTGGCTTAATTTTAGGTGCAGGATTGTTTTGCTCTTTAGGAATTTTATTTTTTATGAAATCATACCAAAACGGATATATTCACTCTATTGCTATATTGCAATATACTCAAATTGTATGGGGAGTAGGATTTGGATATTTTTTATTTAGCACTATTCCAAACATTTATTCTATATTTGGTGCTTTAATTATTATTTTAGCTAATCTTTTAAATTTAAAGGAGAAAAGATAAATGAATAAATTAATTATGAATAAATTCATATATTTAGTATTGCTTAATTTTAGCTTAATTTGTGTTAGTAATTTAATATTAATATTAGATCAACCTTATTTATTAGATAAAAACTTACTTTTAGGGTTATGGTCTTTGTTTAATGTATTTTTATTAGTTTTATATATTTTTTCTTTTAATACTTATATAATAAAAATACTTTTTGTTATTATATTGTTTTTAAATAGTTTTTTCTTATATATTTCCCAATATTTAAATGTAGAAATAGGTATTAGCCTTATAACTAGCATTGCTGATACAAATTTTTTGGAGGCATTTGAAACATTAAATTATGCATCTATTGGATTTATACTATTAAGTATTTTTGTAGCTATTATTTTTTGCAAAATCAAAATAAAGCCTATTGAGAACAAAAAAACACATATAATTTTTATTGTTTTTTTATTAACCAGTTTTATTATAAGTGGATTTGTTAATTTTAATAATACTAAAAAATTTTTTCAAACAGCTAATAGACCTACTACAAAACTACAAAGAGTCTTAATTGTAAATATAATGTTGTATCCTATAAATTACATTTTTAATATTAGCAAATATCTTACTATATCTAGAGGAGATTTTACTTATGTTGATACAATAAAAAATAATAATGTTAAACATACCCCTAGCAATAACAAACCTTATACCATTGTTCTTGTAATTGGAGAAACAAGTAGAGGTGCAAATTTTTCTTTAAATGGTTATAAAAGAAAAACAAATCCTAATTTAGAAAAAATAAACAACCTCGTATATTTTAAAAATTTTGAATCTTGTTATAACTCTACTAATTATTCTGTTTCTTGTTTATTATCTTTTTATACATCTAATAAATTTATTAGTAAGATTGATTATTACACAAGAAATGAAATTGCTTCATCATTATCATCTTTTACCTATTTAAATTTTGATACATACTTGCTTTCAACAAACTCTTATGCTCCTTCTTCTACTATGTATCAATATTTTAAAGATTTACATCACATCAAATTTTTAACATACAGCCTAAACTATTTAGATATAGATTTAAATAAAGAATTAAAACAAGCTTTAACACAAAATCAAAACAAAAATAAGTTAATTATACTGCATACTATGGGCTCTCATACTAAATATTCTAATAGGTATCCTAAAGAGTTTGCAAAATTTTTGCCAATATGCGGTGATAAATCTCCAAATATGTGTATTGCACAATCTATTATTAACGATTATGATAATACAATTTTGTATGTTGATTATGTATTATCTGAGTTTATTAAAACTTTAAAACAATCTAACAATCCAAGCTTATTAATTTATACATCAGATCACGGAGAATCTTTGGGAGATCTAGTATATAAAAAAAGAAAAAGATGGGCTCACGGAGGTATTTCTGATAAAGATTTTATAGCTAATCCAAATTTAAAACAACAACTTAGCACAGAGTTTCATATTCCAGCATTTGTATGGTTTTCTGATAGTTGGCTTAATGTGTTTGGAGATTATCAACTAAAAAATGCAAAAAAATTAGTAAACAAGCCTTTAAATCACGACTATATTTCTCACTCAATTAATGATTGTGCTTTTATATCTTCTAAGATTATAAATAAACAACTTAGTTTTTGCTCTGCTAAATAACATATAAAAAAAGGGAAGATAATTATACTTCCCTTTTTTTATTTAACATTCTAATGCTTAGTTTGTATCTTTAAATTTTTTCTCAAACCTTTTTCTTTCATTAGAATCTAAATATTTTTTTCTGATACGAATAAACTGAGGTGTTACCTCTATTAATTCATCATCACCTATATAAGCTATTGCTTCTTCTAATGACATTTTTTTAGCTGGAGTAAGAGTTACTGCATCATCTTTACCTGATGCTCTCATATTTGTAAGTTGTTTAGATTTTAATGGATTAACCTCTAAATCATTATCTTTAGAGTGTTCTCCTACAATCATTCCTGTATATACTTCATCATTATGAGTTACAAATAAAATACCTCTTTCTTCTAAATGAAACAACCCATAAGCTACTGCTTTTCCTTGAGAATTAGAAATTAAAACTCCTTTATAACGATGATCAATAGACCCTTTCCATTCTTCATAAGAATGGAAAGTTCTTGCCATAGTTCCTGTGCCTTTAGTATCTGTTAAAAATTTAGAATAATATCCTATTAAACCACGAGTTGGAGCAACAAAAATAATTCTTTGTTTGTTATCTGGGGTTGTATACATTTCTTCTATTCTAGCTTTTTTCTTTTGTAATGTATCTATTACATTGCCAGAAAATTCTTCATCTACATCTATTTGAACAATTTCCATTGGTTCTAATTTTTTACCATTTTCTTCTTTAATTAAAACTCTAGGGCGACCAATAGATAATTCAAAGCCTTCTCTTCTCATATTTTCAATTAAAATAGCAATCTGAAGCTCTCCCCTTCCTGCAACTTCAAAGGTATCTGTATTATCTGTATCTTTTACTTTTATAGATACATTACCTTCTTGCTCTCTCATTAGTCTATCTCTTATCATTCTTGAGGTAAGTTTTTTACCATCTTGCCCTGCTAGTGGAGAATCATTAACTGCAAATGTCATAGATAACACGGGTGGATCAATAGGCTTTGCATATAAAGGGGTATCTATTTCTAAATCACAAATTGTGTCTGATACTGTTGCTTTTGTAAATCCTGCAATACAAGCTATGTCCCCTGCTTTTACTTCATCTACTACTGCTTTTGATAAACCATCAAATATCATTAATTTACTAACTTTAGCTTTTTCTATTAAATTACCTTCTCTATCTAAGGCTTTTAAGCTATCGCCTAGTTTAACAGATCCTTGATTTACTTTAGCTGTTAAAATTCTACCTACATAGTTATCTGTTTCTAATATTGTTGCAACCGCTGCAAATTTACCTTGCTGAATTTTTGGCTCTTCTATATGTTTTAATACAGTTTCAAATAAAGCTGTTACATCGTCTTTGTCTTTTTCTTCATTGTATGAAACCCAACCTTGCCTTGCTGCAGCATAAAGAATTGGAAAGTCTAGTTGTTCATCTGTTGCATTTAAATTAACAAATAAATCAAATACTTCATTATATACTGCATCTGGTCTTCTATCGGGCTTATCCATTTTGTTGATTAAGACAATTGGTTTTAAACCTAATGATAAAGCTTTTGATGTTACAAAACGAGTTTGTGGCATTGGGCCTTCTTGTGCATCTACTAATAAAATCACACCTTCTACCATACCTAAAATACGTTCTACTTCTCCACCAAAATCTGCGTGCCCTGGGGTATCTATAATATTTATTTTGTAATCTTTATAAAATACAGATGTGCATTTAGATAAAATTGTAATACCACGTTCTTTTTCTAAATCATTACTATCCATTACTCTTTCATTAACAGATTGATTTTCTCTAAATGTTCCGCTTTGTTTTAATAATTCATCTACTAAGGTTGTTTTTCCGTGATCCACGTGGGCTATAATAGCAATATTTCTAATTT
>CAMCZU010000024.1 GCA_945888065.1 Rickettsia typhi
CTAATAATAATAAATCTTATATATATTAAATAATAATATTAATAAATATATTTATTTTTTATCTTGATTTTTTTAATTATTTTTTTTATTGTTAAATAGTTAATCAAGTTATTAAATAAATTTGGTCATAAAAATTTCTCTAAAAATAAATCTAGTTTATTAATAAATAATATAAAGAGTCTTTAATTAAATGGATAATTCAAATAACTTAAATATAAAAAGTTTAAATGATTTAAAATCACAATCTTTATCATCTTTAATAGAGTTTGCAAATTCTCTAGAGGTTGAAAATCCGCAAGATTTAAGAAAGCAAGAGTTAATGTCTGCTATTTTAAAAAAATTATTAGAAAAAAATATTTTTTTAACAGGTGGTGGAGTTTTAGAAATATTACAAGATGGATATGGATTTTTAAGATCTCAAGATTCAAACTATTTACCAGGACCTGATGATACCTATATTTCTCCTAATCAAATTAGAAAAATGGGTTTAAAAACAGGTGATACAATAGAAGGAGAAATTCGTTCTCCAAAAGAAGGTGAAAGATACTTTGGATTAAACAAAATTAATAAAGTAAATTTTCAAGATCCATCTGCTACAAAACAAAGAATTAATTTTGATAATTTAACAGCTCTTTATCCAGATGAAAGGCTCATAATGGAAATTGAAAATGTAGATCCAAAAAATAAAAATGATAATACAGGTAGAATTTTAGATTTAGTATCTCCTATAGGAAAAGGTCAAAGAGCATTAATTGTTGCTCCTCCAAGAACAGGTAAAACAGTTATGCTTCAAAATATAGCAAATTCAATTACAAAAAATCATCCAGAATGTTATTTAATAGTTCTTTTAATAGATGAAAGGCCAGAAGAAGTTACAGATATGATAAGATCTGTAAATGGAGAAGTTATATCTTCAACCTTTGATGAACCAGCAATTAGGCACGTTCAAGTTGCAGAAATGGTATTAGAAAAAGCTAAAAGATTAGTAGAAAATAAAAAAGATGTAGTAATTTTACTAGATTCTATAACAAGGTTAGCAAGAGCATATAACACAGTAGTTCCAAGCTCGGGTAAAGTTTTAACAGGCGGTGTAGATGCTAATGCTTTACAAAAACCTAAAAGATTTTTTGGTGCAGCAAGAAATATAGAAGAAGGTGGATCATTAACCATAATATCCACAGCACTTGTAGAAACAGGTTCAAGAATGGATGATGTTATTTTTGAAGAATTTAAAGGAACAGGAAATTCTGAAATAATTTTAGATAGAAAAATAGCAGATAAAAGATTATTCCCAAGTATTGATATTACAAAATCTGGAACTCGTAAAGAAGAAATGTTGGTAGATAAAAATACACTTTCAAGAATGTGGGTTTTAAGAAGAATTTTAACATCTATGAATTCATCAGAAGCAATTGAGTTTTTATTTGATAAAATTAAAACTTCTAAAAATAATGCAGATTTTTTCCAAAGTATGAATTCTTAAAATAATAATTTTAGATGACAAAAAATACAATTTATGCACTCTCAACTCTGTATGGAACATCGGCAATTGCTATAATTAGAGTATGCGGAGATAGTGCATTTTTATCTTTTGAAAAACTATGTAAAAAAAAATCTATTACTCACAATAAAGCTACTTTAAGCAATATTTATGATGAAAGTGAAGAAATTTTAGATAAAGCTATAATAATTTATTTTCCAAAAGAAAAAAGTTATAATGGAGAAGATATTTTTGAATATCATATCCACGGAAGCACCTCAATTATTAAAACAATGCTTGAAATACTATCTAAAATCCCTAATCACAGGTTAGCAGATAGAGGAGAATTTACAAAAATAGCACTCCTAAATAATAAAATAAATTTACTTGAAGCAGAAAGCCTTTTAGATTTAATTCATTCTCAAACTCCAATTCAAAGAAAACAAGCATTAAGAGGAATGCTAGGAGATGTTAATAAAAAATATAATGATTGGTATAATGAATTATTAGAATCTTTAGCAGAAATAGAGGCAACTATAGATTTTTCAGATCAAGACCTTCCAGAAAATCTTTTTGAAATTTTAGATAATAAAATTATTAAAGTTTATAAAGAAATTCAAGCAGAGCTAAATAAAAGCAAAAATAATAATATAAAACAAATAAGAGAAGGCTTTAAAATAGCAATTTTAGGTGCTCCTAATGTGGGTAAATCTTCACTAATAAATTATTTAAGCAGTAAAGATGTAGCTATAGTATCACAAATTGCAGGAACAACACGAGATGTTATAGAAGTTTTTTTAGATATTAATGGTTTTCCAGCTCTACTGTATGATAGTGCAGGAATAAGAATTACAAATGATGAAATAGAAAATAAAGGAATAGCAAAAGCAATTGATTTAGCTAATCAAGCGGATATAAAAATTGTGGTAATAGATGCAAATAATATGAATACCTATGAAGAAATGAAACAATACATAGATAAAAACACATTTATATTGTTAAATAAAATAGATTTAGTAGATAAAAAAAATTTAAAAGAAATTTTTAAGAATATAGCAAATTTACATTTTGTATCAATAAAAAATCAACAAGGATTAAGTGATTTTAAAACTGCCTTAGGAGATTATTTAGCTACAATAAGCGGAATAAATGAATCTCCAATAATTTTACAATCTCGTCATAAAGAGATTATTCAAAATTGCGAAAAAAATTTATATTTAACAATAAATGAAAAAAATGATATTATAATAAAAAGTTTTCATTTAAGAAATGCTATTAATAACTTAAGCCAAATTTTTGGCAAAATAGATATAGAAGAAGTATTAGGATTAATTTTTAACAAATTTTGCATAGGGAAGTAGGTAAGAATAATGAAAGAGAATTTTTGTAATTTTATAAAACAAAACCAATTTAATATTTTTATTTATTTTTTTATAAATATTTTATTAGGATTCGAAATATATTATTTTTTAATTAATACAAAAGCAATCTATATTTGGGATACCCTTGGTTATCATATTTCAACCTCAAATATGATAGATATGCTCAAACAAGGAGAAATTGGAAATTTTTTTTCTTTTGTTAAGTCTTCTTTAAAATATTCAGATTATAATGTAGCTTCACAATTACCATTAATACCATTTAATTTTTTTGACTCAAACAATAGATTTTTATTTGTTTTATCAATGTCTATTGTTTATATATCACCTTGTATTTTTGTGGTGTATTTATTTATAAAAAATATTTTTAAAATTGAGAATAAATTTTTATTATTTTTAATTACTCTTTATGCAATTCAATTTGCTCCATTAATTATACCTGCTTTTAGTGGCTTACAAGATATAAGTTGTTGTTTGTTTTTTATGATTATATTTTATATGTATTTTAAAAATCCAATAGAAGATAGATCATACAAAAGCTTGATTTTATTTGGTATTTTCTTATATATGCCATTTTTATTAAAAAAAGCATCGCTTTATGGAATAGTAGCTTTTTTTATAGTTTTTGGTTTGTATAGTTTGTTTTTTTTATATAAAAAGGGATTTTCTTTTAGTGGATTTAAAAATTTATTTTTAAAATATAGCTTTGTAGGATTAATTATTTTATTGATGATGTTAATTTTACAAAAGGGTATGTTGATTAAAATTTTATTTTCAAATGAATATTTTGGTTATTATGCAGATTGGCAAGTAAATAATCTATATAGTAATTTGATTTTTAATACTTTTCCAGGTTATGCTGGGTTATTAATAATGGTAACTTCTTTTTTGGGGTTTATATTGCTTTTAAAATCTACTCAAGCATATAAGCATATTTTTATATTATTTGTACTTTGGTCTTTGTGTTTTGCTTTAATGCAAATACAATTAGCAGCTTTTTCTCTACAACACTTTCAACAAGCTGTTAGTATAGCATTGTGTTTTTTATCTATTAATTTATTTATTTTTTTATATAATAAAATTAATAATAAAAAAGTTTTTTATTCATTTATTATTTTAATAATTGCTATACACTACATTATTAATATTTTAGTTGTTAATCATACTATAAATAATCGTAATGTTTTTACTAATAAAAGGTTATTACCATCTTTTATAGAAATGGGCACAGTAAATTATGATAATATAATTAATTTGCTAAAATTTGTTAATAACACTGCAAAAAAAAATAATTTAAAAATAGCTATAGCTAATTCAGGTTATTTTAAAGATGGGATTGATAGCGAATCACTGAAGTCATATTCATTTTACTTTGATAATAGTTATCTTATTAAAAACAATTTAATTGTTCGCCTTCCAGTATTAGATAGTAGTCATTTATCTATTTTTAATAATATTTTTGATGCATCTTTGCTTGTTATTGTGTATCCTGTTGAATTGATGAGTGAAAAACAAAAAATTATAGAAATTCTAAATTCAGTATTTGCTCAAAACATTAACATTGCAAAAGCTTTTACTTTAGAGAGTGAATTTAAATTACAAAATTCAAAATTTACATATAGGGTTTATAAAAGAATTAGGTTAAATACAAAAGCAGAAATTAAAGATTTTTTTGATATATATTTAACATATCATCCGCAAAATAAATTAAAAATTGATGAAATTATTAATAAATTAAATATAAAATAAATGAAACAACTTGCAATTATAACCCCCTGCTTTAATGAAGAATTAGCTCTTGAGGCAGGTGTATTACAATTATTAGAAGTGTTAGATAGTTTAATTTTAAAAAATAAAATAACACCAGATAGTTATTTATTATTAATAAATGATGGCTCAGTTGATAACACATTTAAAATAATGCAACAATTGGTTGAACAATACAAAGGAAAAATACAAGTAATATCTTTAGCATCAAATGTGGGGCATCAAAATGCTCTGCTTTGTGGTTATCATAATGTTAATTGTGATATGGCAATATCTATAGATATAGATTTGCAAGATGATATAACCAAAATAGAAGATATGATAGATTTATATGATGAAGGAAATCATATAGTATATGGAGTAAGAAA
>CAMCZU010000025.1 GCA_945888065.1 Rickettsia typhi
CATTGTGTTATTGCTTGTAAGTGATACAACTTTAGTTAAATTTTTAAATATGTAATCTACCTCACTTGCAACCTTAAAGCTAGAGTTATTTATTATTCCTGCTTTATTATTATAGCTATATTGTGAATTTTTTAAACCCAATACAAAAGCATTATCAAGATTGCATAAAAAATACGGATGCAACCCACAATTAAATTCAAATGGATTTTTATCACAATTTTGCACACTTAAATTTATACTCAAAGTAGATGCATTAAATTTTATTCCTAAAGATAACTTAAATTTATAGGGAAAAATTTTTAAGCTTTGTTCATTATGAATTAAAGATAACAAGATTTTAGGATTACTACCTTCTGCAATAAAATCAACATTCCATAAAAAGTCTCTTGCAAAGCCGTGTTTTAAGATATTCCCAAAGTTAGAAAATTGAGGGAAGCAAATAGGAACTCCACCACGAATAGGGTTATTAATATCAACTTTAGCTTTTTTTGATAAATAAAAAGCTTCATTTTTATTTGCATCTCTCCAAGATAAAAGTTGTCCTCCGTGTTGAGATACAACAATAGATGAACCATCTGTATTATTTATTTTAAAAACATCATACATAAAATTACCCTTTTAAAATTAAATCATCAATTTGCTTAATTTTAGATCTTAATTCTATAGCTTTTTCAAATTCTAAATTATCTGCATAAGCTATCATTTGCTTATTTAATTTAACTTTCTCTTTCTCTAGATCTTCTATAGATTTAAACTTGTAAATTGCATTATCTAAATTTTTAGATTTATCTTTATCACTCCTCTTGCTTTTATGAGAGTCTAGCACATAGTAATCTTTATCATCAATTTCAAGTTTAGATACATCAGAAATTGTGGATTTTGGAATAATATTATGCACTTTATTATGTTCTTGTTGAATTTCACGCCTACGTTTAGTTTCATCCATAGCATATTTAATTGACTCTGTAATTTTATTAGCATATAAAATTACACGACCTCTTTCATTTCTTGCTGCTCTACCTATTGTTTGGGTTAGAGATGTTTTAGATCTTAAAAACCCCTCTTTATCTGCATCTAAAATTCCTACTAAAGAACATTCAGGAATATCAAGACCTTCTCTTAATAAATTAATACCAACAAGAACATCAAATAAACCTTCTCTAAGCCCTCGTATAATTTGGACTCTCTCTAGGGAGTCTATATCTGAGTGTAGATATTTAGTTTTAATGCCGTTTTCATTAAAATAATCTGTAATATGTTCTGCCATTTTTTTGGTTAAAGTGATTGCTAAAACCTTTTCGCCTAGTTTTACAACCTCTTTAATTTCACCCATTAAATCATCTATTTGATTATCTATTGGCTTTATTATGCAAAGTGGATCTAGTAGACCTGTTGGGCGAATAATTTGTTCTACAATTTCTCCCTTTACAAGATTTAATTCATAATCTGCTGGGGTTGCTGATACAAAAATTGTTTGCCCCCTTTTGCTATCCCATTCTTCAAAAGTTAAGGGGCGATTATCCATACAAGAAGGAAGGCGGAAGCCATAACTTGCCAATACATTTTTACGGCTTTTGTCTCCTGCATACATACCCCTAATTTGAGGGATAGATACGTGGCTTTCATCTACAAAAATAATTACATCTTTGGGCAAATAATCAAAAAGTGTAGATGGTGTTGCTTGTGGTTCTCTTTCTCCTAGGTATCTAATATAATTTTCAATTCCCTTGCAATAACCTGTAGCAACTAGCATTTCAATATCAAAGTTAGTTCGCTCTTCTATCCTTTGAGCTTCTATATATTTTTGGCTATCTTTAAATTT
This sequence comes from Rickettsia typhi, assembly GCA_945888065.1. Classification (GTDB taxonomy): domain Bacteria; phylum Pseudomonadota; class Alphaproteobacteria; order WRAU01; family Hepatincolaceae; genus CAMCZU01. The sequence goes on from CAMCZU010000025.1 coordinate 1,823, forward strand.
TTCTACTACTTCGTGCATTTCTGCCCTAATTTTTGGAACAGCAGAACTAATAACCTCTTTGGGAGTAGCATATAAAGTTGCAGAATATAAGCCAAAATGTTGTAGGGATTCTAATTTTTTTCCAAGTAGAGGATCTATCATATCTATAGATTCTATTTCATCTCCAAAAAAAGATAACCTTAGGGCATATTCATCTAAATGGGCGGGAAAAATTTCTACAACATCGCCTCGGACTCTAAAGGTAGATCTTTCAAAAGAAATATCATTCCTTACATATTGTAAATTTACTAAATTTAGGCATAAATTATCTATGGATACTTGCTTACCAACAGATAAATTGATTTTTAATTTTTCATAAAAATCTCTGTCTCCAATACCATAAATAGCAGAAACAGAAGCTACAATAATGCTATCCTTTCTCTCAAGTAAAGAGTAAATAGCAGAGTGCTTCATTTGTTCTATTTTAGCATTAATTACAGAATCTTTATCTACATAGGTATCAGAGCTTGGAATATAAGCTTCTGGTTGATAATAATCAAAAAAAGAAATAAAATATTCTACAGCATTATTAGGAAAAAAAGCTTTAACTTCTGAATAAAGTTGAGCAGCTAAAGTTTTGTTATGAGCCATAATTAAAGCGGGTCTTTGAGTTTTAGCAATAATGTTTGCCATTGTAAAAGTTTTGCCCGATCCTGTAACCCCTAGTAAGACTTGATCTTGCTTATTTTCATTTAATCCATTTACTAATTTTTCAATAGCACTAATTTGGTCTCCTGCTGGAGAATATTTAGATTGAAGTTCAAAAGGTTTAAGTTTCATAATTTATGTATCATACATCAAATATAATATTTGCTTATTTAAACTATAAATTATATCACACAACTACAATTTTACTATCTTTTTTTATTACTCTGTTAATTTGAGTGGTTCTAATTTTTGTAATAAAAGGAAGCTTAGCAACCTTGGTATTAATTATTCGTTTATAATCTATCCAGTCATTAACTAACATTTTTATTAAATAATCAGTATCTAAAGAAAGAGCATATGCCTCTTTAATTTCTGTAATATTTTTAAGTTCATTTTCAAATGTGGTTCTATCTGTTTCAGATTTTACTTCAATGGTGATTGAGGCAAACATAATTAAATTTAATCCAAAAAAGCTTTCATCTAATTGAGCATTAAAAGATTTAATAATTCCATTATCTTGAAGAGATTTTAACCGCCTTAAGCAAGGCGATGGAGAAATACCAGCTACTTCTGATAAATCTATATTAGATATCCTACCATTATCTTGCAAGGCATTTAGTATTCTAATATCTATTTCATCAATTTTATAAGTTTTTTTTGCCATATTAGATTCTATTTATGTTAATAATATTTTCACATTATAAACTTATCTAAGATTGGCAACAACAAAATATCAAAACTAAGCAATAAAAGTTTAATTTAATAAGATAATAGTATATAATTTATGATAATGTAAAAATTTATTTATTAGGAGTAATTATATTGTCTAAGGTTCATAATTTAATTATATTAGGAAGTGGTCCTGCTGGATATTCAGCAGCTATTTATGCACAAAGAGCAGGTATTAATCCTTTGCTTATATCAGGTTTTGAAGTTGGGGGGCAACTAATGCAAACTACACATGTAGAAAATTACCCTGGTTTTGATAATATTTTAGGTCCTAAGTTAATGGAAAATATGAAAAATCAAGTAGATAACCTTAAAGTTATTACAAAATTAGATTATATAACAAAAAGCAATTTACATACCTATCCTTATGAATTAGTTGGACAAAATGAAACATACCTTACAAAATCTTTAATTATTGCTACAGGATCTTCAGCTCGTTGGTTAGGTTGTGTTGGAGAGGATACATTTAAGGGCTTTGGAGTTTCTGCTTGTGCAACTTGCGATGGATTTTTCTTCAAAAATCAATCTGTAGCAGTAATAGGCGGTGGAAATTCTGCAATAGAAGAAGCATTATATTTATCTGGGATTGCAAAAGTTGTGTATGTTATTCACAGAAGGGATAAACTAAGGGGAGAGAAAATAATGCAAGAAAGATTATTTACAAAACCTAATATAAAAATAATTTTCAATACAATTGTTGAGGAAATGCAAGGTGAAATTAGTCCTCAAAAAAATTTAAAAAATTTAATTCTAAAAAATGTAATTGATGGTTCAACAACACAACTAGCAATAGATGGAGCATTTGTTGCCATAGGTCATAACCCAAATACTAGTTTTTTACAAAATCAAATAGACTTAGATAGCGATGGCTATATAATGCTAAATAGCACATCTACAAATGTAATGCAAAATGGCAAAATTTTAGCTGGAGTATTCTCTTGTGGCGATGTATCAGATAAAATTTACAAACAAGCAATCACATCAGCAGGTAGTGGATGCAAAAGTGCCTTAGATGCTAACCATTATTTATCAACCCTAACAATATAAGGATTTTAACAAATGCTAGATTTTAAAAAAATTTATATTTTATTGTGTGTAATAACTTTATGCTTTGGAATTAGTAATACCTATGCAGATGAGGCATCAGATTATGCAGAATACTTAGAATACAAAAAATTCAAAGAACAAAAAGAAGCACAAAGCAAACAAGCACCTTCATCTAATACCCCTTACTCTAATACAACTTCATCTAATACAAGTTATAATAATTCTAAATCTTCTTCTACCTCATTATACAAAAATGGTAGCTTAGGATTTTATTTAGGTGCAGGTGGATCAATTAATGTTGGTGAAATTAGCGATCCTAGATTAACTTTAAATTTTACAAGGCTTAATGCAAGTAGCGATGGATTATCTTCAAATTTAGGTTATCACTTTAAAATTGGCTACCAACAACCCCTATCAAGAAAAATATTTACTATAGGGCACGAATTTGAAATTAATCATCCAAATTTATCTACCACATTTAGCACAGATAAATCTGTAGATCCTATTAAAGTTAGCACTCATAAATACGAATTTTTTTACACTCAATATTATGATGTAATAAAAACTAAAAACATAGTTTTTGGTCCA
>CAMCZU010000026.1 GCA_945888065.1 Rickettsia typhi
GGTGATACAATAAAAAGTGGTGATGTAATAGCAGAAATAGAAACAGATAAAGCTACAATGGAATACGAGTGTTCTGAAGAGGGTATTTTAGGTAAAATATTAATTCAAGAAGGCACAGAGGGTGTTAAAGTTAATGATACAATTGCTGTATTATTAGAAAAAGGTGAATCAAGCAATAGTATTGATAGCTTTTTGGCTTCCAACAATGATTCTAAACCACAAAATGCACCTCAAAGTTCACAAACAACAAATACTACTACTCCTGATGTAGCTACACAGGTAGTTAATAATAATTCCTCTAGCATTTCCCTTGATGCAAAAATTGGTGCAAAAAAAATATTTATTACTCCACTGGCAAAAAGAATAGCAGAACAAAAAGGTATTGATGTATCTAAAATGACTGGAAGTGGTCCAAATGGTAGAATAATAAAAGTAGATGTAGAAAATTTTACATCTAGCTCAACATCTAGCTTAACAAATAATCCTTCTGCTACAAACAATGTAGAATATGAAGATAAACCAAATAGTGGTATTAGAAAAACCATAGCTAAAAGGTTATTAGAATCAAAAAATACAATTCCTCATTATTATTTATCTGTGGATTGTAATTTAGATAATTTATTAAAAGCTCGTGAAACTCTAAATGCTAAGGGTAAAGATAAATATAAATTATCCGTAAATGACTTTATAATTAAAGCGGTTGCTTTAGCTTTGCAAGATCATCCACAAGCAAATACAAACTGGTTAGGGGAAACAACTCGCTATTTTAAAAACTCAGATGTAGCAGTAGCAGTAGCAACAGAGGGAGGATTATTTACTCCAATTATAAAAAATGCTCAAAGCAAAGGGTTAGTAGAGATATCTGCAGAAATGAAATCACTAGCAAAAAAAGCTAAAGAAGGTAAATTACAACCATCAGAATATCAAGGTGGTAGTTTTTCTATATCTAATTTAGGAATGTTTGGCATAAAAGAATTTCAAGCTATTATTAATCCTCCACATTCTGGAATTTTAGCAGTTGGAACAACTCAAGAAAAAGCCATAGTTATAAATAAGCAAATCGTTATAGCAAATATAATGGGAATTTCTCTATCTGCAGATCATAGAGTATTAGATGGTGCAATTGCTGCAGAATTTTTAACATCTATTAAAAACTATTTAGAAAATCCAATAGGAATGATTCTATAAATTAATTAAAAGGATAAAAAAATGAGTAATTTTGATGTAGTAGTAATTGGTGCGGGTCCAGGTGGATATGTATCTGCAATTCGTTGTGCACAACTGGGTTTAAAAGTTGCAATAATAGAAAGAGAGCATTTAGGTGGAATTTGCCTAAATTGGGGATGCATACCAACAAAAGCATTACTTAGAAGTGCAGAAGTTTATCATTATATGAAAAATGCTAAAAATTATGGTCTTGAAGCTCAAAACATTAGCTATGATATTAAAGCAATTGTAGAGCGTAGCCGTGGAGTTGCAAAACAACTATCTTCTGGGATTGGGCATTTGTTAAAAAAAAATAAAGTAGAAATTTTTGATGGTGTTGGTAGCTTAATAAATAACACAACAATTGAAATTAAAACTAAAGATGGTAAAACATCTAACATAAGTGCAAAAAATATTGTCTTAGCAACAGGTGCAAGAGCAAGGGTATTACCAGGATTTGAGCCAGATGGTAAATTTGTATGGACTTATAAAGAAGCCCTAGTTGCTCCAAATGTTCCAAAAAAACTATTAGTAATGGGTTCTGGTGCTATTGGAATTGAATTTGCATCATTTTTTAACACACTTGGTTCAGATGTATCTGTAGTAGAGTTATTGCCAAATATTATGCCTCAAGAAGATGAAGAAATTTCAACATTAGCAAAAAAATCCTTTGAAAAACAAGGTATGAAAATCCTAACCTCTACAAAAGTATTAGGAATTAAAAAAAATGCAACAGATGTATCTGTATCATTAGAGTCCTCAGATGGTAAAAAGTTTGAAGTTAATGTAGATGCAATAATTTCAGCAGTAGGGGTTGTAGCAAATATAGAAAATATTGGCTTAGAAAAGTTAGGAGTTAAAGTAGATAAAGGTAGAATTGTAGTAAATGAATATTGCCAAAGCAATATAAATAATATTTATGCAATTGGAGACATAATAGATGGTCCTTGGTTGGCTCATAAAGCTTCTCACGAGGGGATAATAGTTGCAGAAAAAATAGCAGGTAAGCATCCACATAAAATGAATAAAATGATGATTCCAGGTTGCACCTATGCACATCCGCAAGTTGCTTCAGTTGGTTTGAATGAAAAAAAAGCTAAAGAATTAGGAATAGAAATTAAAGTAGGTAAATTTCCATTTGTAGGCAATGGTAAAGCAATAGCTTTGGGTGAACCAGATGGACTAATAAAAACTATCTTTAATGCAAAAACTGGTGAGCTAATAGGGGCACATATGATAGGGGCAGAGGTAACAGAGATGATTCAAGGTTATGTTATAGGAATGAACCTAGAAACAACAGAGCAAGAATTAATAAATACAGTATTTGCACATCCAACTCTTTCAGAGATGATGCACGAAGCAGTATTAAGTGCTTATAATAGAACAATTCATTTTTAAAAACTAAACTGAGTTTAAAAACATTTGTATTATATAAACAGATTACTACATAAATGGATTGGTTTATTAATTTTTATACAAATGATATTTTGGGTATTAGGGGGGTTAATTTTTGTTAGCATCCCTTTTTTACCAATTATTAAGGGTGAAAAATATATAAATTTAACTTCATACAATAATAATACAATTAATGCTAATAAACTTGTCTCTTTAAATAAAATTATAAATAATATACCAAATACAATAAAAACAGATCTAATAAATATAGGTAATCAACCTGTATTTAAAATTTCTACATTAAATAATAATACTTATTACATAAATGCATTAACAGGTAAAAAGTTATCTACACCTACACAAGAAGATATCATTGCAATAGCAAATTCTATCTATAAAGGTAGTGGTAAAATAAAAGATGTATCTTATATAAATAATGCTAAAGCAACACAGATATTATTTGTAAATGAATTGTATGAAAAAACTGGCTTAATTCAGGTATCTTATGATGATTTTTTAAATAATAGATTATATTTTGATGAAAAAAGCGGAGAATTTTATAAAATTAGAAACAATGCTTGGGTAATATACGACTTTTTTTGGAGGTTGCATATAATGGATTACAAAAATGGAGAAAATTTTAACAACATTTTAGTAATAATAACAACTACCTTAGCATTAATTTTAACACTTTCAGGATCTATTATGCTTTTTTATACAAGATTTATAAAAAAATCTAACTTAGATACAAAAATTTAAATCAAAAAATATAAAAAACAATTAAAATCTGGTTTTTTTTAAAAGTTTTAAAGCTTTTTTGTAAGTTTTTAGTTAATTTATTATCTTTTTTCTTTTCTTTTTTTCTTTTTTTCTTTTTTTATTTCCTTTTTTTTAATTTTTATTTTT